>NZ_AVOG02000002.1:0-97619 GCF_000465875.3 Alcaligenes sp. EGD-AK7 | reverse complement strand
AGCCGCTTTGATCAAGGCCGCCAAGGAAATGAGTATTACCTCTCCTGCCGGCACGAACCTGCGTTGCCCGCTGGGTGAATTCCCGGCGATTCGTGAATACGGTTTTGTGGATGAGCCCGGTCGTTGGGACCACTGGCCCAGCGGTTTTGTGCTGACCTGGCCGAACGAGCTGGGCACTAACGGCACCATTGTGATCGACAAGGGCGACATCCTGTTGCCACAGAAGAAATACTCTACCGAGCAGATTATTCTGACCGTGGAAAACGGCTATGCCACCAAGATTGAAGGTGGTATCGAAGCCGAGCTGCTGGACGAATACATGAAGACCTTCAACGATCCCGAAGGTTATGCCATTTCCCACATTGGTTGGGGTTTGCAGCCACGCGCTCACTGGTCCACCTTGGGTCTGTACTCGCGTGAGAACACCATTGGCATGGATGCGCGTGCGTTCGAGGGTAACTTCCTGTTCTCCCTGGGCCCGAACAATGAAGCTGGCGGCAAGCGCACAACCGCATGCCACATTGATATTCCTTTGCGCAATTGCACGGTCAGCCTGGATGGCCGCGCTGTCGTGCGTGATGGCAAAGTACTGGACGGAGGCGTTGGTGAGTACGAATGAAGGAGCGGTGTACGCTCAACAAGGGTTTGGGTCGACGCTGGAGCCTAAAGCTCCTTACGGTTTGTTGATTATTGATCTGGTGAATGGCTTTGCGGATCCTGCCGTGTTTGGTGGCGGCAATATTCCTGAAGCTATCGAGAACACACAGAAGCTGTTGGCAACGGCGCGTGAACAGGGCTGGCCAGTGGCGCATACGCGTATCGTGTATGCCGATGATGGCGCTGATAACAACATCTTCAGCATTAAAGTGCCCGGCATGCTGGGTCTGACCGAAGACGCGCACAACAGCCACATCGTGCCGGAACTGGCTCCTGTGCCCGGTGAGTTCATCGTTCGCAAGAACGTGCCTTCGGCGTTTTTCGGTACGCCTTTGGCCGCTTGGTTGACCCAACGTGGTGTGCAAACACTGCTGGTTGCTGGCGCCGTGACCAGTGGTTGTGTGCGTTCCAGCGTGGTCGATGCGATGCAACTGGGTTTCCGTCCCTTGGTGGTATCGGATTGCGTGGGTGACCGTGCGATTGGCCCTCACGAGGCGAATCTGTTCGATATGCGTCAGAAGTACGCCACCGTGGCAACGCGTGAAGAAGCGATGAAGTTGATCGGACTTTGATCGAGTATCGGTAGTCTGCCGCTTGGGGGCAGGCTGTCGGACCTGTGCCCCTGGGAGTCGAACGACTCTCGGGGGCTTTTTTATAGTTGCTGTTCAGGTCCGTGTGAGGCCATCTGTTTTTAAAACGCCCAGCGCAGATTCATCTGTCCTTGCAGCGATGAATACCCGCCGCCGAACTGTGAACTGATGCTGGTGCCAATCGACAGACGCTCACTGCGTTGCCAGGTCAGGCCAGTTCGCAGGCTCATCGTGTCGCGGGGCAGTACGCTATTGCGGGTATTGAACGTCGTATCTGTGGATGCAATGGCGAAACGGGCAGCTTGAGTCAGGTCGCGATCCAGCCATTCGTGATTCCAGCCAATGTCAACGTTCACGGCCAAGTTGCTGCCATCAGCCAGGGCGCGCTTCCATTCTGCCGTCAGCCCCAGGCTGGAGCGCAGGGCGTCTACGCGCTTGCTGTCCAGGTGAAGTCGAGTGGCCGCATTGCCAGATTCGTCGACCGATGGGCGGGACACCAGGGCATAGTTCATGCTGGCAAAGGGTCCGACAGAAAAGGATGGGTCCAACTGCCACAGGTAGCCTGTGCCGGCGTCAATCGACAGATTGCGTCCTGTCCAGTCGGACGAGTGCGTGGCCTGGTAGTCTCCAATGGCAATTTGTCTGCGCATATCGGCTTGTTCCAGACCCAGGCGCAGCCCGCTGAATGCAAAAAGACCTTCCCGAGCACCGGGGCGGTATTGCAGATGGGCAGCCAGACCAAACGCGGTGGCTTTGCTCTTGCCGGAGTAAGGGGCATCTGGTTTGACCGACAGGTCTGAAATATCCAGCTGCGCTCCCACGGCGAAGTCGGGGGCCGTTTCCAGGGCGCGTCCAGCTCCAACGATCAGGCCATAGCTGTTGGCATCGTAGCCAAGCATGGACCCGCGCGTGTTTTGATCGCCACTGGCACCGAATACCAAGGCGTAGCCCTGCCAGTCAGTACCGGGTCGCAGCATACTTTGGCTCAGGCCTTGGCGGGCGGTTTGCATGATCGAGCGCTCATGCATCAGGGAGCCGGCCATTGCAGCGCTGTAGCCTGCCGGTGAGATCTGGTCCAGGGCGGCGGATATTTGTGAACCGTCGGTAGCGGAGAAGTCGAGCGTCTGGAACAGGCCTTGTGCGGATGCTGGCCCAGCGGCGGCTAGTTTGAACAAGGCTTGGCCAGCTTCTTGCTGGTTCTCGTCGCGGCCATACTGGCTATAGGCATTGTTGGCTCGCGTGGCCGACAAGCGATAGCGTTCATTACCCAAGGGAGCGGCGTCAAATTGCAAGGTGGGTGATACGGAAGCGATTTGAGTGGTGCCGAAGCTGCCGCTGTAGCTGGCTGCTTCCACAAACGAGTTTGTGTCGACGGACCAGGCGTTTTGATACCAGTCGGCGGCGGGCGTCAGTTGCAGCGTGCCGGCCAAGTCAGCATGGCCACTGACGGCAAGGGTGTCATGGCCGCCTTTACCATCAAATTCGGCTAACAGGCGGCCTGTTGCTGTTTGTTGGAAGTTGCCATTTACATTGATGCGTCCGACGGAGTTGCCGGGCGCCAGGGTGCCGGCATTAATCAGAGCATTGCCGCTGGCCAGATCGAAACTGGCATTCCCGCCCAAGGTTGCTGCTTCCTTGATGGTGGCGCTGTGAACCTGCAAGGTGCCGTTCAGTTGCGTTGTGCCGCCGTCAAATGACAGGGCCAGATTGTCTTTGCCGGTGATGTTGCCGGCGTAGCTCAAGTGGAATGTGGCATCGGGCTGATCAATGCTGCGGCCCATCTTGTTGGCAGCCTGACCAAAGGACAGCGTAGTCAGACGCAGCTTGTTGTTGTCGTCGCGTTCTGCGTAATGCGACACTATATCGCCTTCAATTTGTGCGCCTTGCATCAGGTTGATGCGCTCAACGTAGGCATTGTCAGAGATCAGGATGGCCGCTTCTTGACCTGCAACTCGCCCGCTGATGTCGGCTTGTTGAACCAGGGGGCCGTTCAGTTCGGGGAGCAGGGCTTCATTGCTGCCCTCGCTGCTGCGGATGTAGGATCCACGTCGCTCGGTCTCGTTGCCTAGCGAGTTGGTGCCAAAATCAAAACGCAGGCCTACACCCTGAGGGCCGCTAGCCTGGATATCGCCGCGATGAACCAGTGTGTGTCCGCGACCATAGGCAAATTGAACGCCTCGCCCGTTCAAACCATCTGCGTAGATTCTGACGCCTGGGTCGATGACAAGGGTGTTGTTCTGGCCATCGACCCGTATGCCTGCACCGCCTGATCCTGCTGCCAGCAGGTCAGCGGCTTGTCGGACCTGATTATTGCTGCCATAGATATGCAGGCCCAAGCCTAAAGTGGATTGGTTGTACTGACCTGGAAGGTAGTGGGTGCCCTGGGCATTGCGGGCAAAGAAGCCTTGTGTATTCACCAGTTTCAGGCCATCGCCGTAGATCGAGCGCCCGAAGAAGTTGGCCCGGTCAATGGTGTAGCCCAGGTCTTGCAGGACGGCCAGTTCAGCTTCCATGAAGCCCGAATAGTTACGGAAATTCTGGTGGCTCATGACGCTGTTTCGAAGTTCGATGTGGCTCATGAAGTTGTCATCTACGTCGCCGTTTTCCCCCAATATCTTGACGGGCACGCCCTGCAGGCCTCCAGCCAGGACTTGCTCGATATTGGCACCGACCAGGAAACCCTTGTCCTGGCGCAGATCGAAGGCATCAGGGTCGTAAGAGGTGTTGCAGCCATTGCATAGAACTTTCTGTCCTGCCTGTGCTGGATTACCGTTGTCGTCCCTTAGCAGTTGCGTCCAGCTACTCAGCTGGCTTGTGAAATACGGTCGTATGTCATGGTCATCGCCTCTGTTTTCTACGCTGCTTAAGATACCCAGGCCATGAGCAACTTCGTGAATGGCCGTCAGGAGTACGCTGTCTTTACCGGTCTGGGGTGTTTGTGTAAGCGTCGGTTTTGTTGCGTAGTCGTCTGTGCCCAGGCCAAAAAACCCATGCCCACCTAATGGCAGCGTGCCTGCCGCTGGCGTCAGGCCGAAGATATTTTGCTGCATTTGCGTTAACGCACTTTGGCCGTCATTGGCTTCGGGTGAGCCACCGTAGGCGTTGCCCGACACATTACTCGTACCTATATTGACGATGCTTGGAGGATTGTTACCTTGGGTCTGGAGTATTTCAGCCCAATAGCCCAAGCCGTCAACGATCTCGTTTTTGTAGGCTTCATGACCTTGCCAGCTCCAGTAGGATGTATTGCCCTGGTTGTCGAACGGACCATCGCCAATTTCAAAAAAACGCGCGATAAAGACGGGGCGTCCCGAGGCGTTTTCTATGATTCTGTCTTCCAGGGCTTGAGCAGACAGTGGGGCAATGACAAGCGCCAGGGCGGCACACAGTTTTGTTGGTTTCATTGTTGAGCAGGTGTTGAAGGCGCGAGATATTGTTTGCACTGGATGGCCCCTGAGGTAGAGGAAACAGTTTGATTAGAGTGGGGCGTTCATTGTTGCTGCATCGGGGCAGGGCTGATGAAGGGTGGTGCCTTGGCCTGTGTCGGAAAAATATAGCAGATGTGTCAAATTGATATTGTTGGTTTTAAACCCTTGGTCGGGGTTTTTAAACGGCGTGCATCTGCTCTTTTGAGCTTTGAGCTTTGAGCTTTGAGTTTTGGGTTAAAGGGTTGCGGGGTTGCCGGGGGAGTCGCTTTTTTTGGGCGGCTTTCTTCTGGACGTGCTGTTTGGGCTTTGTGTGAGGGTGGCGGGTAGTTTTCTTGTGGGGCCCGGGTACGGCTTGTCTTGGCGGGTCCCTTGCCCACGCTGCGCGTGGGTTCCCTTGTCAGAGTGCCGGGGCGGGCGGGTCGTGAACTCGGAGCGCGGTTTGTCCCCCGGACAAACCGCAAGCGTGCTCCTCAAACAGCACGACCCTTGCATCCCGCCCCAGCACTCTGCCTGCGGCAAGAGCCCTGACTCGCCCGCCAAGCCGTACCCGGGCCGCACAAGAAAACATGTGACACTGGTTAAAGCCCAAACGGCACTGGGGCGGAGGAAAAGAAACGAGGAGGGTGGGAATTGGAGGGGAAAGTAGTCAGATAGTCAGGAGCGAGTCTGCCGGCCAAGGCCAGGATTGGGAAACTGAGCAGGCCGGAATGGTGACGCTGCTAAGAGATGATATTTGCTGGTGGCCGGGTATCTGAATAGAGGATGCTGGGGGCTGCTGATTTTGGAGAGCTGTTCGGCTCAGTTTTCCCACGGGTTGAGGAGGGTGACAGGGGTACCTTTGAAGTCTTTGGTGTTGCGCGTGACGACGGTCATGTTGTGAACCAGGGCTGTTGCCGCGATCAAGGCGTCCCGTTCGCCCTTCTTGTTTGGAACATGCAATTGGGCACATTGTCGTGCTACCGCTGCATCAATGTTCAAGGTGGCTTGGGAGAATGCGGCTAGCACCTGATTTTCAAACCAATTGCGCAATATGGTTCCCTGGGCGGCATCTTCCCGCTCTTTGCTCAGGATGCCTTGTTCCAGTTCCAGGACGGTAATGACGGATATGTACAGGGTGGCGGCGTTGACGCTGTGAATCCAGGCGGTGACATTTGCATCGGCTTTGCCAGATTTCATTTTCCGTATTTCGGAGACGACGTTGGTGTCCAGAAGGTACATGGTCAGAAATCAACGGGGCGAGTGTTGATGTTGCTATGAGCAGGTTCAAAGTCGATGTCGGCGTCATCGTCTGACATGGCCAATTCATCAATAATGTTGCGGCGCTGCTCGGTCAGTTGCAGGTAATTCTGGAATGTCATTAGCACGTGTGAGGGGCGACCACGATCGGTAATGATGACGGGACCATTGCGCGCGGCTTTTTTGGCCTCACTGGTGGCCTGGTTGAATTCTCGGCTTGAAAGAGTGGTGATAGTCATGATGCACCCTCCTGCGGTATTTGAATGTAGTTATGTTACTACATTGAGTGTTGCTTGGTTTCTTCGTGCTTGTTTCTATCAATAAATTTATCCTGTACGCAGGGGCGTGAAAAGACATGGTGTGACAGAGTAGTCACGTGAGACTGGAGAGGTGAATCAATGGCAGGGCAGCAGCATGTATCTGGGGTGACCGGCATTATTCTGGCGGCAGGCTTGGGGCGGCGGTTTGATCCGTCGGGCCAGCAGTTGAAACTGTTGGCCAAGACTGAAGATGGTAGAACGATGGTGCGCCGCGTCTGTGAGACGGCTTTGTTTGTGCTCGATGAGGTGCTGCTTGTTTGTGATATCCATGAGCAGATTTTGCGTCAGGAGTTGGGTGACTTGCCGATCAGATTTGTTCAGGCACCTGAGGCCATCCGCGGTATGGGTGTTAGCCTGAAAGCCGGTATCCGAGCTAGCAGTCCCCGTTATGGGTATGTTGTTTTGCTGGCGGATATGCCTTGGTTGCGGCCAAGCACTGTAGCGGCAGTGGCCCAGGCTGTGCAGGATGGGGCCGGAATTGTACGCCCCGTTTTTAATGGCCAGCCTGGCAATCCGGTTGGCTTTGGATTGGAGTGGCATCAACCGCTTTTGGAGCTGGCAGACGAGCAGGGTGCGCGCGACTTGTTGCAAGCCAACAAGGATCAGACCTTGTTTGTGCCTTTAGTGGATGAGGGGATCTTGCGCGATGTGGACACCCCCAGCGATTTGGGGATGTCTCAAACATCCAATTAGCCGTGACCGCGCTGTTTGGCGATCTGCTGGCGCTCCAGGCGGCCGATGTAGTGCTGAATTGCCATCTGCGTGGAGGCAGACAGGTCAATGAAGGTACAGCCCAAACGTTGAATCTGTTTGCCATTAGGCAACTGCTGTGTTTCCGTACGCGCTACTTGTAGTGCCACAACAAAAGAACCGGCTTGCGGCAGTTCGAGCAGGGATTCGGTTTTATGCGTGCCGATCACTTCTGCCAGACTTTGCGATTCGTCCACCAAAGACAAGCCGCCACCGCTGATGTCGTGCAGCAGAAAGCTTTTGGATTCGTTATTCAAGCGCAAGATCACCATGGCCGGTTCGCTGACGGGTACGTTGACGCGGAAGAACTCGCGTCGCTGCAAGCGGCGAATGGATTCGGGGATCGGGATCGCCAGGGCTGGCTGACCTTCGTAGGACACGACCTCTGGGGTGGGGCCTTGAAACGTCACCTTGATCTTGTCCAGCGAGGTCTCGAAATGGGTATGTTCGGACTGCAGCAGATTGCGGGTTTTTTCTTCTTTGTTGGCGGTATCAATCACCACCACGTTGTTGTCCAGATCAATATCCAGAATGGTGGTGACAATCCGGTCATTGCCCTGATTGGCTTCCATGTGCAGTAACAGGCCCCCTTTTTCGATAGCCTGTAAAACACGCAGAATTTCAAATTTGGATTGGATCTGATACGGATCGTCTTCGGTGGGAGGGAGCGTAGAAGTCATGGGCAGGGCGGCAAAAAGAGATCGGTAAGTGACTGTAAGGGATTGTACGCGCCAGAGTAACACTCTGGGCGCGCTTTGGCGTGTGAAGTCAGCTAGTTAATAGCCTAAGTATTTAGGCTTGGTTTAAATGTTGCAGGGCGCAGCGTGCTGCTGCCAAATCCCACGCAGCCGAGCCTACCGATTTGAAGAACAAGGGCTTGTCTTTGGGGGCTGGGGTACGCAGCGCCTGGTGAATGCTGTGGACTTGCTCCCAGTCCACGCCGGCCTGGATCAGGTCGCCTGCTTCCTGGCGGGCACCGGCGACATCATCGGCATATAGACGGCTGGCCAGCAAGGTGTGGGCCTCGAACTCGGCCATATCCGGTTGAAAGGCTCCCAAGCCAATCAGCAAGCGATCAAGGCGTGCGGGTTCGTGATACACGGGTGTCAGGCTGGAGGTCAGAGCGATCAGCACATCCGTTTTTTCCGGAACAGCTGTGGTGGCTTGGACCCGGTCCCCGAATCTGGCTTGCAAGGATGTGGCCACAGCCTGTGCACGGTCTGGGTTACGGCCCGTCAGGGTGACGCGTGCTTTGGGGTACAGCGTCATGATGGCATCGCAATGCGCGACAGCCTGTTGTCCGTACCCCAGCAAAGTAATGTGCTCCGGCCCTTGGGGCCACAGGGCTTGAATACCCAGCATGGATACCGCTGCAGTACGGCGTCCGGATAGGGTGGGTGCATCCAGAATCAGTAGCGGCAAACCGTTCTGGGCGTCGTAGACGCTGACCAGGCCCTGGATACTGCCCAGTTCCTGCTGCTGGTTGTCCAGCATCACATTAGCCAGTTTATGAACACCTATATCGTGTGAAACCGCTGGCATGGACAGCATTTTCCCCGTTTTGGGATAGTCCAGAACCTGACGGGTTGGGGCGACGATAGTGCCAGCAGCATACTGGGCCATGGCTTTGCCTAGCTGGGCGACCAGTTCAGGATAAGGCAGGGCACGAGCAGTCTCTTCAGAGGACAGGACGGTATAGGAAGTTTGCGTCATTCTAGGGTCTCCATGGAGTCGGTCTGTGGGGGATGCCGGACTATTGAGAAACCAGTGTAGCGTAGGCCCAGCCCAGGGCAATAGGGCCTTTCCGCCAGTGATCTATTGACCCACCTTGACAATTAATCCGCCCCGCCTGGCGGCCTGTCGCGGCATAATGAGGCCTGATATCAGCACCTGCCCACGCGCGGTGCCGTGCATTGGGGAGAAAAATAATGAGTTTGCTTAATTCTGTTGTGTCGGCCTTGTCGGCTACGGATTCCAAATCCAAAGAGCAGGGCGCTTTGTTGCCCGCCCTGATTCAAGTCATCAGCAGCTATCCAGGCGGTTTGAGCGGCCTGATCGAGCGTTTTCGCTCGGGTGGTTTTGGTGATGTGGTGTCGTCCTGGATTTCGCAGGGCAGCAATCAGGAAATCGGCCAGCAGGATTTGCTGGGCGTGATGGGGCAACCGGCCATCAAGCAATTGGTGGACCTGTCGGGTTTGAATCAGCAAAGCGTGCTGGATAATCTGAAGATCATGCTGCCGTCCTTGATCAATCAAGCCAGCCCCAATGGTCAGTTTGACCCATCTCACATTACCGATGCCAGCAGCCTGCTGGGTGGTTTGACGCAGTTGTTTCGCAAGTCCTGATTCTCTTGCGTCCGTGACACGGTCTGTCTGACGGCCGTATTGCCAAGAATGAAAAAAGCCTGGAATCGGTATTGCACCGACTCCAGGCTTTTTTGCTTGATGCCGAAAAACCTGTACAGCAATTCCGGCCTGTACAGGTTTTTGGGTCTTAGCCGCGTGCCGCTGCTTCCAGAGCTTGTTCCAGATCGGCCAGAATGTCGTCGATGTGTTCCAGGCCAACGGACAGACGCACCATGTCTTCGCTCACGCCTACGGCGGCCAGTTCTTCGGCATTGAGCTGACGGTGAGTTGTGCTGGCAGGGTGGCAAGCCAGGGATTTGGCATCACCAATATTGACCAGACGCAGCACCAGGTTCAGCGCGTCGATAAAGCGAGTACCGGCTTCAATGCCGCCCTTGATACCAAAGGACAAAATCGCCGCAGGCTTGCCACCCATATAGCGCTTGGCCAGTTCATGATCCGGATGGTCAGGCAAACCGGCGTACTTCACCCAGGACACTTGTGGGTGCTTGTTCAGATACTGGGCTACTTTCAGGGCGTTTTCTGTATGACGCTCCATGCGCAGAGGCAGGGTTTCGATGCCTTGCAGGATCTGGAAGGCGCTCAAGGGGGCCAGGGCAGCGCCGGTATTGCGCAGCGGAGCCACGCGGCAGCGGCCGATGAAGGCGGCTGGGCCAAAGGCGTCGGTATAGACCACGCCGTGGTAGGACGGGTCAGGCGTATTCAGGATGGCAAAGCGATCTTTGTGCTCGGCCCAGGGGAACTTACCGGAGTCCACGACCATGCCCGCAATGGTGGTGCCGTGACCGCCCATGTATTTGGTCAGCGAGTGCACGACAATGTCGGCACCGTGCTCGATAGGACGGCACAGGGCAGGCGAGGCCACGGTATTGTCTACAATCAGGGGTACGCCATGGCGGTGAGCGGCATCGGCCAGTGCACGGATATCGATGATGTTGCCAGCCGGGTTGCCGATGGTTTCGCAGAACACGGCACGAGTGCGGTCGTCGATCAGGGCTTCCAGTGCTTCGATATCATTGGGTTGGGCAAATTTGACGGTAATGCCCTGGCGCGGGAAGGAGTGCGCGAACAGGTTGTAGGTGCCGCCGTACAGTTTACTGACGGACACAATGTTGTCGCCGGCCTCTGCAATCGTTTGGATAGCATACGTGATGGCTGCCATGCCAGAGGCTACTGCCAAGCCCGCAATCCCGCCTTCCAGTGCTGCCACGCGCTCTTCGAGCACGGCATTGGTCGGGTTCATGATGCGGGTGTAAATATTGCCGGGCACCTTCAGGTCAAACAGATCCGCGCCGTGTTGCGTATTGTCGAAAGCGTAGGAAGTGGTCTGGTAAATCGGAACAGCAACGGCTTTTGTGGTCGGATCAGGCTGGTAGCCAGCATGAATGGCGAGAGTCTCTAGTTTCATGGTTAATTCTGGAATTGATGATCAAGTGGCTTATATAAGACAAAGCAAGCATAACCCCTGTATGTAGAGAAAAGCATCTAAGGGCGCAGACATTAATACTATGCTTTTATTTCTTTTGGTAATAATGGCGAATTACTGACAACAGGCTCTGCTTTTTAAAGTGCGGGTGGATATTTCTTATTTTCGTTACTTCGCAATGGCCCGACATGGGTTAGCATTTCGTATCCGGGCAGATGGCGTGTTGCATCCTGCCCCGAGGTCCTAGAGGCTTACATGAAAGTATGGTTTAAGCGGGGCTTATTCAGCCTCGTCGTTTTAGCTATTGTCACGGTGGTAGGCGGGGCGATTTTCCTGCTGACATTCAATCCCAATTCGTACAAGCAGAAGCTGGCTGACATCGTCCAGCAAAAGTATCAGCGTACGCTCAAGATTGACGGTGATATCGAACTTTCTTTATTTCCCCGCATTGGCCTGTCCGTGCAGGGGCTGTCCCTGTCTGACCGTAATTCGGAAGATCCTTTCGCTTCTTTGGAAAGCGCCCGGTTTGCGGTGGCCTTGTGGCCTTTGATCAATAACCGCCTGGTGGTGGACCACGTTGCTGTTACCGGCTTCAAAGCCTGGATTGTGCGCGATGAGGAAGGCAAGCTGAATTTTGACGACTTGCTGCAAGCCCCGCCTGCCGGCCCTCACCTTCCCCTTGCCCGCTCGGGCGTATCCTTGTTGCCCGCAGCACAAGCTGCCGAGGCTCCTCAGACAGCCGAGCCTGCACCCGAGTCCTTGCCCGTTCCCGAGTTGATTGCCAAGCGCTCGGGTAGCGAAACGGATTTCCAGATTGATATTGCGGGTCTGAGTCTGAAGGGTGGTGAGATTCATTACTTCAGCAAACGCAGCAATGTAATTGGCCGTTTGTTGCAGCTGGAAGTGAACACGGGCCGCATGACGTTTGGTCAGCCTTTTGATGTGGCTTTCAAGAGCCGCTTGTCGGGGGACTATCCCGTGGCGGATGGTGTGCTGGAAGGGCAAGGGCAGCTGAGACTGGACCCTGCTTCCAAATCCTACGGCGCGCAAAAGCTGAACTTGAGCTTTGTCGGTGATCTGGACCAGTTGCAGGCACAAAGCCTGACTCTTAAGGGCAATGTGGCCTACAAGTCGGCCCAACGCCAGTTCAGCGCCACCAATCTGGATACCCAATTGCAAGGTCAGTGGTTGGGCGCTTATCCGGTTAGTGATCTGAATGCCACGTTGAATACGCCCAAGATGGAAATCGACAGCGTCAGCGACCTGGTGTCTTTCGAGAAGCTGGCTTTGCGTGTTCGTGGCAAAAATGAAGATCAGAATCTGGATCTGGCCCTGGACGTGCCTCGTATCCAGGTATCGCCTGCCCAGGCTGAAGGCTCGCCTGTCGTTGCCAGCCTGAAAGTCAGCGGCCCCAAGGTCCTGGGTTTGGGTTTGACGTTGCAAGGCTTGTCCGGTAACAGCCAGGAATTGATATTTGAGCAGGCCAAGCTGGACGGCGCCATCAAGCAAGGCAGCCGTGTGGCGCAATTGAAGGCCAGTTCCCCCATGCAGTGGCAGCCATCGAATGAGTGGCTGCGTCTGCCCGAGGTTAAAGCCAATATCCGCGTGGAAGACGAGGCCGACGCAGGTAGCCGGTTCGAGATGCCTCTGACGGGTCAGGCAGACCTGAACAAAGGCAAACAAGAATACAGTGCGCAGCTAAGCAGTAGCACCGAGCAGGCTCAAGGCAGTCTGGATGTGAGCTTGAAAGATAAGGGTAAAGGGCCGTTGCTGAACGCGGTACTCAAAGCGGACAAACTGGACCTGGACGAACTGCGTTCGATTTTCTGGGTGACAGCCCCCGAAGTGGTGACCCCACCGGAGCCGGAGCCAGAGGCTGAAGCGCCGGAAGTCGCTACCGAGCAGGAGCCGGCTGCAGAGGGGACTGAACAAGCCGAGCAGCCCAAGGCAGAGCAGGCTCCCGCAGTCGAAGAAGTGGTTGAAGAAGCCTCCTCTTACGCTTGGCTGGATACGCTCAGCTTTGATCTGCGTTTTGAAATCGAAAAGCTGCGCAGCCTGGGTGTAGTGATGGATCAGGTGAAAGCTCAGGTCAAGAACCAGGGTCAGTTGATCAATTTGTCGCAGTTCAATGCGCAGGCGTATGAAGGTCAGCTTCAGGCCAAGGCCAAGGTTGAGCCCGGCAAGCGCTTCGAATTGGGCCTGAAGTTGCAGCAAATGCAGGTCGGTTCGCTCTTGCTGGATGCGTTCGGCAATGACTACCTGGCAGGCAAGGGCAATGTGGATCTGAACCTGAAGGCTCAAGGCGCCACAAGCCAGGAGCGTCTGAATGCTCTGGAAGGTGGCCTGACGGTCGATTTGCATGACGGCAGCTGGCGCAGCGTTGATCTGGACCAGAGCGTGCGCGATATCAACGAAGCCGTGCGCAATGCCTTTGGCGGTCAGATTCCTTTGCTGCTGCCCCAGTCCGATCCTTTGCGCCGCACGGTGTTGAACCGTTTGCAGGGCAGTCTGGATATCAAGAAAGGGCAAGCGACTTTCCGTAATTTACGGGCCACCACCCCGATTCTGACGGTGACAGCGGCTAAAGGTGCCACGCTGGATTTGGTAAATCAACAAGCAGATGTGACTTTGCAGGCTCGCCTGAACCACAACAATCTGGCCGTGGAAGAGCGCAAGTCCTTCCAGGACCTGCGCAATGTGCTGATTCCTATCCATATCTCCGGCCCCTGGACAGGGCTGTCCTACCAGATTCAGTGGAAAGACATTGCCAGCAACTCCATCAAGAAGGCACTGCAAGACGGTTTGCTGGATTTGTTGAGCCAGCAAGCTTCAGAAGCTAAAGCAGAGTCCACCCCCGATGTGAAGTCCGAGGTGAAGCAGATCATCAAGGAAGAGTTGGGGGCCAAGGTTCCACAAACCGTGGGCGAAGCCATGAAGCAGTGGTTCAAGCCATGAGCACAAGTTCAGCGTTAAGTTCGCCTGACCAGACGGTTTGCCTGTTGCAAGGCGGCCCGTCCCTTAGTGACGGCAAGGCACTGGCCTGCAAGGGGCGATGGGTGCTGGGGAACGATCAGGGGCAGGTCCTGGCTGCCGATGCGCTGCCTGCCTTGGCCGAGCTTAGTATGGAACTGCGTTTTGGCCAGCTGGTGTTGCGCGCTCCGGGCATGTTGCGCCTGGATATCGAAGTGGACGTTATTGAAGACGATCCGGATTCCTTTTCCCTGTGGCAGGAAAATGGGCAATCCGTGCAATTGGTAGACGAAGGGGATTTGCCTGCCCAGTGGTTCAGCCGCTATACAGGCCAGCCGCTGCGTCTGTTAAAGCGTTTGCCCCAGGCTGAGTAAGCTGTCTGCGCGGTGATCCATATAGAACAAGCCCTGCTCATGGCAGGGCTTTTTTTTTTCTGCTTATGTCGTAGGTTCGGACTGCAGCCGGTGATAGCGGGCAAGCAGCGTTTCCTGGCTTTCCTGATGCTGGGGGTGAACCTCGATACATTCGACCGGGCACACTACCACACACTGCGGCTCATCAAAGTGGCCGACGCATTCTGTACACAGGTTGGGATTGATCTCGTAGATCTCCTCGCCCATGTAAATAGCCAGGTTAGGGCACTGCGGCTCACAAACGTCGCAGTTAATGCATTCTTCAGTAATGTGCAGTGCCATAGCGCAGTGTCCTGATAAGCGTGGTCCTTGGATTTGACCAGTCGGTCACCCCACAGTGTAGTACGGACCGCTGCGCAGGGCGAGTTCAGGTGGCTGAAACCGTTTGCTGATTGCGTTCCTTGGCTTTGGTTTGTAGCCAACGCTCCACGGACGGGAACACAAATTTGCCTACATCACCGCCCAAAATGGCAATTTCGCGCACGATAGTGCCGGAGATGAACTGGTACTGATCCGAAGGAGTCATGAACATGGTCTCGACTTCGGGCAGCAGGTGACGGTTCATGCCCGCCATTTGAAATTCGTACTCAAAATCGGACACGGCGCGCAGGCCACGTACGATAACGCGACCATTTTGCTCGCGCACAAAGTCCTTGAGCAGGCCGGAAAAGCTTTTCACTTCCACGTTTGGATAGTGGCTGAGCACTTCGGAGGCGATCTCAACACGCTCTTCAACGGTGAAGAAAGGGCGCTTGTTCTGGCTGGAGGCCACACCGACCACAACGTGATCGAAAAGGTTGGCGGCTCGCCGGACCAAGTCTTCATGGCCTCGTGTCAGGGGGTCGAAGGTGCCGGGGTAAACAGCTGTGATCATGGTGCATCCGCGTAAGTGGTTCAAGTTGGCAGGTCAGAGTCCGGGGGGAGCGGTGCAGGCGTCCCGGAAAATTCGGCATTATTGACTGTTTTTTGCATCGCAGCAAATCGCAACAAATGATAATGTACCTGCCCTGCCTTATCCTGTCGTAGTATCCCGTATTGATCTGGGGCTTGTATAGGGGTTTCGGACTCAATGTAAACCAGTGCGTCCGGTGCCAGCACATTGGGCAGCAAGGGCCAGATACGTTCCATCCAGTCCTGCGCAAAAGGCGGGTCTATGAAGACCAGATCGTAGCGCATCTGGCTGCGCTCCAGAATATGGAGGGCGTCGCCCGCATGGATACGGACGTGGTCTGCCTTGAGTTTGGTACGCAGGCTGCGCAAATTGCTGACAGCGGGTCCGTGGCGTTCCACCATTTGTACAAAGGCGACACCGCGCGAGGCCGCTTCAAAGCCCAGGGCTCCGCTACCGGCAAACAGATCCAGCACGTTCTTGTCGCTGAACTGACCGCCCCAGAAGTGGTTAAGCCAGTTAAACAGCGTTTCGCGCACACGATCCGGGGTGGGCCGCAGACCGGGTGCATCGACGACTGAAATCGGTGTGCGGCGGTAATCACCACCTACAATACGGACAGCATGTTTTCTCATTAGCGCTTTGATCGGATAATGTGGTCATTCAACAGAATTTTCTAGTGTAAATCGTATGTTCAGTTTTTTTAAAAGAAAGAAGGCCAAGCCAGAGCCACAAGTCACTCAAACGGAGCTGACCGAGCCGCTTTCTCCTGCCCCGTCTCAGCCCCAGGCTGACGCGGCAGATGCATCCCCCGCTGTATCGCAGGAGCAAAGCACGCCGGTTCAAACGCCGGTGGCCTCGCCTGCTGTGGCTTTGGATAGCCAGGCAGTCAGCCAGGCTGAACATCGCGCTGCTTCCGTGTCTACGCCCACGCAGCCAGAGGTGCCACAACCGGCCCCGGCCAGTGTGCCGACCCCAGCGCCTGCCCGTGTCCACGAGCCGCAAGTGCAGCCTGTACCTGAACCCGAGGTGCAGCCAATTCCCGAGCCGGTGCCGCAGCCAGAACCCGAGATACAACCGACTCCTGAACCGGAGCCAGAGATTGTTCCAGTTCCTGCGCCACAGCCTGAACCAGCTCCTGCCCCGACGCCAGAGCCAGAAGCCGCCGCGCCTGTGGTGAAAACTTCCTGGATGGCACGCTTGAAGCAGGGCTTGTCGCGTACAGGCCAGAGCCTGAGCAGTCTGTTCGTCGGTGCCAAGGTTGATGAAACCTTGTTCGAGGAACTGGAAGACGCCTTGCTGATGGCAGACGCGGGTGTTGAGGCTACCGAGAAACTGATTACCGCCTTGCGTGCTCGTGTCCGTAAAGAAAAAGTCAGCGATGCGGCCCAGGTCAAACAGATCCTGTGTGACATCCTGACCGATCATTTGAAGCCCCTGGAGAAATCCTTTCCTTTGGAATCGAGCAAACCACTGGTAGTCATGATTGCCGGGGTGAATGGTGCAGGTAAAACCACGTCTATCGGTAAGTTGGCTCACACCTTCCAGGAGCAGGGCGCAAAAGTCTTGTTGGCCGCCGGTGATACCTTCCGTGCTGCCGCTCGTGAACAGCTGATTGAATGGGGCACCCGCAATAACGTCAGTGTTATTGCTCAAGACGGTGGTGACCCCGCCGCGGTGGCGTTTGATGCTGTGCATGCAGGCCGTGCCCGCGATATGGGCGTGGTCATGGTGGATACCGCCGGCCGCTTGCCAACCCAGCTTCACCTGATGGAAGAGCTCAAGAAAATCAAGCGCGTCATCGGCAAGGCCGATGGTCAGGCTCCTCATGAAATTCTCTTGGTTGTGGACGGCAATACCGGCCAGAACGCCATTTCGCAGATCCGTGCCTTTGATGCAGCCTTGGGTCTGACTGGCCTGGTGGTTACCAAGCTGGACGGTACGGCCAAAGGCGGTACGCTGGCTGCCGTTGCTGCCTGTGCGCAAGGCGTACGTCCTATTCCGGTTTACTGGATTGGCGTGGGCGAGGGCATGCAGGATCTGCAGGCCTTTGTGGCCCGTGAGTTTGCGTCGGCCTTGTTGGGCATGAACGCTTAAATCCAAGTTTGGCTGTCAAAAAAGCGGCGATGTCTTTACAGGCATCGCCGTTTTTTTATTCCTGGGCCTTCCAGGAAAAGAGCGCTACGTAGTGGCAAGCAAAGGCTCTGTGCACAGTGGGCTTTTCAGTAATTTTGACGTTCAGCGTCGCAGAAGCTCTGTTTGCGGCTGATGCTGATCCAAGGCATTGAGCGCATGCTGTGCATGGGCGGCACGACCTTGACGGGCATGCGTCAGCCAGTCCCGCGCAAACTGCGCTTGTTCGGGGTTGGCCGCATGTTGGGCATACCAATCCAGCGCCACGTCCACGTCGGTGACTGCACCAATCAAGGCCTGACATTCGCGCAGCACTTTGTGCAGCCCTTGCTTGTCGGCTGCGCTGGGCAAAAACTCCAGGCAGTAGCGCAGGCTCTTGATCCGGTTGCGCAGGCGGTGCTGCTTGTCCTGGCTGATCTGAGCAAAGCGTTGGCTGCGTAATTGAATTGTCTGGAACCAGCGGCTGATACGGGCTTCGATCAAATGTTCGGGCTGAGGCACACCATTCAGTTCCAGTGTAGGGCCGCAAATCAGGCTTTGCAGATTACTTAACAGCAGGGACTGAAACTCGGCTGCACTGGCCAGTTGGACCGGGTCGTGCTCCAGATGGGCAGGAGTAGGCTCAGGTGCCGGGCCGGGCATTCCCGCCTGCAGCAGCAAGGGGGTGATTTCCAGGTGTACCAGGTCATGGTCGCGTGCCTGACCAAACAGACCGAAATAATGTGTCAGACGCGTATTGGCATACCCTTCGCTAGCCGATAGCCACATTTTGAACAGCTTGCGGCAGGAGCGCAGACGGCGCAGACCCACGCGCATCAAGGCCAGATAGTCGGCCTGACGGGAAGAGTCCGGACGTATGCCATCCACGCCGGCCAGCAAGGCGGCATTGCGAATGACCTGCTCCAGGCTCATGGTGGCACTCAGGCTATAAAACTGTTCCAGATCCTCGGTGTCAACAAAATGCGGTTTGGGCAGGTCGTAGGCTTTGCGGGTCAGGGCTGCAGCTACCTGTTCGGGCGTCAGATCCAGACTTTCCGATTTGGCCCGGCGGCGGTCCGCCAGACTGGCCAGGGCATCACCACGCTCGGACTTGCTGCGCATCTCCAGAATCAGGCCATGTTTGTACAGCCAGCGCTGGCCAACCTCAAACATGGTCAGGCTCTCGCCCTTGATCAGCTCAATTTCCAGCTCGTTGACCAGCAGCTTCAAACCATTGGATTCGATATGGCCCACATCGTAGGCCAGCTCCAGTTCAGACTGGCCTTGCTTGATCAGGGCCAGCTCGCGCTGGATGCGGGTTTGATAACGGGCTTGGATTTGATCCGCGTAACGAGCCAGCGCAGCGTGGGCGGGTGTGTCCTGATACAGGCTCAGGTCCAGTTCCGGGCCGGGACGGGGGTGATTGATTTCAATGCGGGACAGGGTATCAGGACCGGGCAGTTTGACGGTCTGGACCCATTGCTCGCCTTCCTTGCGCAGACGCAAGGCGATACTCGAGCGCGCCAAATCGCGTTCGGGCGTATCAAAGTAAATGGCATTTAAGGTAATGCTACCCGTGCGTACTGCGTCAAAGGCGGTCAATAAACCGGGACGGGCACTCTCGGGTACAAAAAATTTCAGTTCTTGTTCTAGCACAGCATCGCACTCGAGAAATCACCCACAACAGGTGGGCGGATAAAACGATTATTTTGCATGTAAACCAGCCAAACTTGAAGTGTCGACACCCGTATAAGTGTGTGTAGTCATGTCAAGTTTTATAAAGGGGGAGTACCTAGCGGCTCGCGCCAGCCCAACTGGTGTGAAATGCTGTTGGCGCACTGTCGCAACTGAGCCAGGATGGGGCTGTTGATACTGGCATCAAACAGCGTACTGGGGCCCAGACTGGTCAGGGCCAGCACAATCTGGCCGGAGTGATCAAACACGGGGACGGACAGGGCATCAATACCGGGCAAGGGGTTGCCCAGTGCCTGTGCCACACCTTGTTCACGGATTTTTTCGAGCATGGCAGCCAGTTCTTTGGGGCTGGGGCGCAGCGGACTGATACTGGTGACAACAGCGCTGTCGCCTGCCTCGCGCTCAATGTAGTGGCGCGCCACCTCAGGGGGCAGCCAGGCGGCAAAGACGTGGCCGGTGGCCGTGTGCAGCATGGACATGACCGTGCCGCAGCGCATGTTTACATGGACCGGGTAGCTGGCCTCGCTGATATGAACCATGGTGGGTCCGTGTGAGCCCAGCACCGCCAAGCCCAGGGTGTGCCCGATGCGCGAGGCCCAGGCTTGAACCAGGGGCAGGGCAATCTTCACCGGGTTCTGGCTTTGCAAGCTGACCAAACCCATCTGCAAGGCAAACGGCCCCAGCTCGTACAGGCCGGTAGCCGGAGCCTGCTGCACCAGTCCTACGTTGGTAAAACTGACCAGATACGGGTGGGCTTTGGCCGAACTCATCCCAGCTTGCGTGGCCAGATCTCGCAACATCATGGGTTGTCCGCTATCTACCAGCACTTTCAACAGGCCAAAACCCGTTTCAATGGATTGGATACGGCGACGCTTTTCGTCCATAGCAGGCAAAATGGGTTCGGTCATAGGGGTTTGGAGCGGTTTGGCACGGTCTTCAAGTGTACCGACTAATGAAGCTGCCCGCCGGGCCTTGGGTGTCGTAAAATGGCCTTAATTATTATCTGTCTGAGCAAAGAGCACGATGAATCAAGAAATTCAGTCCGACGCTGGTCAACTGGGCGCCAGTCCAATCGCTCCCGTTCCAGAGATTGTTGAAGAGCTGCGCGCCGGTCGCATGGTTATTCTGGTTGACGAAGAGGACCGCGAAAACGAAGGCGATCTGGTCATGGCCGCCGAATTCGTAAATGCCGAGGCGATCAACTTCATGGTGACGCATGGCCGCGGTCTGGTTTGCCTGACGCTGACCGAAGAGCGCTGCCGTCAGCTGGACCTGCCTTTGATGGCCACCCGCAACGGTACACGCTTTGGCACCAACTTCACGGTGTCGATTGAAGCGGCTGAAGGCGTGGAGACCGGCATTTCCGCTGCTGACCGCGCCCGTACTGTGCAAGCGGCCGTGGCCCGTGATGCACGTCCGATTGATCTGGTGCAGCCTGGCCACATTTTTCCCTTGAAGGCGGCCAAAGGTGGTGTGCTGGTGCGTGCCGGTCACACCGAAGCGGGCTGCGATTTGACGGCGATGGCAGGCTTGACCCCGGCTGCTGTCATTTGTGAAGTGCTCAATCCTGACGGCACCATGGCGCGTTTGCCCGATTTGCTGGTGTTCGCCCGCGAACACGGCATCAAGGTTGGCACCATTGCGGACCTGATCCAGTACCGCAGCGAACACGAGTCCATGATCGAGCGTTTGCACAAGAAGTCCGTCAAGACTCCTTATGGCGAATTTGAATGCCACGCTTACCGCGATCTGTCTTCCGGTGGCTTGCATCTGGCACTGGTGCACGGTGAAATCAGCCCGGAAGTGGAAACCCTGGTGCGTGTACATGAACCGACTACCGTGCTGGATGTTCTGATCGAGGGGGATGTGGGCCACAGTTGGACCCTGCCCACTGCGTTGCGTACCGTGGCCAAATCCGACAGCGGTGTTGTCTTGCTGATGAACTGCCAGAGCTCCGAAGAAGAGAGTTTCGAGCAGATTCAGGCTTGGGCTGCAGACAGCCCGGCCCAGGCGCCACGCGGTCGCCCTAGCCGCAACGATCTGCGCACCTACGGGATTGGTGCACAAATTTTGCGTGACCTCAATGTTGGTAAAGCCCGTTTGATGTCGCGACCACGTAAAATGCCAAGCATGGCCGGGTTTGCATTGACCGTGACGGGTTACCATAGCGAACCAGACTCTCAATCCTAAGCGGAGCTTCCAACATGAATCCTTACATTGTTACCCCTGACCTGAATGGGGAAGGTCTGCACATTGGTATTGTGCGTGCGCGTTTTAATGAATCCATCGGTCTGACCGAGTTGGAAGCCTGCTTGAAAGAGCTGGAAGCTTTGGGTGTAGACGAGCGCGACGTGACCGTTCTGTCCGTCCCCGGTGCGCTGGAACTGGGCATTACCCTGGGCCAGATGGCTGAAACCGGCGAATTTGATGCCCTGATCGCTCTGGGTGCTGTTATCCGCGGTGACACCTACCACTTTGAAGTGGTCAGCAATGAAAGCGCTTCGGCCATTACTCAAGTCTCCCTGGCAACCGGTATTCCTGTTGCCAACGGTGTACTGACCACCAACACAGATGAACAAGCCGAGATTCGTGCTGCTGAAAAAGGTCGCGATTGCGCCCGTACAGCGGTCGAGCTGGGCAATCTTATCGCCGTCCTCGAACCCGAGCTGGACGACGATGAGGACGAAGATTACGAGGACGAAGATCTTGACGACGACAAATAAAGTCCCGGCCAGCAAGGCCAACGGACGATCCGCGCGCCGCCGCTCGCGCGAATTTGCCCTGCAGGGCATCTACTCCTGGCTGTTGCGAGGTGCTGATGGCCTGCAGGAAGCCACCTCCATCGACGCCCATATCCGGGGCGACGAGGAGTTTGGCGAAGCCGACGCAGCCTGGTTCAAAACCTTGCTGTTCGGCGTCATGCGCGAAGCCCCTGTGCTGCGCGAACGCTTTTTGCCGTATGTGGATCGTCCTTTGGAAGAGCTCTCTCCCATCGAACACGGCATCTTGCTGATTGGCAGCTACGAACTGGTGCATCACGTTGAAGTGCCTTACCGCGTTGCCATTAACGAAGCCGTTGAACTGGCCAAGTCCTTTGGCGGTACCGACGGTTTCAAATTCGTGAACGGCGTGCTGGACAAACTGGCCGCCGACGTACGCGCACCTGAAGTTGCCAAGCAGGCCCGCCGCTAAAACGGGGCGTGCCGTGCTGAACGAGTTCGGTCTTATCCAGCAGTATTTCAATCGTCCCGCTCCCGAAGGCTATTTGGGAGTGGGCGACGATTGCGCCCTTTTTACTCCAACACCCGGCTGGCAACTGGCCAGCAGCGTGGATCTGCTGATCGAAGGGCAACATTTCTTTCCCGATGTGGACCCCTTTCTCTTGGGGCACAAGGCGCTGGCCGTGAACCTGTCGGACCTGGGCGCCATGGGCGCCAAGCCACGAGCCTGCCTCCTGGCTTTGTCCATGCCTGAAGTCCGGCCCGAGTGGCTGGCCGCATTCTCCAAAGGTTTGTTTGAACTGGCCGATCAGGCGCAATGCCCCTTGATCGGTGGCGATACCACGCGCAGCAAGCAAGGGGTGGTCATCAGCATTACGGTGCTGGGTGAAGTCCCGGTAGGGCAGGCCTTGCAACGCAGTGCGGCTCAAGCTGGTGACGACATCTGGTTGACGGGGACGTTGGGGGCGGCAGACATTGCCTTGCGCCTCCTGCAGGGTCGACTGGCTGCGGACCCGGATCGTCTGGCTGCCAGCCGCCCAGCCTTGGAACAGCCCTGGCCGCCTTACCGCCTGGGTCATGCCCTGGCAGGTTTGGCTCATGCTGCCATTGATGTGTCTGATGGCCTGGTTCAAGACCTGGGTCATATCGCCAAAGCCAGCCAATGTGCCGCCCATCTGGATTGGGACGCCTTGCCGCTGGATCTTTCCTTAAAGGGTTTGCCTGCCGAGCTGCAACGCGAAGCGGTTCTGGTTGGTGGTGACGTTTTTCAATTGTGTTTTACGGGGGCTCCCCAACAACGGGAGTCCATCATGGCGCTGGCCCAGCGCGAAGGCGTGCAGCTTAGCCGTATTGGCTCCATGTACGCTGGTAGCGGGGTGTACGTGCGTGATCAACAGGGTCTGCATCCTGCCCCTGCCCAGGGCGGTTTCGATCATTTTGGTGGCTGAGTCTGTGTCATGAGCACATTTCCTGATCCTTCCTTGAATCCCATTCAACGTCCTACCCTGGATTGGGTGGTGAAAAAGCCTTGGCGCCTGATTGCCTTTGGCGGCGGTACCGGCGTATTGCGTCCGGGGCCGGGTACCTGGGGCACGGTGCTGGCCTGGGTCTTGTGGGTCTTGGGTCTGCATGTGCTGACCGACACGCAAATGGCCATTTTCTTGCCACTTACCTTTTTCATTGGCTGCTGGGCTTGCCACCGCACGGGCTACGACCTGGGCGTGTCCGATCACAGCGGCATGAATTGGGATGAGATGGTCGCCTTCTGGCTGGTGCTGTGGCTGATTCCGCAGACCTGGCTGGCACAGGGCATCGCATTCGTTTTATTTCGTTTCTTTGATATTCTCAAACCACCGCCGATCCGCTATTTTGATCGTCGTCTGCATAATGGTTTTGGCGTTATGTGGGACGATCTCCTGGCAGCAGGCTATACCTTGTTGCTGATGGCTGTCTTGGTACGTTTTGGAGTTTTCTCATGAGCGATTACGAGCACGGCAATGCCGCCCTGGCCCTGGGGCGAGCCCTGAAAGATCGCGGCTGGATGGTCGCCTGCGCCGAGTCATGTACCGGTGGCCTGCTGGCTGCTGCCCTGACGGACCTGCCCGGCTCCAGCGCCTGGTTCGAGCGCGGTCTGGTTACCTACAGCAATAAGGCCAAGGTTCAGGAACTGGGCGTGAACCAGGACACGCTGGATCGTTTCGGTGCGGTCAGTGAAGAAACCGCCATGGAAATGGCGGCGGGTGCGCTGCAAGCTACCGCAGACGCGGAACTGGCGATTTCCACGACCGGCATTGCCGGTCCGGATGGAGCTACAGCGGGCAAGCCGGTTGGCCTGGTGTGCTTTGGTTTTGCACAGCGCCGGGGTGATGGCATTGTGACCCGCGCCTCTGCCCGTATCTTTGACGGAGACCGGGCCCAAATCCGTCAGCAGGCCGTGGAATACGCCTTGGCCAGTGCGCTGACCATGCTCAATCCCGCCTGATTGCTCAGGCCGGCAACATCAAACCCAGCTGCCTGGCGCTCGAACGTAGTTCGGGCAGGCAGCGCTGGATCAGCTTTTCTTCTGTGTCCTGCCAGTCCTTGATGCTGATGCTCATCCCGGCCACAACGCGCCCGCTGGCACTGCGCACGGGTACGCCAATTGCCGTTAGACCCAGTTCCAGTTCTTCCTTGATCAAGGAATAATCCTTTTCCTGCACCTGCTTCAATTCGCGCAGCAAGGCCTCGCGAGTATGGGCGGTGTATTGCGTCATGATCTTGAAGGGAGCCAGCTCCAGGTAGGCATCCAGCCTGCTTTGCGGCAACTGCGACAGCATCATTCGCCCGATAGAGGTGCAGTGAGCAGGCAGGCGGCTACCCAGGCCCAGAGACACAGTCAGTACACGCTGTCGTTGGGCGCGTGCCAGATACAGAATTTCGTCCCCATCCAGCAAGGCCAGTGCACAGGTTTCACCGACGCGGTCACTCAGGTCGTCCAGTATGGGCTGGGCCAGACTGACGATGGAGGTCGAAGAAAAGTAGGCATGGCCCAGCTGCAAAATCGCCGGACGCAGCTTCCAGAACGGACCTTCCTGCTCTGCATAGCCCAGGGCTTGCAGCGTGTAGAGGCAGCGCTGTACCACCGCCCGTGCCAGACCCGTTTTCAGGGCAATTTCTGCGGCCCGCAATGGGCGTCTTCTATCTGAAAAAGCCGTAATCACCTGCAAACCACGGGCTAGCGATTGCATGTAATCCGGGTCGCCTTTGTAGCTGCTGGTGGCGGGGCCTGTCTCTTTATTTGTTGTCATGGCTCAGGAAGTGGCAAGGTCTAGTTTTGTTCGATTAACGAACTTGATGGGATTCACAAGAATTATCGATGATAAATTGTAAAAAAAACAAGACTTAGCAATTTAATAATCAAGTTCGATTATCGGACAAAATAAGTTTGGAGTGATGCATGAAAAAAATTCTAGCCCGTAAAGTGGCTCCTCTTCTGGCCGGAATGGGTTTGTTGTTTTGTTCCTTGGGCGCGCAAGCCGCGTATCCGGACAAGCCTATCCGTCTGGTTGTGCCCTTTACGCCGGGCGGTGTGACTGACGTGATTGCCCGAGGTGTCGCGCAGCAACTGTCCAAGGATCTGGGCCAGATCATCATTGTGGAAAACAAGCCCGGTGCCAGCGGCATTATCGCTACGGACTTCGTCGCGAAATCTGCCCCCGATGGCTATACCGTCCTGCTGGCTGCGGTTGGTCAGGCCGTGGTGAACAACCACCTTTACAAGAAACTGCCTTACGATCCGGCGCAGGATCTGGCCGCTGTTTCTCTGGTGGCGGAAGGGCAGAACGTGCTGGTGGTGAACGCCAAGCAAAGCCCATTCAATACGGGCGAGGAGCTGATCAGTCATGCTCGCGCCAAGCCCGATGATCTGACTTACGCTTCCTTTGGTAATGGCTCGTCCTCGCACCTGTCGGCTGCCGCCTTTACCACGATGGCCAATATCGACGTCATCCACGCTCCTTACCGTGGCAGCGCACCTGCCATGACCGATCTGCTAGGTGGTCACATCTCCTTCATGTTCGACAGCATGGGCACCGCAATTACGCACATCAACGCCAATACTGTGCGTCCCCTGGCTGTGTCCGGTCCGGAGCGTTCCTCCTTGTTGCCAGAGGTTCCAACCTTTGCAGAGTTGGGCCTGAACCAGGGCTATAACGTGACAGCCTGGTTTGGTTTCCACGTCAGCAGCGGCACGCCTACTGAAATTATTGATCGCCTGAGCCAGGCCATGAAAACCGTCAGCGAGAACAGCGAGTTTGTTGAAACCTTCCGTCGTCAGGGCGTGGACATCATTTCCTCCACCCCTGCCGAGTACGCCGAGTTCCTGCGTCAGGAAGACGAGAAATTGGGCAGCCTGATCAAGCAAGCCAATATCACGCTGGACTAATTGTTTTTGAATGGAGCACTGTAACGTGAGCGATCAGCACGCCTCGCAGGCGACGCGTCCTGCCCCTTTGGATGGTATCCGGGTTCTGGATCTGACACGCATTCTGGCTGGCCCATGGTGCACACAGAACCTGGCCGACCTGGGGGCCAATGTCTACAAGATAGAGCGACCCGAAACCGGCGACGATACCCGCGCCTGGGGCCCGCCCTTTTTGCAGACACCTGAAAAGGAAGATACGGCTGAAGCGGCCTATTACTTGTCGGCCAACCGTAACAAGCAGTCGATCAGCCTGGACATTGCCAGCCAGGAAGGGGCGGATGTGGTGCGTGCCATGGCGCGGGAATGCGACATTCTGGTGGAGAACTTCAAGGTGGGGGGTCTGGCTAAATACGGCCTGGACTACGCCAGCTTGAAAGAGATCAACCCTCGCCTGATTTATTGCTCGATTACCGGCTTTGGCCAGACTGGTCCTTATGCCGAGCGTCCGGGTTATGACTTCATGATCCAGGCCATGGGCGGCATGATGAGCCTGACGGGCGAGCGTGATGACAAGCCCGGCGGTGGTCCTCAGAAAGCGGGGGTTGCCGTCGCGGACTTGATGACGGGCATGTATGCCACCAGCAGCATTCTGGCCGCCTTGTTTGAACGCTCACGCAGTGGTTTGGGGCAGCATATCGACATTGCCTTGCTGGACTGTCAGGTAGCCATGCTGGCGAATCAGAACATGAACTATCTGGTCAGTGGACAGGCACCGAAGCGAGCCGGTAATGCACATCAGAATCTGGTGCCGTATCAGGTGTTCCCAACGGCAGATGGCCACATCATTGTGGCTATCGGCAATAACCGTCAGTTCGCGGCTTATTGCGAAGCAATTGGACACCCGGAAATTGTTGAGGATTCGCGTTTCAACATTAACAGTCAGCGGGTCAAGCACCGGGATGAGCTGGAGCAGATTCTGAGCGTCGCGATGCAACAGCATCCTAGCGCTTACTGGCTGGAAACGCTGGACAAGATTGGCGTGCCAGCTGGACCTATCAATGATCTGCACGGCGTGTTCTCGCACCCGCAGGTTCAGGCCCGGAATATGCGTATCGAGCTGGACCATAGTCAGGCTGGCAAGGTCAGCATGACGGCCAGCCCCATGCGCTTTTCAGATAGCCCGGTGTCCTACCGTATGGCTCCGCCACAATTGGGCGAGCATACTGAGCAGGCGCTGGAGAGTTTGCTGGGAGCCGATAGCCCGGAGCTGAAGCAGTGGCGCAACCGGAACCAGGCTTGAGCAGGGTTAAAAGCCGAAGCCAAACCAGAATTTGAACCAGTGTCAGAGTCGAGGCGCAGGCCTAGTTTAGCGTATGGACTTGTGGCAGAAGTAGTGTCTGATTGACACCGCCCCTGCTACCTGAAATACAGGTCAGATCCTGGCCTAGGCCTCGTGACTCAGTAGGGGGAAGCTGCTTCTTACGCTTAAGGCTCAACTGAGCCTGAGCGGGTCCTATCGGTCATAGCTTAATAAATAAGAAGCCCCACTCACTTTGGATTGAATCCAAGTGAGTGGGGCTTTCTTGTATCTACACTAATTGCTGTCGCTGTCGCTGTCGCTGTCGCTGTCGCTGTCGCTGTCGCTGTCGCTGTCGCGATCCCCGGACTTGTTCGACAAGCCGGGAGGGCCATCAATCAACGCTGCTTGTTGCGCGCATCATTAATCGCATTGCGCGTAGCAATCGCTGCAGCTTGTGCCGCATCACGCCAGTCATCGCCACGGCTGGCGTACAGAATGGCGCGCGACGAGTTGATCATCATGCCGTTACCGTGCGAGTCCATACCAGCAGCAACGGTGGCGACCACATCGCCACCTTGTGCGCCAATGCCGGGCACCAGCAAAGGCATATCGCCAATACGGGCACGTACCTTGCCAATTTCCTCGGGGAAGGTTGCGCCCACCACCAAAGCACATTGGCCGTTTGTATTCCATTTCTCTGCCACCAGGCTGGCTACGTGCAGGTACAACGGGGTACCGTCGGCCATCTCCATGAATTGCAGGTCCGAGCCACCAGGGTTGGAGGTGCGGCACAGCACGATCACGCCCTTGTCCTTGTGCTCCAGGTACGGCTCTACCGAGTCAAAGCCCATGTAGGGGCTGACGGTGACGGCGTCTGCGCGGTAGCGCTCAAAGGCTTCGCGTGCGTACTGCTCGGCTGTCGAACCCACGTCGCCACGCTTGGCATCGAGCACGATGGGCAGGTGAGGGTAACGGCTGCGAATGTAGTCGCACAGGTCTTGCAACTGATCCTCGGCACCCTGAGCGGCAAAGTAGGCAATCTGTGGCTTGATGCCGCAGGTGTAGTCGGCGGTGACGTCCACAATCGCTTTGCAGAACTCATAAATCGCGCCGGGTTTGCTGGCCAGCTCCAAAGGCAGGCGGGCAGGGTCTGGGTCCAGACCCACCATCAGCATGGATTGGTTGTCCGTCCAGGCACGGTTCAGTTTTTCTATGAATGTCATGGGAATCAGGAAAGTAAACGGCTATACAAAAAGCTGAGCCAGACGGCACCAGCAAAAATAAGGGACAGCAGCACGGCAGCACTGGCCAGATCCTTGGCCCGCCCGATCAAGGGGTGGTGCTCCAGGGTAATCGTGTCGGCCAGGGCCTCCAGGGCCGAGTTCAGCAGCTCCACCACCAGCACAAAGACTAGTGTGCCCAGCAGGACCAGAATCTCTGCCGGGGTTTGTCCCAGCCAGAATGCCAGTGGCGTCAGGATGACAGCCAGCGCCAGTTCCTGGCGAAAGGCAGCTTCATGGCGCAGGGCAGCGGCCAGGCCCTGGCTGGAGTAGCGCAGGGCATTGAACAGGCGGCCAACACCGCCTTTGCTTTTGAATGGAGAGTCTGACATGAAGGACGCTGCAGATTGAAGTGCCCTGATTATAGGGGTTTGCTTGGGCGAAAAAAAACCGGATGGAAAAATCCATCCGGTTTTTGTACTAAAAGCGTGGCGATCAGGGCAGAAGTGATCAATTTCCGCCCGGATCGGGGTGCTGATAAGAGGCTTAGAAGCCGCCCATACCACCCATGCCGCCCATGCCACCCATGTCAGGCATGGCTGGAGCAGGTTTGTCTTCCACGATTTCGGTCACGGCCACTTCGGTGGTCAGCAACAGGCTGGCGATCGAAGCTGCGTTTTGCAGGGCAGTGCGAGTCACCTTGGTTGGGTCCAGAACGCCTTGCTCGACCAGGTCACCGTATTCGCCAGTAGCAGCGTTGTAACCGTAGGTGCCGGTGCCGCTGGCCACTTGGTTAACAACCACGCTGGCTTCTTCGCCGGCGTTGGAAACGATGGTGCGCAAAGGAGCTTCGATAGCACGCAGGATCAGCTTGATACCGGCGTCTTGGTCGGTGTTGTCGCCTTTCAGTTGGGCAACAGCTGCGCGGGCACGAATCAGTGCAACGCCACCGCCAGGAACGATACCTTCTTCGACGGCTGCGCGAGTAGCGTGCAGGGCGTCTTCAACGCGGGCTTTCTTCTCTTTCATTTCGACTTCGGTGGCAGCGCCAACGCGAATCACGGCAACACCGCCAGCCAGCTTGGCCACGCGCTCTTGCAGTTTTTCACGGTCGTAGTCGGAAGTGGACTCGTCGATCTGAACGCGGATTTGTTTCACGCGAGCTTCGATGTCGGTGCCGTTGCCAGCGCCGTCGATGATCGTGGTGTTTTCTTTGGCCACTTCAATGCGCTTGGCCTGACCCAGGTCGTCCAGAGTCGCTTTTTCCAGGGACATACCGGTTTCTTCGGAGATCACGGTACCGCCAGTCAGGATAGCGATGTCTTCCAGCATGGCTTTGCGACGATCGCCAAAGCCAGGAGCTTTAACGGCGGTAGTCTTCAGGATGCCACGGATGTTGTTCACAACCAGAGTAGCCAGGGCTTCGCCTTCCACGTCTTCAGCAACGATCAGCAAAGGACGGCTGGTCTTGGCAACTTGCTCCAGTACGGGCAGCAGGTCACGGATGTTGGAGATTTTCTTGTCGAAAATCAGAACAAACGGATCGTCCAGAACAGCAACTTGCTTGTCAGCGTTGTTGATGAAGTAAGGGGACAGGTAGCCGCGGTCAAACTGCATACCTTCGACCACGTCCAGTTCGTTTTCCAGGGATTTGCCGTCTTCAACGGTAATCACGCCTTCTTTGCCCACTTTGTCCATGGCATTGGCGATGATCTCACCAATGGAGTGGTCGCTGTTGGCGGAAATGGAACCGACCTGAGCAATTTCTTTGCTGGTGGTGCAAGGACGGGACAGTTGACGCAGTTCGTCAACCACAACGCCAACGGCCTTGTCGATACCGCGCTTCAGGTCCATTGGGTTGATGCCAGCGGCAACAAACTTCAGGCCTTCTTCAACGATGGCTTGGGCCAGCACAGTAGCGGTAGTGGTACCGTCACCGGCGTTGTCGGAAGTTTTGGAAGCAACTTCTTTAACCAGTTGAGCACCGATGTTCTCGAACTTGTCTTTCAGTTCGATTTCTTTGGCAACGGACACACCGTCTTTAGTAACGGTAGGAGCGCCGAAAGAGCGGTCCAGAACAACGTTACGGCCTTTGGGGCCCATGGTGGTCTTAACAGCGTTAGCCAGAATATTGACGCCGCGTACGATGCGGGTACGTGCGTCGTCGCCGAAGTAAACTTGTTTTGCGGTCATGGTTTGAATCCTATTGAATTTTCGTTGGCGGTACTTATTCGATCACGGCGAAGATTTCTTCTTCGCGGATCACCAGCAGCTCTTCGCCGTCGATCTTGACGGCCTGGCCGGAGTATTTGCCAAACAGAACTTTGTCGCCGACCTTCAGATCCAGCGCCAGAACCTTGCCGTCCTCGGTTTTCTTACCGGGGCCAACGGCCAGGATTTCGCCTTGATCGGGCTTTTCAGTCGCGCTCTCGGGGATAACGATACCGGAAGCGGTGGTGCGTTCGTTGTCCAGACGCTTGACGATCACACGATCGTTCAAAGGACGCAGTGCCATGGAGAAACTCCTGTTTAAAGATGACTTTAGTTGTTGGTCCGATTGTGGGGGCGAGGCGTTTTAGCACTCAACCCCTTCGAGTGCTAATTATAGGGACGACTTTTCTAATTTCAAGAGCACCAGGGTCAGGCTGTTACATATTTGTCCTGGGGCGTGAAGTAGGGGGAGAGAAACGCCGGGTTCTGGTGCGTGTCTGGACTTGGGCTCACATTCATAAGGCAAGCTCAGTTAAGCTGGGCGCTTTCGATCATGAGCGGTCGGGCATGATCGAACGCCAGGCTTTCTTTTGTCTAAAGAGATTTCCACGAAAACCAGCGCAATGTCCAACTTCAACCTATTCAATGTCTTTCTCCAACGCTGGGGGGCTCAGGCCGCTGGCAAGCCTTTCAGCACTGCGACCAGCGATCTGATGCCCGTGCGGCTGACCGGAAAGTTGGAGGGGCAGCCGGCGATGATCAAAATCACACGAGATCTTGATGAGCGTATCGGCGGCCAAGTGCTGCAATGGTGGGCTGGCGATGGCGCGGCGCATGTATATGCGCTGGACCCAGGCTCTGGAGCGTTGCTGATGGAGCGTGCAACGGGCTCCAGGGACTTATTGCGCATGGCTTTAGAAGGAGAAGATGATGCAGCGACGACCTGTATCTGCCGTGCCCTTGAACAATTGCATTCAAACCGACCTTCGGCCCCACCTGACAATTTGCGCCCCCTGAGCGATTTTTTTGAATCGCTGGCACCGATGGCGCAGCAAGAGGGCGGTCTGATGGCTGAATGCGCACTAATGGCCAATGAGCTGCTGCGAGATCAGCGTGATCAGGTCGTTCTGCACGGGGATGCGCACCATAGCAACATTCTTGATTTCGATCAGCGTGGATGGCTGGCAATAGATCCCAAGCGCGTCACTGGTGAGCGCTATTACGACTACGTAAATGTGCTGTGCAACCCTGATCTTAAAACGAGCACTGATCCAGCGCGCTTTGCACGGCAGTTGTCGGTAGTCATCGAGGTTGCAGGACTGGAGCGTCAACGCTTGCTCAGATGGGTGATGGCGCATGCGGCCTTGTCAGCTGCCTGGTTTCTGGAGGATGGATTGCGCACCGAGGCCAATAAAGAGTTGGCCGTTGCAGATCTGGCTCGACAGGCCTTAGCTTGAGGGGTTCATCATTATTTCATTACCCGTACTCAAGGCGATCAGCTTGCTCATGGTGGTGAAGTTGCGTGTCGTCGCAACGACCTTGAGCTTTCTCTCGATGAAATTATTGTTGGCTTTCAGGTCTCGATACCGGGTTGCGCACACTATATAGACGATGTCATCAATGATGCGGACCTGATCCGGTGCGTGCTCCAGGGCGTGGAAGGCATGGAGTAAGGCGCTGTCTGCTGGGGAGCGCAGCAGGGTGAAATATAGCTGGCTGGGGCTTTCGTCCTTGAAAGGATTGTTCGCCATCACCCGCATGAAATAAGTCGGTGTTCGGGCGATAACCTGAATATCTCCGCCCAGCTTGTTCTTGCCGGTAGGCATGAGGCCGCGCAATAAAAGAATCTGTGTATTCATGGTGTGTGCTGGCCGTGAGGTTGGGGTGTTGCCGTGCGGGCGGGAGTTTCAGTGCGCCATTTTATGCTGTGTTAAAAAACAGTAGTGAGTTTGGTTTTCAAGGCTCGTCAGTCTGCTCTGTGTGAGCATCACGGCTGGTTGGTGCAGATGTTGCGTCGGCGGTTTGGCGGTAATACGGACCCGGGCGCATGACGCCTTCGTGAGGAGCCTCATCAAAAAAACAGGCCGATTTCCCTAGGAATTCGGCCTGTTTCTTGTTGGGCTGATGGCATTTGAATGTGGCGAATTATTCAGCCTGGTGCAGTAGCCTGCAGATTGCTTAATCCGTCTTTACGTCGTTTATGCCCGTTTGCTCAAATCCGGTGCCGGTGTCGTTGGCAGCAAAGGATCAATCGCCCGGCAAAGAGCCAGCAACTGATCATCTGCACCGATACCCGCTTCAATCAGCATCCCCACCGGCAAACCGCCCGACAGACCGATAGGCAGGGAAATGCCCGGTGCGCCCAGGTTCGAACCCAAGTCGGTACGCGAGATGTAGGTGTTGAAGGTAGGCACTGCCTTGCCGTTCATCATGGTGCTTTCATCATCGCCAATCGGGCAGGCGGTCAGCGGGCTGGTCGGGAAGATCAAGCCACTGACATTGGACTGGCGCAGCAGGTCTGCATAGGCCTGTTGCATCAGGGGGCGGTCTACATTCAGCGCTTCTTCGTAGGCTTCCTGGCTGATGGTGTAGTCGCCTGTAATGGCGTCGAAAATCTCTTTCACATCGGGGCTGTGAATGCCCGCAATCAACTCGTCCAAGCTAATGTCGTACTTGTTTTCGGCCAGGTACAAAGGCAGGTTCTGCAAGGTTTCATACAGCACAATCGGCATGCCGACGCGGGCATTGATCTTCAGAACCGGAGACAGGTCTACATCGACCAGCGTGACACCGGCTTTTTGCAAATCATCCAGAAATGCCAGGGTCACGTCGGCCACACCGGCATCCATATCCTTCCAGAAGCTGTCACGGGGTACGCCCAGACGTAGTTCCTTCAAGGAAGGAGTGGCAATCACAGTAGGGGCCTTCTGGCAGAGCAGGCTGTCCAGCAAGCTGATGTCAGCCAGACTGCGAGTCATGGGGCCTGCTGTATCGCGTGTAGGGGACAAGGGCACAATGCCCTGGCCCGAATAACGGCCCACTGTAGGACGGAAACCGTACAGGCCGCAAAGCGCGGCAGGTAAACGCACCGAAGCGCCCGTATCCGTGCCCAAGCCAGCTGGAAACTGACGAGCTGCCACAACCGTTGCAGTGCCACCGGAAGAGCCGCCGGGAATACGACTTGGATCATAAGGGTTGCGACTGGGGCCCGTAGTGGCGTTATTGGTCGTAATCCCAAAAGCCAGTTCGTGCATCACGGACTTGGCGGGCAGCACGGCACCGGCCTTGCGCAATTGTGCGACTACATCTGCATCTTTCAGCGGCACGCGACCTTGCAGGGCGCCGGTGCTGGACGTGGTGGGCATGTCCGTGGTGTTCAGGTTGTCTTTCATCACCAAAGGCACGCCGTCCAGCGCCAAGGCTTCGCCACGGGCGCGGCGTGCGTCAGACTGATCGGCCTGCTGGTAAAACAGCGCTGAATCCAAATGTGCCAGACCGCCCAAATGGGCCATTTCTTGTGATTGCTTGAGCAGCTCGTCGGCAATCTCACGGGCGCTGAACTGGCTTTTTTCCAGACCTGCCAGCAGTTCGCTGGCGCTAAGTTCGGTAAGTGACATGGGGTCTCCTGGGGAGGCGTGAACGCCCCCGGCTTTTGCTGTGATAGTCCTATCAATCAGCCTCTAACGGGGCTGTCTTGAAAAAAGAGACTGTAAGGGTATCAGCAAGCAGGAGGAATAACTCAGGACGCCTTCCAAACGACCTTGTTGCGGCCAGCATGCTTGGCTTCGTACAAAAGCCGGTCAGCTTGCTCAATGGCCTGCTTGATGTCGCCATTGCTGTTTAGCTGAACCACACCGAAACTGGCCGTCAGCGTATGCGCCGTGGCGGGGATATGCAGATTCATCACACTGCTGCGCAAACGCTCGGCAACCAGCACGGCGGTATGCAAGCTGGTACTGCGTATCAGCAAGACAAACTCCTCGCCCCCAAAGCGGGCTGCCAAATCGTCCTGGCGAACCGTGCGAGCCAGTAAGGCCCCGAACTCCTTCAAGGCCCGATCGCCCGCTGCATGGCCCCAGGTGTCATTGACCATCTTGAAGTGGTCCAGATCGCACGTCATGACCGCCCAACCACTATGACCATACAGCTCCAGGCGTTTTTTAACCTGCTCGAAAAATGCACGACGATTCAACAAACGGGTTAAAGGGTCCCGGCTGCGCTCATGATCCAGCGTCTGCACAATCGACATGGCGGTGCTGGTCAAAATAGCCAGCGCTACCCAGATGCTGATGAACATATTGGTTGCCAGCATCAAGAGCCATAAACCGGACCTGGTCAGCTCTGGCTGCATCTCGTGAGGGATCAACGTGGCCAGCGCAAATACACGAACAAAGGCATAGAGCAAGGCCGTCAGGTAAGAGGCCCGCAACAGCGTTGCCAAAGGAATCGTGCGTGACCTGCCGGACAAGATCGACTTGATGGGCAAAGCAACCAACAAGGCCAGGCCCCAGTTCAGAATTTGTAAACGCAGCCAGAGATCATCATCAATCTGGGAAAAATAAAAAAGCAGCCCCAGCGTGACGAGGACGATTGCCCCAGCCAATCTGGGATGAGCACGTCCGCCAAAACGCAAAGCGACCCCATGAGACAAGGCCCAGACACCATATAAATACATAGCCGACAAGGGCAGAGTCCAGCGGGCGAGTTGCTCATTGGGCATCAGGCTATGGATCCCCATAGGAATAGCCGTGGAGATATACCCCGAGGCAATCCAGAGCAGGTAACGGTGATCGCGTAGACGGCTCCAGCAGTAAATCATCGCGATGCCCAGCAATGCCGCGCAGGCAGGGACGATCAGAACGAAATACTGGTTCGGAGAGGACACGGTGTGTTCGCGTGCATTAAGAAGAGTTGAAAACTGGCGTTACAACAATTGTAACGATATTGCTGCAGGGCAGACGCTTATCGATTGAGAACAAACAGTTTAATCAGAGAAAAGAGGAAGTTTTGATCTGCTTTATGAGCCGGTTTCCGTTAAGGGAAGGCTGCGCAGAATGAGAAGGACAGACAAGGGGAAGGATTGTTTACCTAAGCTAAACAAAAAATCAGGAATACTTTTCAAAACCACACCGAAAACAGACAGTTGAGACAGCCCACCTCCAACTGTATTTTTCATGGCAGGAAATTGAGCCACGAAAAATACCCCTGAATCCATCATCAATTAGCTCATAGAGCGGCATTACAGTTACGTTTCGCCCTCAAATTGCTCACGATGCCAGCCACTTGGAGCCCTGCCTGGGTGTCGGGGCGATTCGGAGGACTTGCCGCGGTCAGGAGATAGCGTAGGGGTGCAAGCGCCCTGTTGTTTGACCGGGGCGCTTGTGGTTCGTCCGGGGGACGAACCACCCCGGGAGTTCAGGGTGCGCCCGTAGCTATCTCCTGACAAGGGCACCGGTGCGCAGCACCGGCAAGTGCTCAGCCCGGACACCCAGGCAGGGCTCCAAGTGGCGTCTTTCTGCCAAGGTGGAGTACTGAACAAACAACATTACGCCAGCAAACGGCAAGGCAACCCAAGCGTTCTATTGGGTTGTTTAATTTCCGAGCTGACATATGACCTTAAAAAGACATATATCTTCTCTTACCTGCGTTTATTTTCAGAGCACCAGAACAGCAAAAAGAAGCGGGGGAGCGCTCAAACGGCCTCCCCCCATCTTCAAAACAGCCCGTCCGCAATTACTGCGCCGTCTCAACCAGCACCAGCTCAGCATCCTCCAGCGCCTGAACTTCCAGCGTCGTTTCATTGCGAATCGCCGCCCCATCACGGGCATTCAACTCCAGACCATTTACCGAAACCCGCCCTGTGGCAGGCACCAGATAAGCCAGATGCTCGGCAGGCAAAGACAGAGTCGTGCTTTGACCTTTCTTCAAGGTCGCTCCCAGCACACGGGCCTGGGCACGAATCGGCAAAGCCTCTGCGTCACCCTCAAAACCACTGGCCAGGGCGACAAACTGCCCCGAACGCCCATCCTTGGGGAAAGGCTTGGCCCCCCAGGCTGGCGGTAAACCACGACGCTCTGGCTGAATCCAGATCTGGAAGATCCGTGTCGTCCCGCTTTCCAGGTTGTACTCCGCATGGCGAATACCCGTGCCGGCACTCATCACCTGCACATCACCGGCTTCAGTACGCCCCTTATTGCCCAAACTGTCCTGGTGGCTGATCGCCCCTTCACGCACATACGTAATGATCTCCATATCGGCATGATCGTGAGGTGGAAACCCGGTGTTGGACGCAATTGTGTCGTCATTCCAGACACGCAGGGCGCCCCAGCTCATACGAGCGGGATCGTAGTAATTAGCAAAAGAAAAATGGTGCTTGGCGTCCAGCCAGCCGTGGTTGGCACCGCCCAGTTCATTAAAAGGCCGATGTTCAATCATGATGCGCTCCTTAATATTGGATACTAAAAAGAATTCTAGGCGTCTTGCTGATTGAATAAAATAGAATCAATAGCATAGAATTCATTCCAAAAACGACATGAAAACATTACCGGATCTACAAGCCTGGGCCATCTTTGCCACTGTGGCGGAAACCGGCTCCTTTGCCCAGGCAGCCGAAGTTCTGGGTCTGTCACAACCTACTGTCTCCAAGGCAATCACCCGGCTGGAAAAACAGCTGCATGTGTCCCTGTTCCACCGTACCTCCCGACGCCTGTCCCTGACAGAAACCGGGCAGGCCAGCCTGGAACAGGCCCAAGCCGTTCTGGCTGCCGGACAGAACGCGGAAGCCCTGGCACGCGACCAGAAAGAAAGCCTGCAGGGACGTATCAAGATTGCTGCCCCCATGTCCTTCGGGCTGGAGCATCTGGCCCCTTTGCTGCCCGCTTTCATGGAAAAGCACCCGGCCGTGCTGCTGGATCTGCACTTTAACGACGCTCAGGTCAACATCGTGGAACAAGGTTTCGACATGGCCTTGCGTATCTCGACCATGGATGATTCCAGCCTTCTGGTGCGCCGTCTGTGCAATTTGCGCCTGCGGCTGGTTGCCGCCCCCAGTTACCTGGCCAAGTACGGCAGACCCTCACACCCCAGCGACCTGGCTCAGCACATGAGCCTGCGCTACGCCTACGAGCGACGCGGCAGTGTCTGGCGCTTTCAGCAAGGGCAGGAGTATTACTCCCAAACCGTGCCCTGTGCTTTGCAAGTCAACAATGCCCAGGCCCTGATCCCACCCTTGCTTGAGGGCCTGGGGCTTAGCGTGCTGCCTCAATTCCTGCTGGGCGATATGGTCGAGCAAGGCCAGTTGGAAATCGTGTTACCGCAATGGGATTTGCCCAGCCTGACCTTGCATCTGCTGACGCCTCCGGGCCGCTCGCGCTCGGCTCGTGTGCAAGCTTTTATCGATTTTCTGGTCGCGGGATTTGAACAGGCAGCCTGGGCCGATACCGGCCAGTAAGAGACTGCTTACGTTTTGCCGCTAGACTGTCTGGTCCACGCTTGTTTTCTAGGAGATCACTATGGATACACGTCCTCCCTTGCCACCTTTCGATCTGGAGAGTGCCAGCCAGAAAGTGCGTGCCGCCGAGGATGCCTGGAATAGTCGTGACCCGGTCAAGGTTTCGCAGGCATATACCGTGGATACGCGCTGGCGCAATCGCAGCGAGTTTCCGCAGGGTCGAGATCAGGTTCAATCTTTTTTAGAACGCAAATGGCAAAAAGAGCGTGAATACCGCTTGATTAAAGAAATCTGGGCCTGGCATGAAAATAGAATTGCCGTGCGTTTTGCTTATGAATGGCAAGATGAATACGGTCAGTGGTGGCGCAGTTACGGAAATGAAAATTGGGAATTTGACGAGCATGGCTATATGGCGGTGCGCCATGCCAGCATTAACGATATGGCAATTACAGAATCCGAACGCAAGTTCCGTTGGCCCTTGGGGCGGCGCCCCGATGAGCATCCGGGTTTGAGTGATCTTGGCCTTTAATTAAACCTGGGTGGCTGATCCTGGATACGCTCAGATTGCGGTGGTTCGGGACGAATACGCCACCACAGAAATAAAAATCCGGTTTGCACTTGGCTAAACCGGATTTTTTTTAATATTTAATCTTTATGTTTCATTCTTCATGGTCTGGAAAGAATAAAGGGCGAAATATTGAAGTTTCCCTGTTCGCAATCAAAGACACACGCTTGGATAAATGGTTTAGTGTTGGGTTAGCCTTCGTTCATCTCCAAGGAGTCTTCTATCATGAATCACCCTGCTGGCCCGGATACGGCCGCCGTGGATCGCACTGGGCCTTCCAGTCATTATTCCCGATTGATCGAGCAAGCTCGCAAAGAGCACAGTCGAATTTGTGTGGTGGCTCATCCCTGCGATGATGTGTCCCTTGGAGCCGCCTTGCAGGCACGGGCCCAAGGCCTGTTCGAGATCGTGCTGGTTGGCCCGCAGGCCCGTTTGCATTCCGTAGCGGCAGAGCATGGTTTAAGCCTGGAAGGGGTCACCTTGATTGATACCCCCCACAGCCATGCCTCGGCAGAGCGAGCCGTAGAGGAAGTGCTGGCCGGACGTGCCCAGTTGCTGATGAAAGGCAGCCTGCATACGGATGAACTGATTCAGGCCGTGCTGTGCACCCAGGGCAAGGGCTTGCGGACTGGTCGCCGTTTGAGTCATGTTTTCATCATGGATGTGCCCAGCTATCCGGAACCCTTGTTTGTGACGGACGGCGCTATCAATATTTTCCCCGATCTGAGCACCAAGGCGGATATTGTGCAAAATGCCATTGATCTGCACCACGGCCTGGGCTTGGGTAAACCGTTGGTCGCCATCCTGTCTGCGGTCGAACAAGTGACCGAAAAAATCCCGACCACGCTGGAAGCGGCGGCCTTGTGCAAGATGGCTGATCGCGGCCAGATTACGGGCGGTGTGCTGGACGGCCCCTTGGCGCTGGATAACGCTATCAGCCCCGAGGCGGCGCGCATCAAAGGAATTGTGTCGCCCGTTGCGGGCAAGGCGCAGATTCTGGTGGCCCCTGATCTGGAGGCCGGCAATATGCTGGCCAAAAACCTGACCTTCCTGTCCGGCGCCCAGGCTGCCGGTATCGTGATGGGGGCTCGTGTGCCTATCATTTTGACCAGCCGAGCCGATAGCGCCCAGACCCGCATGGCCTCTTGTGCGGTTGCCAGCCTTTACGCGGGTTATCTGGAACGTAAAGTTGCTGTGGAGGCTGCGCACTAATGAGCGAGCAGATTCTGGTCATTAACGCAGGCAGCTCCAGCCTGAAGTTTCACATGTACAAGGTCCAGCCGGGCGACCAGCTGGATTTTGAGTTTGGCGGTCAGGTTTCGGGCATTGGCAGTAGCCAGCCAGCCTTCAAAGTTAAAGATGCCCAGGGCCAATCCATGGTCAAGCAGGACCTGGATGGCGAGCAGGCCAAGGACCTGCATACAGCTCAGGCTTTGGTGGCGCGCTGGCTGCTGGAGCATGTGGATGGTCGACCTATTGCCGTTGGCCACCGTATCGTGCACGGGGGCGCCCGCTACGACAGCAGCGTACCCTTGACCCCGCAGGTGCTGGAGTATCTGGACAGCCTGTCACCTTTGGCACCACTGCATCAGCAGAACAATCTGGCTCCTGTTCGCGTGATCTTCGAGCACTACCCGGAAATCTTCCAGGTAGCGTGTCTGGATACGGCCTTCCATCAAGGACATGCCCCGCATTTGCAGCACTTTGCATTGCCTGGTCGGTTCTTTGAACAGGGCGTGCGCCGCTACGGTTTCCACGGCCTCTCCTATCACTATATTTCCCAGCACCTGCGTCGCGAAATTCCCGAACTGGCTGACGGGCGCGTCGTCGTTGCTCACCTGGGCTCAGGTGCATCGGCTTGCGCCTTGCAAGAAGGCCGCAGCGTTCATACCACCATGGGCTTTACGGCGCTGGACGGCTTGCCTATGGGGACTCGTCCGGGGCGTCTGGATGCCGGTGTCGTGCTGTGGATGCTGGAGCAGGGAATGGAGCACGATGAGATCCAGTCCGTGCTCTACACCCAATCCGGGCTGAAAGGCTTGTCCGGTGATCAAGCGGATATGCGAGCGCTGGAGGCTTCCGATGACCCTCGTGCCAAGCTGGCGGTGCAGTACTTCTGCTATCACACGGCAGAGAATCTGGCGGGCTTGTGCGTGGCCTTGAAGGGGCTGGACACCTTGGTGTTCACGGCGGGGATTGGCGAGCACAGCCCGTCTATTCGGGCAGGCATCGCCAGGCACCTGGAGTGGATGGGGGTGGAGATTGATCCGGTTCGCAATCAGGCAGGGAAAACCGTCATTTCGACAGGCGACAGTCGGGTCAAGGTCCTGGTCATTCCCACCAACGAAGAGCGGGTCATAGCCGAGCAGTCTCTCGCCTTGGTGAGGAAAAAGTCATAGCGCTACCGTGGCGGTTTGAAGCCCCGGCCTCAGTCCGGGGCGCGTTCCCGCGTTATTTCCGCTTGTAGCCATTGTCGAAATGCGATCAATGGTGGGTAGTCGCAGCGTCCCGTCGGACAGGCCAGGTAGTAAGCCTCCGTGTTCAGGCAGGGCGAGTCCAGAGCCAGAACCAAGTCTCCGCGACTGAGCTCCTGTTTGAACAGAAATGTGGGCAGTAAGGCAATCCCAAGGTTGGAAATAGCTGCTTGTGTAATCAGCGCAAACTGGTCAAGCAGCATGCCGTGAATATGCACGTTCTCCACGCCGTTGGCGTTGAACCAACGCTCCCAGGCATCGGGCCTTGAGACCAGATGCAGTAAAGGTGCCTTGAGCAAGTCAGCTGCCGTCTGGAACTGATAATGCTCGCGAAGGGCGGAACTGCAGGCAGGTACCACGGTTTCTGACATCAGAAAATCCAGATTCGCCCCCGGCCAGTCGGGCAGGCCGTAATGGATGGCGGCATCCACATTTTCCATTTGAAAGTCAAACGGTTGCAGGCGCGTCAGCAGGTTAATGGTGATGCCGGGGTATGCAGCCACAAACTCTGGCAGCCGGGGGGCAAGCCAACGAGTCCCGAACGTGGGCAGGATGGCCAGGTTCAGCGTTCCGCCATGCGGATTGGCTTTGAACCCCAGGGTGGCGTTGGCAATGCGTCGAAGAGCATCGCTTAGCTCTTGGGCGTAAGTGCTACCCGCCTGAGTCAAACGAACCGTCTGGCGTTCTCTGACGAAAAGTTCCGCGCCCAATATTTCTTCCAGCAGTCTGATCTGTCTGCTGACGGCGCTTTGGGTCAGATTCAGCTCGCCCGCTGCTGCCGTGAAGCTGCCCAGCCGTGCGGCGGCTTCAAAGGCAATCAGGACGTGCATGGGAGGAAGAAAACGTTTGGGAATGGACATGCTGGTTTGCTAAGGGAAAACGTTTAGTCATTCTATTTAGGAATGACTTGAGTTGGAATCATCGTTTGACCCCTCTTGCCACTGCTCACAGAATGAGGTGCAAGTTTGCTAAGTATTTCAGGCTTATAAGATGACGGGCTTCCGCTGGCTGTGGTGTGAAGGAGTGCATACGAGTACACGGAAGTGATTCATTAATGGACTGACCTTGCCTTGTCGACAGGTCATGCAATTTGCTGGCGGTTCTATGGACACCTCTGTTTTTGTTTCTAAGGACGAAATCCGTTCCCGTTTCTCAGGCGCCATGTCGGCCATGTATCAGCAGGAGGTGCCACAGTACGGGGCCTTGTTGAGCCTGGTGCACGAGATCAATGCCAGTGTGCTCAAGCATGACCCAGCATTACGCAGCGCCTTGCAGCAGCAGTCGGAGCTGACCCGTCTGGATGTGGAGCGCCATGGCGCCATTCGGGTTGGTACAGCGGCGGAGCTCAAAGGGATTGCAAAGATTTTTGCTGTCATGGGTATGTATCCCGTTGGTTATTACGATCTGTCGGTGGCGGGTGTACCCGTCCACTCCACCGCGTTTCGCCCTGTGGACGACCATGCGTTACAAACCAATCCCTTCCGGGTGTTCACCTCTCTGCTCAGACTGGAGCTGATAGAGGATGCGAATCTGCGAGCGCAGGCAGCTGCAATCTTATCGCAACGGACTATTTTTCCCTCAGGGTTGCTGGAGTTGGCGGAACAGGCGCACATGTCTGGTGGCCTGACCGAACTGCAGGTCACGGAGTTTGTGGCTGCCGCCACCACTGTTTTTCGCTGGCATCGCCAGGCGACTGTCGATCAGGACACGTATCGCAAGTTGCATGAGGCCCATCGTCTGGTGGCCGATATTGTTTGTTTCAAGGGCCCCCATATCAATCACCTGACTCCCAGAACCCTGGATATTGATGCGGTACAAGAGGCCATGCCCCAATGGGGGATCCCTGCCAAAGAACTGATTGAAGGCCCACCGCGCAGGCGCCATCCCATCTTGTTGCGCCAAACCAGTTTCAAAGCCTTGGAGGAGGAGATTGAGTTTGCCGGTCAAGCCAGGGTAGGGTCTCATACCGCACGTTTTGGTGAGATAGAGCAACGTGGCGTGGCTTTGACCCAGGCGGGCCGGGCACTTTATGACTCCTTGTTGGCTCAAGCCAGAGATGCCGGGCAGCAAGCCGCTACTACACAGACGTATGCCGAACGTCTCCAGCACGTGTTTGCTCAGTTTCCAGATGACAGCGATGAAATGTACGAGCGTGGGCTGGCTTTTTTTCGGTTTGAACCACGGGATCCTGCTATCTGGCAGCAGGAACTGGCTGCCGGCCGGCCCTGGAACCTGCCTGATTTGATCAAGCGCGGCGTAGTCGCATTGACCCCCATTACTTACGAGGATTTTCTGCCAGTTAGCGCGGCGGGGATTTTCCAGTCCAACTTGGGGGATGCTGAACAGAGAAACTATGTATCGCAAGCGGCTCGGTCTGAGTTTGAACGCGATCTGGGTGGCCCCGTGCTGGATGAAATTGAACTTTACCGCGCTGCTCAGATGCGTTCCGAGCACGCCTTGCAGCAACGTTTTCTGGCGGAGTCGAGGTCATGAACGCGGACGGGCGCAGCCATGGACTCTGGCAGGCATCAGCTCCAGCCCCTCTGGTCTGCGAGCGTTTACAAGGCCAAGTCCAAGCGGATGTTGCGGTTATTGGCGCTGGGTTTACCGGCTTGTCCGCGGCCCTGAATCTGGCACAGGCTGGAGCGCGGGTAGTGGTCCTGGAAGGGGCGCAGATCGGCTTTGGCGGATCGGGACGAAATGTGGGGCTGGTCAATGCTGGCTTGTGGCTTGAGCCAGAGACGCTGCTCAAAACATTGGGTTCTTATTACGGGGACCGCCTATTGCACTTGTTAAGCGGGGCGCCGGCTGCTGTGTATGAATTGGTAGCCCAACACCGGATTGATTGTCAGGCCGTGCAGAATGGTACTTTGCACTGCGCGGTCGGCGCGGGTGGCCTTCGCAACATCCGGAAGCGTTGGCAGCAATGGCAAGCTCTCGGGGCGCCGGTGGAGTTGCTCGATCACACACAGGCTACGGCGGCAACGGGAACCACCGCCTATGCGGGTGCCTTGCTGGACCGGCGCGCGGGCACGCTCCAGCCTTTAGCCTATGTTCGAGGACTGGCGCGGGCAGCGATCACGGCGGGGGCCCGCATTTGCGAGCAAAGTGCCGTCAGGCGGGTTGAGGATGGTCGCACGCACTGGGTGTTGCAAACGCAGGATGGGGAGGTGCTGGCACCTTGGGTCATTGTGGCGACCAATGCCTATACCAGCGATATCTGGCCAGCCTTGCCCGCAGAACTGGTGCGTCTGCCTTATTTCAATGTGGCCACGCAACCGCTGGATACTGCACTGCGCGCCCAGATTTTGCCGGGGGGGCAGGGTGCGTGGGATACGCGTTCGGTTTTGTCCTCGTACCGCTTCGATCAAGCCGGTCGCCTGGTGTTTGGCAGTGTGGGGGCATTGCGCGGACGCGGACAAGCAATACATAAGGCGTGGGCGCAACGCGCATTGCAGCACTTGTTTCCGGCCTTGAAGCACGTGCAGTTTGATTATGAATGGTATGGCTGGATAGGCATGACGTCTGATGCCGTACCCCGCCTGCATCAACTGGGGCGACAGGTCTTGTCATTTAGCGGCTACAACGGGCGTGGCATTGCTCCTGGAACGGTCTTTGGATGTGAGCTGGCGCATCTGGTTCTGGGGCGGATCAAGGTGGAAGAGCTGCCTTTACCTCTGTCTCCGCTCAAGTCGGTCCCATGCAAGTCTGGGAAGGAGGCAGTTTATGAATATGGCGCACAGTTGGCGCATCTTGTCGGTGCCCGCAGCCCCCAGGGGCGGCGTCGGTCTTGAGGACAGACTTTTTTTAAGGAATGGGCGTGTTTCTGAAAGCCGATATTCCGCATTTTTTATAGGGTACAGGTATGACTTACACAAGCATGACGCAGACAAGCGAACTGGCACATTCCACCCTGGCCCAATTGGGTGTGACGGCTGCGCTGGATGTTCAAGGGGGAATGTCGGTGCGCTCGCCTATCGACGGGGGCATTCTGGCCCATCTGCGGCCTCACAGCAGCGAGGAGCTTAGCAAGGCGATTGCTCGTGCCCATGATGCCTGGCAGGTGTGGCGTACCGTGCCTGCGCCGGCACGAGGTGAGCTGGTTCGACTGCTGGGCCAGGAGCTGCGGGCCCAGAAGCAGGCTTTGGGCCAGTTGATTTCCCTGGAGGCTGGAAAGATTACGAGTGAGGGCTTGGGTGAAGTCCAGGAAATGATTGATATCTGCGACTTTGCGGTGGGTTTGTCCCGACAGCTCTACGGTTTGACAATTGCCTCTGAGCGGCCTGGTCATCGCATGCTGGAAACCTGGCATCCATTGGGAGTGGTCGGGGTGATCACCGCTTTTAATTTTCCCATGGCGGTGTGGGCCTGGAATACTGCGCTGGCCTTGGTGTGTGGCGATGCCGTGATTTGGAAGCCCTCCGAAAAAACACCCTTGTCCGCCCTGGCGTGCCAGGCTGTCTTTGAGCGGGCAATGGCGCGGTATGAGGCCGGGCCGGCGCACCTGAGCCAAGTGCTGATTGGTGGGCGCGAAGCCGGAGAGCTACTGGTTGATGATCCCCGGGTGGCGCTGGTGTCGGCCACCGGCAGCACACGGATGGGTCGGGAAGTGGGGCCTCGTGTGGCGCGTCGTTTCGGGCGCGTTTTGCTGGAACTGGGGGGCAATAATGCCGTTATTGTCACGCCTAATGCGGATCTGGATCTGGCGGTCCGGGGGATTGTCTTTGCGGCGGTCGGGACGGCGGGGCAGCGCTGTACAAGTACACGACGCTTGATTGTGCATCGTAGTGTCAGTGAGCAACTGGTAGAACGGCTCAAGCAGGTGTATGGCAAGCTCAGGATTGGCAATCCGTTGCAGGAAGGAACGCTGCTGGGACCTTTAGTCGATCGGGCCTCTTTTGAGGCGATGCAGACCGCACTGGATGCGGCGCGCGCTCAAGGGGGGCGGGTTAGCGGTGGAGAGCGGGTGCTGGAGGATGAGTTCGCATCGGCCTATTACGTCAGACCAGCCATCGTGGAAATGGACAGCCAGACCGATACGGTACGGCAGGAAACCTTCGCACCTATTTTGTATGTGCTGCGCTATGAGAACCTGTCCGAGGCACTGGCGCTGCAAAACGATGTTCCGCAAGGCCTGTCGTCCGCCATTTTCAGTAATGACTTGCGTGAAACTGAGGAGTTTCTGTCGGCCAGCGGTTCGGACTGCGGTATCGCCAACGTCAATATTGGTACTTCCGGGGCGGAGATCGGTGGCGCCTTTGGTGGGGACAAGGAAACCGGCGGGGGGCGCGAGTCCGGTTCCGATGCCTGGCGTGCCTATATGCGCCGGGCGACCAATACCATCAACTACTCCCGAGAATTGCCATTGGCTCAGGGGGTGAAGTTTGACCTTTGACGCTGCCTGAGCGTTCGGACGGAGGGTCCTAGCCGATGATCGGCCGGGCCTGGCTGTTGGGTGACGTGCGCCTATAGCAAGCGAAGCATATCGTCGGGGCGCCCCGGGCGGGTCAGAACTGCCCCGCCATTGAATAAAAAGCGAGGAGACAATAATGACCATGCCTGAACAGGCAGGCCAGGGTGCGCTCGCGCACGGCCTGAACTCAAGACAGATGTCCATGATCTCTATCGCGGGGATCATTGGTGCCGGACTGTTCATTGGATCAGCCAATGCCATCGCGAAGACCGGGCCGGCAGCGGTACTGTCCTATATCTTGACGGGAGCATTGGTGCTGCTGGTCATGCGGATGTTGGGCGAGATGGCTGTCGCCAATCCTGATAGTGGCTCATTTTCCACCTATGCCGCGCGGGCGATCGGGCCCTGGGCGGGATTTTCCATTGGCTGGCTGTATTGGTGGTTCTGGGGCTTGATCATTCCCGTTGAAGCCATTGCCGGGGCCTATATCTTGCATCAATGGATGCCGGGTATCCCTTCGTGGCAGTTTTCCATTGTCATCATGGTCGCCTTGTCGATGACCAATCTGTTTAGTGTCAAGAATTTTGGCGAGTTTGAGTTCTGGTTTGCCTTGATCAAGGTGCTGGCCATTATTGTGTTCATTGTGGCCTGTCTCTGCGCCCTGACCGGCTTCTGGCCCTGGGTTGACGGGGGGAAGGTGCCGATGATTCCCGTGTTCAGCAACTTCGCGCCGCAAGGCATGGGCGCCGTGTTGGCGGGTATCCTGATTACGATGTTTTCATTTTTTGGGGCGGAGATCGTGACGATTGCCGCCGCCGAAACTGATAACCCGCAGGAAAAGATACGTAAGGCGACCAATCTGGTGGTCTACCGTATTTCCCTGTTTTATGTATTGTCGATTTCCTTGATTGTGCTGATCGTCGGTTACGACGATCCCAGGCTGATGCAGGTAGGGTCATTTCAGCGCACGCTGGAAGTTCTTCGCTTGCCTGGGGCTAAGCTAGTTGTGGATGTAGTGGTACTGATTGCGGTGACTTCCTGCATGAACTCCGGCTTGTATACGGCCTCTCGAATGATTTATTCCCTGTCCGTCCGTGGTGATGCTCCTGCTTGTATTGCCAGGGTATCGTCCAAAGGTGTGCCTTATAACGCCGTACTTGTATCGACCTTGGCCGGTTTTGCAGGCTGCCTGGTGAACTATCTCTTGCCTGGACAGGTGTTTTCGTTCTTGCTATCCACAACGGGTGCGATTGCCCTGATCGTTTATTTGGTGATTGCTGTGTCCCAGCTACTGTTGCGTCGCCAGGCAGAAAACTCAGGCATAGATTTGCCATTCAAGATGTGGTTTTTCCCCTGGCTGACTTATCTGTCCATCGTGCTGATCTTGGCGGTGCTGGTGTATATGGCGATGGTGGAGGCGTACCGCTATCAGTTAGCCATGACTTTGGGTGTGAGCGCGTGTATTGTGCTGGCGGCATTAATGAGGCTCAGGCGCAGTTCAGCACGGGGCCGGTCTGTCAGGCAGCAAGAGGCGTCGTGATCTTATACGGTGCCTGCGGCAAGACGTGGGTCTGCCGCAGGCTGTTCTTTATACGCGCTTCTGGACCAGACCAGCAGCCACGGTCTGGTTCGTGCTGGGGTCAATCAGGATGAAAGAGCCCGTGCTGGAATGATCCTGATAATCGTCCAGCACCAGTGGGTCACGGCTGACCAGGCTGACACGGCCAATATCATTCAGGGATAAGCTGCCAGTGGCTTGCTGCTCTTGCAGGCTATGTACATCGCGCAAGGCATGAACGGCTTGCACCTTGGCTTGGGTAAGGCGCGTGCCTTGCTTTAACCAGTAAGAGCGGGTGGTGTTCAAGGCCTGCTCGTCCAGCCAGCACAGCTGCGCATCAAAGTGTTTGCTGGTGCTTACCTCTTCATGGGCCAGTGTCAGCAAATCGCCCCGTGAAATGTCCAGTTCACGATCCAGCGCCACAGTCACGGCGTCCCCGTCGCTGACAGATGTTTGTTCCGTACCCGCGCGAAACAGCTGTGTGATCACCGCCGTTTTTCCGCTAGGCCATACTTGAACGCTATCGCCCACCTGGATACGGCCGCCACTGAGCTGACCGGCGTAGCCACGGAAGCCATCAGCACGGCTGCCGCCATGACGCGCCACCCATTGCACAAACAAACGGGCAGGGCGCTGAATGTTCTCGCGCAGATCCAGCGATTCCAGCAAAGGCAGCAGTGGCAAACCTTGATACCAAGGCGTGTGTGGCGAAGCCCGGGTGATGTTCTCGCCCTTCAGGGCCGAGAGCGGAATGATGTGAAAGTGCTCAATCCCCAGCTGGGTAGCCAGTTGGCGATAGGCTTCATGGATACGGTCGAACACGGCTTGGTCCCAATCGACCAGGTCCATCTTGTTCACCGCCACCACGATATGGCGCAGGCCCAGCAATTTGGCAACCGTGCTGTGGCGCTTGGTCTGGGTCAGCAGTTCACCGTCCTTGGCGCGGTGCGCATCGATCAGAATAATGGCGGCCTGGGCGGTGGAGGCCCCCGTAATCATGTTGCGGGTGTACTGCTCGTGACCGGGGGTATCGGCCACGATGAATTTGCGTTTGGGGGTCGCGAAGTAGCGATAGGCCACGTCAATCGTGATGCCTTGTTCGCGCTCGGCTTCCAGGCCGTCGGTCAGCAGGGCCAGATCGGGTTCGGCGTCCTCGCCACGCTTGTATTTGGAGCGCTGGATGGCCGCAATCTGGTCGGCAAACACGCCCTGGCTGTCTACCAGCAAGCGGCCAATCAAGGTGGATTTTCCGTCGTCCACGGAGCCAGCGGTAATCAGACGCAGCACGCCTTGATCGGCAGCCTGCAGCCAGGCGTCATTGACTGTGTTCATTAGAAATATCCTTGTTTCTTGCGGTGTTCCATGGAGGCTTCGGACGTCTGGTCATCCATGCGGGTGGCGCCACGCTCGGTAATGGTGGCCAAGGCGGTTTCAGCAATAATGTCTTGCACGGACGCGGCGGTAGAGAGCACCGGGCAGGTGCAGGAAATATCGCCTACGGTGCGGAAACGCACATCGCGCCATTCAGAGGTTTCCCCATCCAGCAAGGGAGTCAATGGCGTGATGGGTACGATCAGCCCCTGACGCTCCACCACTTCGCGCGAGTGGGTGTAGTAGATGGATGGCAGATCAATGGCCTCACGCTGGATGTATTGCCACACGTCCAGCTCGGTCCAGTTGGAAATCGGGAATACGCGCAGGTTCTCGCCCTTGTGAATACGGGTATTGAACAAGTGCCACAGCTCGGGGCGTTGCGCTTTGGGGTCCCATTGGCCGAATTCGTCGCGAAAAGACACGATGCGCTCTTTGGCGCGGGCTTTTTCCTCGTCACGGCGGGCGCCACCGAAACAGGCATCAAAGCCAAATTCGGCAATCGCTTCCAGCAAGGTGACGGCTTGGGCCCCGTTGCGGCTGGCGGTTTCATTGCGCAGCACCACGGTGCCGCGCGCGATGGAATCCTCCACGCTGCGCACAATCAGTTCGGCGTTCAGCTCGGCGGCGCGGCGATCCCGAAATTCGATCACTTCCGGGTAGTTGTGGCCGGTGTCCACATGCATCAAGGGAAACGGCAGCGGGCCGGGCGCAAAGGCTTTCTGGGCCAATTGCAGCAGCACGGCGGAGTCCTTGCCGCCGGAGAACAGCAGCACGGGTTTTTCAGCTTCAGCCGCGATTTCACGCAGAATAAAAATGGCCTCGGCTTCCAGCCAGTCCAGATGAGTACGGGTAGAGAGTGGTTCGCCCATGGGGTTCCTTCAGGTGTTGACACTGCTATTCAGATTGCTGGCATGCAGGCCGCATTCCAGGCTGTCGCGCTGTTCCCACCACCAGCGCCCGGCGCGCACGTCCTCACCGGGGCGAATGGCGCGCGTACAGGGCTCGCAACCTATGGAGGGGTAGCCCTGGTCGTGCAGCGGGTTGTAGGGGATGCTCAAGCCACGGATCACGGCCCAGACATCGTCCTGAGTCCATTCGATCAAGGGATTGAATTTCTGCAGCCCAAAGACGCTGTCGTATTCCTTGCTGGACAGTTCGGTGCGGCTGGCTGTTTGTTCGCGGCGCTGACCGGTAATCCAGGCTGATCGGCCTTGCAAGGCACGACGCAGTGGCTCCACCTTACGGATCGCGCAGCATTCCTTGCGCAGCTCCACGCTTTCGTAAAAAGCATGTGTGCCATGCGCGCTGACGTGTTCCTGCACCCGGTCCGGATTCGGGTGAAAAAACAGGATGGGGCGTTCGTAGTGCTGCTGGACGTCCCGCCCCAGCTGCAAGGTCTCTTCGTGCAGACGACCAGTATCCAGGGTGACGGTTTGCAACTCGGGGGTGTAGATGGACATGGCATGAAACAGCACCATGTCTTCCGCAGCCAGAGAACTGGCCAGAACGGCATCCGTGTGTTCGAGCGCGATGTATTGCAGATCGTCGCGCAGCTGTTTCCACAGCATCAGTGGCCGGGCGCTCAGGGCAAGCGCGGCAGGGGCTTGGGCGGGCATGATCAGATGTCCTTGCGGCAATACCAGTACCGGCCCTGCTCAAAACGGAGTCACGTGGGCCGCGCTATCGCCTTTACATGGTTCATGAAGTGATGAGCCAGTGTGCTTGCGCGAGCCCTCGCTGGGAACGAAGTATTAGTTAGGTGAATATGCCCTTGCTGTATTTAGCCGCCTTGTCATTGTGTTTTCAGGCCCGTCGGCTGGCGGCAATAATGGCGATGATGACGATGCAGGACAGCCAGGTCAGCAAGTCCACTTGCTCGCGTAACCATACTGCCGAAATCAGTACGGTCAGGAAGGGTTGGGCCAGTTGTACCTGACCAATACGGGCCACACCACCCATGGCCATGGCCTTGTACCAGGGGAAGAAACCCAGCAAGGAAGAGAACAGGGCCAGGTAGAGCAGAGCCATGACAGATTGGGAAGAGGGCATTTCTGTCATGGGAAAAGTCAGCCACAAGGTGGCAGGAATGGTCAGCGGCAAGCTGGCTGCCAGGCACCAGCAGATGGTGCGCCAGCCACCCAGGGTACGGGCAACACGCCCCCCTTCGGCATAGCCTACGCCAGACATGAATACCGCCAGAGCCAACCAGATATCGCCGGTTTGCAGGGCGCCCTCACCGATATAGAAAGCGTAGAGCAGCACCAGTACGGCACCCAGCAGGCTCAGCATCCAGAAGCGGCGGCTCAAGGGTTCACCGCTGCGGGCGGAGGCAACAATGGCGGTGGCCAAAGGAATCAGCCCGCTCAATACGGCCCCGTGCGAGGAAGGCACGGTCTGCATGGCAATCGAGGAAAACACGGGCCAGCCTACGATTACACCCGTACAGGACAGGGCAATCCCGCGCCATTCCGACGCAGTGGGGCGACGGCTGCGGGTTGCCAGCAAGATGATGGCCGCAAACACCCCCGCGATACTGGCTCGTGCCATTCCGACCAGCCAAGGGTCAAAGCTTTGTACCGCCAGCCGTGTCATGGGCAAGGTGAAGGCAAAGACGGTAACCCCGATAAAAGCGTAGAGATAGACCAGCAATGCTGGGGCGGTACTGGGCATGGGAAGACTGGTGCTGCGGCTCATGAAAATCACCACGGATGAGAAATAGGTTTATCACAGCTTTGAGCTTAAAATAAATAAACAATACAGTTGCGATACAGTTCATCAATCAGTCGGTCAAGCTGTACTGGTCAAACTTCCGCTACAGTCGGTTTTCTCGCTTGGAGCTCAGCATCATGGAATGGTTGGATTGGCAGCCCGTGCGCGGTTCGGACGTGACACTTAGCGATCAACTGGTCGCCTGGGTGCAGCAGGCCCTGCATTTGAGGTATCGGGGCGGCAGTCGCTTACCCTCTGTGCGCCGGTTGGCGCAGTCTGCCGGGGTCAGTACGCATACTGTTGTGGCCGCGTACGACAAGTTGATGGCCTTGGGCTTGGTGGAGTCCCGGCCCGGTTCCGGTTTCTTTGTGCGGGTGCGCAGCCCTCGACGCCTGCGTTCCGAATCCCTGCATGTAGAAAAGAATGAGCCGCGCAAAATAGATGTGAACTGGATGTTGAACAGTTTCATGGGGCATAGCGACAGCGCGGGCATTCCCAGTCAGTGGCTGGATAACGAGATGATTCTGGCGGCCTTGCGGCAGGTCAGCCGTAGCGCCGGCTCCAACTTGCTGGGCTATGGGCATTCGCATGGCTACAGGCCCTTGCGTCAGCACATTGCGGGACAACTGGAAGATAGCGGCATACAGGCAGATCCTGATACGCAGCTTTTATTGTGCAGTGGTGTTACGCAGGCGCTGGATTTGCTTCTGCGCCATTGGCTACGGCCTGGTGATGCGGTTGTTGTGGAAGATCCGGCCTGGTATCTCTTGTTTGCTCGCCTGGCGGTGGTGGATGTGCGAGTGCTGAGTGTGCCACGCCGCGCAGATGGCCCGGACCTGGCGGTACTGGAACAGCTGGCGCGCGAGCATCGTCCACGTCTGGTCATTTTGAATACCGTGGTGCATAACCCCACCGGCTTTAGTTTGAGTCCGGCGGTGGCGCACAGCATTCTGACTTTGGCCCAGACCTGGGACTTTCACATTATTGAAGACGATACCTATAGCGAGCTGCACGCCAATCCTGCCTGCCGTCTAGCGCAATTGGATCAACTGAACCGGGTGACATTGGTGGGGGGCTATTCCAAAGTCATGGCAGCTGGTTTGCGGGTGGCGTATATGGCAGCAGCTCCTGAACTGCTGCAGTCTTTGGTGAATCTGAAAATGCTGGCAGGGCTGACGTCACCGGAGCTGGGTGAGCGGGTCATTCACCGGGTGCTGGTAGATGGACCCTATCGCAAACACCTGGAGCGGTTGCGCCGTCACGCCAACGCCGACAGGCATAAAACCCTGGAGCAATTGGCGCATGTAGGCCTGGCGCCGGACGCACCACCCCAGGCGGGCATGTTTGTCTGGGTGGATACGGGTGTGGATACGGAAAGTCTGGTGCGTGCTTTGGGGCGACCAGGGCATTTATTGGTGCCGGGGGCCTTGTTTTCCCCGCAACAGCAACCATCTACATATATGCGTATTAATGTTTCTTTAGGCGACGATGCGCAGTTTTGGCAGGATTTTGCCCGTTGTTTGTTCAACGCCAAGCAGTCCTCCAGCCCCGTGGCCAGCGAAGTAGCCTTATAGCTTGAACGCTGATAGTTGCACTGTCATCCAGCTCTGTTAGCATAAGTCTGTGCGACGCATAGAAAGAAGTTTTTATGCGAAGCGCGATAGCTAATAGCAATGAACGTTATTGCATTAATCAATTTTACTAATCGGCAGTGGCTTCCTATAATGGCTTTACTGTCAATGATTAATCACTCACCGGAGCAAATATGTCTTTGATCAACACCGTCATCAAACCTTTTAAAGCACAAGCTTTTCACAACGGCAAATTTATCGAAGTCAGCAACGAAACCGTTGCCGGTAAGTGGGCTGTTTTCGTTTTCTACCCAGCCGACTTCACGTTTGTTTGCCCAACCGAACTGGAAGACCTGGCTGACCACTACGCCGAATTCCAGAAAATGGGCGTAGAAATTTACTCGGTGTCCACCGACACTCACTTTGCTCACAAAGCATGGCACGACACTTCGGAAGCCATCAGCAAAGTTAACTACCCAATGATCGGTGACCCAACTCATCAGCTGTCGCGCAACTTTGACGTGCTGATCGAAGAGGAAGGTATCGCTCTGCGCGGTACGTTCGTGGTGAACCCAGAAGGCGAAATCAAGGTCCTGGAAATCCACGACAACGGTATCGGCCGTGTGGCTTCCGAACTGCTGCGCAAAGTTAAAGCTGCTCAGTACATCGCCGCTCACCCCGGTGAAGTTTGCCCAGCTAAATGGGAAGAAGGCGCCAAGACGCTGACTCCTTCCCTGGATCTGGTTGGCAAGATCTAAGACCTTTTAAACACGGGTCTTTAGCGGTGGTCGGCGCGCTGCGCCGCCACCCCGGTGCCTGACCGGTTCAGGCACCTCAAGTTGTTTCGTTCAGTACAGGATAAAGGGCGTTTCACATGTTAGATGCAAACATCAAAACTCAATTGAAGGCATACCTCGAGAAGATCACGCAACCGATCGAGATCGTTGCGACGCTGGATACTGGCGCCAAGTCCGTCGAGCTGCGCGAACTGTTGCAAGAAATTGATGGTCTGTCCGACAAGACCAGCTATCGCGAAGATGCGGATGCGCAAGAGCGCAAGCCTTCCTTCAAAATTAACCGTCCCGGTACCGACATTAGCGTGAGCTTTGCGGGTATCCCGATGGGACACGAATTTACCTCTTTGATCCTGGCCCTGCTGCAAGTGGGTGGCCACGAGATCAAACTGGATGCCGCTGTGATTGAGCAGATCCGTAATCTGCCCGGCGACTTTGTTTTTGAAACGTATTTCTCGCTGTCGTGCCAGAACTGTCCTGACGTGGTGCAGGCCTTGAACGCCATGTCCGTGATCAACCCACGTATCAAGCACGTGGCGATTGACGGTGCCCTGTTCCAGGACGAGGTTCAGCAGCGCAACATCATGTCGGTTCCGGCCGTGTTCTTGAATGGCGAAATGTTCCATCAAGGCCGTGCCAGTGCTGAAGAGTTGCTGGCCAAACTGGATACGGGCGATAACTCGGCTCGTGCCGAAGCCTTGAATGCCAAGGACGAGTTTGATGTGCTGATTGTGGGTGGTGGTCCTGCAGGTGCTGCCGCTGCTGTGTACGCCGCTCGCAAGGGTATTCGTACGGGTGTATTGGCCGAGCGTTTTGGTGGCCAGGTTCTGGACACCATGTCGATCGAGAACTACATCTCGGTGGTCGAGACTAATGGTCCTGCGTTTGCAACGGCGCTGGAGCAGCACGTCAAAGCCTACGATGTGGACATCATGAATCTGCATCGCGCCAAGGGCATTCGTCGTGAAGGCAAGCAGGTCATTGTGGATGTGGATGGCGGTGCTCAGCTCAAAGCCAAGTCCGTAATTCTGGCTACTGGTGCCCGCTGGCGCGAACTGAATGTGCCTGGTGAGCAGGATTACCGTAACCGTGGTGTGGCGTACTGCCCGCACTGTGATGGTCCTTTGTTCAAGGGCAAGGATGTGGCGGTGGTTGGCGGTGGTAACTCCGGCGTTGAGGCGGCAATTGACCTGGCTGGTTTGGTCAAGCACGTTACCTTGATCGAGTTCGGTGATGCCTTGCGTGCTGACCAGGTCTTGCAGACCAAGCTGCGCAGCTTGCCTAATGTGACGATCATCATGCAGGCTCAGACCACTGAAGTTCTGGGTGATGGCACCAAGGTGGTGGGTCTGAATTACCTGGACCGTGCTACTCAGGAAGCCAAGAGCCTGAAGCTGGATGGTGTATTTGTTCAGATCGGTCTGGTGCCCAACACGGAATGGTTGAAGGGCAGCGATGTAGGTTTGTCGCGTCATGGCGAGATCGAGGTTGATGCTCGCGGTGCGACTTCGCTGGCTGGTGTGTTTGCAGCGGGTGATGTGACGACCGTGCCTTTCAAGCAGATCGTGATTGCTGCTGGTGAAGGTGCCAAGGCTGCGTTGAGCGCTTTTGATTACCTGATCCGTAGTTCGGCTGAAGTTGAAGAGCCGGCAGCAGAGAAGGTGACTGCTTAATTATTTCTGATTGTTGGACCTGGCTGTTCAAGAGGGCCACCCTGTTTTGGGGTGGTTCTTTTTTTTGTCTGTGGGTGGGGTGACAAGTAGTTGTTGTGTATCGGGAATGCTTCAGCATAGATCCCGTTCTTTGAGAAAAGTCGTCTCAGGAAAGACGCCGCTCAAGCCGTCTGCCCCTGCCTCGGGGCTTGACTACTTGCCGGTGCTGCGCACCGGTGCCCTTGTCTGTTCTGGAATCCGGGCGCCCTGTGAACTCGCGGCGTACTTGGTCCCCCGGACCAAGTACAAGCGTTCCGCTCAAACAGCACAGGGCTTGCATCCCGGATTCCAGAACAGCCCGCGGCAAGCAGTCTGAATCGCCCCGAGGCAGGGGCAGACGGCTTGAGCGGCTCGATGCATGAGATGGCGCGATTTTTCAGTCGTTTCATGTACGAGAAATTGGCAGGGATGTGGAACAAAAGAGGTGTTTGATTTCCTATGTTCCATGTGGAGACAACTGGCGGTTTGTGATGTGTCCTGAGCAGATGGTCATGATCCTGCCAACTAGCTGTTGATGGACGCTAAATTGGCGGGGTTTCTTGTTTTCTGTTGGTCTACCTACCTACCTACCTACCTACCTACCTACCTACCTACCTGTCTGCTTGTCTATTTGGCTGTCTGTCCATTTATTTCTTCGTGTTTACTTGTCAGTCGATCTGCTTGTCTGGCAACTAAGCACCTACCCGCCCACATGTTTTTTGATGCAGTGGCCAATCATGATCATCTTGCTCTAATTTGAATGTGCCGATGCTGATTTGTGATTCAGCTCTACATGTAAATACTTCCTCACTGCATACACCGTCTCAGGCTTAGAAGTTGGTTTAATGCTTGCTGACGCTATAAACCACTGCTGCGGCCTGCGGGGGCGCGGGGCGATTCAGACTACTTGCCGCGGGCAGAAAGACAGGGCGGGATGCAAGCATTCTGCTGTTTGAGCGCGACGCTTATAGCTCGTCCGGGGGACGAGCTATCGCGCGAGTTCAGAATGCGCCCGTCCTGTCTTTATGACAAGGGTACCGACGCGCAGCGTCGGCAAGTGGTCAAGCCCGGCACCCCCGCAGGCCGCAGTAGTGGTGCTTTACAGAGATTGCCTATTCATTAATCCAGGCTCTTCCAAACCGAAACGACATCACATAAGAAAGACATGCTCCTGCATGTACATGGCAATTCAATGCGATTGGGCCGGCCTTGGCCTAGTGTCGAGTACACGATGAGCATTCAAGGGCTAATAAATAGTCCTGCTATAAATCCCCTTCAAGCTCCGGCCAGTTCCCACCCAATACATCCGTACAAACCTGCAGCCATGCTCTGGCCGCCTGCGACAGATACCGCCCATTCCACAGTAGCGCCACTTCCCAGTTCAAGGCCGGTTCCACCACTTCTTTGGCAACCCAATCCCCCGGTTCCAGCCGAGAAAGAAACGGCTGGGGCAACAAAGCGACTCCCATTCCCGCCTGTGCCATGGAAGCCACCCAATCCCATTGATTGCTTTGCGCCGCAATATTCGCCCGCAAGCCCGCATGGGCGAACGCACGCCGCAACATACGGGTCAGGGCATAGTCTTCGCCCAGGAATATCAAAGGATGTTTCTCCAACTCCCGTAGCTTGATCTTCTTTTGCGCACCGGTCAGCGTATCTTTATGGCCAATCGCCCAAACCGCATGCTTGGCCACGGGGGTAGCCGATACATTCAGCTCCGGCCCCAAAGGCAAAATACTCAGCCCCATTTCAACCGTGCCCGCCGCAACCATACGCTCAATCCCCATGCCGGTTTCTTCATGCAGAATCAGCTCGATCTGCGGATGCCGGTTTTTGAAAGTCTTGAGCACTTCCGTAAACAGCACATTAATCATGGGCGGAATACCCAGATCCAGGCGGCCGCGTTGCAAGGCCTGAACTTCGTGAACCTCTCGCAGCAAGCCCTGCATGCTCTGCAGAACTTCCTGCCCCCGCTCCAGTACTACCTTGCCGCAATCGGTCAGCTGCAATTGACGATGATCGCGAATCAGCAGGGGCTCGCCCAGCTCATCTTCCAGCTGCTTCACCATCTTGCTGATGGTCGATTGCGTCACGTTCAGGCTCTGCGCAGCTTGCGTAAAGCTTTGATGTTTAACGGTTTCAATGAAGTATCGCAAGGATCGGATGTCCATGATTGGCAGGCCTTTTGTCTATGACTTTTACGACTTCTTGGGAGTTATTTTATTCATTATGGCGATGCTATGCTGGCTTTGTTCAAAAAACATAAACGCCTGTTGTCAGGGCGATTTCGGCTTTTTATCTCCGGCTTGTACAGCCCCTATTTTTAAAGCGTGATGTCGTTCTGTTGCGTGAAGATTTCGCCTGGCGCTTTCGGCCCTGGCTCCTTCCGAAAGCAACAACAGGTAGATCAATGACACAGAGACAGGAGCACACGATGTTCAAGGATCGCATTCGTTCCCCCGAATTGGAAGGCAAAGTCATGACCGCTCAGGAGGCAGTCGCCTTCTTCAAAGACGGGATGAATGTCGGGATGAGCGGTTTTACCCGTGCAGGGGACTGTAAGGTCATGCCTCGTGCCTTGGCCGAGCGCGCCCAGACCGAGCAATTAAAACTGAATGTGGTTACCGGCGCTTCGCTGGGTAATGATAGCGACGGCATGATGGCCGAGGCCGGTGTGCTGGCCCGCCGCTCGCCGTTTCAAGTGGACTCGGTGCTGCGCCGTCATATTAATGAAGGCAAGGTCCTGTTTACCGATCAGCACTTGTCCCTGACGGTGGAGCACATGCGTTCGGGCAACCTGCCTGCCATTGACATCGCTGTCATTGAAGCGGTTGCCATTACAGAAACCGGCGCAATTGTGCCGACGACCTCGGTAGGCAACTCGGCCAGCTTTGCCCAGCAAGCCAAACAAATCATTGTTGAGCTGAACCTGAGCATGCCAGTGGAAATGGAAGGCTTGCACGATATCTATGTGCCCGAGGCCCGCCCCAACCGTCAGCCTATTGAACTGACGGATGTGGACCAGCGTATTGGTACCACCGCCATTCAGGTGGATCCTTCCCGCATCGTGGGTATTGTGGTGACCGACGCTTTGGACAGCCCCTCCAGCGTGCTGCCACCTGATGAAGAAACCCAGGCAATTGCCGGTCACATTATTGAATTCCTGAAAGGCGAAGTAGACGCTGGCCGTATGAGCCACTCCCTGCTGCCCTTGCAGGTGGGAATCGGTACGATTGCCAATGCCGTGACTTACGGCTTGCTGGATTCTCCCTTCACCGACCTGAGGATGTACTCGGAAGTCTTGCAGGACAGCGCAATTGCCATGTTGGACTCCGGCCAGTTGAGCTTTGCCTCGGCTTCGTCCTTGACTCTGTCTGCTCCCAAGATGGCGCAGTTCCTGGAAGGCCTGGAAAACTACCGCGACAAGCTGGTGCTGCGTCCACAGGAAATTAGCAATCACCCTGAGCTGGTGCGTCGTCTGGGCATTATCGCGATCAACACCGCCCTGGAATTTGATATCTACGGCAACGTGAACTCCACGCACGTCTGTGGCACCCATATGATGAATGGCATTGGCGGTTCCGGCGACTTCGCCCGTAATGCGCACCTGTCCATTTTTGTCAGCAAGTCCGTCGCCAAGGATGGCGCCATCTCCAGTGTGGTGCCTATGGTGTCGCACGTAGACCACTGCGAGCATGATGTGGCCGTGCTGGTCTCCGAATGGGGCCTGGCTGATTTGCGCGGTTTGGCTCCTCGTGAACGTGCCCGCGTCATCATCGAAAAATGTGCCCACCCCGACTACCGTCCTGCTTTGCTGGACTATCTTGAGCGCGCCAGCAAACGTGGTGGCCACACGCCCCACATCCTGGAAGAGGCCTTGTCCTGGCACGTTCGTTTCCAGCAAGCAGGCACCATGAAACAGGAGCAATTCCAGACCCAGGAACTTGCGACTGCGTAGTCCATCAGGTCTGGTAATGCGTAGCCGAGTCAGTCCGGCAGCGCAGACCTTACAAATTGACCTGATCGCCCCTGGCATTCCACCCGTGCCAGGGGCATTTTTTTAGCGCTAAAATTGCGGATTCTGCTGCGTTTAGCGAGGCCAGCGTGTTCGAACAAATCGGTATTGTCAATTTCTGGGCCTTTGTGGTGGGTACGGTGTTTATCGTGCTTTTGCCCGGACCCAATTCTTTATACGTCCTGGCCAGTGGCGCCGGACATGGCGTGCGCGAAGGCTATAAAGCAGCCTTGGGCGTGGTCGTGGGCGACGGCATTTTGATGACGCTGACGGCCCTGGGCGCTGCCTCGCTGCTCAAGACGCTGCCCATGTTGTATATGGGCATACGCTGGCTGGGTGCGGCCTATTTGCTGTATTTGGGTGTGCGGCTTTTACAGTCGGCCTTCAGGCAAGGTGGCCCGGTTCAGTCTGTGGACACGCGTTTGCGTCACGAAACCCGCTTTCGCAAGGCCTTGCTCCTGAGTTTGTTGAACCCCAAGGCCATCTTGTTCTTCCTGTCCTTCTTCGTGCAATTTGTGGACCCGTCCAAAGGTTACACGGGCCTGGCCTTTATGTTGCTGGGCCTGGTGGTGGAACTGATCAGCATTTGTTATTTGTCTTTGCTGATTTTTGGCGGAGATCGCCTGGCAGGAATTTTCCGACGCCATCAGCGTCTGTCCCGGATGGGCAATGGCTCGGTGGGGCTGCTGTTCATGGGCTTTGCCGCCCGTATGATCAGCGACTAAGCCAGTTGCTTCAGAGCGCAGCAGTTCTGACAGCACTTATTTATCAGTTTTAAGGAAAACACCATGAGTAGCAAAATCCGTGTCGGTATTGCAGGTTACGGCAATTTAGGGCGAGGCGTAGAGCTGGCCCTGGCACAAAACCCGGACATGGAGCTGGTCAGCGTTTTTACTCGTCGTGACCCTGCTTCCCTGCGTCTGCAAAGTGCAGGCGTGCCCGTGCGCGCCCTGGACCAGATCGAACAGTACCGCAATGATATTGACGTGCTGATTCTCTGTGGTGGCTCTAAAAATGACCTGCCCGAACAAGGCCCGGCCTTGGCCCGCTGGTTCACGACGGTAGACAGCTTTGATACCCACGCCCGTATCCCTGAGTACTACGAAGCCGTGGATGCCGCCGCCAAAGGCGCAGGCACGACCGCCTTGATCGCGGTGGGTTGGGATCCAGGCCTGTTTTCGCTGAATCGCTTGTATGGCGAGTGTGTCTTGCCTGTTGGCCAAACGTACACCTTCTGGGGCAAAGGCTTGAGTCAAGGTCACTCCGATGCCATCCGCCGTGTGGCCGGTGTAGCCGGTGGTGTGCAATACACCTTGCCTATCGAAGCAGCGGTACAGCGTGTGCGCAACGGGGAGCAGCCCGAGCTGAGCACCCGTGAAAAACACAAGCGTCAGTGCTTTGTGGTCCTGGAAGAGGGCGCCAGCGCCGACGCCGTACGTGAAGCCATTGTGACCATGCCCGATTACTTCGCGGACTACGACACGGAAGTCAACTTCATTGACGCTGAAACCCTGGCACGCGATCACGCGGCAATGCCTCACGGTGGTTTTGTGATTCGTAGCGGTCAGTCCGGCGCGGGTTCGCAACAAGTGGTTGAATACGCCTTGAACCTGGGCAGCAACCCGGAATTTACCTCCAGTGTGCTGGTTGCCTACGCGCGTGCGGCTTACCGCATGAACCAGCAAGGTCAAATCGGTGCCCAGTCCGTGTTGGACGTGGCCCCTGGCCTGTTGTCGCCTAAATCGCCTGCGCAATTACGCAAAGAATTGCTGTAAATCCTGGTTTCAGGCTGCGGCCCGGCTCAGCTTGCCTGAGTCGGGCCGCAGGTCTTGCTGGTTTGCGCACAAATGATTCAGTGGGTCAATAAAGGGTAAAATAGCGCCCATTCCTCACTACATTGAGTGTTCTCATGCGCTTATTGATCGCACTGCTTCTGCCCTGGTTGGTCTTTTTCACGATCGGTCGACCTGTAGCGGGCATTATTTGCCTGATTCTGCAGTTGACCGTCATTGGATGGATACCGGCCGCTATTTGGGCGGTATATTCTCTTAGCCAATACAAAACTGACAAGAAAATTGAACAAGCCCTGGGCAAGCGTTAAGCCCTAGGTTTTCCTTCCTTTTTGCACGTCTGAGCAGGCCATGATGCGCTTGCTCGGGCGTTTTATACTTTTTTGCTGATACAGCCATGACCCTATCGTCTCCCGTGGGCCATTCTTCTGAGTCCGGTGAGCAAACGGTATCCGTAGACCCCAAGGCTGTGCCACGCCTGGAACTTCGCAATATCACCAAGGCCTATCCGGCGGTGGTAGCCAACGACAATATTTCCCTCTCTATCCTGCCGGGGCAGATTCATGCCGTGCTGGGGGAGAATGGCGCGGGTAAATCCACCTTGATGAAGATCATCTACGGTGTGGTCAAACCCGACCAGGGCCAGATTCTGTGGGACGGCCAGCCCGTCCAGATCAGCAGTCCGGCGGCGGCCCGACAGTTGGGCATCGGTATGGTGTTCCAGCATTTTTCCTTGTTTGACACCTTGACTGTCACGGAAAACATTGCATTGGGCTTGCCTGCTTCGACCAATATGCAGGAGCTGGCTGGTCGAATTAGTGAAACGGCCAGTCAATATGGTCTGGATCTGGACCCCCAACGTCATATCCATACTTTGTCCGTGGGCGAGTGCCAGCGGGTTGAAATTGTGCGTGCCTTGCTGGGCAAGCCAAAGCTGCTGATTCTGGATGAGCCAACCTCGGTATTGACCCCGCAGGCAGTACGCCGCTTGTTTGGCACTTTGCGTCAACTGGCTGCTGAGGGTTGCAGCATTGTCTATATCAGCCACAAGCTCGATGAAATCCGTGAGCTGTGCAATGCCTGTACGGTCATGCGTATGGGCAAGGTCACCGGCTATTGCGACCCTCGCGAAGAAACCACGGCCAGCCTGTCGCGCCTGATGATTGGTGCCGAGCCTCAGTCTCTGGGTGAACGCAGCATGCAACAAGGCGGGACGCTCTTGCAGGTGCGTAATCTGCAGTTAAGCAAATCCCATCCTTTTGCCTGTGAATTGCAGGATGTCAGTTTTGATCTGCACCAGGGCGAAATTCTGGGGGTGGCGGGTATTTCCGGTAATGGTCAGCAGGAGTTGCTGGCTGCCTTGTCAGGTGAAGATACCCGCGCACGGGCAGACATGATTTTGCTGGATGGTCAGGCGATTGCCCAACGCGATGCGGCTTGGCGACGAGATCAGGGCATGGGCTTCGTACCTGAAGAACGCTTGGGACGCGGTGCTGTGCCGGAATTGTCATTGGCTCAGAACCTGCTGCTGTCTCATCAGAACCCGGAAACGGTGAAGCGCGGTTTTCTGCGTTTTCCCAGCATTCGCCGTCTGGCAGGCGGGATTATCAAGCGTTTCCGCGTCAAGACTTCCAACGAGCAGGCCGCTGCCAACAGCCTGTCAGGCGGGAACCTGCAAAAGTACATTATTGGCCGTGAAGTCACCCGTCAGCCGCGCATTCTGGTCATTGCCCAGCCCACCTGGGGTGTGGACGTAGGGGCTGCCGCCCAGATCCACGCCGAGCTGCTGGCCCTGCGCGATGCGGGCTGTGCCTTGCTGGTCATCTCTGAAGAGCTGGATGAATTGTTTGCGATTGCCGATCGCCTGATTGTTATCTCCAAAGGTCGTATGTCTCCCTCTATTCCCGTGGCGCAAGCCAGTGTTGATCAGATTGGGCAATGGATGAGCGGTTTGTGGGAGGAGGGTGAACATGCTCAGGCTTGAGACTCGTGCCACGCCCTCTACCTTGATGGCCTGGTGCTCCCCTTTGCTGGCTGTCTTGCTGACCATGGTGGTCGCCGGAACCTTGTTCTGGTCGCTGGGCAAGAATCCTCTGGCGGGCTTGAACGTATTTTTTCTGGAGCCTTTGCGTGATCTGAATGGTTGGGCTGAGGTGGGCGTCAAACTGGTGCCCTTGCTGCTGATCTCGGTCGGTCTGGCCATCTGTTTCAGAGCCAATATTTTCAATATCGGGGCGGAAGGGCAGTTGGTGATGGGCGCCTTGGCAGCCGGGGCCTTTATTCTGCACGTGGACGATGGCGATAACGGTGGTTTTTTCCTGATTACCGTGGCTTTGGCCTGCGGCATGCTGGGCGGCATGGCCTGGGCTGCTATCGTGGCTTTCCTGAAAGATCGCTTCAATGCCAACGAGATTCTGGTTTCCCTGATGCTGGTCTATGTGGCTCAGCACTTGCTCAGCTATCTGGTGCACGGTGCCTTGCGCGATCCCGATGGTTTTGGTTTCCCGCAGTCCAGCCTGTTCTCGGACGGCTTTTTGTTGCCCGCGGTCTTGCCCGGCACGCGCTTGCATAGCGGTATTGTGCTGGCAGTGATTGCGTCGGTGGCGGCCTGGCTTTTCCTGACACGCAGCATGGCCGGTTTCCGCTTGCGCGTGGGGGGTATGGCCCCATTGGCTGCTCGTTACGCCGGTTTTTCCTCCCGTAAAGCCTTGTGGAGTTCCTTGCTGATTTCGGGGGCCTTGGCCGGTCTGGCTGGTGCAGCAGAAGTCATGGGCCCGGTTGGGCAACTGACCCCTTCGATATCTCCCGGCTATGGTTTTGCGGCCATTATTGTGGCCTTTGTGGGGCGACTGCACCCGCTGGGACTGATTTTTTCCTCTTTTGTGATGTCCTTGCTCTATATCGGTGGGGAATTGGCCCAAAGTCGTTTGGGCTTGCCCAATGCGATTACCGGCATTTTCCAGGGCATCCTCTTGTTTTCCTTGTTGGCTTGTGACGTGCTCATCACCAAGCGTTTGGTCTGGAGAAAGTAATGGACGCGATTGCACCTTTGCTCGCCGCAACCATCAACGCAGGCACCCCTTTGCTCCTGGCAGCCTTGGGTTTGCTGATTAATGAAAAGTCGGGCGTCATCAATCTGGGCTCGGAAGGCATGATGCTGATGGCGGCCATTGTGGGCTTTGCGGTGGCCGTGCAAACCGGCAGCCCTGCTTTGGGTTTTGTGCTGGGCGCGGTGGTTGGCATGGTCATGGCAGCCGCCTTTGCCTGGCTGACCGTCTGGCTGGGCGCGAATCAGGTGGCTTGTGGTTTGGCCCTGTCCTTATTCGGGGTAGGGGCCTCGGCCTATATTGGCTTGCCCTTTACCGGCAACTCCCTGGTCGTGACCAAGCTGTCCATTCCCGTGCTGAAAGATATTCCCCTGATCGGTCCTGCTTTTTTCCAGCAGCATTACATGGTCTATGTGTCCTGGGTGCTGTGTATTGCCGTGGCCTGGTTCCTGACTCGTACCCGCTCCGGTCTGGTGCTGCGCGCGGTGGGTGAATCGCCTGCCTCGGCGCACTCGCTGGGCTACAACGTGCGCTACATTCGCCTGGGTGCCTTGATGTTTGGTGGTGCCTGCTGCGGTCTGGCCGGTGCCTTCATCTGTCTGGTTTACACGCCCATGTGGGTCGAGAATATGGTTGCCGGGCGCGGCTGGATTGCGTTGGCGCTGACGACGTTTGCAACCTGGCGTCCCTGGCGCGTCATGCTGGGCGCTTACTTGTTTGGTGGGGTCACGATCCTGACCTATCATGCGCAGGCTCTGGGTGTTCCGGTAGCCTCGCAATTGCTGGCCATGATGCCGTATCTGGCCACGATTATTGTGCTGGTTTTAATTTCCCGAAACGCTAACTGGATCAGGTTGAATATGCCTGCATCGCTTGGCAAAAACTTCAATCCCAACAACTAGAGGACTGACATGACTGGAAACTTTATGCGCAAGGCTCTTTTGGCCGCTGCCATCGCTTCCCCCCTGGCCGCCTTGCCTGTGTCCGCTCAGGCAAACGATCAAGAACCCCTGAAAATCGGTTTTGTGTATGTCAGCCCTATCGGTGAAGCCGGCTGGACCTGGCAGCAAGACATTGGCCGTCGTGAAATGGAAGAGGCCCTGAAAGGCCGCGTGGTCACTCAGTACGTAGAAAACGTGCCTGAAGGTGCAGACGCAGAGCGCGTCATTCGCGATCTGGCTCAGCAAGGCAACAAGCTGATCTTCACCACTTCGTTTGGCTACATGAACCAGACGCAGAAAGTGGCCAAGCAGTTTCCGGACGTGAAGTTCGTGCACTCCACCGGCTACAAGACGGCTCCTAACGTGGCCACCACCAACGCCCGTTTCTACGAGTCCCGTTACCTGGCTGGCGTATTGGCCGGCAAGATGACCAAGTCCAATGTGGTCGGTTACGTGGGTGCTCACCCCATTCCTGAAGTGCTGCAAGGCATCAACGCTTTTGCCATCGGCTTGAAGAGCGTGAACCCCGAAGCCCAAGTGCGCGTGGTTTGGGCCAATAGCTGGTACGACCCAGGTAAAGAGCGTGACGCAGCGGTCACGCTGCTGGGTCAGGGCGCGGACGTGGTGACTCACCACACCGACTCCACCGCCACCGTGCAAGCGGCTGAAGAAGCTGGCAAGTACGCGATTGCCTACCACTCCGACATGAGCAAGTTCGGTCCTAAAGCCCAACTGGCTGCCGTGACCCACCACTGGGGTGATTACTTCACTCGCAAAGCCACTGAAGTTCTGGATGGCAAATGGCAGAACGACAGCACCTGGGGTGGCCTGAAGTCCGGTATGGCTGCTTTGGAAGGCTTCGGTCCTGAAGTGCCTGCTGACGTGAAAGAGTTCGTTCTGGCCAAACAGGCCGAGATCGTGGCTGGCACACTGCAACCTTTTGCCGCTCCTATCAAGGACAACGATGGCAAGGTGCGTCTGGAGTCCGGTTTCCTGGATGACGATGCCTTGAACCGCATGGATTACTACGTGGAAGGCGTGGCCAGCAAACTGCCCAAGCAATAAGCTGCCCTGCAGTCTGTAGATAAACAAAAGCCCCTTGTCGGAAAGTCCGACAAGGGGCTTTGTTGTAGGTGGCGTGTGTAGCTTTTCACGCTGTAGCTTGGGTAAAGTCTGAGCTTGTTCGGTGTTTGCTTCGGGTCTGGTTTGTCATCCGTTCAGGAAGACAAGGCTGACGCACAGAGCTGCAATACAGAGTCGCCATGCAAAATTGATCTATGGAACCGACCTCAGAACTATGCTGCCTGTGCAGGCCGCTTGCGGCCCAAGCGTGTCGATGCCCGCATCCAGCGCAGCGTCATCAGCACGGCAACTACAGACAAACCTGTCACCAGCCCGATCCAGATTCCCATCCCGCCCATATTGAACTGGAAGGCCAGCAAAGAGCCCGTAGGAACGCCCAGCACCCAATACCCTAGCAAGGCCAGCAGCATGGGTATGCGCGTGTCATGCAGGCCGCGTAGCATCCCTGCAGCCACGGCCTGAGCACCATCACTGATCTGAAACAGCGCGGCCAGCGCCAGGAAGGTAATGGCCAACTGAATAACGGTCTGGTTTTCGGCGACATCCAGATCCAGAAACAGGCCAATCAGGGTCAAGGGGGCGAACCAGAATACCAGAGCCGCCAGTCCCATGAAGCCTACCCCCAGAATGTAGGAAATCCAGCCGGCACGGCGGGCACCCAAAGGATCGACCCGGCCTGCGGCCAGCCCCACACGGATGGTGGCAACCTGACTGAAGCCCAAAGGAATCATGTAGGACACCGAGCAGATCTGCATGGCAATCGCGTGTGCGGCCAGATCAGATTGCCCCAGTACGCCCATCATCATGACGGCGGCGTAAAACACCAGGGTCTCCAGGGTGAAGGTAATCGCAATGGGGATGCCCAGCGCCCACATTTTCCACAGACGCTTCACACTCCACTGCCAGGCATCGTTGAACAGGTAGTAGCGTCGGAAGCGCGGATCCCGCAGTACCACCCAGCTCAAACCTGCGAACATGAAGAAGCTGGACAAGGTAGTGGCCAGACCTGCGCCTGCCAGTCCCATGGCGGGCATGCCCAGATTGCCAAAGACCAGGAGCCAGCCCAGCACGGCATTGATACCGATCGCGATGACGGCCACCGCCAAAGTCCATCCCGGCTTTTCCATGGCGGCCAAGAAGGAGCGCAGCACGATGTAACCCAGATAGGGCAGCAAAGCCCATTGCAGGGTGTGCATATAGGTGACCGAGCGCGCCGCGACAACGGGGTCCTGGCCCATCATCAGCAAGATATGCTCGGCATTCCACAACACAATCCAGGCAGGCAGGGTAATCAGTAAGGCCGTCAGAAAGCCGTGACGGATGATTTGCTGGGATTCGCGTACATTGCGCAGTCGTCGGCCCAGCGTTGTGGCCAGCATGGGAACGACAGCGGACACCAGCCCCATGCTGAAAATCATGAAGGCCTGATACAGACTGGCGGACAGTGAACCGGCAGCCAGCTCATCAGGACCCAGTCGGCCCATGTAAATCAGGTTGGTTGCCAACAGGCTGACTTGAGCCAGGTTGGTCAGAATCAGGGGGCCGCCCAATCGCAGGGAGGATTGCAGCTCCGCCAACCAGAGCTGGCTCGGGCTGGTAGTTTGAGACTTTGCAAACATGGTTTATTTGGCGCGAGGCAGGGACCAGGTGCTGATAACTTGTGCGACAGCCGGGCCACCGTTGGCCGGTTCCAGCAGCACATCGCCCGCGCAGGTACGGCCGGTCTTGTGAATCCGGGCATGAGCCAGAATATCGCCGGGAGGGGCCTTGCGCAGGAAATTGATGGTCAGGCTGGAGGTGACAGCATCGGGGTTGCCCGTGGCTCCGACTACAGCGGCATACAAGGCCAGATCAGCCAGCCCCATCAGCATGGGGCCTGCCACCATGCCGCCCATGCGCTGGTGGGCATTGCGCTCGGGCAAGCGCAAACAGGCGTTGTCGTGGCCTATGTGGACAACATCAATACCCAAAACGGCGGCAAAGGGATGCAGACGCTCCAGAAGATCACGAAACTGAACAATATCGATTTTAGGCTCGGGTGCAGACTGTGTGCTGGTCATGACGTCGTCACTGAAAAGAAGGCCGTTGTAAGAAGGGCATACTGGCTGGTACTGTATCAGATCGTCCCGCGTATCGGGGTAGTTCGGCGCCCGGCTGTTCAGGGCTGGACCCATTCCAATCGATCAACAAGAAGCGAGGAGCATCATGAAACGCAGCGCAATTGTGTTTGCCTTGAGTTTGCTGGCATCAACTGGCACCGTGATGGCACAGGGGCATGGAGGCCATGGTCATGGCACGCCCGAACCGGTACGCGCCTTGAGCACGCAGGTCCATGCCAGCCAATGCTGGGTGCGCATGATGCCCGAGCCCACACCTTCCGCCGCCTATCTGGAACTGGAGAACAAGGGTGAGCAGTCCGTAGCCGTGACAGGAGCCAGCTCATTGTCCTTTGGGCATGTGATGTTGCATCAAACTAGCGAGAGCGAGGGGATGGCGCGCATGTCGCATGTCTCCGAGGTGGAGATCCCGGCAGGGGGAGTATTGAGCCTGAAGCCGGGGGCTTTCCACGTGATGCTGGGTCAGGCCAAAGAAGACTTGGCCCTGGGGGAGCGCATCATCTTGAGCATTCATCTGTCGGACGATACTCAGGTCCAGGCCGAGTGCGAGTTGCGACCTGCCAAGACACAGGCTTATTAAACGTAATTAGCGTTTGGATAGAGACCGGGAGCTGGCCGCTGCATGCGGCCAGTTTTGCATTGGGCTTCAGGCTTGCAGCGCGTCCAGCACCGCCTGGTTGAACGCCTTGGGATTGGCCAGATTCATACCGTGGGCAGCCAGCGGGATGCGATGCATCTGGTCTTCGCGTCGGTACTGACGAATGATGTCCATGCAGTGGTGATAGCGTGTGGGGCTGTTTTCGCCTGTGATGAAACTTAAGGGCGCCTTCATCTGCTTGAGCCACTCCAGGTCCGGACCTTGATTGGGCTCTTGCTGCTGATCCAACATGGTGTGGGCGTTGTCCTGAATCATCTCGCGGAACCAGCGTGTCATTTGCTTCCACGTCCCCGAGCCATTGACCGTATCCACAAACAAAGCCATGGCACCATCGCGGTCGCCCTGTTCCAGGCGTTCGGCCACTTGCTGGAACAAGGGAGCATAGGAGTAGGCACCGGGAGTCGGAAAGCCGGGATCCGCCAGGGTCAGGCTGGCCACCTGCTCGGGCATTCTTTGAGCCAGCAGCAGGGCTACATGACCACCGCGAGAGTGCCCCACGATATGCACTTTCTCATCAGGAATATGCTGATCCAGCAGGGCCTGCAGGTCCTGGGCGTGTTGCGCCGTACTGAAGTGGCCGGGGCTGGGTGCTCCGGGCCAGTAGGAGCGCAGGCTGGGAGCCAGAACCCGATACTGGGTAGCAAAGGCGGGGATCTGCCAGCGCCAGTAGCGCCAGTCGCACAGGGAACCGTGGATCAGCAAAACGGGTGCGCCTTGTCCCTGATCCACAAAGGTGTGGCGATAGCCTTGCGCGGTCAGTTCAAGCGTGGAGAAATCGGCAAAAGGGTTTGTCATGGCAAGCAGTAGAGGTCAGGCAAGGATGGGCCACCTGAAAAAAACAGACCGGGTCTGAACCCGGTCCTTGTGGCACTGCGCGCTGGGTGATTATTCCAGCAATTTCAAGCGGCTGCGCGCGGTCTCGGCTGCCTCGGATTGTGGGTAGTCCTTGACGATACGCTGCAAGGTGGTTTTGGCACCGCTCAGATCGTTCAGTTCGATCTGGCTGGAGGCTGTCACCATCAGGGCATCAGCCGCGCGTGGGCTTTGTGGGGAGGCCTTCACAAAAGCCTGGAGTTTCTGAATGGAGGTCTTGAAGCTTTTGACAGCGTACAGGCTGCTGCCTTCGTAAAAGCGCACTTCGTCAGCCAGAACGCTGGAGGGGTAGGCGGCCAGAAAGCCGGCAAAGGCATCGGCGGCGGGCTTGTATTGGCCAGCGCGGTAAGCGTCCATGGCACTATCAAAGACGGCTTGTTCTTGTGGGTCGGCGGCATGAGGGCTTTGCTGGCCGGGAGCCGGGCTATTGGCCTGGCCTTGGCCGCTGGCTTGCCAGCTCAGTTTTTCTACCTGGCCGCGCAGCGACACCACTTCGGAGCGCAGGGTATCAATTTGATCAGCCAATTGCAGGCGAGCCTGGGTGTTTTGCTCGTTCATCTGACGAATTTGCTGCCGCAGCTCCAAAATGGCGCGTCGGGCCTCGTCATCGGCAAAGGCCTTGGCCGGCAGGCTGGCGAACAGGGCGGCCGTAGCGAACAGGGCAACGGTCGCGAGACGAAAAGGCTTTTTATAAGCGTGCATAGTGAAGTCCGTTAAAAAATGTGCATCCGCAATGCGCAGGCTCCTCACCTGCCGGTTTCCCCTCTGTTGGGGGCTGTGATCTGGGGGCTTTGTGCCGGCCTGGCGAGCCCGCTGTCCAGCATAACGAATTTTCAGTGGATCGGGCACAGCGCCGATAAAAAACGCCGCGGCGTTAACAACCGCCACGGCGTCGGAACCACTTGGTCGATGCAGGAATTATCGTTGGTAAACGATGTCTGCGCGACGGTTTTCAGCGTAATCAGCTTCGGTGTTACCCAATGCTTTTGGACGCTCTTTACCAAAGCTCACAGCTTCGATCTGGCTGTTGCTTACGCCCAGCAGACCCAGCATGCGTGCCACGGCGTCGGAACGACGCTGACCCAGAGCCAGGTTGTACTCGGCACCACCGCGCTCGTCGGTATTACCTTCGATACGTACGGTTTGCTGAGGATGGCTGCTCAGGTACGAAGCGTGCATTTCTACCAGGCCACGGTACTGGTCGTTAACCACGTAGCTGTCGTAGTCAAAGAACACCGAGCGTTGTTGTGCCAGTGGGCTTTGAGGGTTGAAGGGGTCCATGATCTGGCCTGCGCTGGCAGAGTCCGATCCTGTACCGCCGGTTGAACCGGAGCCAGATTGATCCAGAGGAACCGAGCTGCAAGCAGCAAGGGCGGCAGCCATAACGGCGAGGGTAAGACTTTTAAGAATGCGCGAGCTCATTTGAATTCCTTTTGAAAAAGAGTCACACAGGATGTCAGTTGGTAAATGGTCCCCAGGTGGGTTCGCGTACTTTGCCATTCAAAGACGAGAGGGTCTGACGAACGCGACCGTCCACGGATGTCACAGCTAGGACACTGCGGCCCCCCTGAACAGAACTATATAAGATCTGCATCCCATTAGGGGCGAAACTCGGAGACTGATCGTCGGGACCTGTCGTCAGCAGTTGCTCAGCTCCTGATGCCATATCTTGAGTGGCAATTCGGAAAGCACCGTTTCTGCGTGTGACGTATACAAGCCTAGTACCGTCTGCAGAGACCTCCGGTGAAATATTGTAACTCCCGTTGAAGGTAATGCGCTGTGCATCGTCACCACCCAGGCTTACTTTGTAAATGTTGGGAGCACCACCACGATCGCTCACAAATACAAGGGAGTTGCCATCGGGCATAAAACTCGGTTCAGTATCGATCAAGGGAGAACGCATCACGCGGCGCAATCCGGAGCCGTCCGTATTTAGCGTGTAAATCTGCGAAATACCGTCTCTGGAGAGCACAACAGCGACCTGATTGCCGTTGGGAGCCCATGCGGGACTACTGTTATTACCCTTGAAATTAGCTAACGGTTCGCGGTGACCGGTGGCCAAAGTTTGCACATATACAACAGGTTTGTCGTTTTCGAAGCTCACATAAGCCAGCTTTTTACCGTCAGGAGACCAGGCTGGGGAGATGATTGAGTGTCGAGAACGCAACATTACTTGCGGATTTTGCCCGTCCGCGTCAGCAATTTGTAACTCGTAGTTGTTGCCTGTTTGCAACACGTAGGCCAGTCGAGTCGAAAAAACACCGCGCACGCCGGTAATTTTTTCATAAATCCGGTCTGCAATCTGGTGGGAAATACGGCGCAGTTCTTTTTCACTGCCCGCAAAAGCCACCCCATCCAGTTGTGTTTGACGGACCGAATCCACCAGGCGATAGCTGATGGAATATTGGCCGCCGGTCTGGGCAACCGAACCATAGGCCAGGTAATCGGCACCGCGATTGCGCCATTCGTCGTAGGCAATCGTGCTTTCTGCATTCAGACCAGCACCAGTGGCATTGATCAATTGGAATTGACCCGAACGGGTCAGGTCGGCACGGATAACTTCAGCTAGCGATTGGCTGGCTGGGTTGTCAGCAAAATCGGCGATCGCGATGGGGTACTGGGTAGCACCCACACCCGATATATCGACCCGCAGTTGGGCCTGGGCCGGTTGGCTGGCGAACATGCCAGCGGCCAGGGCAAACGCTCCAGTGGCCGTGGCGCGCCAATGACGACCTAAGGTCGCCAGGGCTGGGGTAGCGGCGGTCATTATGCAATCTCCTGATTAATCGAACATGCGGTATTCGCCATCAATATACGATGGATACTGCCCGCTAGGCGGTTTGGGGAAAGGGCTGCAACGGGCAAGACCCTTGGATACGGCATCATCGAACTGCGCGATGCCGGACGATCGTTTGATTTGAACGCGGTTAGGCGTGCCATCGGCATTCAGGTCCACGCGGTACTGCAGTGCAGGGTTGCCACGTACTTCAGAGCGGGCAGGGGTGCTGTAGACCACGCCAGGCTGCACGCAAGCGCGCACCTTGGCGGCATAGCCACCATCACCACCACCGCCACCGGCCTGGTTGCGGTCTGCTGTACCACCGGCACGTCCGGGGGCACCTTCACGCATGGCTCGGCGGAATGCTTCTTCTTTGGCCTTGCGCTCGGCATCGGCACGGGCTTTGGCGGCGGCCTCGGCACGGGCTTTACGTTCCGCGTCTGCTTTGGCTTTAGCTTCGGCATCCGCCTTGGCTTTGGCTTCTGCATCGGCTTTAGCCTTGCGTTCGGCATCGGCCTTGGCTTTCGCGTCGGCTTCTGCTTTAGCCTTGCGCTCTGCTTCTGCCTTGGCTTTTGCTTCAGCTTCAGCTTTTTCCTTGCGTTCCTGTTCCTGCTTTTCCTTTTGTTCGCGTTCGCGACGTTCAGCGGCTAGCTTGTCCTGACGCTGTTTTTCCTTGCGTTCCTGTTCCAGCTTTTCTTCACGCTCTTTTTTCTCGCGTTCCTTGCGAGCCTGCTCCAGGGCGATCTCGGGATCAACCTCAGGTTCAGCAGGAGGGGTGACCTTTTCAGGCTCTGGAGGCGGCTTGGGAGCCGGAGGAGGTTCAGGTTTGGGCTCGGGCTTGGGTTCTGGCTCTGGAGCCGGCTCAGGCTCAGGCTGCGGCTCGGGTTCGGCCTCGGGGGCTTCGGGATCAGCATTGATGGCCGCATCGGGTGCGACACCGTCCATCCACAATTCGACCTGCACCGCATTGGGTGTCTTGGGTGCAGAAAAAAGGGCTCCCGCCAAAATGGCGAGCAGCAACAGCCCGTGCAGACCCAGGGCGATGAGCAAGCCGCGCCGATCTTCCTTTTGCTCAGGCGAGCGCAGCGCCTGATTGCGGGTATTGCGTGTTCTGTGCTTCATTCAGTTCAGGTTTTTCGCGCCGGACGGCGAGCACGCTATCCGGCCAGAGGTTATTTGCGAGCGTCAGGATCGCTGTTGCGATCGACGATCAGACCCAGGCGGTTGATGCCATTGGAGCGCAGTTCATCCATCAAGCCCATGACGGTCTCGTAGGGAACCTTGCCATCGGCGGCAATGACAACCGGGCTGTCGGCCTGCATACGCGAGCGCACTTCATTGAGCAGTGTGGACTTTTCGATGTTCATGAACTCGGAGCCCGCATCGCGCAAGCGAATGGCCAGTTTGCCGTCCTTATCAACCTGGATTTCCACCGGCTTGGCAGGCACTTCGGAGGCTTGGCCTACTGAAGGCAATTCCACCAGTCCGGGGGTAATCATGGGAGCGGTGACCATGAAGATCACCAGCAGCACCAGCATCACGTCGATATAAGGGACGACGTTGATTTCATTTTTCATGCGCCGGCCGTGACGGCCGGTGCTTCCACGCATCGATGGCATCAGTTCACCTGCCGCTGCAAGATGTTCAGGAATTCGTCGATAAAGCTGTCAAAGCGGATCGAGATACGATCGAGCTCGTTGGTAAAGCGGTTGTAGGCAACCACGGCAGGGATAGCGGCAAACAGACCGATAGCTGTGGCGATCAGGGCTTCGGCAATACCGGGAGCCACCGAGGCCAGTGTGGCCTGCTGCATGCCGGACAAACCGATAAAGGCGTGCATGATCCCCCAGACAGTACCCAGCAGCCCGATGTAAGGGCTGACCGAACCGGCAGAGGCCAGGAAGTTCAGGTGTGTTTCCAGTGTGTCCATTTCGCGCTGGTAGCTGGCGCGCATGGCACGGCGTGGACCGTCCAGCAGGGCTGGGCCCGAGCTTTGGCTGCGACGGGCCTTGATGAATTCGGTCATGCCGGCTTCAAAAATACGGGCCAGTGCACCGTGTTCGGCACGACGCGAGGAAATGGATTGCTGAAGCACGGCCAGATCGCCACCTGCCCAGAAGTCGTCCTCAAAGCGGCGGGTCTGTTCCAGCGTGCGTTTAAGTGCAGCCCGTTTACTGAAAATATAGGCCCACGAGAGAATCGATATTCCCAACAGAATCAGCATGACGAGCTGAACGGGAATACTGGCATCGAGAAGTAGCGAAATCAGCGACAGGTCGCTAGTAGCTTGCATGGTCAGTCCTGAACCTTTTCCAAGAGGGTACGTAAATCAGAGTCCAGCTTGCTTGGACGAAGCGTGTTGGCGTCAACGCAAACAATTTGGATGGTGCTTTGGCATAACAGTTCCCCACCTCGCAGGGCACCTTGTTCGAAATGGATGGTAGCCGAACCCAGCTGGGTAATGCGGCTGCGCACCGAGATCAAATCATCGAGCCGGGCAGGTTTGAGATATTGTATTTCAACCTTCTTGACTACGAACAGGCGTTGATTCTGCTCGGCCACATCGGATTGGTTTACGCCCAGGTTCCTGAGCCATTCTGTGCGCGCACGCTCAAAGAATTTCAGGTAGTTGGCGTAATATACGATCCCCCCAGCGTCGGTGTCTTCGTAATATACGCGAATATCAAGCCGAGCCTGGGTGTCCCACTTGTCATTAAGCATGTCGTTCGTAAAAGAGTTTATGTTGACGGGCAGGGCATGGCGCACGGCCAGCCCTGCTTGGAGTCCTTACAGCGTGGCCAAACGCTCCAGGCTGACCTGGGCAATCTGGTCCACCGGCACGTTGGTGCTGCTGGCATCACGGCGTGCCTGCATTTCAACCAGGCCTTCTTTCAGGCCGCGCTCGCCAATGGTAATGCGCAGTGGCACACCAATCAGCTCCCAGTCGGCAAACATGATGCCGGGGCGGGCGTCGCGGTCGTCCAGAATGACATCCACACCTTGCTCTTTGAGCTGGGTGTACAGATCAGTAGCAGTCTGACGCACAGCATCGCTTTTGGTAAAGCCGATCGGGCAGATCACCACTTCGAAAGGAGCCAGCGCACGAGGCCAGATCATGCCGCGTTCGTCGTGGTTTTGTTCAATGGCAGCGGCGGCAATACGGCTGACGCCAATGCCATAACAACCCATTTGCATGACAGCCGGTTTACCATCAGTTTCCAAAAAGGTGGCGTTCAGCTTTTTGGAGTAGACATCGCCCAGGAAGAAAACGTGACCCACTTCAATGCCGCGCTGGATGGCCAGCTTGCCGCCTTCGGGGGCAGGGTCGCCGTGAACCACGTTGCGCAGGTCTGCCTTGATGGGCTCGGGCAGGTCACGGCCCCAGTTCACGCCGGTGTAGTGGAAGCCTTCTTCGTTGGCGCCGCACACAAAGTCGCTCATGTTCGCTACGGTCAGGTCGGCAATCACCTGCACAGGCTGACGGGTGCCGATCGGACCCAGGTAACCGGGCTTGCAGCCAAAGGTGGCCACAATTTCCTCTTCCGTGGCCAGACGGTGGCCTTTTTCAAAGCCGGCCAGCTTGGAAACCTTGATGTCGTTGACTTCATGGTCGCCACGAACCAGCAGCAGGTGGACGGTGCTCTTGGTCTTGCCGTCTTCTTCGAGGTCCGTTGCCAGCACAACCGACTTGACGGTTTGGCTCAGGTCACATCCCAGGAATTGGGCCACCAGTTCACACTTGGGGGCATCAGGCGTGGCGGTCTTGACCAGGGCTTGGCCAGGAGCGGCACGCTCGGCCAGCAGGCAAGGGGCGGGAGCCAGCTCGATATTGGCAGCGTAGTCGGTGTCAGGGTTGTACACCAGCAAGTCTTCGCCGGTATCGGCAATCACCTGGAATTCATGGCTGCGCGAACCGCCAATGGAACCGGTATCAGCGGCCACGGCACGGAAGTTCAAGCCCAGGCGCCCAAAGATGCGCATGTAGGCGTCGTACATATTGTCGTAGCTGGCTTGGGCGTCTTCGGCATTGCGGTCGAAGGAGTAAGCATCCTTCATGGTGAACTCGCGGCCACGCATCAAGCCAAAGCGGGGACGGCGCTCGTCACGGAATTTGGTTTGAATGTGGTAGAAGTTGATGGGCAACTGGCGCCAACTGTGGATTTCGTTGCGGGCAATGTCCGTGATCACTTCTTCGGAGGTAGGCTGCAGCACGAAGTCGCGCTGGTGGCGATCCTTGATTCGCAGCAGTTCGTCACCATATTTTTCCCAACGGCCCGACTCTACCCAGAGTTCGGCAGGCTGGACGACTGGCATCAGCAGCTCAATGGCGCCGGAGCGGTCCATTTCCTGACGGATGATGTTTTCAATCTTGCGCAGCACGCGCAGGCCCATCGGCATATAGGTATAGATACCGCCGGCGGCTTTACGGATCATGCCGGCGCGCGTCATGAGCTGGTGGCTGGCAACTTCGGCCTCGGTAGGCGCTTCTTTCAGGGTATTAATGTGATACTGGCTAGCATGCATGGTAGGGAACTCGTCAGGTACGTATAATCAGATCTAATTGTATTGAATTCGTTAGAGGTGGCCTATGTTAGATCGTGAAGGCTACCGTCCTAATGTCGGAATTATCCTCGTTAATCGCAAGAACGAGGTTTTTTGGGGCAAGCGTATTCGGGAACATGCCTGGCAGTTCCCGCAAGGCGGTATTAAATACGGTGAAACACCCGTACAAGCGATGTACCGCGAACTGCATGAAGAAGTGGGCTTGCTGCCTGAGCATATCCGTATATTAGGCCGGACGCGAGATTGGCTTCGCTACAACGTGCCCAATCATTTTGTACGTCGGGAGGCGCGTGGCCATTACAAGGGCCAGAAACAAATCTGGTTCCTGTTGCGGCTGGTAGGGCGAGACAGTGATGTCTGCCTGCGTTCCTCGTCGACGCCGGAGTTTGATGCATGGCGCTGGAGTCAATATTGGGTGCCACTTGATTCAGTGATTGAGTTCAAGCGGGAAGTCTATCAGCAAGCGCTGAACGAGCTGTCGGATATTTTGTTCCGACGACGGCAGGAAAATCGTTATTTACGTCAGCGCCTGCAAAGCGCAGTTGATGCCGATACCTTAGATAGCAGGGATCATGCGCATATTATTGGTTGAAGATGAGCGGGAAATGGCCGCATGGCTGGAGCGGGCCTTGGCGCAAAGTGGTTTTTTGCCCGATCCCGCTCATGACGCCCGCTCGGCAGAAGTATTGTTGGCGGCCCATGAGTATGATGCGGTCGTGATGGATTTGCGCCTGCCCGACAAACACGGGCTGGTGCTTTTGCGCGAGATGCGCGAACGCGGCGATCACACTCCTGTGCTGATTCTGACCGCTCAAGGCGCCTTGCAGGATCGCGTTCGTGGTCTGAATCTGGGTGCCGATGATTTCCTGACCAAACCCTTTGCCCTGGAAGAGCTGGAAGCTCGTCTGGCGGCACTGGTACGGCGTAGCCGTGGCCGGGTGGCTCCAGTGGTCAGCTGTGGCTCTTTGGAATACAACCCTGAGAGCCGGGCATTCCTGCTGGACAATGCCATTGTGCATTTGACGCCGCGTGAACATGCGGCCTTGCTGGTTCTGATCAGCCGCTCTGGCATGCCTGTAGAAAAGTCTCAGCTATTTGCCCGAGTATTCGAGCACGATAGCGATGCCAGCCCTGATGCCATCGAGGTTGTCCTGCATCGCTTGCGCAAGAAACTGGCCAATAGCGATGTGCACATCGTGACGGTGCGTGGTCTGGGCTACATGCTGGAAGTGCTTGAGGCGGAATCCGGCGTTTCATGACGGCCCCTTCTCCACCCCCCGCCAATGCCTGGCAAGGCAGTTTGCGCTTTTGGCTGCTGGTACTGCTGATACCGGGGGTGGTGGCTTTACTGCTTTACGACAGCTGGGAAGACTACCTGGCCATGAACGCGGTCACGGAAAATGTCTACGACAGCGCCTTGCTGGAACCGGCCAAAGTGCTCGAGACCAGCGTGGAGTTCAATACTGACGGCAGTTTGCGTATTGATCCGCCTTTTTATGCGCAGGTCATGCTGGAATCCCGACCGGGTAATCGCAAGTATTTCCGTGTCGAAGAAATCACCCCTTTGGTCCGTAATCTGGGCGGTGTTGATGCCAATCAGTTAAAAGGGCGCACCTTGCTGGGGATGGAAGGGCTGCCGCGTCCTTCCAATCTGGCCGACCATGAAGGCGTGCCGGTTTTCTACGATTCATATTTCCGCAATGACACCGTGCGCATGGTGGCCTTGTGGCGCGATCTGCACTACAAAGGCCAGCACAGGCAGGTTCTGGTCATGGTGGGCGAAAGCCTGGATTTGCGGTTGCGCACCCAGCAAGAAGCCTGGCGCGAAGGTATTTTCCGCAATTTGCGTATGTTGCTGCTGGCTGTGGCGTTGGTGTGGTTTGCCGTAGCGTGGGCCTTGCGCCCCCTGCAGGCCTTGCGACAGGAAGTGCGTAACCGTAGCGTGGACGACTTGCAGCCTTTGGACGAGCGTGATGTTCCTCGTGAAGTAGTGCCTTTGGTGCGTTCGGTCAATCACCATATTGAGTTGTATCGTTCCGTGCTGGATCGGCAGGCCCAGTTTCTGGCCGACGCCTCGCATCAATTACGCACCCCTTTGGCGATCATTCATACCCAGGCCCAATACGCTCGCCGTGAACCGGATATCGAGCGTGTCCGTGAGTCCCTGGGGGCGATCATCAAGCAATTGGGGCAGGCGACTCGCCTGACCGAGCAGTTGTTGGCTCTGGCTCATGCCAGCCATACCACCACCATGAGCCAGGGGCAGGTTGACCTGGCCAGTCTGGGGCGTGAGGTGGTGCTGCAATATCTGCCTTTGGCCCGTGAGCATCGTCAGGATCTGGGTTGGATCGGGCCAGGAGAAGAGGGCGAGCAGGCACCTTTGTGGGTGTATGCCAGCGATGCCGAGATCCATGAGTCCGTTTCCAACCTGATTCACAACGCCATCAATCACGCTGGTAGTGGCAGTGCAATTACGGTTTCTGCCGGGCATGACGACAAGCTGGCCTGGATCAGCGTTACCGACAACGGCATGGGCTTGGCCGCCAGTTTGCGTGAAAGCGTATTTGTACGTTTTGACCGGGGCGGCCCGGCACGCAAGGGTGGACGGGGTTCTGGCTCCGGGCTGGGTCTGGCCATTGCGCTGGCTTACGCCGAGCGCAATGGCGGCACGATTGTGCTGACCGATGGGGAGCCCAACGATATGGGCGGCTACGGTTTGAAGGCGACGCTACGCTTGCCTTTGCTGCAGCCCGAAGCGCCTAAACCAGAAAACACGTGAATTAAGCCGCGTCGTTTGGACGGGCCAGCAGATTGAACAGGGTAGAAATATCCCAATCGCGATGGCCCTGCTGGGCAATCTTCGCAAACTGCTCCTGAATCAAGCGAGTTGCGGGAAGCTGGGCCCCATTACGCTGTGCCTCCCGCTGCACCAAATCCAGGTCCTTCAACATCCAGTTCACGGTAAAGCCGGGCTGAAAGTCTCTGGCCAGCATTGTGGGGCCTTTAGTTTCCATTTGCCAGCTGCGCGCCGCACCCTTGGTCAATACAGACAGGGCCTGCTCCATATCCAGTCCGGCCCGTTCACCAAAAGCCATGGCTTCGGCCAGACCTTGCAAGAGTCCGACAACGGCAATCTGGTTCACCATCTTGCACAGCTGCCCGGACCCCAAGGGCCCCATCAGGGTGCAGGCCTGGGCGTAGCTCATCATCAGCGGGCGGGCGCGTTCCATATCCTCAGCTTGCCCACCACACATAATGCTGAGCATGCCTTTCTGGGCACCCGCCTGTCCGCCAGAAATGGGGGCGTCGATAAATGCAACTTCTTGCTTGGCCGCCTGTGCTCCCAGTTCCTGGGCCACTTCGGCGGAGGCAGTGGTGTGGTCGATAAACAGGCTCCCTGCCCTCATGCCTGCCAGCACACCGTTCGGCCCCTGAAAAATCGAGCGCAAGTCATCATCATTGCCCACACAGGCCATGACAATGTCTGCTTGGGCAGCGGCCAGGGCCGGTGTAGCGGCCCATTCCTGTTTGAACTCCTCACTCCATTGTTCCGCCTTGGCCGGGTTGCGGTTGTACACCGTGACTTGATGCCCTGCCTGGGCCAGATGTCCTGCCATGGGATAGCCCATCACCCCCAGACCAATGAACGCCACTTTTTGCGGGCTGGCGGGTTCATAGTGTTTAGGCTGAATGGATGGGGTCATGGCGCGGGTCTCCTGGAAAATAATCTGTTCGATCGTACAGCTTAGCGCAGCTTTATCGGCTTGATCTTTGCCTGCCCGAATAAGCGGCAAAACGTTTTAGGCTTGACGGCGTCAGGCCCCTCATGTTCTAAACCAAACATAGATCTGTAATAAATGGAATTTGCCTGTCTGGATTATGATGGGCGCACATAATTTCCTGGCTAATTAACTGGAACTTGAATCCTATGACCACTTTTGATCGTCGTCGTTTCTTGAAGCTGGCAGGTGCCACCGGACTGGCGTCTATGAGTACCTCTTTGCCATGGGCGGCGTGGGCGGCAGACGCAGCCGTACTGGAAAAAGCAAAGGCTCAAGGCCAGGCTGTTTTCTACGCCAACATCACGGCGGTAGAGCCCATCATGAAGGCCTTGCAACAAGCGCAAGGCATTGAAGGCAAATACACCCGTATTTCCAGCTCCAAGTTCATCCCCACCATCCTGACCGAGTTCAATGCCGGCAAGTTGATGGCGGACGTGGTTCAGGCTCCCTTGCCCATGCTGCAACTGCTCAAAGAGCAGGGCGTGCTGATTCCCCATCAGTCCGAAGCCGTGCAGGGCTACCCCGAGTGGGCCATTCAAGACGATTCGATTATTCAATTTGGCATCGAATATGTGTCTTATATCTATAATACGGACCACCTCAAGGCCGAGGATGCGCCACAACGCTACGAAGATCTGGCCGATCCCAAGTGGAAAGACAAGATTGTGATGGCCAACCCTTCCAACCACCCCTCCACCATTGGCTGGCTGATTGGTTTGAAGGAAAAGGTCTTTAGCAGTGAAGAGCAGTGGCTGGACTTCCTGAAAGGCCTGGCTGCCAACAAGCCCATGTTCGTGGCCTCGTTTGGCCCAACTCCGGCTCCTATTGAAAGTGGCGAGAAGTTGATTGCCATTTCCATGCCCAAGTACATCGTGACCAAGTCGCCTGCGCCATTGGCCTGGGGCCCCATGTCGGATCAGCCCTTGCTGGGCTCCCCACGTGCCATCGCCCTGACCAAGAATGCACCGCATCCTGATGCTGCTCGCGTGTTCCTGGACTACTGGCTGGGTAATGAAGCCATGGGCATTCTGGCCAACAAGGTTGGCGAATACGTCCTGGCTCCAGGGGTACACCCTCCGGTTGCGGGGATCGATAAAGCCAAGGTCGAGCCTATTCGCGACCTGAGCGACGAAGAACTGGTCCGTTGGGGCCGCGAATTCAGCCGTATCTTCGCCGTCCGTTAATCGGGACGACAAGAACGACAGGTTCGTCTAGAACGGGGCGCCTTGGCGCCTCGCCTTATTTTTATTGAAAACATTTACTCATTATGCAAATTGAAATTACCGGCCTAAGCAAGACCTATGTCTCAGAGGGCAAAACCTTCAAGGCTTTGGACAATATCAACCTGACGATTCCCGCTAATGAGTTTTTCACACTGTTAGGGCCCAGCGGCTGCGGCAAAACCACGCTGCTGCGGTGCATTGTTGGTCTGGAAACCCCAGACGAGGGTGAAATCCGCATTGGGGACGAGATCGTCTGGTCCAGCGCCAAGAATATTGCTGTGCCGGTGGAAAAGCGCGGTTTGGGCATGGTGTTTCAGACATACGCCATCTGGCCGCACATGACGGTGTTCGACAATATCGCTTACCCCTTGCAAGTGCGCGGCGAGCGCAAAGAGGTGATTCGTGAAAAAGTCGCGAACATCCTGAAGTTTGTGCAGCTGGAAGGGGTGGATCAGCGTTCCGCAACGCGTCTGTCCGGTGGTCAGCAGCAGCGTGTGGCATTGGCCCGAGCCCTGGTGGCCGAGCCTAAAGTCATTTTGTTTGATGAGCCGCTCAGTAACCTGGATGCCAAGCTGCGTGAAGAAACCCGTAAAGAACTGCGCGAATTTCTGAGCCGTCTGGACATTACCGCTGTGTACGTGACGCATGATCGCGTCGAGGCATTGGCCTTGTCCAACTCCATCGCTGTGATGCGTGGTGGCAAGATTCTGGAAATTGGTACGCCAGAAAAAATTTACTTTGATGCCGATCACCGCTTTGTGGCCGACTTTATTGGTCGTGCCAACCAGATCAGCGCCAAAGTGCTGGAGCAGCGTGCAGACTCCACCATTGTGGAATGCGAACTGGGCCAACTGCATTGCAAGAAGCGTGACCTGCCCGTGGGCACCGAAGTTACCTTGTGCATTCGCCCAGAATTTATTCGTGTCAGCAGCCAGGCCAATGAAGTGGGGCAGAACCTGTTCCACGGTCAGGTCCAGGCCCTGGAGTTCGTCGGTGAGTCCTACGAGGCCGAGGTCAAAGTGGGTAAAGAGCAGCTTCTGGTGTGTATTGATCCAGACGTGAAGGTGAAAGAGGGCGATACCGTACGCTTTAACCTGCACCCTGAACACTGCATGCTGTTGTCGGCATAAGGGCGGGGCATCATGAATCACACACGCAGACCACTTAGCTGGTCGCTTATTCTGATCGTCGGCTTTCTGACGCTGTGCCCGGTCCTGATGTTGCTGCTGGGCAGCTTCTCGCAGGGCCTGACGGCTTTTGGTTCCTTTACCACGGCTAAATACGTAGCCGCCTACACCGATCCCTTCTTGCTGGAAGTCACCTTCAATACGGTGGTTTTCGTGCTGGGCTCGTCCCTGTTCTCTACTGCGCTGGCTGTTTTCCTGGCCTACCTGAATACGCGTACGAACATGCCCATGAAAGGGGTGTTCACGGTGCTGTCCATCGTCCCCATGATGATTCCGCACTTGCTGTTCTCGGTGAGCTGGGCATTGTTGCTGAACCCGTCCAACGGCCTGATCAATATGTTCTTGCAGGATACATTGGGCCTGCAGGAAGCGCCGCTGAACATCTACTCCCTGTGGGGCATGATTCTGGTTGAAGGCTTGTTGAACATGCCTGTGGCCTACCTGATCATTGCGCCTGCCATGGCCTCTTTTGACGTTTCCATGGAGGAGTCCTCCCGTGTATTCGGGGGCGGTCTGTGGCGTACCTTGACGCGGGTTACCCTGCCGATTCTGCGTCCAGCCATCATGGCGGCTTTCATTCTGGCGATTGTGCGGGCCTTGGCTTCCTACGCCGTGCCACGTGTTCTGGGTACCCCAGGTCGTGTGGATGTGCTGGCCACTTATCTGTTCGAGATGATCTCTACCGGCTTCGCTCCAGATTACGGAAAAGCGGCGGCGCTGGGCATGAGTGTGCTGTCGGCCTCCATTGCCCTGATCGTTCTGTATCGCTACATGACGAAAGAAAGCAGCAAGTATGTGACGATCTCCAGCCGTGGTTTCAAACCCACTCAGCTGGAATTGCGTCGCGCGAAAATCCCCTTGTTCATCATTGTGGGCATTATCAGCTTGCTGATGGTGGTGCTGCCTGTGGCCGTGTTGCTGTATACCTCCATGATTCCGTACTCCATGGTGCCTAGTGCTCGCGCCTTCTCCTTGATGAGTTGGGCGAACTGGATTGATGTCATTCAAGATCCGATCTCCAAAGTGGCCATGAAGAACAGTTTGTTCCTGGCTGTGGTCGGAGCCAGTCTGGGTGTATTGCTATCGCTGTTTGTGGCCTATGTGGTGGTCAAGTTACGAACGCGGGCGGCGGCGCTGCTGGATACCTTGAGCTTCCTTTCCTTTTCCTTCCCGGGGATTGTGATCGGTATCGGCTTTATGTGGTTCTTTGTGCAAACGCCTTTGTATGCCACGCTGACCGCCTTGCTGCTGGCCTATATCGCCGCTTATCTGCCTTACGGTATCCGACCCTTGTCGGCCGCTTTTGTGCAGGTCCATGCCCACCTGGAGGAGTCCTCGGCCGTTGCCGGGGCCAGTTCCTGGACCACCATGCGCCGCATCATTATTCCTTTGCTGATTCCTGGTGTGGTGTCGGCCTGGATCTTGATGGCAACCATGTTCATTCGTGAGCTGACGGTGTCGGTGGTGCTGTCCCGTCCCGGTACGGAAGTGCTGGCGGTACAGGTGCTGGGTTATGCCGAAGATGGTTTGTGGGGCAAGCTCTCGGCGCTGGGGATCATCATGATTCTGATCTCTACCGTGCTCGTGCTGCTAGCCATGTATATCGGTAACTTTTACAAGCGCCGCCAAGGCACGATGTAAGTTGGACTGATCTCAAGGGCCTGAATTCCGCAAGGGATTCAGGCCCTTGTTGTTTTTGCTGAGAGCAGACCGTATCTTGTTGCCTGGCTGGCTATTCGCTTGTTCATGCGCACAAGGGGCTGGCTGTTTTTTGTTTATCCATTAGTAGAAAGCTATGACGCATAAATGCAAAGTGCTGGTCGTCGGTGGTGGCGTGATGGGGGCGTCGGTCGCCTGGCATCTGACTCAAGCGGGTGCCGCAGTCACTTTGATCGATCAGGGTGCGGGTAGTGTGCCCAGCGCAACCGCAGCCTCTTTTGGATGGGTAGGAGCCAGCGCCAGTACACCTTCTGATGACACTGACGCCTTTGCCTTGCGTCTACACGCTCTGGAAGAGTACACGCGTCTGAAGCAGACCTTGGGGGCATTGCCTGTGACCGTGCGTGGAGCCTTGTTCTGGGGGGAAACGACGGACGAGACAGCCGCCTTGATTGCCGAGCATCTGGCAGCCGGCTCCAGGGTTGAAAGCCTGTCAGCCGCGCAAGTGCGTCAGAAAGAACCGTCGTTGGCAGCCGTACCGGATTTGGCAATGTGGGCGCCCGATGATTTCGCCTTGGAGCCAGTAGATCTGGCACGTTGTTTTATTCAAGCGGCACAAGCGAATGGCGCCACGGTTCTGTCCGGTACGGTACAGCGTGTGTTGTCGGCAGGAGGGCGAGTGAACGGTATAGAAGTGCAAGGGCAAGTCATCGTGGCCGACAAGGTGGTGCTGGCCAATGCTTATGGTGCCTTGGTTTTGGCAGCCAGTGCAGGGGTAGCCTTGCCTATAGAGCAACAGCCCGCCGTGTTACTGCGCCTGGATGCTGATAGAAATCGGGTCCGGCATTTACTCTGTGCTCAGGATCTGGAGGTGCGACCGGGCAAAGAAAGAGGGTTGATGTCGGCGTTGGATTATCCCTTGGAAGGCGAGGCAGGTTTGCAGCGTCTGGCCGAGCAAACCTGTCAGTCCATTGCTCAGTTGCTGCAACTGCCTTCTGTCCCGCGCATCTTGTCGATAGAGGTCGGGCAGCGCCCCATGACTAGTAACAATCAGCCATTGTGTGGGCCTATTGGGACTGTAGATGGTTTGTTCGCCGTCGTGGCTCACCCCGGTGTCATTCTGGCTCCCTTGTTGGGAAGCTTGTGTACGCAGGCAGTTCTGGCTGCCTGAGGTTTGTTTCCTGACGTAGGGCTGTGCGCTCTTTCAAAGATTTGGCTGTCTTGAAAGCAGGCAGCGAAACCAGCTAATAAAGAAAAAGGCCCGATTTCGTGGAGAGACGAAATCAGGCCTTCTTGTTGACTGCGCCGGTTTGAATGCTCCCTTTCAGCGGGAGCGTTCAAACCAGAGAACGGACGGTGTCTTAGTCCTCTTCGACGAAGGTTTCTTCGCGTTTCTTTTTCACCGAAGGAAGGGCTACAACCACAACCAGGAAGGCAGCCAGGACCAGCAGCGACAGGGACAGAGGACGTGTCACAAAGGTGGTGTAATCACCGCGGGACAGTAGCAGGGCACGACGGAAGTTTTCTTCCATCATTGGTCCCAGGACCAGACCCAGCAACAGCGGAGCTCCTTCACAACGCAGCTTGGACCAGACGTAGCCCACCAAACCGAAGGCGGCGGTGACCAGAATGTCAAACACGTTGTAGTTCAGCGAGTACACACCCACCGTGCAGAACACCAGAATGGCGGGGAACAGCAGGCGGTAGGGCACTTTAAGCAGTTTCACCCACAGTCCTACCAATGGCAGGTTCAGGATGACCAGCATCAGGTTACCAATCCACATGGAGGCGATCAGCCCCCAGAACAGTTCGGGGTGGCTGGTCATCACTTGTGGACCAGGCTGAATGTTGTGGATGGTCATGGCGCCAATCATCAGCGCGGTCACAGCGTTACCGGGGATACCCAGGGTCAGCAGCGGGATGAAGGAGGTTTGAGCGGCAGCGTTGTTGGCAGACTCGGGACCGGCCAGACCAGCAGGGTGACCTTTACCAAAGCGTTCCGGGTTCTTGGAGATTTTCTTCTCCAATGTGTAAGACGCAAAGGAGGACAGCACCGCGCCACCACCGGGCAAGATACCCAGGCAAGAACCCATGGCGGTACCACGCACGACAGCAGGCCAGGACTCCTTGAACTCTTGCTTGTTGGGGTACAGCGACCCGACCTTGCCAGTGATCTCCACGCGTTGATCGCCCAGCTCCAGGTTGTTCATGATTTCGGAGAAACCAAACACACCCATTGCCACCACGGCGAAGTCGATACCGTCTTGCAGTTCTGGAATACCGAAGTCGTAACGGGCAACACCGGAGTTCACGTCGGTACCGACCATACCCAGCAGCAGACCCAGCAAGATCATGCAGATAGCTTTGGGCAGGGAGCCCGAAGCCAGCACCACAGCACCGACCAGGCCCAAGACCATTAATGAGAAATACTCCGCAGGTCCAAACTTGAAGGCGACTTCAGCCAAGGGCGGAGCAAAAGCGGCCAGCAGCACGGTGGCCACACAACCGGCAAAGAAAGAACCCAGAGCAGCAATCGCCAGGGCAGCACCGGCCCGGCCATTACGGGCCATCTGGTGTCCGTCCAGCACGGTGACTACGGCCGAAGTTTCCCCCGGCAGGGCAACCAGAATGGCGGTTGTAGACCCACCATATTGGGCGCCATAGTAAATACCGGCCAGCATGATCAGACCAGCAACGGGAGGCAGCACATACGTAATGGGCAGCAGCATGGCAATGGTTGGTACAGGGCCAATGCCTGGCAACACGCCAATCAAGGTGCCCAGTATGCAACCGAGCAAAGCGTAGGCCAGGTTCTCGGGCGTGATCGCCACCGAGAAACCCAGCATCAGGTTGTCAAATAATTCCATATTCGTTCACCCCCTAATCAGGCCAGAAAACTTGGCCACAGGGGGAACACCAGCCCCAGGCCCTTGATGAATGCCAACCAGACGAACAGCACCAAAAAGACGGCTGCGCCCAGTGCAACAGGCCAGCTAAATTCATGGCTGGCAAAGCTGCTGATCAGTACAAGCAGGAAAATGGAGATGTAAACACCCAGCGAGTTCAGTGTCAGACCGCAAAGCACGACCGCGCCGATGATAACGAAGAGCACTTTCCAGTTAAACTTCTCTACCTCAGTGCTTTCTGCTTTGGCAGACATCGAGCCCAAAGTGACGACCGCCCCTAACAAGCTCAGGCATACACCAAGCCAGAAGGGGAAGTAGCCGGGCCCCATGCGGGCGGCTGTTCCCATCGAGTAGCTGGTGGCCCCGAGCGCGAAAGCGGCGCCCACGACCACGAACATGACCCCGGACCAGAAGTCCTGTTTATTTTTAATTTGCATAAGGTGGATTCTCCTTGTCTGCCTTGCGCATTGGTTTTCCTTTTTCCTGTGTCAGCTTCTTTATAGTGGAGCGGGCTCCATACTCTGCGTGTGCCGACTGCATTGAACAGAGGTGACGCATGGTAATGGAGCACTTGAAGACTGGAAACCCTGAGATGACCCTAGTTTTTAAGGGTTTTCCCGGTAATTCTGAAAATTTAGGGTTTTTTGGGAGCGTGTTCGTAGGTGGATGGCAGGCTTTGAAAGAAGTTTGAAAGGTAATGGAAAGATGGGTGAAAGGTTATCATTAGTATGAAATTCCTCTACCCAGTAACGCTAGCAATGGTTTACGATAAGGCCCATGTTGCAAGATCTCGACTTTCTCGCTGACCGTATCGGTCAACTGGTAGAGCAATCTCGTCAGCTCAACGCTGAACGCGCTCAATTATTAGCTCGTCTGAAAACTCAGGATGCCGAGCTGGACGCCTTGCGCCAGCAAAATCGTCGTCAACAAGATGAGTTCGAGTCCCTGTCCACCGGTGTTGCTTCGCATCAGCGTCAACTGGATATGGTGCAGCAACAAGCGCAGGCTGATCAGGCAGAACTGAAAAAGCTGCTTGAACAGGAACAGGCCCAGGTAGTTGCCTTGCGTCGCGAGTTGGACAGCGCACGCGCGGGTATGGGTGTGTTGCGTGATGTAGCAGGACAGGCTCGCGACCAGATCGGTTCGATCCTGATGCGTTTACCCGGTGCCGTACAGGAGTAAGTCATGGAACGAGTCGATATTTCCCTGTTGGGCCGCGATTACTCTCTGGCATGCCCTCCTTCCGAAAAAGCGCGCTTGCTGGAAGCTGTCAAACTGGTAGACCAGCGCATGCAGTCTATCAAGGGTTCGGGCCGTGTCTCTGGCAACGAACGTATCGCCGTCATGGCCGCCATTCAGATCGCCAGCGAGTTTTTATCCGCTAAAGCACCTGATGGTCCTCTAGCTAATGTTGCTTTTGGCGATTTCAAGCGTAAAATTGAAGACATGCACGCAATGATTGACGAGGTCATCGAACCTTCGGGTACCGCGCGCTAAACCAAATTTGAAAGCAGTCCCTTGTTGTCCCTCGCGGACTGCTTCATCCCAGTAAGTCCCTGCCGTGTTCGTGACACGACCATACATTCCTTGAACCAATGCTTTTGGCATACAGGTTGTTGGATTAGCCAGTAGGAGCGATCGTCCTCGTCGACGAACCCGAAGCTGGCTTGATGACAGCCGATCTTGGACCCTCGGTTCCAGGATGCCGGTCTTGACGGCAATGGTGGGGCACCTGCAAAAAAAGCCCGTCCAGATCTGGACGGGCTTTTTTCTTTTCTGCTGTTTTGTTTATTTCTGACTGCCAGGCGCAACGTCTCGTTTGCTGGCATACGCAAACAGAGCCAGGCCAGCGACAATCATGGGCAAGGACAACCACTGCCCCATCGACAAGCCTGCGCTGAGCAGACCCAGGTAGCCGTCGGGCTCGCGGGTGTATTCCACCATGAAGCGGAAGAAACCATAGCCGATCAGGAACAGGGCACTGGTTTGACCGACGGCGCGTGGACGACGCGTGAACCACCACAGCAAGATAAACAGGGCAATGCCCTCCAGGGCCATCTCATACAACTGCGAAGGATGGCGAGGGGTTGCGTCCACTTGCGGAAATACCATGGCCCAGGGCACATCACTGGGGCGACCCCATAGTTCGCCGTTAATGAAATTACCCAGGCGGCCCACGGCCAGCCCCAAGGGAATCAGGGGAGCCAGAAAATCGCTGACTTCCAGAAAACGCCGTTGACGGTTTCGAGCAAACAGCGCAATTGTCACCAGCACACCGATCAGACCACCATGAAAGGACATGCCACCTTGCCAGACATACAGAATCTCCAGCGGGTGCGACAAGTAGTAAGAGGGTTGATAGAACAGGGTGTAGCCCAGACGCCCACCTGCCACCACGCCCAGGACGCAGTAAAAGATCAGGTCTTCCAGGTCCTTGCGGGTCAGCAAGTCATAGCCCGCACGGATACGCGCTGTGCCAGCCAGCCAAACCAGGCCAAAGCCCACTAAATACATCAAGCCATACCAATGAATGGCAAGGGGTCCAAGTTGTATGGCGACGGGATCAAACTGCGGGTGAATTAACATGCGTGCCCATTACAGAGATGAATATCAGATAATAGCGTGACTGCGAGCCCAGACCAGGGCTGGGTAAATTGTAAGGGAAGGATCATGCTGCATTCAGTCTCTTGGGCCAGACGTTTACCATTAGTAGTTTTTTGTGGATTGATGATCTTTAATCCGGTGGCAAAGGCTGATACGGTAGCGCTGATGGATATCGTGCAGGCGCAGTGCTTGTCCTGTCATCAAATTGATCGTAAACGGGTCGGGCCCCCTTTTCGGGAGATCGCCCAACGCTATGCGTCAGGTCCGGCGCAGGAAACTCAGGCGTACTTGCAGCGACAAATTCAACAGGGTAGTCGGGGGAACTGGGGAGCTATTCCCATGCCCGCTCAAAACCGGATCAGCGCCGAGCAAGCACAAGCTATTGCAGCCTGGTTGCTGAGTCTAGCCAATTCGTCAACAAAGGAGAATTCATGAAGGAAACAGCCATATTAGGTGGCGGATGTTTTTGGTGCACTGAAGGGATTTTCAAAGCCTTGCGAGGTGTGCAGTCTGTGGTGCCCGGATATTGTGGCGGCCATGTAGAGCATCCCACCTATGAGCAGGTTTGCGGCAAGCAGACCGGCCATATTGAAGTGGTCAAAGTGGAATTCGACCCTTCCGTCATTTCCTATCGGGATTTGCTGGAGGTATTTTTCCTGACCCATGACCCTACCACGCCGGATCGTCAGGGCGCTGACCAGGGACCACAGTATGCGTCGGCAATTTTTTGTCAAAATGAAGAACAGCGCCGCCAGGCCTTTGAGGTCATCGAAGAAATCAAATCGCAGTTTGATGCACCGATCGTGACCCATGTGCTCGACAGTTCCACTTTCTGGGAGGCCGAGGACTATCACCACGATTATTTTGCATTGAACCCCGAGCAAGCGTACTGCCAGATGGTCATTGCGCCCAAGCTCAAGAAGTTCTACCAGCGTTTTCAGGATCTGCTGGTAAAAAGCTAAGCATCCTGAGGATGCGAGGCAGAAGCAAGGTAGCGTCTGTACAGGGCGCTACCTGGTAATGTCAGACGGGCCATCAGGCCAATAATCAACAAGGTCAGAACAAGTCGGCCGACCAGGGCCACCCAGATGTTGGCACCCAGAGCCAGAATAAGAATGGTGTCTTCAATCAGGGAGTGGCTCAGTGACAGCCAGGACAAGGCCAGCAAGCGTGTTCTGGGACTGTAGTTCTGCTGGCGGGACTCATCAATAATCAAGGCACCGCCGTAGCTCAAGCCAAGCAATACGCCAATCGTGGTGGTGGGGGCGACTCGTTCTTCCAAGCCTGAAAAGCGGAGCAAGGGAAGCAGGAGTCGAGTCAGCAATCGGGTGAAGCCGATTTTCTCCAGGACTGACAGGATCAGGAGCAGGCCAAGAATAATCAGCCAGGTCATGAATAGCGAGCTGGCCGTTCCCCACAACCAGTCTACCCAGCCTTGCCAACCGCCTTGTGTGGCATTGGATTGCCCATAAAGCCAGGCAAGGGACACGGGTTCCTGTAACAGCCCGGCGCTATTCAAACCCCAGGCCAGCAGGCCACCGTAAAGCAGGGCGCAGACAATCCGCAGCGTGGCGGTAAACCAGAAGCTGGCTCCGGCCCGACGCACAATGGCCTGTTCCATAGGCATATTGTGTGCAAACAGCATCATGGTGCCCAAGACGCTGATTTGAGCCACGTTGAAACTCAAGCTGTCGCCCAAGGCCGCCATTGATCCTATGCCAGCGTAAATACCGGCCAGAGCAGTGGTTGCCCAGACAATACCGGCTTCGGCTGGCAGGCCAACCAGTGCCATGATCGGGCCTATCAGTTTACCGACTTGCTCGATCAGACCCAACTGCGCGGCAATACGCACCGCAATCATGATGGGGAGCATGATGCGCGCAACGGTATAAAACATGCGCAGGCTGCGGCTAAAGGTGGTGCGAAGGAAGGTCAGCATGACAACAGAGGGTTGGGAAATCTGATTGATGCTAGCACGGCTCTGTGCTTGCTTTGTCGTGCTCTGGCGCTTGTGTGGGGGCGGGCAATGCAGGCTGTCGGTTTGTCACTACAAGCGGATGCGCTTTCCTTCACCCAAAAGAAAACCCCTGAGGGTGAAACCCGATGCAGCCAAGTAAGGCTGCCTGGTTTTCTCCCATCAGGGGTGTTACAGGCCGGGTAGGCCCTGGCTTATCGACCCGAGCAGTGGCCACCGCTAGCAGCTTGTCCACTGCCCCAGGCAATGGGGGCGGGCTCGGGACGGTAGGGATAGTCTTGCAGGCTGTCCATGACAACTAGCAAGACAACGACCAGCCAGAAAGTACTGGTAATAAGGCGGAAAGTAGTTTTGCTCATGCTTGCACGACTCAAGGATTAACGCGGCGACGAATGCGCACGCCTATGATGGACCCGGCAAAGGCCAGTGCAAACCAGACCCAGCCATGGATGCTGGCCGAGGCAATGCCTCCCAGGAATGCGCCCACATTACATCCAAAGGCCATACGGGCACTGTAGCCCATCACCAGGCCCGCAATTGCACCTACCCACAAAGTGCGGGCATTGGGGGATTTGAAATTGGCAGGATGATTCCAGCGTGAGGCTGCCATGGCGCCCAAAATCAAACCAAAGTTGGTGACCGAAGTAACGTCAGCCAGGACGGGTTCAGCCAGACGTTGTGCATGTGGAGCCACGCCCCAGAACGCGTCGCCAACTGGGGACCAGCCCAGAGCCGAGAATACTTTTGCGCCCCACAAGCCAATACCATAGACGATGCCCCAGGGTTGGCCTGCGACGATCATGTGAATGGCATACAGCACGGCCAGCAGCAAAGCGCCCATCCACCAGCGCATTTCCCATTTGGCAGGTGGGCTGTTTTGCTCTTTCCGATGGCGACGTGCACCTCGGCCGACGAACCAGGATACGGCGGCGCAGCCTAGTACGGTAATCAACAAGGCAGTGGGCCAGCCCAAGGACACAGTCAGGTCGATAGCGGGTAGGCCGCCCAGGGCAATCCAGCCGGGCTGGTGCGATGCGCCTAGAAAGCTACCAATGGCAAAGGTAGGCAGAACTGCAAAGGAAATCGGTGCGCCTGCGCCTGCTTTATAGAGAGTGCCGGAACCGCAGCCATCGGCCAGTTGCATGGCAGCGCCAAACAGAAAGGCACCCAATACCAGGCTGATGGTCAATGGGGCAATCGCGCCAACCAGCTCACCGCCACTATCGGCGATCAAGGGTAGGGTGAAGGCAGCGGCCAATACCAGCAGGAGCATTTGTGCCCAGATACCTTGAGGGTCACGGCGCTCGATATAGTTACGCCATCCGGTCGTGAAACCGAAACGGGCTCCTTGCAGGACGGCACCAAAGCCAATCCCCAGCAGGGTGAGCAGGCCTTGGCGCAGTCCACCTACCAGAGCGACCCCAACAATCAGGGCCAGGCTGGCCAGGATAAAGCCCAGTCTAGTCAGATAAAGCATGATCGATTTCTTTAGTTAATGGCGCGTTTGGCATCGAGTTTCAGAACTTCGAAACGGGAGGGCTGGTTATCCATAGGCAAGTTGCTGCGGCTCCATTCCACGACGGACTCGGGGTAGAGCTTCACGTTAGGGTTGCCGGCCAGTTCGGACAGGACAAACCAGTTCGTGGCAGCCCAGTGGCCGGTATTGCAGAACGAAACGGTGGGTTTGTCGTCCAGGCCTTGTTCTTTGACGATCTTGACGAGTTCTCCGGTGTCTTTCAGGACAGGTTTGTCGCTACGGAAAAAGCTGTTGAAGTCCAGCTCGCGTGCGCCGGGCAGGGTGCCGTAGCGGGCGGCGGCGTCAACGCGCTTTTCGCCTTTGAAGAATTCGGTTGGGCGAGCGTCCAGCAGGACGGGAGCCTGACCGTTCTTGATGTAGTCAGCGACTTCTTGTGTGCTGACCACCATGTCTTTGTTGTAGTGGTAGCTGAATTCGGTGGGGGTGACAGTGGGGGTGTCTTTGCTCAGGGCTTTGCCTTCGGCTTCCCAGGCTTGCAGGCCGCCGTCCAGAATGGATAGCTGGGTCAGGCCGCCAGCTTTCAGTGTCCAGTACACGCGTGCTGCTGCGCCGAAGTCCGTGGGGTTGGCGCCCGCGTAGGTGACGACAACGTAGCTGTCCTTGGAAATGCCGGCTTTGCTGAACAGGGCAGACAGCTCGGCTTCGGAGCGCAGGGCACCGGCGTTCTCGGCTGGGCCGCGGTAGGCACCATATGGAGTGTGGACGGCACCTGGTACATGGCCTGCTGCATATTCTTTGTCTGTGCGGATATCCAGAATGCGCAGATTGTTTTGATCCAGCTTGGTGGCCAGGTCGCCAGCCGAGATCAATGCGGCTGGTTTGGCTGCCGTGTCGGGTGTGCTTGGCTCTGCGGAAGCAGTCGGTGCCAGGACCGCGCTGAATGCAAATGCCAAGGAGATGAGGATTGGTTTGATCATTATTACTCTCTTGAGTAAGCAGAGGCCTGCTTAGAGGATTAAGTGCATAAGGAATGGTAATGAACGTGGCTACAGAAAATAACAATGAATTGGGGATTAGCTTATTGCTTGGGGGCGTAAGGAGGGGAGGATCTCTATATATAGAGTAGATAGGAGGGGGAGCTGTGTTTGTGCCCAGCCTTGGGTGAGCTTGTGTCTCTGTAGTTGCTTTCTGCAGGCGTGTCTTTGTCCTCTATATTGAGAGAGCGTGCCGGTCTAGAGGACGTTCTATCGGTGAAGAAAGCTGGGTTTTTTCTACTAGAGAGGATGTGTTGAGATGATTGGTGTTCTCATGAGTGCAGACTTAGAGACTTAGAGACTTAGAGACTTAGAGACTTAGAGACTTAGAGACTCGGAGAATCTAAGACCTAAGCAAAGAGACTGAGAACCAAAGGGCTATTGAAGGTCAGTGAGGATAGAGGGTGGGGGGATTGGATTACTTCTTGGGGAGGCTCACCACCCAACTATATATAGAGGGTTGAGTCGCAACAATGAATGGCCCTTCTATATAGAGAGGGCGCTCATTGTTTCAACCGCTCTACGTAGGTCGCCACTCGAGGCCCCGGGACCGGGTGTTGGGGCGGACTACTTGCCGGCGCAATGCGCCGGTCCCCTGGTCGCAGTCATGATCGGGGCGCAGTCTGAACTCGCCCAGTGATTGGTCCCCCGGACCAATCACAAACTTTGGGCTCAAACAGCAGACTGCTTGTATCCCCGATCATGACTGCGACTGCGGCAAGTACTCTGACTCGCCCCAACACCCGGTCCCGGGGCCCCGAGCGGCTAGCAGCCCTGCATAATGCTCGATCTTGGAGGCCATTCAACTCGCTATCTATATAGAGACACTGTTGATTGGAGGCATAGGGCCGATGCAGTGTTCGTGTGGTCGTTTTTTTGTCCGTTATCTATCCAGCAAGCAAGCAAGCAAGCAAGCAAGCAAGCAAGCAAGCAAGCAAGCAAGCAAGCAAGCAAGCAAGCAAGCAAGCAAGCAAGCAAGCAAGCAAGCAAGCAAGCAAGCAAGCAAGCAAGCAAGCAAGCAAGCACAAGGGCTGATGACTGGTGTGGGTGATGAGTTTCGCTGTCTCTATATAGAGAAAGGGCTATTAGGCGGCAGGAGAATATCTAGCCAATTTTCACGAGAAAAACAGCGGTTTGGTCTGGAAGATGCGGTTGAGGATGGGCTGGCCGCTACCAGGGGAAAAGACTGAAGTTAAGCTAAAAAATATTTTTATAGTTATTCTTCATAGTTATCAATGAGCTAAGGGTTTTTTTGGGGGTTTCTCTCCTGAAATACCTAGGAAAATCCCATAGAACGCTTGCAAAGCGGAAAATCCTCGTGCTATAGTTCTTTTCTCGCTGCAGCACACACAGGGTTTTCCCTGAAGCGCTACAGAGAGCAGTTAGACAAGTTTCACCGCCTTGGCCAAGAGGCCCGCACCGAAGCTTGAATGACTGGTCAGGAAACTGACAGGGTGTAAAACCCGGAGCTTGACAAATCAGAAAATTCTGTGTTAAAGTTCTAGGTTCTGCTCCAGAGAACGCAACGTTAAGTTTTTAAGCGGTTTTGCAGGTTGAAACGGTTTTGAAAATTTACCCTTGTTTGTGAAGTTGGATGGTTAG
>NZ_AVOG02000003.1:0-80436 GCF_000465875.3 Alcaligenes sp. EGD-AK7 | reverse complement strand
GGAGGGATCGTAGCGGTCCGACTGCAGGATATCCAGGTTGAAGAAGTTCTGGCCCAGGCTGTAGCCGTTGACGTGTGTCAGGCTCAGGATGTGCTTCTGAATAGTCCGATCGTTCATCGGCTCGGTGTACTGCGTGCTGAAGCGGTAGCCTAAAAAGGTGTCGCTCCAGTCAGCTGCCAAGGCGGGGCTGGACAGCAGGGCGGCGGCCAGCGGGGCGCATGCCCAGCGAGCAGGGTGTAGCTTTTTCATGGTGTCTCCTCTTTGTTTGAGCACAAGCAGGTCCCTGGGATCTGATGTCCCTTATGGCCTGCGGCCTTAGTTTTCTTTGAGTGGGTGTTACTGACCTTGCTTAGATTAATTATGGGCAGTCGATACTTTTATGAAGGTACTGCGGAAATTTGAACAGCCGCCCATTTCAGGCAGGACGGCTGTTCAAAAAGGGGCTTAGCCGTTTTGCGAGGCCAGGTGATTGCCGCTGTCTTCAGTCGCTTTTTGAGCAGCGGCCTGTTTGCGGGCCTGGGTAGCAGCGGTGGATTCAACAGTGTGGCCTTGGTCGGCGTATTTTTCCATGCCGTTGAAAAACAGGTTCAATAAGATGGCAGATACGGCAGCCAGCAAGATTCCGCTATGCAGCAAGGGAGCCAGAGCAGGGGGCATCTTGTCCAGCAGGTGCTCGGCAACCAGGGGAATCATGCCAAAGCCCAGGCTGATGGCCACGATATAGGGGTTGTAAGGGTTGCGGTTCAGGTTGGCCGACATCAGGATCTTGATGCCGGTAGCGGCCACCATGCCGAACATCACAATGCCAGCACCGCCCAGAACGTAGTTGGGGATGGAGGCCACAATGAAAGCCATTTTGGGGAACAGGCCCAGCATGATCAGGAAGGCACCACCCATGACACATACCCAGCGGCTGCGCACGCCGGTCACGCTGACCAGGCCCACGTTTTGCGAGAACGAGCTGTGCGGGAAGGTGTTCATGATGCCGCCCACCAGGGTACCCAGACCGTCGGTACGCAGACCGCGCACCAGCGCTTCTCGGTCGGTAGGACGGCCGCAGATGGAGCCCAATGCCAGGAACATGCCCAGAGACTCAACCATGATCACCACCATGATCAGGGACAGGACTGCCGCTGCGCCCAGCAGGGCCCAGCTGAAAGTAGGCACGCCAAAGTGGAATGGAGTCACCACCGCAAACCAGCTGGTCTGATCCAGACCTTCAAAGGTGATGCGACCCATGGCCAAAGAGACAAAGAAACCGACCAGCAGACCAATCAGCACTGCCACGTTTGCCAGGAAACCGCGTGCAAACTTGGTGATCAGCAGGATCACAGTCAGCACCATCAGGGCAATGCCCAGGTTTTCCAGCGAGCCGTATTCGGGGTTGGGGATGGACAGGCCGGTGGCCGGATCTGTAATAGTGGGAGCGCCGCCACCAATCCAGTTCAGACCTACACGCATCAGTGTCACACCAATAACGGTGATGATGATGCCGGTCACGACCGGGGGGAACAGGCCCATCAGACGGCTAAATACCGGAGCAATCAGAATACTGAAGATACCGGCCAGGATGGTGGCGCCAAAAATACCGGGCAGGCCCAGTTGTGGATCCAGGCCAATGGCGATCATGGGGCTGACCGCTGCAAAGGATACGCCCATCATGACGGGCAGTTTGATGCCGAACATACCCAGGCCACGAGCCTGGATGATGGTGATCAGGCCACAGCACAGCAGGTCGGCATTAATCAGGAATGCGATCTGTTCCTTGGACAGGCCCAAGGCCGCACCAATGATCAGGGGGACAGCAACTGCGCCCGCGTACATCACCATGACGTGTTGCAAACCAAGGGTTGCCAGGCGCCCCGTTGGTAGGCGTTCGTCTACACCGTCACAAGCAGCAGGTGTGGACACTTCTGGGTTGGCGGACATCCGGGTCTCCTTATTAATACGTTATGCGCAGCCGATGCCTGGGCCGCGTAAGCATAAAGTTATCGGATGGGCCCTATCACTGGAAGGCAGTACGGCTTGATAAGTAGAATACGTAAAAGCGTATGGCAGGCTGATGCTGACAGGGGGGAAGGATATATGCCTTGTAGATGGGGCCTGTGTTCAGGCCACGCCCTAGCAGATTCCTGCTTTTTTCATGCATTTTTCAGCGCTAGGGGTATTGCCCACCTAGTCCATCCTGAAAATCTATGTTAGTAGCCTCCAAACTACTGTTTGATTTACGTTTGAAGAGCCGTTAAGGTGCTGAAAGATATAAAAAAAGCGGCCCTGTGGCCGCTTTTTCATGGGTCTGATTTACTTGTCCGACCACAGGACGCCGGCCGTGGCCCAGTCCTCGCGTTTGACATCGGTAAAGACCACATCGACGGCCTCCGGGGTACAGCCAAGCACGCGACAGGCTTCTTTAGTCAGGGCCTGGGCGAGCTCACGCTTGATTTCCACGGGACGGCCGTCGAATAGTTGTACGTTAATAGAAGGCATAAAAGCTCCGTAGGGGTGGAAAGGGTCTTAGCGGCAAAAATCCGGCTCGCTCTGATAGAGCTTGCGCAGCAAGGCTGGCCATTCTAACAAGCCCTCTGGCTCATCCCCGGGTAAAAGCTGGCGATGTGTCAAATCCAGCACATCCGTCGGGGGCAGGTGCAGTTGCGGGCTGGCAGCCATGGCCGAGAGCTGAATGCGACAGGCGCGCTCCAAGGCATCCATCAGGACATAAGCTTCGGCAACAGTACGGCCACAGGTCAGGGCACCGTGATTGCGCAAGAGCAGGGCGGGATAGGAGCCTAATTGCTTGAGCAGGGCCTCTTGCTCCTGGGGCGGGAAGGCCAGACCGGCATAGTCGTGATAGCCAATATCCTGCCAGAACCGCATGGCGTGTTGCGATAGAGGCAGCAGTCCACAGGACAGAGCCGAGACGGCAATCGAGGCATCTGTATGTAAGTGGATGACACAGTGTGCATCCGCTCGGGCGCGGTGAACGGCTCCGTGAATGGCAAAACCGCTGGGGTTGGCACGACGGCCTGTGCCGTCCACAACCTGGCCCTGGGTATCAATCAAGAGCAGATTGGAAGCGCAGATTTCATCAAAGCGCAAACCGAAGGGATTGATCAGGAAAGTGTCGTCGTGGCCGGGCAGGCGCAGGGAGATATGGGTGTAGATGATATCGTCCCAGCCCTGGCGGGCCGCCAGCCGGTAGGCGGCGGCCAGATTGACACGGGCGCGCCAGTGCTCAGGATCAATATCGGCCGGACGATGGGCGTAAATGGCCGCTATGTCCGGCGTGATGGGACAGGACTGGCTCACGCTGCTGTGGTTTCCAGTTCAGCAATGATGGCTTTTTCTTCCAGCTGAATCACATCGCAGTTGTCGCCGGGACCTTTGCGGTCAATCACGATGAAGTCGGCCACTTGATTCAGTGCCATCAAGGGGTGGTGCCAAACGCCAGTTGCGTAGTTCACGCCCTGGTCGCCACGGGCCAGGAACAGGCGTAGATCGCTTGCCTTGGGAGTCGGGCCAGCAGGGGCCACAATCACCAGATACGGTTGGCCGGACTGCGGAATGAAGGCCTGGCTACCTTTGGGGTGGCGTTCCATCATTTCCACGGTAAAGGGCAAGGTGCGTGGCTGACCACGGAAAATGGACACAATCGCCTGACCGTCTGCACCCGGCTCGATCTTGGCCAGGTCGTGGTAGCGCTCGGTATTGCCTTCATTGATGGTGAAGTGCTGAACCGTGTCGGAGGCCTCGATGACATCACCAAAGGGGGCGAAGGCTTCGGCTGTCAGGGTTTCCAACTTCAATGTGATTGTCATGGCAGAGGTCCTTGGTAGGGCAGACCCGCGTGGGGCTGAAAGCAGCCGCGCCACGAAGGGTCAGAGGAAACAAAGGGCAGCGTGCCCGCAGGCTGGCGCTACCCCGTGAACTGGATGGGTCAACAAGACCCGGCAGGCAGCAAAATCAGCCCAGCAGCGCATCCAGACGGAAACGGGCAATCTTGCCGATTTCAGTCAGACAAGCTTGAAACTCGGTTTCAGCACTGTTGTTCAGACGAGCTTCTACTGTATCCATGATTTGGTAACGGCTCAAACCCTTGACGGCAATCACGAAGGGAAAACCGAAGCGCTCACGGTATTGGGCATTCAGGCCACGCAGACGGGCCAGCTCTTCGGCCGAGCACTGATCCAGGCCGGCGCCACGTTGTTCGCCTGTCGATGCGGTGGTCAGGGTCCCTTGCTCGGCTTCTTTACCAGCCAGCTCGGGGTGAGCACAGATCAGGTTCTTCTGTTCTTCGTGCGATGCTTCTTGGACCACTTGCACCATGCAGGCGTGCAACTGATCCACGCTTTCAAAGGGACGCTGGTTCCAGCTACGCTCAGGGACCCAGGGGGAATGTTCAAAAATACCTTCGAGCTTTTCCACGAATTGGCTCTGATCCAGGCTGGAGAGTTCGGTGAGCGCCTGTGTGGTGGTAAGGGTTTGAGTAGTCATGTGTCAGTCCGATTATCTAAGCGTAAATAGTGCGAGCCGAGGCGGCTCCAGGACCAGGCCTGGAGGCCGTTTTATCAAGGGTAGTGGGTGGGCGTTTACACGGTATGTTTGATTTATTCAAACCCTTATAAACCACCGCCTGTGGGCTATGATTTTCTTATATGGGACCAGTTTAAGTTTTCTGTTTATAAATAAAATAGAATTAGGCGTATAAATGATATATGCCATCTCGTATTGTGCATGTATGTCATTATCATGCTGGAAAAAAGCGTAAGAAGGAGAGAATAAGATGGCCGCCCGACGTGGGGATAACCCGCTTGATACCTATCTCTTGAGGGTATTTTGCTTACTCGTTACCGAGCGCAGCGTCTCGCGTACCGCGTTCAAAATGAACCAGTCGCAGCCTGCTATCAGTGCGGCCTTACGACGCTTGCGTGACATTATTGGCGATCCTTTGCTGGTGCGCGAAAAAGGGGGCATGGTGCCTACCGAGCGCGCCATTGGCCTGCTGGCCCACGCTAAAGGAGCCCTGGCCGAGATCGACTGTATGGTTAATGCGCCCGACAGTTTCGACCCTCAGGTAAGTCGCAGTGAGTTTCATATCGGAGCGCCAGATTATCTGGCGCCTGTCTTTATTGGTGGAGTGGTCGAGCGCATGCGTCGCGAGGCACCGGGGGCACGCTTGAATCTGCATTCTCTGGATGCCAGCTTTGATTTTGAGCGTTCTTTGGCGGAAGGCGACCTGGATATGGTTATTGGGAACTGGCCCGAACCGCCCGATCGCATGCACCTGTCCGTGCTGCTGGAAGATCAGATTGTCTGCCTGGTAGCGGCAACGCACCCCTTGGCTCGCAAGGGGTTGACCATGGATGATTACGTGCGGGCGCGCCATGTGGTGCCCATGCCGTATTCCATCAACCAGCGCGGTGTCATCGATACGACCTTGGCGACTCTGCGTATTCAGCGTGATGAAAGCGTGGCGGTGCAGTCCTTTTCGGCAGCACCGTATTTGCTACAGAATACAGACCTGATTTTTACGACTTCGCGTCATTTCGCCGAGTTTTATTGTCGACTATTGCCCCTGGCGATTCTGGAGGCCCCGCTGGAGTTTCCGCCCATGCGCTTTTATCAGCTCTGGCATGAACGTAACCGGCATTCGCCCAGCCATCGCTGGTTACGGCGACTCCTGACCGAGTGCGGTAATCAGCTGGCCTCGACAGAACCGTTGCCGCAACCCGATTCCTGAGCCCCAATCCCGCAAAATACTTGCTTTCGGGCTCGCGCTCGGGCAAATTAGCGAGCTACTCCTGCCTACACGAAAGTGATACGGGACTTGACGGAAATTGTTGCATTTAATGCGACTGGTCACGGACACAAGCCGGAAGGCAGGTTGATAATGTGTAGTTCCTAACCTAGCAGGTGTTTTGCGGTGTCTTTACCTCAGATGGGGGAGTCTCTTACCTGGTTGTATATCTGTGTCGTGGCTTTTATGGTCGGCGGGCTGATCGTGGCCTCCGAACGTTGGCATGGCCGTCTGACCGGGGACAGCGACCTTAGTAAACCCCAAGCGTCCCATTCTCGTCCTACCCCGCGTGTGGGTGGTCTGGCCGTGGTGGCAGGCAGTTTGGCTGGCTTGCTGGTCCTTGGGCCCAGCAATATGACACTGACCTGGCTGTGGCCGGTCTTGTTTCTGGCTGCCATGCCGGTATTTGTGGCGGGCCTGGTCGAGGACATCACCAAGGACGTAGGTTCTCTGAAACGCTTGCTGGCCGCTTTCCTGTCGGCCGCGATTGCCTGGTGGCTGTTGGGTGGTGTGTCGCGTGTTGGGGTGAGCTGGGCTGATTGGGTTCTGGGTTTCTGGCCCATTTCGCTGCTCTTTACCATGATTGCGGTAGGCGGCTGTACCCATGCCCTGAATATTATTGACGGTATGAATGGCCTGGCCGGCATGATCGCCACCTTGATGGCGCTGTCCCTGGCTCTGGTGGCCTTGCAGGTGCAGGACATTCCGATTTTCCTGATTGCCGCCTCGCTGGCGTCGGCCACCCTGGGCTTTCTGGTATGGAACTTTCCTTTTGGACGGGTCTTTCTGGGGGATGGGGGCGCATATTTCCTGGGCTTCATGCTGGCTGAACTGGCTGTGCAACTGGTGGTGCGCAACCCCAGTGTGTCGCCGTTTTACGCCTTGGCCGTGCTGTTTTACCCTGTTTTTGAAACCATGTTTTCGATCTGGCGTCGCCGTTTCAAACGCGGTGTGCCTGTGGATCAGCCGGACGCGCTGCACCTGCATCAACTGGTGTTCCGTCGTCTGGTGCGTTCCACGTTCAGTCGTGACAGTGGCGGAGCCTTGCCCGCGTTTTGTAATGCCATGACCTCGCCTTACCTGTGGGTACTGGCCCTGATCGGTTTGGTACCAGCCACGATCTGGTGGGACAATACTTGGGCTTTGTGTGCCAGCATGCTGGCCTTCTCACTGGTTTATATCTGGCTCTATTCCCGTCTGGTTTCGTGGCGTCGCCCTTCCTGGCTGCTGCTACCCTCGGTACGGCGGCGGATAGATCGGGACTGATACTGTCAGGCGTTCGAGATTATTCCTTGCGCATAGCGCTAACTGGAGAATGAAGTTGCAACTTGAGAATGTGAAACTGGCCGTCATCGGCTTGGGATATGTCGGTTTGCCTTTGGCTGTAGAGTTTGGCAAAAAGCGTTCCGTTATTGGTTTTGACATTAACGCGCGTCGTGTCGCCGAACTCAAGGAAGGGGTAGACCGCACGTTGGAGGTCGAGAGCGAAGAACTGGCCCAGGCCAGTGGCTTGAGCTACTCCTGCGAGGCCGATGAACTGGCCCAGGCCAATGTGTTCATTGTGACGGTGCCCACGCCTATCGATGAATTCAAGCAGCCTGATCTGACTCCCCTGGTCCGCGCTTCCGAGACCATCGGTAAAGTGCTCAAGCGTGGTGACATCGTGGTTTACGAGTCCACGGTTTACCCCGGTGCGACCGAAGAAGTGTGTGTGCCTGTGCTGGAGCAAGTGTCGGGACTGCGCTTTAACGAAGATTTCTACGCGGGGTACAGTCCGGAGCGTATCAATCCAGGCGACAAGGAACACCGCGTCTCCACCATCAAGAAAGTGACTTCCGGCTCGACCCCTGAAGTCGCTGAATTGGTCGACGCCTTGTACCGCGAGATCATTGTGGTGGGTACCTTCAAGGCTAGCTCCATTCGTGTGGCAGAAGCGGCCAAGGTGATCGAGAACACCCAGCGCGACGTGAATATCGCCCTGATCAACGAATTGGCTCTGATCTTCAACCGTCTGGGCATCGATACCCTGGACGTGCTGGAAGCGGCGGGCACCAAGTGGAACTTCCTGCCTTTCCGTCCTGGTCTGGTGGGTGGTCACTGCATTGGCGTGGACCCGTACTACCTGACCCACAAGGCGCAAGCCATTGGCTACCACCCCGAGATCATTCTGGCTGGCCGCCGTCTGAACGACTCCATGGGCGGCTATGTGGCCTCCCAACTGGTTAAAGCCATGACCAAGCGCCGCATTCAGGTGCAAGGTTCGCGCGTCTTGTTGCTGGGTCTGGCCTTTAAAGAAAACTGCCCGGACCTGCGTAACACCCGTATTGTCGATATCGTGCATGAACTCAAGCAATACGATGTTCACGTAGATGTATACGATCCATGGGTTGACCCTAAAGAAGCGCAACATGAATACGGTATTACTCCGGTCGAGACTCCTAAAGCGGGTGAGTACGACGGGGTGATCGTGGCTGTAGCCCACAAGCAGTTCAAGGAACTGGGTGTGGAAGGTGTGCGCCAATGGGGCAAGCCCGAGCATGTGCTCTACGACTTGAAGTATGTGTTTGATCGCGAACAATCCGATCTGCGTCTTTAATTTTGGAAAGCATTATGAGCGCTGCATTTGAACAGGCGAGCCAGCAACTGCGTAATCAGCCTAAAACCTGGCTGGTTACGGGTTGTGCCGGCTTTATCGGTTCCAACCTGCTGGAAGCCCTGCTGAAAATGGATCAGCAGGTGGTAGGTCTGGATAACTTTGCAACCGGCCATCAATACAATCTGGACGAAGTGCGCGATCAGGTTGGTGCCGAGCGCTGGGCCCGTTTTCGCTTTATTGAAGGCGATATCCGCAATCTGGATACCTGTCGCGAAGCTGTTAAAGGCGTGGACTATGTGCTGCACCAGGCCGCTTTGGGGTCGGTGCCTCGTTCCTTGAACGATCCGCTGACTTCCAATGAGGTCAACGTGAACGGCGCCTTGAACGTGATGGTGGCTGCGCGTGACGAACAGGTTAAAGCCTTTGTTTATGCGGCTTCCAGTTCCACCTATGGCGACCATCCCGGTTTGCCCAAGGTGGAGGATACGATTGGTCGTCCACTGTCTCCCTACGCCGTCACCAAGTTCGTGAACGAGCTGTATGCGGACGTGTTTGCCCGTGCCTATGGCTTTTCCAGCGTGGGCCTGCGTTACTTCAATGTATTTGGCAAACGTCAGGACCCCAATGGTGCTTACGCTGCGGTGATCCCCAAATGGGTATCGGCCATGATCCAGAACCAGGATGTGCAAATCAATGGGGATGGCCAGACCAGCCGCGATTTCTGCTTTATCGACAACGTTATTCAGATGAATATCCTGGCCGCCGTGCAGCAAAAACCTGCTGTGGCCGAAGTCTATAACGTGGCCGTCAATGCTCGCACCAGTTTGAACGAGCTGTTCGAGCACTTGAAGCAGACCTTGAGTGCAAATGGTGTGAACTACACCAAACAGCCCATCTATGCGGACTTCCGCGCGGGCGATGTGCTGCACTCTCAAGCCGATATCACTAAGGCTCGCACCCAATTGGGTTACGAGCCGACTCACACGATTTTGCAGGGCCTGAATACAGCCATGCCCTGGTACGTGGCGTTTCTGAGTTGATTTGGGCCAGCCTGAAAGCACGTCTGTCTAGTTTGCATGACGACCACCGTCGCATCGCCCTGGGGGCGATGCGGGTGGCGTTTTTTCTGTTGCTGGGCAAGGCAGCGGGCGCTTTCAAAGAAATGGCGGTGGCTTATCGCTACGGTGTGAGCGATGTAGTCGATGCCTATCAGTTCACGATGGTCATGGCCAATTGGCTGCCAGTGACAATCGTTGGCTCCATGTCCGTTGTGCTGATTCCCGTTCTGGTGCGCTTGCATCGTCTGGAACCGGCAGCGCGCAGCCGTTTTCTGGGTGAACTCAAGGCCTGGTGCATTGTGCTGGGCTGCGTGCTGGGTGCATTGATCTGGATTAGCTGGCCCTGGGTGCTGCAATGGACGGGACAGGGTTTAAGTCCTGCAGTCCATGAAATGAGCCAGGAACTGCTGTTTGCCTTTGCGCCAGCGGCGGTTCTGACCCTGATGATTGGCCTGAGTGCCGCCCGTTTGCGGGCGCATGAGCGTCACATCAACACCCTGCTGGAAAGTGTTCCTGCCTTTGTCATCCTGATCTGGGTGCTGGCCGCAGGGGCCAATGCCGGCATTGGCCCCTTGTTGTGGGGCACCTTGCTGGGTATGACGATCCAGGCCGTGTGGCTGATGATTCTGGCTTCTCGGGCTGATCAGATCTGGGCTCGTCCCACGATCAGCTTGCGTGCCGAACAGTGGCCGGATTTGCTCAAGGCCGCCACGATCATGCTGGTGGGGCAGGTTGCCATGAGCTTTGTCGGCCCTATCGACCAATATACGGCGGCCAATCTGGGCGCGAATGCCAACGCGACCTTGGGTTATGCCACGCGCTTGCTGGCCCTGGTTCTAGGTGTGGGGGCGGCCTCTGTAGGCCGTGCTGCCTTGCCTGTGCTGGCTGATATTCAAAGCCGGGGCGATAACGCCCGTGCTCGTTCCATGGCCTTGAAATGGTCGGTCATGATGTTGGCGGCTGGTGGAGTAGCGGCGGCCATCGGCGTCCTGCTGGCTCCTTGGGGCGTGGCACTGCTGTTTGAGCGTGGCGCGTTTACCGCGCAGGATACGGCCACCGTCGCCCAGGTTTTTAGCTGGGGACTGGTGCAACTGCCTTTTTATTTTGGGGTGCTGATTCTGGTGCAGCTACTGGCCAGTCAGAACCGGTATAAATCCATGGCAATTATTGCCGTGATCAATTTTTTGGTGAAAGCGGCCCTGAACCCGATTCTGGCGGCGCGCATGGGTCCGTCGGGCATCATGCTGGCGACCAGCCTGATGTATGCGGCTTCTTTCACTTGTTATTTCATCTTGGCTTTGAAGCCAGCCAGTGCCTTTGCGTCTGGTTCGCAGGAATAGGAAAACGTGCACAGTCATTCGGGAGTTCGCCCTCATATCATGCTGCTTATCCACTCTTTGGGTGGGGGCGGGGCAGAACGTGTCGCCGTCGATTTAAGCGCAGCCTGGGTGGCACGCGGCTATCGAGTGTCTCTGGTGACGCAGGCCGGCCGTGACAAAGACGCGTATACCGTAGCAGAGGGCGTAGAGCGCCACGTGCTGGGAACGGCAGGCAGCAGTCGTGGCCGCCTGGATGCCTTGTGGAAGAACTGGCGGCGCGTGAGCCGGGTGCGATCCCTGATACGCAAGACCAAACCCGATGTGGTTCTGGGCATGATGACCACTTCCTCGGTACTGGCCATTTCTGCCGCCAAGGGCTTGCCCTGCAAGGTGATTGCTACCGAGCATACGCATCCGCCCTCTCAGTCCTTGTCCTCTTTCTGGCAAAAAGCCCGTTTGCGTACCTATCCGCAAGCTCATGCCGTGATCGCGCTGACTGCTGGTACTGCAGACTGGTTGCGCGAGCATGTGCCCGGCAGCCAGGTTCAGGTAATTCCTAATGCCGTACGCTGGCCTATGGATAGTGCCGAGCCTGTCGTGCCGGTGCCCGAACTGCCAGAAGGCCGCAAACGTTTGCTGGCTGTGGGGCGACTGCACCCGGTTAAAGGGTTTGACACCCTGATCGAATCCTTTGCCATGTTGTCCAACTATTTCCCGGACTGGGACTTGGTGATTCTGGGCGAAGGCGAGCAGCGTGCTCCTCTGGAAGCACGAATTGAAGAGTTGGAGCTGCAAGAGCGGATTCAGCTTCCCGGCCGCGTCGGCAATATGGCGGATTGGTACGAGCAGTCAGATCTGTATGTACTCAGCTCCCGCATGGAAGGCTTGTCCAACAGCCTGCTGGAAGCCATGGCCAGCGGTTTGACCGCGGTTGCCTTTGATTGCGATACCGGCCCGCGCGAGATTATCCGCGCCAATATTGACGGCGTCTTGGTACGCCCGATTGAAGACGTGGAAGCCCTGGCAGCCCATTTATCCGACCTGATGTCCAACGACGACAAGCGTCAGCGATTGGCACGCCGCGCCACGGATGTGCGCGATCGTTTTTCCTCGGCCCGAGTTCTGGCGCTATGGCAGCAAGTGTTGGAACAGTGCTTGCGTCGGCCTTAAAATGGCGCTTTGCCTAGTGCCAGCAGGCCCAAGCTACCCGGTCGATGAGCCCACGGAGGCCCAGTGAATATTCTGTTTTTCGTCAGCTCCCTGAACGCAGGCGGCGCCGAGCGCGTCGCTTCCACCCTGGCCAATGCCTGGGGTTTGCGGGGCGATCAGGTCACCCTGGTGCCTACTTATAGTGGAGGAGGCAGCGCCTTTTACCCTATTGACTCCAAGGTGGAACTGGTGTGGCTGGCCCATCGCATGCGCGGTAGCTGGTTGCCCAAACCCTTGGCCAAGCTGCGCGCCATGCGCAAGCTGGTGCATGAAAAACAGCCTGATGTCATCGTGTCTTTTCTGACCAATGTGAATATCAATGTGTTGCTGGGGCTGGGCGGCATGGGCGTCCCTATTGTGGTGGGTGAACGCACCAACCCGGCCTTTAGCAGCAGCGCAGGCAAGCTGCTGCAAAGCCTGCGCCGCCGTCTGTACCCCAAGGCGCAGGTAGTGACTGTGCAAACCCGAGCCAGTGTGGCGGCGTTCCAGGCCATGGTGCCGGGCATGAAGCAGGTCATGGTGGTTCCCAACCCCTTGCCGCAGGCCTTGAATGCCGTGCAGCGCGAGGTGCGGGTGGAGGAGAACCGTCACTGCACCTTGATGGCCATGGGGCGTCTGGTGCCCTCCAAACGTTTTGATGTCTTGATCCGCGTATTTGCAGGCCTGGCCGCCGAGCATCCGGAATGGAAATTGAAAATCTGGGGCGATGGCCCGCAGCGAGCCCAATTGGTGCAGCAGATTGCCATGTCCGGTGCGGGCGATCGTATCGAACTGGCCGGCAAAACCGCTGAGCCCTGGCAGGAAATGGCGCGCTCCCATGCCTTTGTCATGACTTCGGAAGTAGAGGGTTTTCCGAATGTGTTGCTGGAAGCCATGGCCATGGGCCTGCCCGCCGTGACAGTTGATTGCCCCAGCGGCCCGCGCGAAATCAGTTCCGATGGCAAGGATGCCCTGCTGGTGCCGGTAGGGGATGAAGGTGCCTTGACTGCCGCCCTGGCCGAGCTGATGGGGGATGGCGTCTTTCGGGGCGTCTTGGGCCGTCGTGCCGCTGCAGCGGTGCGTCAGCGTTATGAACTAGAGCAGGTTTTGCTTAACTGGGACCAGGTCTTTCAGGCCGCCCGTGGCGGTATCGAAGAGGGAGCCAAAGCATGAGTGCAATGCAGCCAAGGTCGTTCAATCAGGACACAGACGCCGTGGATGACAAGCTGGAAAAAGTAACGCCGCCTTTGCGAGTCGTGCATATTATTGCTGGGCTGGGGCAGGGGGGGGCAGAAACCGTCTTGTTTCGCTTGGTGACGGCGCCAGGTCAAGAAACCGAGCATATTGTGATTTCTCTGGGCGAGGAAGACGTTTTCGGGCCGCAATTGCGGGCTGCAGACATTCCTTTGTACTGCCTGCACATGCACTCGCCGCTGGGCTTTTTGAAAGGTCTGCGATCGCTGACGCGCTTGCTGCGCGATTTGCAGCCCGATGTGGTGCAGACCTGGATGTATCACTCCGATCTGATCGGTGGTGCCGCAGCGCGACTGGTCGGGATTCCGGCTGTGTCCTGGGGTATTCGTAATTCCGGCGCGAATCTGTATCAAGGCAGCCCGAAAGCTCGTATGGTGGCCTGGCTGTGCGCCCGCCTGTCACGCTTTATTCCCAATTTGATTGTGTCCTGCGCAGAAAATGCCGCCCGACGTCACAAGCAGTGGGGTTATCGTGCGGACATCATGGAAGTGATTCCCAATGGCTACGATCTAAGCCGTTGGCATCCTGACCCGCAGGCACGTGAAGAAGTGCGCGAAGAATTGGGCCTGTCACTGGATACGCCTGTTATTGGCAGTGTGGCCCGCTGGAATCCGCTTAAAGATCATCCCAATCTGCTGGCCGCCTTAGCTCGCAGCCTGCACCGTCATCCGGGCTTGCGTTGCCTTTTGATTGGCGATGGCATGGACAGCAATAACGAAACCTTGATGCGCTTGCTGGATCAGCATCAGTTGCGCGAGAGCGTCATCCTGATGGGACGACGCAGCGATGTCCCTCGCCTGATGAATGCGCTGGACGTGCATGTCTTGTCCAGCTCGGCAGAAGGTTTTCCCAACGTGGTCTGCGAAGCAATGGCTGCGGGGGTGTCCAATGTGGTCACCGATGTGGGTGATGCTGCCTTGATCGTCGGTAATGAGGGCTGGATTGTTCCCCCCAGCAATGCTGAAGCTTTGGCAGGCGCGATCAATAGCGCGGTGGATGAACTGGGTGCGCCTTCCTGGCAGGCTCGTCATGAGCATGCGCGTGAACGGGTTGCCCGCCTGTTCTCCCTGGAAGGCATGGTCAAGAATTACACGCAGGCCTGGAAGACCTTGACGGCGCAGTATCCCCCCAAGCGCAAGCGCAGCCGTCAGGCCTTGAGAGCCTTGACGGACGAAACCAGCAAGAAAACGAGCATGCTGATGTTCGTGGTCAATAACCCCGCTTTTTTCCTGTCACATCGTTTGCCTTTGGCGCAAGCCGCTCAACGTGAGGGTTATGACGTGCATGTCGCCACCATGGACGGCCCGGCGGTTGCCGAGATCGAGCGTCACGGCCTGCATCACCATGCTTTGCCCATGACACGCAGCGGGACCAACCCATTGCAAGAGCTGCACACCATTTGGGCTCTATGGCGCTTGTTTCGCCGCGAGCGTCCGGAGCTGGTGCATGCGGTCACCATCAAGCCGGTTCTGTACGGCGGGATAGCAGCGCGACTGGCCGGTGTGCCTGGTTTTCTGGCCGCTGTATCCGGGCTGGGCTATGTATTTACCAAGCGCGACAAGTCCTTTGATCCGGTGCGCTGGATTGCCCTGCAGCTTTACCGCATTGCCTTGGGACATCCGAATAGCCGTGTGATTTTCCAGAACAGCAATGACCGTGATGTCTTGCTGGAAGACCGTGTTGTCAAACGCGATCAGTGCGTCCTGATTCGTGGCTCAGGCGTGGACTTGAATCAGTTTCAGGCTTTGCCAGAGCCCGAAGGCCCGCCCGTTGCCCTGATGGTATCGCGCCTGCTGGTAGATAAAGGTGTGCGTGAGTTTGTTGAAGCTGCACGCATCAGCGCTGCTCAAGGTAGCCCGGTTAAATGGGTACTGGCTGGCAGTCCCGACCCCGGTAATCCGGCCAGTATCAGCGATCAGGAGTGGCAGAGCTGGCAAAAGCAGGGCGTGGTGGAGTGTCTGGGCGAACGTAGCGATATTGCGCAGCTTTACGCTCAATCACACATTGCCGTGCTGCCGTCCTACCGTGAGGGCCTGCCTAAGTCCTTGGTAGAAGCCGCAGCCTGCGGGCGCGCGGTGGTTACAACGGATGTACCCGGTTGCCGTGATGCCATCGAACCTGGCGTGACCGGTGTGCTGGTGCCAGTGCGTAATGCGCAGGCATTGGCGGCGGCTGTGATGGACTTGGGTGAAGATACGGCCAAGCGGCAAGCCATGGGGGCGGAAAGCCGCCGTCTGGCTGAAGAGGCTTTTGATATAGGCCGCATCAGTGAGGCTCATCTGGATCTGTATCAGTATCTGAGCCGTTAAGGCTTTGAATGCCTTGGTCCTGGGCCAAGGCATAAAAAACGGGCTGAACTGCTTGCTGTGACTTAGGGTTGAATCCAAGGTTTCAGAGGCAGTGCAGCTCTTTTTTTATCGCTGTGCTGCCCCAAGGCTGGTCGTCCCGGTAAAAAGTGCCCCCTTGGGGGACAGCAAGCCAAAGTTGCCGCGTGGAGGCATTTTTATACTGCGCTGGAGACTAGAGACTAGAGACTAGAGACTAGAGACTAGAGACCAGCGAGCAGGGATCTGGGTATGAGTGAACTTCCACGGCTTTAGAAAGGCAATGCTGCATCCGGCTTCAAAGCCAGCAGTGCCGCCCGGAATTCTCCCTGGATCCGATCCAGCGCCTCTTGGGACTGGGCCTCAAAACGCAGCACAATCACTGGAGTGGTATTGGAGGCGCGAGCCAGACCGAAGCCGTCCGGGTACTCGGCACGTACACCATCAATCGTGTTGAGCTGATTGGAACTGGGGAAACGGCCTTCTTTTTGCAGGCGGGCAATCAAGGCATGAGGCTCGCCTTCGGCCAGCGGCAGTTTCAGTTCCGGTGTGGACAGGTCTTGCGGCAAGGCTTCCAACTCTGCCGTCGGGTTGTCACCGCGCGAGAGAATCGCGAGCAGACGTGCGCCTGTGTACAGGCCATCATCAAAGCCGTACCAGCCTTCCTTGAAGAACACGTGGCCGCTCATTTCGCCAGCTAAAGGGGCACCCGTTTCGGCCAGTTTGGCCTTGATCAGCGAATGGCCGGTTTGCCACATCAAGGGCTCACCCCCGGCCTTGGCAATTTCCAGGGCGACGTGGCGGCTGCATTTCACGTCAAAAATAATCGTGGAGCCAGGCTCGCGCTGCAAAATATCGCGCGCGTACAGAATCAACTGACGATCAGGCCAGATGATCTGACCCGTTCGAGTCACCACACCCAGGCGGTCAGCATCACCGTCAAAGGCCAGACCCACTTCGCAGTCCGTGTTTTGAACATGGGTGATCAGGTCTTGCAGGTTGTGCGGCTCGGCCGGGTCCGGGTGGTGATTGGGGAAGCTGCCGTCTACATCTTCAAACAGCATGTCCACTTCGCAACCCAGGGCCTTGAACAGGCGAGCAGCCACGACGCCACCCACGCCGTTGCCGCAGTCCAGGGCGATTTTCATGGGACGGGCCAGTTTGACATGTTCGGCGATGGTGCTGACGTACTGGTCCAGCAAGTCCTTTTTCTCGCCAGTACCTGCTTGAGCCGCAGGCTCAATACCGGCTTGCATGCGTTTCATCAGGCCCTGGATATCCTGGCCGTGCAAGGTCTTGCCGGCCATCATCATCTTGAAGCCGTTGTAGTTGGACGGATTATGGCTACCTGTGATGGCTACGCCCGAGCCGGTTTCCAGTACATTGGCCGCAAAATAGACGACGGGAGTAGGAACCATACCCAGATCGACTGTGTTGATTCCGCCTGCCTGGATCCCTTGTTGCAGGGCACGAGACAGAGCAGGGCTGCTGTGGCGGCCGTCGTAACCCACTACCAGGGTTTGCACGCTTTGTTCACGGGCCAAGGCCGCCAGGGCCAGACCTAATTGGTAGGCGAAGTCGGGATTCAGTTGCTCGGGAACGGTGCCCCGAATATCGTAGGCTTTGAATACAGCGGTCGGTAGAGCGGGAATGTGGGTCACTGTCACGTCCTGAACGAATACACAAAGAAAGAAGTTTAGCGCGAATGCCACCGGCTTTCGTGAGTTACCATTAAGAGCTGTAGCGCGACAGCAAGAGCGCCTGATTGTTTTTCTTGAGTGGCTTGGGTCATGACTTTTCTGAACGAACTTGAACAGCGTATTGGTCAGCAACATGTGCTGACAGGACAATCCATGCAGCAGTACCTGGAGGATTGGCGTGGACGCTATACCGGTACTGCCTTGGCGGTGGCCCGGCCTGCAACGACGGAAGAAGTGGCCCAGGTTGTGCGTCTATGCGCGCAGCACCGCGTGCCTATTGTCCCTCAAGGCGGCAATACCGGTTTGTGCGGGGGCGCAACGCCGGACAACAGCGCCACTGCGCTGGTGCTGTCTTTGGAGCGCCTGAACAAGATTCGCAGCGTGGATACCGACAACGACACCATGGTGGTGGAAGCAGGCTGCATTTTGCAAAATGTGCAGCAGGCCGCCCGTGATCATCAGCGTCTGTTCCCCTTGAGCCTGGCCGCAGAAGGCAGTTGCACGATTGGCGGCAATCTGGCCACCAATGCAGGCGGTACACAGGTTTTGCGTTACGGCAATGCTCGTGACCTGACCCTGGGATTGGAAGTGGTGACTGCCCAAGGTGAAATTTTGCATGGGCTGCTTGGGCTGCGCAAAGACAATACCGGTTACGACCTGCGCAACCTGTTTATTGGTAGCGAAGGCACCCTGGGTATCATCACCGCCGCGACCATCAAGCTCTATCCCCAGCCCGTAGCAGCGTGCACCGCTTTGCTGGCGCTCAACACAATTGAAGATGCCGTACAAGTGCTGGCTCTGGCCCGTCAGGGTCTGGCCGCTTCCTTGACGGGCTTTGAGTTGATTGCAGGCAACTGCTTGCAAGCTGTGTTGCACTGCTACCCCGATCAACGCATGCCTTTCCAGGGCCCAGCTGAAAAAGCAGCTTGGTATGCCTTGCTGGAGCTGTCTGATAGCGAAAGCCTGGAGCATGCCCGCGAGCGTTTTGAAAGCGTGATCGGTCAGGCTCTGGAGCAAGATCTGGTGCAAGACGCCGTTATCGCCGAGACCATCGCACAAAGCAAGGCGCTCTGGCATTTGCGTGAAAGCATTCCACTGGCAGAGAAAGCCTATGGGAAAAGCATCAAGCATGATGTGTCCATCCCTGTGTCTGTGATGTCCCAGTTCGTGCACGAGACGGACAAGGCTTTGCAAGAAGCCTTCCCGGGTCTGGAAAACGTGACATTCGGGCACTTGGGTGATGGCAACCTGCACTACAACGTCGCGCGCGGCACGGCCTTCACGGAGGAAGAGCTGCTGAAGCGTCAGGACGAGATCTATGCGCTGGTCCATGACAGCGTGCACCGTTTCCATGGCTCCATCAGTGCCGAACATGGCGTAGGCCAGCTCAAGCGCCAACTGCTGCCCCGTTATAAAGACCCGGTTTCCCTGGCCTTGATGAAGCAGATCAAGACGGCGCTGGATCCTTTGGGGATCATGAACCCCGGTAAAGTATTGCCCGACTGATTGAAGCTACTTGGTGTGTAGATGTTTTTTCGTCCTTATATCGTTGCCAGTGCCGTTTTTTTTACTGTTTTGGGAATCGTTGCGGCAGTGACGATGGGTTCAGCAACGGACCTGTCACTCAGTGCCTATTTCTATGACCCACAAGTCCAGGATTTTTCCTGGCGATTGCAGCCTTTTGTCGATTTGTTCGGGCGCAGGCTGGTGTGGTTCGTTCCTTTTGGCGGCGCAGTGGTATGGACGATCGTGGCCTGGCGGCAGCCCAAGGGTTCCCGCCGCCAACTGGCTTGGGCGGGGGCGGCTTTCTTCATGGGTAGTGGCCCGTTAATGGTAGGCGTCCTGAAACATCTGACCGCCATGCCAAGACCCTTTAATCTGGCCATGTTTGGCGGTATAGAATCCATGCCCACCTACTTCTGGGCGCATTCCTGGGCTGAGGCAGGCAATGCCTTGCCCAGTGCTCATGCCGCATCCGGCTTTGTGCTCCTGTCCCTGTTCTTTGTGGGCGTCATGACAGGCTGCCGAAAATTGGCCGCCGGGGGCTTTGTGCTGGGTATTAGCGCCGGTTTGCTGTTCGGCTTTCTACGCATCATGCAGGGCTACCATTTTCTTAGCCAGGTGCTGGCTTCAGGCGCTGTGCTGGGGCTGTATGGCTGCGTTCTGTTTTATATCCTCTGGTCTTGGGCCAGACATAAGCAATTGCCTGCCTAGTGGCTCTATGAATCTGCAAAAGGGGAATTCAAGTCCCTTTTTTGTTTTTGCGAGCCTGTTTCTATAGGTTTTACGTAACAACACCCCGAAGCCAGGTAGCGGCTGCGGGGTGTTGTTCACAAGCAAGCGTCTCTTGCCAATCAGACCTTCGCAGGTTTTGGTGCCTTGAACTTAAGGCACGGCAGGCAATACTCGACCGGCACATTCACCAAAAGACAGGGTCGGGTAGCCATCTTGACGGCACAGGCCTTTCAAAATGATCTCGTCCTGATCTTCCAGGAATTTACGCTGTTCGCCCCAAGGCAGGTCGATGGGGTTTTTGCCGCCCTGGTTCATTTCCAGCAAGGAGCCTTCCTGACCCTTGGCCGGGCCGGACAAGGTGCCGGTGCCCAGCAGGTCTCCAGTTTGCAGATTGCAGCCGTTGACGCTGTGATGGGCGACCAATTGGGCCACAGTCCAATACGCTTCCTTGAAGTTGCTGCGCGAGAGCAAAGCGGGGTCTTTCTTTTGCTGGCGAGACTGTTCGGTGCTCAGGTACACCTCCAGTTCCACGTCCAGAACGCCACTTTCCTGGTTGGTCTGATCCTGCAAATAAGGCAGAGGCTGGGGATCAGACTCGGGGCGGCTGAAGGGGCGACGGAAGGGAGCCAGGGCTTCCAGTGTCACTACCCAGGGGGAGATCGTCGAGGCAAAGTTCTTGGCCAGGAAGGGGCCCAGAGGCTGGTATTCCCAGGCTTGCAGATCGCGCGCCGACCAGTCATTGAACAGGCACAGGCCAAAAACGTGCTCGTCTGCCTGAGCGATAGGGATACGGCGACCGGCTTCGTTGCCTTTGCCAATCAGAATGCCCATTTCCAGTTCGAAGTCCAGGCGTTGGCAAGGACCAAAATTGGGCTGCTCTTGCCCTTCGGGTGGGCGGGTCTGGCCGACGGGTCGTGGGAATTGCTGGCCGGACACACCGATGCTGGAGGCACGGCCGTGGTAGCCAATGGGTACCCACTTGTAGTTGGGCAGCAAGGGCGCATCAGGGCGGAACTGTTTGCCCACCGCCGTTGCGTGGTGCACGGAAATATAGAAATCGGTGTAGTCCCCAATTTGGGCGGGCAGGGCGTATTCCAGCTTGCTGCGCTCGATCAGCATGGGGCGCAGGCGCGACTCCGCAGAGGAGCCTTGGCGCAAGTCATGTGACAAGGCGGCACGCAGCGCGCTCCAGTATTCCTGGCCCAAGGCCATCAGGCCGTTCAGTGCAGGTTTGACGCAAGCGGCCAGGGCGTCGGCGGCTTTGCCGTGCCAGGGGGTATCGCAGGCCAGCAGGCCCAGGTCCAGCGCGTAGGGGCCAATGGCCACCATGACGCGGAAGTCTTCCTGACTGTCACGGCGACGGGCCACGGCAAAGGGCAGGTTCTGGATAGGGAAACCGTTATCGGCCTCGTTGGCGCCGGGCACCCAGCTTTGCAGCTTGGGGTCGTGAGTGTCATTCAGATAAGGTCGGGTCATGCCTTTTGTTCCGTAGAGAAGTGTTTTTCCAGTCCGTCCCAGACGGCATCGTAATTGGCTTGCAGGCTGTCGCTTTGCAAGGCCTGTGGCGAGGGGCGGATGACTTTGCGGGTCTCGAACATAAAGGCCATGGTACCGCGCAGATAGTCTGCCTTGCTCAAGTCCGCACTGCTGGCTTTGTCAAAGGTGTTGGCATCGGGGCCATGCGGGCTCATGCAATTGTGCAGGCTGGAGCCGCCGGGTGCAAAGCCATCGGCCTTGGCATCGTACACACCTTGGATCAGACCCATGAATTCGCTGGCGAAGTTACGGTGGAACCAAGGGGGGCGGAAGGTGTTTTCCATGGCCAGAATGCGTGGCGGGAAAATAGCAAAGTCCAGGTTGGCCGTGCCGGGTGTGTCGGAGGGCGAGGTCAATACGCTGAAAATGCAGGGATCGGGGTGATCGTAGCTGATCGAGCCGATCACATTGAAGTCACGTAAATCGTATTTATAGGGGGCGTGCGTGCCATGCCAGGCCACGACGTCCAAGGGCGAGTGCGTCAGTTGCGCAACCCAGAAGCCGCCTGTGAATTTGGTGACCAGCTCATGCGGCTCGCTGACATCTTCGTACCAGGCTACCGGTGTTTTGAAGTCGCGGGCATTGGCCAGGCCGTTGGAGCCGATCGGACCCAGTTCGGGCAAACGCAGAGGAGCGCCGAAGTTTTCCAGCAAGTAGCCACGGGCCACATCGTCCAGCAACTCTACCTTGAAGCGGACGCCACGCGGCATGACGGCAATCTCGCAAGGCTCGATTTCCATGATGCCCAATTCGCTGACCAGACGCAGGCGGCCCTGTTCAGGCACGAACATCATTTCGGCGTCGGCGTTGTAGAACACGCGCCGACCCATGGACTGGTTGATGGCGTACAGATGGATGGCAACGCCGCTTTGCGAATCGCTGCTGCCATTGCCTGCCCAGGTATGGACACCAGCCAGAAAATCGGTCGGCTTGCCGGGCAGATTCAGTGGGCTCCAGCGCAGGCGATTGGGGTTGGCCGGGCCTTGTCCGAAGTCTTCGTTCCAGTGGGGAGCGCCTTCAAATGCCGTAAATGCTCCTTGCTTGGCGCTGGGGCGAATGCGGTACAGCCAGGAGCGGCGGTTATCGGCGCGTGGCGCGGTAAAGGCCGTGCCGGACAACTGCTCGGCATACAGCCCGTAAGGGCAGCGCTGCGGCGAGTTGCGTCCCAGTGGCAGCGCACCGGGCAGAGCCTCGGTGGCAAAAGCGTTACCAAAACCAATCTGATAATTCAAAGAGCTCATTAGGGGTCTCCAGATTCAGGCAGCCTGCTCCAGGCAGGTCTGGCGGGCGGCGTCCAAGGCTTGCTTGATCACATCCAGCGAGCCGACATGATTGCACAGCAACAGCACCAAAGCGGCATTCATGGCATGACTTTGTGCTGTGCTCAGGCCTTGGTGGGCATCGATCAACATTTGGTAGAAATCGTCAGCCCGTTCCAGGGGGGTATCGGTATTCAGTGTAGACATGAAGCACTCTCCAGGAAATGGCCACAGGCTTTGTGCAAGGCTGCCTGGACAGCTTGCCCATCCAGATGACGCCAGCGGGCGCACAGGTGTTGATCGGGGCGAATCAGATAGCAGGAACCGGGTTGGGCGTCGTAACGCTGGCGCAGCATATCCTGGCTGTCGATGATCTCTTTCTGGGCCTGGGTAGCGCTGGTGCCAGCAGGCCAGACACGCAGGCGGGTCAAGAGACCTTGGGCGACCAGTTCGTCTACCACTTCAGACTGGCTGGCCTGGCCTTCGCCAAATTCCAGCAGGGTGAAGCCGCTGCCCAATTGACCCAGCCACCAGCCTTGCTGACCGTTTTGTTCTATAGGTGCATCGGGGACGCAGGCTCCTAGCGGTGTGGCCGTGGCGGAGAACTCGTGTGTGTCAGCCGTATTCAAGGGGCTGTCCGGGTAGGCGCTGGGCAAGGACAGGCGGCCGCTATTGACCAGTACACGGGCAAAGGCGTGGCGACGCGCCAGAATCAGGGCCGCATCACGGAACAGGCGGCTGACTTCGCTTTTAGGCGTGATGAAATCTGTTGAACGGCTGGAATGGCGAATGTTCTCGTCTGCAGCCAATTCACGTTCATGGCTGTAGCTGTCCAGCAGGCTGTCGGGAGCCTGGGCATTCAGAACCAGATTCAGCTTCCAGGCCAGGTTGTCGGCGTCCTGGATACCGCTGTTGGCGCCGCGTGCGCCAAAAGGCGAGACACGGTGGGCCGAGTCTCCAGCAAACAGAATACGGCCATGGCGAAAGCGCTGCATGCGCTCGCAAGCAAAGGTGTAAATGCTGACCCATTCCAGCTCAAAGGGGGCGTCGGCACCCAGGAGGGCACGAATGCGGGGCAGCACGTTTTCTGGTTTGACGGCTTCAACCGGGTCGGCATCCCAGCCCAATTGGAAGTCGATACGCCAGACGTTGTCCGGCTGGCTGTGCAGCAAGACAGATTGATTGGGGTGGAAGGGCGGGTCAAACCAGAACCAGCGCTCGGCGGGGAAGTCGGCTTGCATGCGCACGTCTGCAATCAGGAAACGGTCCTTGAATACGCGTCCGCTGCTGCTTTCACCCAAAGCACGGCGAATGGCCGAGCGCGAGCCGTCGCAGGCCAGCAGCCATTCTGCTTCCAGGGTGTAATTGCCTTGCTGGGTTTCTATATCCAGATGCACGCCTTCTGCCTGATTCACCACGTTCAGCACTTTATGGCCGGAACGCAGTTCGATCAGGGGCTGAGCGCAGACTGCTTCGTAGAGATAACCTTCGCAGTAATACTGCTGCAAATTGATAAAGGCGGGGCGCTGGTGGCCTTCTTCGGGCCGCAAATTGAAGCTCCAGACTTCCTGATTGCGGAAAAAAACCTTGCCCACATTCCAGGACACGCCTTTGTCCATCATGCGCGAGCCCACGCCCAATCGATCCCAGATATCCAGGGTGCGTTTGGCAAAGCAAATGGCCCGTGACCCTTTGGACAGCGTGGTGTCGTCGTCCAGAATCACGACCCGGTGGCCTTTGGCCGCCAGATCCAGGGCCATGGTCAGCCCCACCGGGCCGGCACCCACCACCACAACGGGGTGGCGGGCATGGGTAGCCGGTGGGGGCGCTTGCGTCAGCTCCAGGGTCTGGTAATTAATGTCTCCCATTTTCTTTCTCCCTGGCCTTGCGTCTTACTGACCTTCGAGTTGTTTCCACATCTCCAGATCGCGTTCGGCGGTCCAGATGCGTGGGTCTTCGTGGCCGTTGACTTCGTCGTAGGCACGGGACACGTCAAAGGGCATGCAGTGATCAAAAATGACCCAGTCTGCGTAGCGAGGCTTCATGAAATCGTAGGTTTCGCGGTAAATGGTCTTCAGATCTTTACCGGCTGCCGCGCCTTGCTGCACGCTGGAGTACAGGTCTGTCAAAAACGCGCGCGTGCCGGCCAGGGCCTGACGCACTTCGGTGGCGTTTTTCAGTGCCGGGCCACGGCCAGGAACCATTTGTTCAGCTTTGAAGTCTCCCAGACGGTCCAGTGTGCGGGGCCATTCGCGAAAGTAGCAGTCGCCTGCGTACGGGGTGGATTGGTATTCCACCAGGTCACCGGCGAACAGTATTTTCTGCTTGGGTAGCCAGGCGATGGTGTCGCCCTTGGTGTGGCCACGACCCACTTGCATCAGGTGTACTTCCAGATTGCCCAGGTCCACCGTCATATGACCTTCAAAGGTCATGGTGGGCCAGGTCAGGCCGGGAGGAATGGATTCGGCGTTGCGGAACAGGCGGGGGAAACGGCCGATTTCGCTGGCTTTGTCCTGCTCGCCACGTTCCACGATCAGGTCGTAGGTGTCGCGGCTGGCCAGGATTTCCTGGGCGTTGTAGGCCGAGGCACCCAGCACCCGTACGGCGTGGTAGTGCGACAGCAAGACATACTTGATGGGTTTGTCGCTGACTTCGCGGATGCGGCGAATCACGTCTTCAGCCATGACAGGCGTGGCCTGGGTGTCGATCACCATAATGGCCTCGTCACCAATGATGATGCCCGTGTTGGGATCACCTTCAGCCGTATAGGCGTAGGCGTTGTCGGACAGTTTTTCAAAGGCAACGACTTTGTCTTCCAGGTCGTTATGCGAGGCGAAGGACTTGCTCATGAAAATGACTCCACAGTCGATAGGGATGGTGTCAGATTAGTTTATGGTGAATCAGTTAGATATAGGTGAATACCTGAATAGGGTAGGCTTAGTTGGAAAAAAAGCAGACGAGCGCCTGCCTGCCGGAACCGGCATCAGACGCTGTCAGAAAAAAGGGGGAGGGTTTAGCGGCGCTGGCAGCGCGAGCAGTAATAGGTCGCGCGTTGGCCTTGGACTATCCGTTTGATAGGCTGTTGGCAGCGTGGGCAGGGTTTGCCGGCACGCTCATACACATTGGCGTGAATGTCGAAGTAAGCGCCCGGTTCACCACTTGCATTGACGTAATCGCGCAAGGTGCTGCCCCCGGAGTCCAGGGCGGATTGCAAGGTGCTCAAGATGGCCGAGTGCAGTTTTTCGCAACGATGCAAGGAAACTTCACCGGCGGGCAGTTCGGGGTGAATACCGGCCAGGAACAAGGATTCGGAAGCGTAGATATTGCCGACTCCCACCACAATCTTGCCGCCCAGCAGGGCCTGTTTGATGGCGACGCGCCGCCCTTGCAGATGTCGGTGCAGATACTCGGGGGTGAACAGGGGGTCGAAAGGCTCTACGCCTAAAGTACGTAGCAAAAGGTGGTTTTCCAGAGGGCCGTCCCTATGGGCATGCCATAATATCGCACCAAATCGTCGTGGGTCGTGCAGCAGGAAGCGGGCCTCATCAAAGATCCATTCCGCATGATCATGCTTGCGGCGTTCTTCATCCAGATCCACACGACGCAAGGAGCCGGACATTCCTAAATGGACGATCTGGACACCTTGTTCAAAATGCAACAACAAGTATTTGCCTCGACGCGTGCAATTCCGGACGACCTGGCCTTCAATCCATTGCGGCAAAGAGGCAGGCACGGGCCAGCGCAGACGGGGCTCGTGAACCAGGAATTGTCGGACATTTTTTCCCTGGATGACCGTCGCAATTCCGCGACGAGTTGTTTCAACTTCTGGCAGTTCAGGCATGGGGGGGTGATACCATCAACAAATCTGATTCCTTTATTGTGCCATCGGGCGTTTTGTCGCGCGTATCAGGGCACGGGTTTTTCTGGATGAATGCTCTGACCTTAGCACTAAAGCTGGGCCTGATGTCGTTGCTTGCAGCGGTTTCGGTGCAAGCCCAACCCTCACTTCCCATACTCAAGGCGGAGCCGCCTGCTGACAAGATTCGTTTGCGCAGCGGGCAATTGCCTTTGGTCAGCCTGACTTCGGACATTCTGTATCGCATTCTGGTTGCCGAAGTGGCTGCTTCGCGTGGTGAATACGACGTTGCCAGCCAGACTTTCCTGTCTTTGGCGCGTGACACCAGCGATCCTCGCCTGGCTCAAAACGCCTTTCAATACGCCATGGCCGACCGTGATTTGGGTCGTGCGCTGCGTGCCGCTAAAGAATGGGCCTTGCTGGCCCCGAATGATCCCGAAGCTAAAGCAACGGCTCTGGCCCTGGAAGCCTCCAGCGGTCAGACCGAAGGCTTGGCCGATGCCTTGTGGCTGCGTATCTCTCGCGCCCAGGATAAAGAGCAGGCCGTGGTCCAAGCCATGAGCATGGTCAGCAAGATGGTGGATCGCCGTTTGGCGCTGGAAGTGCTGGACAAGGCCTTGCAGCAACCCGTGCGCTCCTTGCCCATAGCCCGTCTGGCCTTGGCGGATACCGCCTGGAGTGCCGGGGACATGAGCCGGGCCGAGCGCGAAGCACGGGAAGCCCTGAAGCTGGACCCGCATTCCGAAGCCGCCGCGCAGCGCGTGCTGGAATACGGTATCAAGATTGATCCTTCGGCTGCCTTGCAAAGTGCACGTATCTTTGTGCGAGCCAATCCGGATAGCCGCAAGTTGCAACTGCTGCTGGCCAACCGTCTGGTAGAGCGCCAGCAGTTCGACGAAGCCCAATCCATCGTCAGCGCCTTGCAACGCGCCAATCCTGAAGATTTTGATCTGCTCTACACCCAGGCCGAAATTCATATTCGTGCCCAGGAGTTTGACCAGGCCCGTAAATTGCTGGAGCAATACATTGCGGTCCAGCAGCAGCGCCGCCAGTCCTTGAACGACGCCGTCAACACGGCTTTGGCCAGTATTTCTGAAGCCCGCTTGTCCTTGGTGCAAATTGCTGAAGCTCAGGGCGATATGAACGAAGCCATTCGCCAGCTGGACTTGATTGAAGAGCCCGCGCTGCGTTTCCAGGCCCAGATTCATAAAGCCGTCCTGCAAGCCCGCCAAGGCAATCTGCCGCAAGCACGTCGTACCCTGGAGAACTCTCGCCCACGCGACATGAGCGAGCAGGTCGTTGTGGCTTTGACGTATTCCTCTATCTACCAAGACAGCGGTCGTACGGACCAGGCTCTGGAAGTGCTGGAGCGGGCGGACCGTGAGTTGCCTGATAGCGCCGAGATCAAATACAACCTGGCCATGTTGTACGAGCAGCGCGCCAAGCACGACAAGTTTGAAACCTTGATGCGTCGTGTTATTGAGCTGCGCCCGGACCATGCCAATGCGTATAACGCCTTGGGCTACACCTATGCGGATCAGAATCGCCGTCTGGACGAGGCCCAGGATTTGCTGGAACGCGCCATGGAACTGGAGCCGGACAATCCTTATATTCTGGATAGCGTAGGCTGGTATCTGTTCCGTGTTGGCGATCTGCAAGCCGCGCTGGAATACTTGCAGCGTTCCTACGAGCGCCTGCCTGAAGCGGACGTTGCCGCCCACTTGGGTGAAGTACTGTGGGTCAAAGGCCGTCGTGATGATGCCATGCTGGTCTTTCGGGCTGGCTTGAGCAAAGACCCCGAAAACCGAACTCTGACAGAAACCATCAAGCGTCTGGGAGTACCGCTGCCGTGAGTATCTTGAAACAGCGGGCTTGGACCCGAGCAGGGGCTTTGGTCCTGGTTGCTTTGCTCAGTGCTTGTGCGACACCGCCCAAATCTGACCTTGGCAGCGTTACGGATGCGTTGCAAGAGGCAAGCGCCTTGTCTCGTTCAGGCCGTTTTGCGCTGAGCGTGACTCATTCCAGCTCGCAGGTCGAAGCCGTGCAGGGTGGCTTTTCCTGGCGCGACGACGGCCAAAAGCTGATGCTGGATTTGAGCAATCCTTTGGGTAATACCTTGGCGCGAGTCTGGGTGTTACCGGGGCGCGCCATTCTGGAACGCACAGACGGTAGTCAGGAAATGGCCTCCCATCCCGATGCCCTGGTTGAACAGGTCTTGGGCAGTCCTGTTCCTGTTGCAGGCTTGCGTGACTGGCTGCATGGCCGCACGGGTAGTGCCCCGGTTCAAAGCGAACGCCGGGATGATCAGCAAAAGCTAAGCAGTTTCGAGCAGTCCGGCTGGCGTGTGACGCTCTCGCGTTACGACGAACAAGGCCCGCGCCTGCTGCAATTGAATCGTCATGAGGCCAATCGCTCCATCAGCGTGCGTTTGGTCGTGGATCAGTAAAGCCCCGAGCAGGTTTGTGTAATGGCGCTCTACAACGTCCCGGCTCCGGCCAAGATCAATCTGTTTTTGCACGTCACGGGTCGTCGTGAGGACGGCTACCATTTCTTGCAAACTGCTTTTCGTTTTGTCGACCTGAATGATTACCTGAGCTTCGTACCACGTAGCGATGGGCAGATCCATCGGGCACACAGTACCTTGAGCGATGTGGAGCCTGAGCAGGATCTGGTGATCAAAGCGGCTCGTGCCCTGCAACAAGCGACGGGCACTCGGCAAGGCGTAGACATCTCTTGTATCAAGAACATCCCTTCGGGAGCGGGGATGGGCGGTGGCTCCAGCGATGCGGCCACGACCTTGATTGCCTTGAACCGTTTGTGGAACTTGGGGCTGAGCCGTCAGGCCTTGATGGATATTGGCCTGCCCCTGGGTGCTGATGTGCCGGTTTTTATATTCGGACAGGCCGCATTTGCGCAAGGGATAGGCGAGCAGTTGCAGGCCATTCAAATGCCGCCACGACACTACATCATCATCCGTCCGCCGCAATTTATATCCACGGGGGAAATATTTACCTCCAAATGCTTGACACGTGATGAAAAACTCATCACAATGACGTTCTTTACTGATTGGCAAGAAAAATTCTGGCAAGCCAAGGACGACAATCCTTATTTTGGCAGAAACAATCTGGAGTCAGTAGCATTCAGTCTTTATCCTGGTTTAAAAAATTTAAAACAGGGCTTGCAAAGATTAAAATTGAATGCTAGAATGACGGGCTCAGGTTCTTGTTTGTTTGTTGAGTGCAGAGACGAACAAAGCGCCAAGACAGGTCAGTTTGAAATTGACCAAAATAGCAGTAAAATAGATTTTTCTGGTAGCGAAGAATCAAATAGTGGTAAATTGCTGGTCGAACAAACTTGGGTTTGTTCAGGTTTGCAAGATCATCCGCTACGCGACTGGATTAAGTAAGTATTTGGGGAATCGCCAAGCTGGTTAAGGCACTGGATTTTGATTCCAGCATGCGAAGGTTCGAATCCTTCTTCCCCAGCCACCTTTCAGGCCTAGCCTGCGATAATGTAAAGCTGTTGAGTCGTTTCCTTGTAGGGGTTTCGATCAACAGCTTTGCTTTTCCTGCATCAAAATCTATCTCCCATCATGGCACAAGACCGATTCATGATCTTCACCGGCACGGCTAATCCTCGCCTTGCTGTCGATGTCGTCAACCACCTTGATATGTCGCTGGGGAAAATGACGGTGGGTCGCTTCTCTGATGGGGAAGCCATGGTTGAAATCAACGAGAACGTGCGCGGTCGCGATGTTTTCGTTCTGCAGCCCACCTGTGCTCCCACCAACGACAATCTGATGGAAATCATGGTGATGGTCGATGCCTTGCGCCGTGCTTCGGCCGGTCGCATCACCGCCGCCATCCCTTACTTTGGTTACGCCCGCCAGGATCGACGCCCCCGTTCGGCGCGTGTGTCGATCTCTGCCAAAGTCGTGGCCAATATGTTGCAAGTGGTCGGTGTCGATCGCGTCATGATGATGGATCTGCACGCTGACCAAATCCAGGGTTTCTTCGATATCCCTGTCGACAATATCTACGCTTCCCCCATTTTGCTGGGCGATATCTGGCGCTGTAACTACCAGGATATGGTGGTTGTCTCGCCTGACATCGGTGGTGTGGTGCGCGCACGTGCACTGGCCAAGCAACTGGAAGTGGACCTGGCCATTATCGACAAGCGTCGCCCACGTGCCAACGTCTCCGAAGTCATGAACATCATTGGTGATGTCAATGGACGCACCTGCATCCTGATGGACGATATGGTGGATACGGCCGGTACGCTGTGCAAAGCGGCTGAAGCTCTGAAAGAGCGCGGTGCCAAGGCGGTTTACGCCTACTGTACGCACCCTGTGCTCTCGGGCGAAGCTATCGAACGTATTACGCAGTCCCAATTGAACGAGCTGGTTGTAACGGACACCATTCCTTTGTCCGCCAAGGCACGTGAATGCAGCAAGATTCGCCAGCTGTCCTGTGCAGCACTGTTGGGCGAGACCATCTTGCGTATCTCCAACGCCGAGTCCGTCAGCTCCTTGTTCACTGATTAAGTTTTTTAGCGTGCGCTGGTCGCGGCGCACGTCAACTTGGTAGTTCGCTACCACTTTCCGCAGTACGTATTCAGCGTTCTGCAATTGGAGTTCTACATGAAATTCACCGCTACTTCGCGTGATGTACAGGGTACGGGTGCGAGCCGCCGCCTGCGTCGCGCTGGCCAGGTTCCAGCTATCGTTTACGGTGGCGACGAACAACCCGTCGTGATCGCTCTGGATCACAACGAGACCTACCACAACCTGCGCAAAGAAGCCTTCCACGCTTCCATCCTGACGATGGAACTGGACGGTAAAGCTGAAAAAGTGCTGTTGCGCTCGGTTCAGTGGCACCCCTACAAGCAGCAAGTTCTGCACGTTGATTTCCAGCGCGTTCTGGCTTCGCAAGCCATCACCACCAAAGTTCCTCTGAACTTTGAAGGTGGCGATGTGTCCCCAGCCGTCAAGCTGAGCAGCCAAGTTATCAGCCACATCTTGACTGAGCTGGAAATCACCTGCTTGCCAGCTAACCTGCCAGCGTCCATCACTGTGGACCTGAGCGGCATGACTGCCAACGCCAACGTGCACCTGGACAGCATCAAGCTGCCACGTGGTGTTACTTACGCTGGTAACGAAGCCAACCCTCTGCTGGCTGCTGCCTTGCCAGTTGGCGGTGGTGCTGCTGCTTCGGAAGCAACAGAAGAAAGCGCCGAGTAATCAAGATTGCCAGCCGGCTTCGGTCGGCTTGCAGCTTGGCGAATCAACCCCTGTCAGCGTATGCTGGCGGGGGTTTGTTATTTGTGCCTGCGCCTTTGCCGGAGCAGGCGCTTTCTGCGAAAACATTCATGTCTGAGCCTATCCGTTTGATTGTTGGCCTGGGTAATCCTGGCCCTGAGTACGAAACCACCCGTCACAATGCGGGCTTTTGGTTGGCAGACCAGTTGGCTGATGATCTGCATGCAACGTTCAACCTGGAAAAATCCTTTTTCTCCTGGGTGGCCAAAGCGCGTTTTGAAGGTGAAAACGTCATCATCGCCAAACCCATTACCTTCATGAACAAGTCCGGGCAAGCCGCCGGTGCCTTGATGCGTTTCTACAAGCTCAAGCCCGAACAGGTGCTGGTCTTGCATGACGAACTGGATTTGCTGCCCGGTCAGGTGAAGATGAAAAAAGGCGGTGGGCACGCCGGGCATAACGGCCTGCGCGACATCCAGTCCGCCTTTGGGACACCGGATTTCTGGCGCTTGCGCCTGGGCATTGGTCACCCTCGCACCTTGGGCCTGGCCCAGCAAGTGGTGAACTTTGTACTGCATACCCCTCGCAATGAAGAGCTGCGCGAGATCGAGGACGGTATGAACCGTTGCCGCGTCATGATGCCTGCTTTGCTGCGTGGCGACTTTGAGCAGGCGACCCGCCAGCTTTACGCGCCCCAGAAGGCTTGACGCATGAAGCCAGCGCCAAGCAGCCAGATGCGTTTCCGGGACGAGCTTAAAGATTTCTTCTATTTTCTGCGTCACCCTCGCAGCGCCCGGCGTTTGCCTGGCAGAGTCCAGGGTGATGGCTGGTATCTGGACTGGTTTGCTCCCTTGCCCTGGAAGCGTCTGCTGCAATGGGCGGGCATGCTTTGGCTGATCAATGCGCTGGTGCTGGGGCCGATCGCAGTCTCGGTAGCGGGTGTGGGTGGTGCGCAGCATCGTCTGGACCCGACTCGTATTCCCTGGGTGCAAGCTATTATCTGGGCACCCATTGTGGAAGAGCTGGTCTTTCGTTTCGTGCTGAGACGGCCGTCACAATGGCTGACGGTTGTTCCGCTGGCAGTGTTCCTGATGTTTCAGGGACCAGGCTGGTGGTTGATACAAGGCTTGCTGGTCTTTTGTCTGGCAATCTGGATCAGCCGTTATACCGGCATGCCACGCCAAGCCTTGCCCGCAGGCAGCAGCTGGTGGCGCAAACTGGTGGGCGCCTTGCAGGGAAGGGCATGGCGCTTTTCATCCATGCGACGCTATTGGCGTTTCTTTCCCTGGGTGTTTTATGGTGCAACGCTGGCTTTTGGAGCGCTGCATTTGTATAACTTCCAACTCAACAGTATGAGCTGGTATTTGCTGCCCATGCTGGTGCTGCCCCAATGTTTGACAGGGTTGGTATTGGCCTGGCTGCGAGTGCGTCGAGGCATTGGTGCATCGATCGTGCTGCATGCCATCTTCAATGGTGGCCCGGTCTTGCTGATTATTGGCCTGCTCAAGCTGTTTGACGGCATTCCAGTCTAGACAAGCCCGCGTCTCAAGGCGCTATCCTGTGTCCCCGGCACGACTGTTCTGATCTGTCTGCAGGCTCTGTAGCGCCCAAGGGCGCTACAATAGCGCATCGTTTATATAACTCTTTGATTTTCAGGATACTCATGGCACTGCAATGCGGCATCGTTGGCTTGCCCAACGTTGGTAAATCCACTCTGTTCAACGCTCTGACCAAAGCCGGCATTGCGGCTGAAAACTACCCCTTCTGCACCATCGAACCGAACGTCGGTGTGGTCGAAGTTCCTGACCAGCGTTTGCAAGATCTGGCCAAGATCGTGAACCCCGAGCGCATTTTGCCTGCCGTGGTGGAATTTGTAGACATCGCTGGTCTGGTCGCCGGTGCTTCCAAGGGCGAAGGCCTGGGTAACCAGTTCCTGGCCAACATCCGCGAAACCGACGCCACCGTGCACGTGGTGCGCTGCTTTGCCGATGACAACGTCATTCACGTTGCCGGTAAGGTTGACCCCTTGGCTGACATCGAAATCATCAACACCGAGCTGGCGCTGGCCGACTTGGGCGTGGTTGAGAAAGCCGTGCACCGTAACCAGAAACTGGCTCGCTCGGGTGATAAAGACGCTGCCAAGCTGGTAGCCCTGCTGGAGCGTATCGAGAAAGCACTGGGAGAAGGCAAGTCCGTGCGTTCGCTGAAGCTGGACGAAGACGAACTGCACCAGATCAAATCCTACGGCTTCATCACCGCCAAGCCCACCATGTACGTGGCCAACGTGAAAGAAGACGGTTTCACCAACAACCCACACCTGGAAGCCGTGCAGAACTATGCTGCCGCTGATGGCGCTCCTGTTGTGGCTGTATGTGCTGCCGTAGAAGCTGAAATCGCTGAACTGGACGACGCTGACAAGATTGAGTTCTTGTCCGATCTGGGCATGGAAGAGCCAGGCCTGAACCGTGTTATCCGCGCCGCCTACAGCCTGCTGGGCCTGCAAACTTACTTCACTGCAGGTGTTAAAGAAGTCCGCGCCTGGACCATCCGCGTGGGCGATACCGCCCCCCAAGCTGCAGGCGTGATCCACACCGACTTTGAGCGCGGCTTCATCCGTGCACAGACCATCGCTTTTGACGACTTCGTAGCCTGCAAGGGCGAACAAGGTGCCAAGGAAGCCGGCAAGATGCGCGCTGAAGGCAAGGAATACGTTGTGAAAGATGGTGACGTGCTGAACTTCTTGTTTAACGTCTAAGCTTCTTGCAAGTGTTGTAGATGTGGCAGGTGCCTGGGATCAGGTACCTGCTTTTTTTTGCTAATATCTATAACACTTAGTGTTATTAATCACGCTTGAGGCCGCGGTGAGAGTTTTCAAAAATGCATGGTTCGAGCGGTTCGCCGGCAAACAGGGCATTGCGGATCTGGCGCTTTTGGATGCAATAACACGAGCAGAGCGTGGACTTGTCGATGCAGATCTAGGCGGGGCCTGGTCAAGCAGCGTGTGACCCGTAGTGGTCAAGGCAAGGCGGGCGGATTTCGGACTTTCTACCGTACAAACGAGCTGGCTTTCTTTGTATATGGCTTTGCTAAAAGTGATCGCGCCAATATTGATGCGGATGAAGAAGCGGCGTTCAAGAAGGCTGCCGCTTATGTATTGGGTTTGTCAGAAGCCCATTTGGCCCAGTTGATCAGCAAGGGGCAATTTACGGAGGTACATGATAATGACAAAAAAATATCGAAGTGAAGCTTACGCAGCAATCCATGAAACGATGCAGGCCTTGCAGGAAGTTGGCGCTATTGACAAACAAACCATGCGTGAGTTTGATGAGTCTTGTTTAACACCAGTCTTGCCTATGACACCTGAGCGCATTCGTGCTTTGCGTGAACGTGAGCATCTTTCGCAGCCTGTGTTTGCACTCTATTTGAATGTCAGTAAAAACCTGGTTTCCGACTGGGAGCGTGGTGTAAAAAAACCGGGCGGCCCAGCATTGCGTTTGTTGACGGTGGTTGAGAAGAAGGGCATTCAAGCAATTGCTTGATTCTCTCTCCGTTGTTTGACCAATCGGTATTCGATCTTCTGTCCAGCGACGCGTTAAGCGTTTGGGTCCTCGGAGCTGGCAGGGCTGCATTGGGGGAGCAGCCTGCTAGTCCCAATGCTTGTTCTATGTCGCTAATACTGCTTATGAAGAGATCTTGTCGAATGTTGGCCTCAGAAAATCCAAACAACCAGTTGCAATCTGCCTTGGCGCTTGTGCAACAAATCCTGAGCCTTGATCTGCAAGCTTTGTATTTGCACGGTTCCGCTGTGGCCGGAGGGCTCCGGCCACAAAGCGATCTGGATATATTGGCGGTCGTTGATGCTCCCCTGTCAGATGAACAGCGTCAGGATCTGATTGCGGCTTTATTGTCTGTTTCAGCCCCTCATCCGGCCACGCCTGGTGGTCCGCGTTGTATCGAGCTGGTGGTGTGTCGTCTGGCAGATCTTCAACGCAATGTTCATCCGGCCAAGGTGGAGTTCATTTACGGTGAATGGCTGCGGGAGGCCTTCAAGGAGGGCTACTTGTCCGAAGCCGCCGCTGATCCTGAATACACCTTGCTTCTGGCCCAGGCCCGCCAGCAGGCGCAGTTGCTATGGGGGAGCGATGTGCTGGCAGATGTTCCGGCTACACCGATCGAGCATATACGCCAGGCAATGCGGGATGGTGTAGATCCCTTGTATGAAGGGCTGCGTGGAGACGAGCGCAATGTTCTGCTGACTTTGGCGCGCATGTGGCGAACAGGTGTTCATGGGGATTTTGTGACTAAAGAGCAGGCAGCAGAGTGGGCTATTCCCAGGCTGTCCGAGGAGCTGGCCAAGACCTTGGAATATGCGCGTCTGGCGTATGTCGGTGAGGTGCTTGATCGCTGGGACACAAGGGGCAAGGAAGCAGAGCGTTTGGCGCAGGCACTACTTGGGAACATTAAGCAGGTTTTGTAAGAGTGCGCCCTGAATTTGGCCCTCGGTCCCACCGCTATAAGTGGTTGTCGTTCAGATAGCGGGAAAGCGCCACTTATGTTTTGCGCCGCTACCAAGGTAGCAATCTCCAGCCTTCTTCACTAAATTCCAGCCGTTCCGTCAGCCCAAGATTGTTCATGAAGGCATCGTCGTGCGAGACCACCATCAGCGTGCCCTGGTAGCTGCTCAACATGGTTTCCAGGGCCAAGGTTGAAGGCAGATCCAAATGGTTGCTGGGTTCATCCAGAAGCAGCAGTTGTGGTGGAGGATCTGCGTACAGCACGCAGGCCAGGGCGGCTTTCAGGCGTTCGCCACCGCTCAGGGCAGCGCTGGGGCCGGTGACTTTTTGGGCGTCCAGTCCCAGCTGTGCGAGACGCATGCGTAAATCGCCCTCGCTGCTTTTGCGGTTGACTGCCTGTATTTGTTCCAGCACGGTTTGCTGCGGGTCCAGATCGGCCAAGCCCTGATCCAGGTAAACATGTTGTGGCACTATTTTGCAGTGGCCAGCAAGGGGCTCCAATTGGCCTGTAATGACCTTGAGCAGCGTGGATTTGCCGCAGCCGTTCGGACCTATGACTCCTACTCGTTGCTGGCCGCTTAACAGCAGTGTGACCAGGGCTTGGTTGGCCGGGACATAGGGGAGCTTCACCTCATCCAGTTCCACAACGCGCTGGCGGGTCAGCGGCATCAAGGGCAGGGCGTGCAGATTGATAGCGGTGTCCTGCTCGATCAACTCGGCAGCCTCCTGTACGCGTTGTGCCAACTGCTTTTGAGCCGTCACGTGTTGCTGGCGCAGCTTGCCGGTGGTGGCTTCACTGCGACCTTTTTGCCTGTCCAGCAGGATTTTGGCCTGATTGGCCTGCTTGCCCTGTTGATTGCCGCGTGCCTGTCTACGCTCCTGACGTTGACGCTGCTCTTGCATGGTGCTTTCTGCGCGCTGACGCTCCAGCTTGCGGTGCTCCAGCTGGTCCATGGCGCTTTGCTGCTCCAAGGCTTTCTGCTCGGCGTAGTGGCTGTAATTGCCGCCATAGCTACGCAGCCCCAGGGAAGACAGCTCCACAGTGCGCTCCATCGTGTCCAGTAGTTGGCGATCATGGCTGATGACCAGCAGGCCGTGGGGCCAGTGTCGTAGCTGCTCAATCAGCGCAAGCCGGTTGTCGCGATCCAGGTGGTTGCTGGGTTCATCCAGAATCAGGAAATCGGCCTGAGACAGCAAGGCATTGATCAGCGACACCCGCATGGCCTGGCCGCCGCTTAATGTTTCGGCAGGCGTCTCGGCAGTCAGATGACCCAGGCCATTGCGCTCCAGCGCTTCCTGCAATTGCTGTCGAATATCCCAACGGTCTTCGATCAGATTGAAGTCTTCTACGGCGCTACTGCCGGATTCAATCCGGGCAAGGGCGTCCAGTGCCGGTCCTACGCCCGCCAGATCGGCGACGCGCAAGCCGCTGACAGAAGCCACTTGCTGCGCCAGATAATGCACTTTTCCCGAGCGTAGGCAACGGCCGCTGCTAGGCTGAATTTCTCCGGCCAGGATTCGAGCCAGAATGGTTTTGCCTGCACCGTTGCGTCCGACAAGGCCAGTGCGCCGCGAGTCGAAGGTTTCGTTCAGTTGGGAAAACAGGGTCTTGCCTTGCGGCAAGGTATAGGACACGCCTTCCAGCGTCAGATAAGGATTCGTCACGCGTCATGCTTCCATTAATGCCAGGAACTCCCCCTGAGTCGTAGTGGGGGCGGGTGGAGACTGGCCGTCTAGGGGACGGCGGCATTAGTGGCGCATTGGACGAATACCTCACGGGAAATGAATCGAAGCCACACTATAAAAGCATTTTGCCGGGAAGGTAAAGCCGGTCGGGCTTTCAAGGGAGCCATGAAGGTCGTGTGATTCCAACACAGGAGCGGGTTTGGGCTCAGAAGCCTGGGCTTGTCTCACAGTTTTGGGATCTTGTTTTACAAGCTTCAGCGCGGTGAGGCCTGTGCTGCTGCAGGCCGCTTGAAATATCGAGCCGCGAGAGGCTGCCACCCGTCAGGAAATGAAGTTTATTGCCTGACGTTTATTCAATAAAGTGGAGTCCTCGTCTTTTTATCCTCTGCGTCATTTCATGTCTGGGGGCTAGGATCAGGAGTGCCGTTTCTCTCCCATTCCGGGAAGCTACACCATTTTTAGGGAATGTCATGAACACATTCAATTTACCCGCTCGTTCGATTGTGTATGTGCAGGATGTGTATTGCGGTTGGTGCTGGGGTTTTGCCGAACGCATGGTCGAGTTCGAGGCGGCTAACAAGCATCGCATTCCTTTTACCGCTGTCTCGGGTGGCTTGTTCGTGGGTGACCGGGCTGCTCCCATGTCCCGCTACCCTTATATTTCCGAATCCAACGAGCGCATCGCGCAAATGACGGGGGCGACGTTTGGGGCTGCTTATAAGGCCTTGGCAGAGGAGGGCTCGACTGTTATGGATTCACTGGAAGCGGCCACGGCCTTGGCGGTGCTGCGAGCGCAAGATCCGGAGCAGGCCATTCATTGGGTGCACGAGTTGCAGCAGGCTTTCTACTTGAACGGACGCAGCTTGTCTGATCCGGAGGTCTGCCAGGGGATTGCTGCTGTCAATGGCCTGGACGTAGATGCTGTGCGACGCCATTTGACTGACGGTTCAGGCCGGGAACAAGCCTTGGCTGATTTTGCCCTGGCTCGGGCTTTGGGCGCGCAATCCTATCCGACCTTGCTGTTTGTGGATGGTCGAAAAGTGACAAAGCTACCGGCGGTTGGTACCACTTTGGAAACGCTGAATCAGACCCTGGATTCCTTATTGGGCTGACTAGCAGTTCGGTACATAAAGCAGATTGAAATTGCGGCATCCTGGCCAGGCCAGGATGCCGCAATAGTTTTGAAGACTTGCCAACTTAGAAGCGGTAAGCCGTATTCAGATACAAGGCTGTTTGAGCGCTGGTGCCTTTACCCACTTGGGTGCTGACACCGGCTCCCAGCGTCCAGTTATTGCTGAGCTGACCCGTCGCACCCAATTCCAACAGGCCTGTGTCACGCACGCGCTCCTGATCCGTAGGCAGATAAAAGTGGCGGTGGTTGTAGACGCCGTCCTGCAAGCGCGCGCCCAGCAGCTCTGCCGGTTTCTTGAATTCATGCAGCCACTGTGCGGAGGCATGAACGGACCACTGATTGCTGACAGCAACATTGATCTGGTAACCGAGGCTGCTTTGTACCGAGGTCTGGTCCTGAGCATCAAAACCCATGGAGGTAGACAAACCTCGGCCATCTTCCGACAGAGCCTTGATCTTGGATTTCTGCATGCTCAGGCTTAACAGCGGGCCATGGGTGACGGCACCGGCCTGCCAGTCGTAACCCGTGCTGATCTTGCCGCCGTATTGGCTGCCGCCTGCTTTGGCCTGGTGTTCGCGTGTGGTGGCACCCAGACGGATATGACGGCGGGTTTTATTGTCCAGATCGCTGTAGAAAAGCTGGGCGTTCACCCATAGATTCTCGGTCTGCCAGCGGCCGTACAGACCAGCGGACTGACGCTTCTGGCTATAAGTGCCTTTTTCGTCCGTATCGCCATCCAGATTGTCGTAAGACAGGTAGGCACCTATCGTCCAATCAGCCAGACGCTTATCCAAACCCAGCTTCCAGGCTGCCTGCGCGCCATCCAGACGTGAGTTCGCACTGCTGCCATTACGCGTGATGGCCTCGCCCTGGAACCAGACTGCCAGATCCCTGTCTTGTGACGAACTGACGGTTTGAAGACGACGGTCAATGTGCTGCATTTGCATCTGCCCGGCGGTATTGGCTGCGGAGGCCAGCATGGCGACCTGACTGGGGGCGCTGACGACAGCGTGGGCATAGTCGGCAATAACAGCATGGCCGCCTGACGTGGGGTGGACACCATCAGCAAACAGATAGTTTTGGTCCGCACCAGGAGCCACCAGATCGGCAGGCGTACACAGGCGAGAGGACACACTGCCGCAAGCTGCTGTATTGACGTTGCTGAAGCCGTAGGCCTGCGGGTCGGCAGCCACTTCGTGCAATAGCGCCGAGACGTTCAAGGGGATGATATTGGCAGCACTGGAACTGAGCTGCTGGGTAAACGCCTGGTTGTAGCTGTCACTGAGCAAGGTGGCGATACCCGCGCTGATAGGGGAGCCGGCGAACTCTGGAGTCATGCCCAGATCAGGAATGTTGGGGACCAGAATGTAGCGAGCGCCCGCTTGCGATAGCGTGTTGATCAAGGCGGCTTGATTGCCGACGGAATCAGCCACGATTTGGGACATATTGAACGGATCTTTTACGGCGGCAAACAAGTCATTTGCGCCACCCCAGACGGTGTACAGGGCCTGTCCGTCCAGGCGTCCATTGTGCATGGCCAGCAGTTGAGCGGTCTGCGTGGTCATGGCGGGCAAAGGGGGATTAGTGGGGCTGGGAGGCTTGCTGGGATCCAGCAGCTCATCGATAGCCACGCGGGCTCCGCCGACGGCATAGTTGTTACCACCTTGGCTGCTAGGGGCCGCGTCGGTTCCCAGTTTCTGAGCCAGTACCTGGGACCAGACCTGGCCTGGATTGGTGGTAAGGCGCGAGCCGAACTGCCCACTGTCAGTCAGGCTGTCGCCGATAAAGTAGGTGTTGGAGAAGCCTTGTGCCTGTGTCCCGGCATGCAAGGCCATCAAGGCCAGGGCAAGACATGTTTTTTTCATTGTTCAGCCATTAAAAAAGAGTCTCCGAGCGGCATGTTCTGAACAGCGCTTTGCTTGTTATATCGTGATGTTCAAGATGAACGCGCGACCCGGATGGAACAGAGGGATGAAAAGATCATCGGATCAGGACCATCATAGTGGGGAGGCGTTTATTCCTGACACAGACAGGCACAGGTTTTTGAGGGGGGGATAAACGTAGGCAGGTAGCAAAAAAAAACGCCATGCATTTGCATGGCGTTTTTTATTTTGTCCGCTAGGAACTTATCGGCGTACCAAGGGAGCAGCACATACATCCGGGTTGTCAGCCAGGGACACAAATTTCATGCTGCCACCGTCATAGGCGTCGATCGTGCCCGATTCAATGTCGTAGACCCAGCCGTGCAGGGTCAAACGGCCTTCGGACATGGCCAGCCGCACGGAAGGGTGAGTCTGAATATTGGCCAGTTGGGCTACCACGTTTTCACGCACCATGGAGGAAATTCGTTCTTGCTCGTTGGCGTGGGTGCGGGCTTCATTCACCAGACGGGCCGAGTCGGCGTAGCGTAGCCAGTGTTCTACAGCGGGCATATGGTCCAGGCACTGACAGGAGGCAATGGCGGTCATGGCACCACAATCCGAGTGTCCACAAATCACAACGTCGGATACACGCAGGGCGGACACGGCGTATTCCACGGAGGCGGTCACACCACCGGGTTCCGGACCATAGGAGGGAACGATGTTGCCAGCGTTACGAATCACGAACAGATCGCCGGGTTCACGTTGTGTTACCAGCTCGGGGACCAGACGGCTATCGGAGCAAGAGATAAACAAAGCGCGGGGGTTTTGTTGTGTGGCCAGATTTTTGAAGAGCTTGGCGCGCTTGGGATAGGCTTCCCGTTGGAATTTCAGGAAACCGTCGATAATGTCTTTCATCCTTGTCCTTGTAGTTCGGCTTGGATAGAAGATTAACCCTTCAGGGTCATAAGGTAAAATACCGATTTCTGATGCTTTGCATTGGATTTGCTTATAGAAGGGTCCCTTATGCTTTTGCGCCATCTTAATTATTTTCTGGCGGTTGCCCAGTATCAAAGCTTTACCCGCGCCGCACGCGCCTTGCACGTGTCTCAACCGGCCTTGTCTCAGCAGGTACGCCAGCTGGAAGAACATCTGGGCGCACAACTGTTTGATCGCACCGGACGTCTTGTGCGTTTGACGGATGCGGGCGAGGTCTACTTGCGCTATGCCCGGCAAGCCTTGCAGGATCTGGAAGAAGGGCGGCGGGCCTTGCATGACGTCAGCGATTTGAGTCGAGGCTCCTTGCGAGTGGCGGTGGCGCCTACCTTTACGTCTTACTTGATTGGCCCTCTGGTAGAGGCCTTTTACCGCCGTTATCCCAATGTGCGCCTGGTGGTGCAGGAAATGCTGCAGGAGCGTGTGGAAACGCAATTGGTCGAAGACGAGCTGGATATTGGTATCGCTTTTGAAAAGCCGACTTCGGCTGCCGTGGAGTTTCAGCCTTTACTGGTGGAGACGCTGGCGTTGGTGATGAGCCGCACGCACCCCTTGGCCGAGCGCCGCAGCATCGATAGGGACACGCTGATGCGTGAGTCTTTGGTTTTGTTGACGCCCGAGTTCGCCACGCGTGGGCAGATCGAACGCCATTGCCGTCAGCATGATCTGGATTTGAAGGTTTCGATGGAGTCGAACTCGCTCAATGCCGTGATCGAGGTGGTTCGGCGCACGGGTCTGGCGACCTTGTTGCCTGCCGCGATTGCCGGCAATAGCGAGTATTTGGTGGCTGTGAGTCTGGACCCGGCCCCGCCGCAACGGCGGGCCATTTTGATGCAGCGCAAGGGTGCCTATCAATCTGCTGCAATGCGCGCCTTTATTGAGCTGGCGCTGAAATACGGCGCGGCATCGACGTTTTGATGCGGGTGTCGGGCAGAGCGATGGTCGCGCTCTGCTGCGGGCACCTTATAGCGCCACCACCACGCTTTGTTCCAGAGGACGCAACTCGCTTTCCGTGGCGGGTTTGCCCTCGTTCAAATGGGCGACCAGATCTACCGTGGTAGAGATACGCGTCAGCATCAGACAGGCGACTTCACCTCCGGCTACACGGCTGCTGTGCCAGCAACCGGGGCGCATGCAGACGCCTTGCCCTTGAGGAATGCGAAAGGCTTTCAGGGTCGACAAATCCGGACCTCCTTCGGGCTTGCTGTCAGCCACGATATGGATCACTTCGCCAGTCAGCGGGATCAGTGCCTGTTGCGTCAGCAGGTGGTTTTCCAGGGTCGTGATGTTGGGGTCTTGAATGCGGTAATTCACCCATAGCACTTCGGTCTGACCGCTTGGACCTGTGTCAAACGCATGTTCGTGCCAGAAGTCAGTGGCGGCATTGCTGAAGGCGGCCGTCGCTGGCGCCGTGGCCAGACCTTTACCCAACATCCAGCCATAAGGAGCAAAAGCCTCGGGGCTGAGGGGCTGGGGAGTCAGGGTGATTGGGGGGCTCATGGTTTATTGCTCAGAGAAAGTACTAAGGCAGCATCTTATCAAGAATGCAGCCTTGAACCCGGATTGGCCTAGATCAATAAGCTTGAGTTTCTCGTGGGTATTGTGGAACTAAGTAAAACATCCCCTGTCTTGAAGAGGGCTCGTCTTTACTTAGCGAGCTAAGCAAGCCGCCTTTTTTCAGGGGCGGCTTCGCTCTGTTTGCTTTCTTGACAAGGGGTTGCTGTGCTTCAAGCTGTTTCGCTGACCTGTAGACGGGGCCAGCGTCGTGTGTTCTCCGAGCTGAGCCTAAGGCTTGAAGCTGGCCAATGTTGTTTGGTCAGTGGGCCCAATGGCAGCGGCAAAACCAGCTTGTTGCGTATCTTGGCCAATATCGCCCAGGCCGACGAAGGCCAACTGATCTGGCACGACCGTCCCGTGCAAAGCAACGATAGCGATTACCGACGACAACTGGTTTACGGTGGGCATGCGCCTGGACTCAATAGCAGCTTGTCGGTGCAAGAAAATCTGGACAGCCTGCTCATGCAGGATCGCGTTCCCCTAGAGCAGGACGCTTGCGACCAAGCGTTGTTGGCTGGCGGTTTGCTGGCTTACCGTCGTGTGCCTGTACGGCAACTGTCAGCCGGACAACGTCGCCGCGTGTTTCTGGTGCGCCTGTCTCTGAGCAATCGCCCCTTGTGGATTCTGGACGAGCAGCTGACTGCGCTGGACAGCGCCGGTCAGAAGTTTCTGGGCGAATTGATTGCGCAGCATCTGCATAAGCAGGGCGCTGTCATTCTAACTAGCCACCAGACCTTGCCCTGGGATTTGGAGGTGCAGCACCTGGATCTGGGGCAGGCATGTTGAGTCTCTTTTTAGCCTTGATGAAGCGCGAGTGGCGCCTGGCGATGCGTCGCCCCGGCGATGTCCTGATTCCACTGGTTTTCTTTTTGGTGGTGTGCAGCCTGTTTCCCTTGGGTGTGGGGGCGGATGCGGCCTTGCTGTCCAAGATGGCGCCTGGCGTGCTGTGGGTGTCGGCCTTGCTGGCGACCATGCTGTCGCTAAGCCGCCTGTTTGAACAGGACGAGCAGGATGGTGCACTGGAGCAGGTTCTGTTTTCTCACCTGCCGCTTAGCCTTTGGGTTTTGGGCAAGGTGCTGGCGCATACCTTTTTGACAGGCCTGCCCTTGCTTTTGCTGGCTCCGATTCTGGGGCTGCAATTCAGCCTGCCTACGTCCAGCCTGGGCGTGCTGATGCTGTCCCTGGCGCTGGGCCTGCCCGTTCTGACCTTGTTGGGGGCGATTGGCGCGGCTCTGGTGTTGGGCCTGCGCTCGGCAGGGGTTTTGCTGGCTTTATTGATTTTGCCCTTTTACGTGCCCGTGCTGGTTTTCGGGGCGGGGGCGGTGCAAGCGGTTCAGGCAGGATTGGGTGCGCAAGCGCATCTGTCCGTTCTGGCCGCTTTTTTACTGTTGGCTTTGTTCTTTGCGCCACCTGCCACGGCAGCGGCGTTGCGCCTTGCTCTTGAGTAAATTCCATGAACTTTCTGTATCGCTACGCCGCTCCTCAAAACTTCTATGTTCTGGCCGGACGCATTATCCCTTGGGCTGCCATCCTGGCCTTTCTGCTGTTTCTGGTCGGCGCTTATGTAGGCTTCTTTTTGGCCCCTACCGACTTCCAGCAAGGCGAAGGCTATCGCATCATTTTTCTGCATGTGCCCGTGTCCTGGATGTCCATGCTGATCTATCTGGCCATGGGCTTCTGGTCCTTGATCTGCCTGGTTTTCAACAGTCGCACCGCCGCCATGATGGCAGCCGCGCTGGCCCCGACCGGGGCGATCTGTACGGTCTTGTCCCTGGTAACCGGAGCCCTGTGGGGCAAGCCTATGTGGGGCGCCTGGTGGGTCTGGGATGCCCGTCTGACTTCCGAATTGCTGCTGCTGTTTTTGTACATGGGTTTCATGGGCTTGCGTGGTGCCATTGACGACCCACGTCGCGCTGACAAAGCCGCTTCCATCCTGGCCCTGGTCGGGGTGGTGAATGTGCCCGTTATCTATTTCTCGGTGCAGTGGTGGAACACCTTGCATCAGGGGGCTTCGGTATCGCTGACCAGCTCGCCATCCATGGCCACCGTCATGCTGACGGGCATGTTGCTGATGAGTCTGGCCATGTGGTGCTACAGCATTGCCATCGCACTGTACCGGGTGCGCAATTTGATTCTTGAACGTGAGGCGCATACCGCCTGGGTTCGCAACTTGACGGAGGGCTGATGATGCATTGGTCGAGTGTGGGCGATTTTTTCGCTATGGGCGGCTATGCCGTGTATGTGTGGGGCTCGGTGCTGGCCTGTACCGTGTTGATGCTGGGTGAAGTGCTCAGCGTCCGGGCAGGGCGGGCACGGGCCTGGCAGCGGGTACGTGACGAGCGCGCCCTGGGGGGCCAGCGCCATGACTAAGCGACAAAATCGTCTGGTCCTGATTCTGGGCGCATTGATCGTGCTGGGGGCGGCAACCGCCCTGATCCTCAATGCCTTCCAAAGCAGCCTGGTGTTCTTTTTTACCCCTACTGAAGTCAGCCAGGGGCAAAGCCCTGAAAACCGGACCTTCCGGGTGGGTGGCATTGTGCAGATGGACAGCATCCGCCGTGGTGGCGCCCAAGGCATGGCCGTGAACTTTGTGGTGACAGACGGCGCGGCCCAGGTGCCTGTCAGCTATACGGGAATTTTGCCGGACCTGTTTCAAGAGGGGAAAGGCGTGGTGGCCCAAGGTCGCTTGAACGAGCAGGGCCATTTTGTGGCGGAAGAAGTGCTGGCCAAGCACGATGAAAACTACATGCCGCCCGAGGCCATGCATGCCATGGAGCAGGCCGAGCGCGCGAAACAAGGAGCCCAGCCATGATCCCGGAGCTTGGACACTTTGCCCTGATTCTGACTTTTGTACTGGCGCTGGCCCAAGGCATTGTGTCCTTGTATGGTGCCTGGCGTGGCAATTTGGCCTGGATGGCTTTTGCACGTCCCGCAGCCCGCTGGCAATTCGGTTTGGTGGCCTTCAGTTTGCTGTGTCTGGCCTGGTCCTTTGTGAGCTTTGATTTCTCTGTCGCCTATGTGGCGCAGAACTCCAGCACCAAACTGCCTTTGTTCTACCGCATTGCTGCTGTGTGGGGCGGGCATGAGGGCTCGCTGCTGCTGTGGATGTTCATGCAAACGGGTTGGGCCTTTGCTGTCAGCATTTATTCGCGTTCCTTGCCGGAAGCCATGCTGGCCCGTGTGCTGGGCGTCTTGGGTCTGATTACCGCCGGTTTTCTGCTGTTTGTGTTGATTAGCTCCAACCCCTTTGAGCGCATGTTCCCGGTTCCGGCTGAAGGTCTGGATCTGAATACGCTCTTGCAGGATATTGGCCTGATTGTTCACCCTCCCTTGCTGTATATGGGCTATGTGGGCTTTTCGGTGGCCTTTGCTTTTGCGATTGCCGCTTTGCTGGCAGGCCGTCTGGACGCCAGTTGGGCGCGTTGGTCGCGTCCCTGGACAACCTCGGCCTGGCTGTTTCTGACCTTGGGTATTGCCGTAGGTAGCTGGTGGGCCTACTACGAGCTGGGTTGGGGCGGCTGGTGGTTCTGGGACCCGGTAGAGAACTCCTCCTTTGTGCCGTGGTTGGCGGGGACCGCCCTGATTCACTCGCTGGCGGTCACGGAGAAACGTGGCAGCTTCAAGAACTGGACCGTGTTGCTGGCAATCAGCACCTTCTCGCTGTCCATTTTGGGCGCTTTCCTGGTGCGCTCCGGCGTGCTGACCTCAGTACACGCGTTTGCTACAGATCCGGCCCGAGGTGTGTTCATTCTGAGTCTGTTCGCCGTCATTGTGGGCAGCTCCCTGATCCTGTTTGCCTGGCGCGCACCGCGTGTCGGAGCAGGTGGGCAGTTTGCCGTGGTGTCGCGTGAGTCCTTGCTGCTGGTCAACAACGTTTTGCTGGTAGTGGTGACGGGCACGGTGCTGTTGGGCACCTTGTATCCCCTGATTATGGATACGCTGGGCCTGGGCAAAATCTCCGTGGGGCCACCTTATTTCAACAAGGTGTTTGTGCCTTTGATGATCCCGGCTCTGGTTCTGATCGTGTTTGGCGTCATGGCGAATTGGAAGCGTGCCAGCATGATGGATATGGTGCGCCAACTGGCCCTGGTGATCGTGTTCAGTATCGTGCTGGGTGCAGCCATTCCTTTGTTGTACGGCCAGTGGCAGGGCACCGCCGCCTTGGGCGCGGGTCTGGCCATATGGATTGTTTTGGGCAGCTTGTTTGATGTGGTCAAGCGTGTGCGCGCCACGCGTTCCGGCGTGTTCTCGCAACCACGCAGTTGGCTGGGTCAGCACCTGGCCCACATCGGGGTCGCTGTCTTTGTCCTGGGGGTGACCATGGTCAGCCACTACGAGACAGAAACCGATGTCTTGTTGCAACCCGGTCAGACGGCGCAGGTGGGCGCGTATGACGCGCGCTTCCAGGGCGTGCGTATTGTGCCGGGCCCGAACTATTCGGCCGAACGCGGCACGGTAGAACTGCTGCAGGATGGCAAGGTGGTGTCCACCTTGTATCCGGAAAAGCGCACCTATCTGTCCTCGGCCTTGCCCATGACGGAATCGGCCATTAACGCCAATGGTTTGCGTCATATTTACGTGGCGCTGGGCGACAACTTTGATCAGGGCGGTTGGAGTGTTCGTCTGTACTACAAGCCTCTGGTGGACTTTATCTGGCTGGGTTGTTTGCTGATGGCCTTGGGCGGTGCGCTGGCAATCAGTGATCGACGTTATCGCGCCAAGCAAACCCGTGCCGCTGTGCAAAACAAAGCCATGAATACGCAGGTGCAGGCATGAACCGTTTTACTGTTCCCTTGATCGGTTTTGTACTGTTGCTGGTATTTCTGGGCATTGGTTTGACCTTGAAGCCCAGCGAAGTGCCTTCGCCCTTGGTCGATAAACCGGCTCCGGCATTCAGCCTGCCTCAATTGCACAATCCCGAAGCCAGTTTTTCGGGTGAGCAAATGAAGGGACGCGTCTGGTTGCTGAACGTGTGGGCCTCGTGGTGCTACCCGTGCCTGACCGAACATGCTTTCATCAAAGAGCTGTCCACCAAGCACAAGGTGCCGATTGTGGGCTTGAACTACAAGGACGTACCTGAAGAAAGCCGCGAGTGGCTGCTACGCAATGGCAATTCTTATGAAGTCTCTGTCATGGACAGGGACGGTCGTGTGGGCATTGATTTCGGTGTGTACGGTGTGCCGGAAACCTTTGTGATCGACAAGCAGGGCATTGTGCGCTTCAAGCACATAGGCCCCGTGTCGCGTGAATCCATGGAGGAAACCTTGTTGCCTTTGATCCGTCGTTTGGAGCAGCAGCCATGATGATGCGTCAATGGATGGTGGCCTTGATGGCCAGTGTGTGGTTTCTGGTGCCGGCGGCGCAGGCCCAGTCGGGGGAACAGGGCGCCCAGGAATCGGTGATGCTGGAAATTGCGGCCGAGCTGCGTTGTCTGGTGTGCCAGAACGAATCCATTGCGGCATCGCGTGCCGAGCTGGCGGTGGACTTGCGTCAGCAGATCATGGAGCAGTTGGGGCAGGGGCGCAGCCCCGATCAGATTCGCACGTATATGGTGGATCGCTATGGCGACTTCATTTTGTATCGCCCGCCCTTTAAATCCACCACCTTGCTGCTCTGGTTCGGGCCAGCTCTGTTATTGCTGACTGGCTTTCTGGTCTATGCCTTTACGCTGCGCCGTCGACGCCGCGCGGGTGATGACACGGCCTTGACCGAGGAACAACGTCGTCAAGCCGATGCTCTCTTGCAGGGCTCTTCTCGGGATGAACAATCGTGACTATTGTTTTTTATATTGTGGCCGCGCTACTGGTGCTGCTGTGCGCGGTGTATTTGATGTTGAGCGTCAAGCGCAAGCCCGCCGTGCAGCGTGTGGTTGAACACAAGCAGGCCAATCTGGCGATTTTGCGTGAGCAGCTCAAGGAAATCGAACGGGACAAGCAGGCCGGTGTCTTGTCTGCCCAGGACTTTGAACAGGCGCAGATGGATTTGCGCCAGCGTGTGCTGGAAGAAAACGAAGGGCTGAAAACGGAATCTGTGCAGCAAGCAGGCGCACCGAAGCTGGCCTGGACCTTGATGGTCAGCATTCCGGTCGCGGCTATCGCCTTGTACTTTTATCTGGGCAATCCGGCCATGCTCGATCCTGCCGCCGTGCAGCAGCAAGCCAACGCACAGCCCGTGGATATTGAGGCCATGGTGGCCCGTCTGGAGCAGCGTCTGAAAGAAAACCCGGACGATCCGGGCGCCTGGTTGATGATGGCCCGTTCACATCGCTATTACGGCCGCCATCAGGAAGCGACACAGGCGTATGCCAAGGCCATGGCCGTGGTGGATGGAGACCCGACGGCATTGGCTGAGTATGCGGAATCCATGCTGCTGGCCGGTGTCGATACCTTGGACGGTTTGCCGGGTCGTTTGGTCAAGCGATCGCTGGAGCTGTATCCCGAAGAGCCATTGGGCTTGATGCTGGCCGGCGCTGCCGCTTTGCATAAAGAGGAGTATCCGGCGGCGATCGACTACTGGCAGCGTTTGCTGGCGCAGTTTCCACCCGATTCGGAAACCGCCAAGGTCGTGAACCAGGGCTTGCAACTGGCGCGCGAACGTATGCGTATGCCGGCCGCCCCTGCAGCGGAACCTGCCACGGCCCCTTGATATGGAAATAGTGTCTTTGGATTTGGGCCTGATCGCCCTGATAACGGCGTTTCTGGCGGGGATGGCTTCGTTTCTCTCCCCCTGCGTCTTGCCCTTGGTTCCCGGCTATCTGTCTTATCTGGCCGGGGACGGGCAGGTGTATACGCAGGTCAAGCGCAGCCAGCTACTGGGCCGCAGCGTTTGTTTTGTGGCTGGCTTTTCGCTGGTTTTTATCGCCTTGGGAGCCAGCCTCTCTTACCTTGGTCAGCTGTTGATGGCCTATCGCTATGAGTTGAATGTGGCGGCAGGTGTCATGGTGGCTTTGGCGGGCTTGAGTGTGATGGGGGTGCTGCGCATGCCCATGAGCCTGCAACGCTACTATCGCTTTGAATCCGGCAAAGCGGCAGGCCCTGGCGGGGCAACGGTAATGGGGCTGGCGTTCGGCTTTGGCTGGACTCCCTGCATCGGCCCGATTCTGGCGGGCATTTTGATGATGGGAGCCAGCACGGCCAGTGCGGGCAAGGCCAGTATCCTGTTGTCCGTCTACGCTTTGGGTCTGGGCGTACCTTTCATCCTGGCCGCCTGCTTCCTGACCCCCTTCTTGCAGCGCATGACCCAGATCAGGAAGATCGGGCGCTATGTGCGCTGGGGGGCGGGTCTGGTGCTGATTGTGATGGGTTGGGCCATGGCAACCGGCGAGCTGGCGCGGTTTGCGATCTGGGTGCTCAAGACATTCCCGGTGTTAGGACAACTGGGCTGAACCGTCGTCTATCACTTCACGGCAGCATTGCCGCCATCGGCGAACAGGGCTGATCCGGTCACAAAACTGGACATGGAGCTGGCCAGAAAGAGCGCTGCGGACGCAATTTCTTCAGGTTGGGCGATTCGCTTCATGGCGTGCAGCCCCGCCGCCCAATCCTTGGTGCTCTGATCCCCGGCAATGTCTGTGTCAGTTCCGCCAGGCAATAGAGCGTTAGCTCGTATTCCTTGCGCCGCATAGTCTGCAGTGATGCCTTTGACCAGTCCCATGAGTGCCGCTTTGGCGGCACCATAAGCGCTCATCCCGGGTAGGCCGACACTGGTGCCCACAAAGCTCGAGGTGAAAACAATCGAACCGCCACCGCGATGGAGCATGGCTGGAATCTGGCTACGGGCACCCAGAAAGGCTGCCTCAAGATTGGTATCCAGTGTTGTTTGCCATTCTTCCAGTGACATCTCGGCCAGCGGCTTGAGGGCACCGACAATACCGGCGTTATTGATCGCAATATCCAGCCCACCGAATCTGCTGTTCGCGGCTTCGATCAGTTGCTCATGGATTTCAGCCTGCGTAATGTCCCCCGTCACAAACTCGGCACGGCCGCCAGACTGCCGGATCTCCTTGGCGACGGCATCAAGCAATGCGCTACGCCTTGCCGTAAGAACAAGTGCCGCTCCCTGCTCAGCAAACATCAATGCGATGGCGCGTCCAATACCAGAGGATGCGCCGGTAACAAGGGCAACCTTTCCATCAAGCAAAGCCATGAGTGAAATCTCCTGTATTTCTATTGGGAGCTCACATCGTATGTGTCCTGGCCTGACGGGGAACTCCGTTTCTTGCCTTCAAAACCGGTTCTTGATGATGGGGCAGGTAGCCGACTATCAGTCTTGTACTTCGCGGCGTAGCAGTTCACGTTTTCGGTCTATCCCCCAGCGGTAACCGGCCAGATCGCCATCCCGGCGTACGACGCGGTGGCATGGGATGGCCACGGCAATGTGGTTGTTGGCGCAAGCCTGGGCCACGGCACGCACAGCTTTGGGCGAGCCTATGCGTTCGGCGATGTCGGTGTAGCTGACGGTGACGCCTGGCGGGATCTCACAGAGCGCGCGCCAGACTCGTTCCTGGAAGGCCGTTCCTTGTACATCCAGTGGCAGGTGCAAGCCAATAGAGGGCGTTTCGATGAAGCCCACGACTTGAGCGATCAATTGCTCGAACTCCCCGTCGCAGCCGATGATTTCGGCTTTGGGAAACTGATCTTGCAGGTCACGAACCAGTTGATCGGGATCGTCGCCCAGCAAGATGGCGCAGATGCCGCGTTGGCTTTGGGCTACCAGAATCGCTCCTAGAGAGCACTGACCTACAGCGAAACGGATGACAGCACCGGCCCCTCCAGCCCGGTAGTCCCGTGCACGCATGCCTAACAGCTGTTCAGAGGCTTCGTAGAATCGGCTGTTGGAGTTGAATCCGCTGTCGTAGATCGCATTGGTGATGGTCGTATCCGGACTGCTCAGTTCCTCGCGCAGTCTGCGAGCACGATAGGCCGAGCTGTATGCCTTGGGCGTCAGACCTGTTTCGGCTTTGAACAGCCGATGAAAATGGAAGGGGCTTTTGCCCACCGCGGCTGCCAGCGTGTCCAGCGATGGCGGCGTCTCCGAGGTTTCGATCAGGCGGCAGGCACGAGCCACGATGGCGGCCCGTTCGGCTGCGGCGCTGGTTTGAGAGCCATGGGCCCTACGGCTATAACGATAGCCTGCTGCTTCAGCGTTCTGGGGCGAATCGAAAAATTCGACATTCTCGCGCTTGGGCAAGCGTGTTGTTGAGCTGGGTTGGCAGTACACGCCTGTGGTACGCACCGCATAGACGAACTGGCCATCGGCAGCGGGGTCTCGTGCCTGCACAGCCGCCCAGCGCTGATCGTCGGTTTTGTAAGCAGGGTTCGTAGTCATAGGGCAGGGATCCTGACATCATCAATTACGAAGCCAGAATACGCGGGTCTTTCATCGCAAGCACTCCGATTCTTGCGGTCAATATTGACAGACCCGGCTGACACCACACAAGAGCCTGTCAGTTGTTGACGGTATGTGCGTGCTAAACGAAGCAGCATGAAAAAAAGGCCGGTATCAACCGGCCTTTTTATTGGCTCTGAAGAGCTGGCACCTTGAAAGGCGCATTGTGCTTACAGGGCGCTGGGGGTGTAACCCGCTTCTTCAATCACTTTCAGGGCTTGTGCGCCATCCAGACCTTGAACGGTAACCTGGTGTTTTTCCAGATCCGTGCTGACGGTGGCTTGAGGGGCGACAGCCTGAATGGCTTCAGTGATGCTGCGTACACAGTGGCCGCAGGTCATGTCGGGTACGGAGAAGGTGGACATAGCTGACTCCTTTGATAAAAACAATGGAGTCAGCTTAAGGCTTGCCACGGGGGCAAGGTCAAGTGCTGTTTTTTTTAAAACAGGGCCGGTGACATCAGGCGGATCTGATCAAACTCGGGATTGCCCAGCCATTGAATCTGGCTGCTGGCCAAACCTGGGCCTGATTCCTTGTTTTCCACAAAAGCACCGTAGGAGATGGTCTGCTTTTGAGTGTCCAGTAGCACTACGTAGCTGGAGCTGGTGCAGTCATGGGGTTTGCAGCCCTGGAAAACCTGGTAGTCGCGGCCATCCAGAGAAACGGTTTCGCCCGGCGAAGCCGTACCGAAATCTTTAACCCAGCTGGCGTTTTTGGCGACGTCCTGCATCAGGCTCTGATACTGCTGGGCCACTTGCTTGTTGGACTTGGCCAGGTCAGCCAGATAAACGGATTCCGAGGACTGTGCATTGCTCAGGAAAGGGGCGAGCAGGGCGCTGCCAAGGACAAGGCGGCACAGAGAATGGGAAATACGCATGGGATCTCCAATAATGAGGCGAGCCTTCAGTTTAGCAGCGCGCTTAGTGCGGGATTGTTAACAAAATCAAGGAAAACCTGCATAAACGGCTATCCCTACAGTCGTTATAGTGCTTATCCGTCCATGGGATTGGCACGGGGCTTTGTTTCCTGTCGAATTACCAGGGCATTTGAGGGGTGTAGGTAAAAACCACAGCTTGCCAGCAAAATTGTTTCATAACTAAACTATTTATAAATGAATGGTTGGCATAGTTGAATTTGTAGTTCGATCTGCTGTGCATCTTATTTAAAGACAGCCTATAAGCGCGGTGGCGCAAGGAGATAACATGAAACGTATTGCATTGACCGTAGCTCTGGCGGCGGCTTTTGGCGGTTCTTTGGCTCATGCCGATACCATCAAAGTGGGGATGGCAATGGACACATCCGGTCCGTTCGCTGCCGTTGGTGGTGAAGTTCGTGATGGCTTTAATCTGGCCATCAAACAACTGGACGGCAAGCTGGGCGGTTTCCCGGCCGAGTTCATTCAACAGGATATGGCCGGTAACCCCGACCAGGCCCGCCAATTGGTCAATCGCTTCGTGCAGCGCGACAAGATCGACTTCTTTACCGGCCCCGTGGGTTCCAACGTGGCACTGGCAGTGGCTCCCGCCCTGTTCTCGGCCAAAGTGCCTTACCTGACCAGCAACCCGGGCCCCAGCCAACTGGCCGGTGCCGGTTGTAATCCGTACTTCTTTGGTGTGTCCTACCAGAACGACGCCTTTGACGAGGCCGCCGGTAAAGTGGCTGCGGATCGCAACTACGAAAAAATGTTCATCATTGCCCCTGACTATCCGGCCGGCAAGGATCACCTGAACGGCTTCAAGCGTGGTTACGGCAAACCCGTCAACGACGAGCTCTACACCAAGCTGGGCCAGATTGACTACTCGGCTGAACTGGCACAGATCCGTGCGGCCAAGCCCCAGGCCGTGTTCTTCTTCCTGCCCGGTGCCATGGGCATCAACTTCATCAAACAGTTCGTGGCCGCTGGCCTGAATAAAGATGTGGTGTTGCTGGGCCCAGCCTTCTCGGGTGACGAGGACATCATCCCCGCCGTGGGCGAGCCTATCCTGGGCATGTTGAACACGGCTCAGTGGTCGCCTGACCTGGATGTTCCTGCCAACAAGACCTTTGTGGAAGAGTTCCGCAAAGCCTACGACGGCCGCTATCCATCGGTTTACGCTGCTCAGGCCTATGACGTGATTCTGGCTATTGACGCCGCCGTCAAACAGGTTGATGGCAAGGTATCCGACCGCGAAGCGGTGCTCAAGGCACTGAAAGCCGCCGACTACAACTCGGTTCGCGGCCCATTTACCTACGGCAACAACAACTTCCCCGTGCAGGCTTACTACTTGCGTGAAGTGGTCAAGGATCAGGACGGACGTCTTGTGAACCGTATGGTCAGCAAGGTGTTTGACTCCTACCAGGACGTCTACGCCAAAGAATGCAAACTTAATTAAGATTCACAGGTGGTAAAAGCATGTCGCTCATTCTGATTAGCGAGCAATTGCTGAATGGTTTGCAGTTTGGTTTGATGTTATTTCTGATTGCCGCGGGCCTGACGTTGGTCTTCGGCATTATGGATATCATGAACCTGGCCCACGGCTCCCTCTATATGGCGGGAGCCTATGTGGCCGCGGAAACCATGCAGCGTACAGGGTCTTTTACCGCCGCCATTGTGGTGGCGGTGGCGGTGACAGCCCTGGTCGGTATTGCCTTGGAAATTCTCATTCTGCGCAAGCTGGTCACTCGTGATCACCTGGCTCAGGTACTGGGAACCTATGCCGTTATTTTGATCGCCAATGATGTGGTCAAAATGATTTGGGGCCCAACCCCCGTTATGTTGAATATGCCTGCCTTGTTGTCCGGGCCGGTAGAACTCTTGCCTGACTTTCTCTATCCCGCCTTCCGTCTGATGATTATTGCGGTCGGTCTGGTGATGGCGCTGGCCCTGTATGCCTTCGTGACCAAAACACGGGCTGGGGTGCTGGTGCGTGCAGGAGCCTCCAATCGACAAATGGCCACCCTGATGGGGGTGCGAGTGCCTATTCTGTTCCTGGGTGTGTTCACTCTGGGAGCCGCTCTGGCTGCGCTGGCCGGTGCCTTGTTGGGTCCGATTACCGCGGTTCAGATCGGTATGGGCGAGGACATTCTGATCCTGGTTCTGGTCTGCATCGTGATTGGCGGGATTGGCTCGATTCGTGGCGCGTTTGTAGGTGCCTTGCTGGTGGGTATGGTTGATACCGCTGGCCGTGCATTCCTGCCCATGTTGCTGCGTAACGTTTTCCCGGCAGATGTGGCTTCCAGCGTCGGTCCTACGATTGCTGCCATTTCGATCTATGTCCTGATGGCGGTTGTTCTTGTTTTCCGTCCTTCGGGCCTGTTCCCGGCGCGAGGTTAATGTATGTCTACTTCGCGTATTTTTTCCGCCCTGGTGCTGGTGGCCTTATTGGCTTTCCCCTTGATTGCACCGATGTACGGACTTGAGTTCTACATTTCGTTTGTACGCCGTATCTTCATCTATGCCCTGGCTGCCAGTGCCTTGAATCTGGTGCTGGGTTATGGCGGGATGGTGGCCCTGGGCCATGCCGCGTTTTTCGGGGCAGGGGCCTACACCGTGGGTATCCTGGCTACCGAAGGCGTGCAAAGTGGCCTGATTGCCTGGCCTGCCGCCATGGTGATCTCCGGCTTGCTGGCTTTCCTGACCGGTGCCGTGTCGCTGCGTACTCGTGGTGTGTACTTCATCATGATCACGCTGGCGTTTGCCCAGATGATCTTTTATCTGTTCATTTCCTTGCGCCAGTACGGTGGCGAGGACGGTCTGAACATGTACAGCCATTCCTCCTTGCCCGGGATTGATCTGAGCAATGAGCTGAGCTTTTACTACCTGGTTCTGGCTATTCTGGTGGCGGTGCTGTTCCTGTTCAATCGTCTGGTTAAAGCCCGTTTCGGGCAGGCCTTGATGGGCACGCGTGAAAACGAAAGCCGCATGACAACCTTGGGTTACCCCGTCTACCGCATTCGCCTGACGGCTTACACCTTGAGCGGAGCCATCATGGGTCTGGCTGGTGCCTTGCTGGCTAACCACAACCTGTTTGTCTCGCCCAGCCTGATGAACTGGACCCAGTCGGCTGACCTGATCATCATGGTGCTGGTGGGGGGGATTGGCTTGCTGTATGGCGGTGCTCTGGGTGCGTTCGTGATGTTGGTGCTGGAAGAGTTGCTGCGCAACTGGACCGAGTACTGGCACATGCCTTTGGGTATCTTGTTGCTGCTGGTGGTGTTTTTTGCACCCAAGGGGCTGGCCGGACTGGTGCGTGTCCGCTCGGCCGCTGATCCCGCTACTACTGCCAAGGAGCAAGCATGACGAACACGATAGCAACCGCCTCCAAGGCGGGCAGCGGCTCGGCCGCTTTGCAAGCCCGTGGTCTGATGAAGCGCTTTGGTGCTTTGCAGGCTACCAATGATGTGTCCCTGGACCTGGTGCCCGGTGAAATTCATGGTTTGATCGGCCCGAACGGGGCTGGTAAATCGACCCTGATTCATTTGCTGTCGGGCACCTTGACCCCGGATTCGGGCCAGCTCTTGCTGGGTGGCCGGGATGTGACTTCCTTGTCGGGTCACCAGCGTGTGGCTGCCGGTCTGGCACGTTCGTTCCAGATCACCAACATCTTCAAGAACTACACGGTGCTGGATAACCTGGTGCTGGCTTTGCAGGCATGCAGTGGCAGCAGCTTCCGCTTCTGGCGTGCTCGTCAGGCGGAAACCGAGCTGTACGAGCAAGCCCGTGCTTTGGCTGCCGAATGTGCCATTGATGCGTCCTTGCTGCATACCCAGGCCGGTGTGTTGCCGCATGGCGAGCAGCGCAAGGTGGAATTCGCCTTGGCTTTGGCCAGCCGTCCGCAAGTTCTGCTGCTGGATGAGCCTATGGCCGGGATGGGGCCGGACGAAACGCTGCGCCTGACTGAATTGATCGAAACCATGCGTGGCAAAGCCACCATGTTGCTGGTCGAGCATGATATGGAAGCCGTTTTCCGTCTGGCTGACCGGATTTCTGTGCTGGTGGCGGGGCACATTATTGCTACCGGCACGGCTGCCGAAATCCGCGATAACGAGGCTGTGCGTCAAGCTTATCTGGGCGACGACGACACGCCAGTTCCAACCAAGGTGGAAAGCCATGCTTGAAACGACTCAATTACAAAGCGGCTATGGCGCCAGCCAGGTGCTGTTCGGGGTAGATCTGTCCATTCGTAGCGGGCAGGTTGTGACTGTGCTGGGCCGTAATGGCATGGGCAAGACCACCTTGCTGAAAACCATTCTGGGCCAGTTGCCGGTGCGCGGCGGCGATGTGAAGTTCGACGGCCAGTCCATTGCGGGCTGGAATCCGGACCGTATTGCCCGTGCCGGGATTGCCATTGTGCCCGAAGGGCGTCAGTGCTTTCCCAACCTGACCGTGGCCGAGCACTTGACGGCCTTTGCTTGCAACCGCAACCCCAAAGCCAACAAGACCTGGACGCCCGAGCGTGTCTATGACTTTTTTCCGCGCTTGCGTGAGCGTGCGTCCAATATGGGCAACCAGCTCTCGGGCGGTGAACAGCAAATGCTAGCCATTGGCCGTGCGCTGGTCACCAACCCCAAGCTGCTGATTCTGGATGAAGCCTCCGAGGGACTGGCGCCCAAGGTGCGTGAAGAAATCTGGAACTGTCTGGCCGTCTTGCGTGAAGAAGGGCAAACCATCTTGCTGATCGACAAATATGTCGAGCGGCTGATGGCCTTGTCGGATCACCACATTATTCTGGAACGTGGCAAATTGGTCTGGCAGGGGAACTCCGAAGCATTGGGGGCTGATCGCACCTTGTGGACGCGCTATCTGGGCGTGTAAAAAACACAAACTGCAACAATCCCAAGATGCCGCCTGCTTGATTGCAGGCGGCATTTTTTATGCTTATCGTCAAGGCGCTATAGGGGATTGTGGCGGAGGAGTTGCACTTTCTTCTGAAAGTTCCCTAAGCATCTCTGGAAAGATTATTTCCTTGCGATGTATCAATGTGTAATGAAATGGCATTCCTTACGATGTCCATAAGGCCAGCAGGGTTATGGGTCCTATCCGGACCACTCACTGGCAGGAAGCTCTGTCATCCCATAAGGAAGTTGTTATGAAATTACGCCTGTTCACTCTCTCTGCTCTGGCCGCCGGTCTACTGCTCGGCAGTGCCGCGCAAGCTCAGGAAAATGAGCCTGTACAGCCGATTCCCGCCGCAGTTGTCACTGATCCGGCACGCGTTGAACTGGGCAAGAAACTGTGGTTTGAACCTCGCCTGTCCCGTTCTGGTTTCATCTCCTGTAACTCCTGTCATAACCTGAGCATGGGTGGCACGGACAATATCCGTACCTCCATCGGGGATCGCTGGCAGGAAGGCCCCATCAACTCGCCTACCGTCCTGAACTCCAGCCTGAACGTGGCCCAGTTCTGGGACGGCCGTGCCAGCGACCTGAAAGAGCAGGCCGGTGGCCCGATTGCCAACCCCAAGGAAATGGCGTTCACACACGAGCTGGCCATGGAGTTCCTGAGCTCCATCCCCGAGTACAAGGCCGAGTTCAAGCAAGTCTTTGGCAAGGCCGACTTCGGTATTGATGAAGTCACCTCCGCAATTGCCGCCTTTGAAGAAACCTTGGTGACGCCTGATTCGCGCTTTGACCTTTGGCTGAAGGGCGACAAGAAAGCCATTACCGATCAGGAGCTGGCTGGCTATCAACTGTTCAAGAATAGTGGTTGTGTGGCCTGCCACAACGGTCCTAATCTGGGCGGTACCTCCTTCCAGAAAATGGGTCTGATCGAGCCGTACCAAACCACCAACCCGGCTGAAGGCCGTGCGGCTGTGACGGGTAAGGATGCTGACCGTTTCAACTTCAAGGTTCCTACCTTGCGTAACGTCGAGCTGACCTACCCTTACTTCCACGATGGTGCCGTCAATACCTTGACTGAAGCCGTGGATACAATGGGTCGTCTGCAGTTGGGTCGCAGTTTCTCTGCAGAGGAAAATGCCCAGATCGTCGCGTTCCTGAAAACGCTGACGGGCAAACAGCCTGAAATCGTGCTGCCAATCTTGCCACCTTCGCGTGACAACACACCACGTCCGGTGCCATTTGGTTCTTGATAGCAGGCTATTCAGGCGGCTTTTCATGAGCTAGGCCGCCATGAAGTGACCCAGGTCCTGGATTTTTATTTTCCTGGCCTGGGTTTTTGTATTTGGCTGTGGATTCATGACCTTGCTTGGCGTTCAAGACAAGAATCCCCTGCTGTTATTGTTGATGCTCGATCAGGCGGGCTAAAAAAATAGTACCATTTAGATACTATTTCAATGACTGGAACCATCATGAGTCGCATTGTCCTGTTTGAGAACATTCATCCTAGCGCCCGTGAAGTTTTTGAGGCTGCGGGTTTGACCGATATTCAGACCTACAAGGGAGCCTTGTCGGGTCAGGAGCTGCTGGACGCTGTCAAAGGCGCCGAAGTTGTCGGAATTCGTTCCCGTACCCAGTTTGACAGCCGGGTGCTGGAGCACGCAGACCAGCTCAAAGTGCTGGGATGCTTTTGTATTGGTACCAACCAGGTGGATCTGGACCAAGCCCAGAACCATGGTGTACCGGTCTTTAATGCGCCGTTCTCCAATACCCGCTCCGTTGCCGAGCTGGTGCTGGGTGAGGCCATCTTGTTGCTACGTCGTATCCCCGAGAAGAACCTGCGCGTACACCAGGGTTTCTGGGACAAAAGTGCCGATGGCGCTTTCGAGATCCGTGGCAAGACTTTGGGCGTGATTGGTTACGGCAATATTGGTTCCCAAGTCGGTACTCTGGCCGAAGCGCTGGGTATGCGTGTGCTCTACCATGATGTGGAATCCAAACTGCCGCTGAGCAATGCCCGTGTCTATGGCAGCCTGAAGCAGATGCTGGCCGAGTCCGATGTGGTCACCTTGCACGTACCAGGCGGGCAGGGCACGCATAACATCATGAATGCCGAGACGATTGCGGCCATGAAACCCGGCTCCATCCTGATCAATGCTTCGCGCGGTACGGTGGTGGATATTGATGCCTTGCACCAAGCCTTGGTCAGCGGTCATCTGGCAGGTGCTGCGCTGGACGTGTTCCCAACCGAACCGAAAAGCGTGGACGAACCGTTGAAGAGCCCCTTGATCGGTATGCCTAATGTGATCCTGACGCCGCATATTGGCGGTAGTACTCAGGAATCCCAGGAAAACATTGGCCGTGAAGTGGCCGAGAAACTGGTTAGCTACTTGCGTAGCGGCGCTACCAAGGGCGCGGTGAACTTCCCCGAAGTGTCTTACTACGACATCCAGGGTGCTGTGCGTCTGCTGCATGTTCATCGCAACGTTCCCGGCGCGATGGGTAGCTTGAACAATATTCTGGCCCAGCACGGTATCAACATCACCCGCCAGCAGCTGCAAACGCAAGGCGAGTTGGGTTATGCCATGACGGATCTGGATCGTGTGCCCGAGCAGGGTTTGCTGGAAGCTGTGCGTGCCCATCCTGGTACTGTACGGAGCGATCTGATTTTCCCGGCTTGAAGCGGTAGTCGGACCCTAAACAAACGGCCCCGGATTCTTTTGAGTCCGGGGCCGTCTGCTCGTCTGCTATCCGTCCGTCTGCTATCAGGCCGAGTGCATGGACTTGGTGGGCCAGGCAATCGTCTGTTCCGGGCTGCTGCCGGGCACAATAATGTCGCGCAAGGTGTAGTTATCCAGATAACTCAGGAACTGGACCAGCGCCTGTTTAAGGATGTTGCTCAGGTTGCAGCGACCGCTCAGGATGCAGTGGGTGCCGCTGCCCAGGCACTCCACCACCGCCAGATCGGTTTCGGTATAGCGCACCAGCTCGCCCAGATTGATGTCTTCCGGCGCACGGGCCAGCCGCATTCCGCCGTTTTTCCCGCGCTGGGTCTGAATCCATCCGCCCTTGGCGAGCAGGTGGGTGACTTTCATCAGATGGGCTTGGGAAATCTGGTGGTACTGGGCAATTTCCGCGATGGTACAGAGCCTGTCTTCGTTCTGACCCAGATACATCAATTGACGCAGGGCGTAGTCGGTAAGGTTGGTCAGACGCATGATCAGGGCAGTTGCAGCTCGCTGGCCACTTGAGTGGGGTTGTGCTGGAACTGGTAGCCAAACCAGAAGCTGCGGGCGATGCGCTGGGCATATTCCAATGCCAGCGCGGCCATGGCCTGGTTTTCACGCTCCTGGCAGGTTTCCTTGAACAGGCGTAGCCATTGTTCAAAGTGGCTGGCCTGAATATGCTTGAGCGACAAATGCTTGGCCATGGGATTGCCATTGAAGCCATCGGTCTTGAGTAATAGAGATGACCAGAACTCTTCCATTACGCCCAGATGCGTATCCCAATCCTTGATGCGCTCGGAGAAAATGGGGCCAAGGACATCGTCCATGCGGATACGATCGTAAAAGTCCCAGACCAGGTCATGAATTTCCTGGCGGGTACACAAAGGGTTGAGAGCCATAATATTTTGAATTTAAAGATATATATTTTATCTATCTTATTGGTATGACTCATCGGGGTCAAGCCGGAAAGAAAACGCTTGGGAACGGAACATTTTCACGCCGAATTTCACGCTGATTCAACGCTTGCTTTCCTACACTGCTTGCACGTTTCAGCGTATGGATGTTGCGTTTGCGGTGTTTGGCCAGTCTGGCCGGCTTGCAAGGGCTGTACAAGTCTTGAACGGTGCTCTTTAAGAAAGACAAGTATCACCGAAGGTAAATTGCACTAGGCGGTCTGGCGGGCTACGATTACTTTTTGTTGGCTAGACCATGGTTTTGTTACAGCACGGTGCTCAAGGAATAATGATTACAAAACGACAGGCCCAAACGCTTTCTTGCGTTATCCCTGGTTTGAATGAAGCAGAAAACCTGCCCGCATTGCTGCCGGTTTTGGTGGCAAAGTTGCGCGAACTGGTTCCGGACTTTGAAATCATTTTCGTTGACGATGGCAGTACAGACGCAACGCCTTTGGTTATTGAGCAATTGCGTCAAACCTACCCTCAACTGGTCTATTTGCAGTTATCGCGCAACTTTGGCAAAGAGGCAGCGTTGACGGCAGGGCTGGAGGCCAGCCGCGGGCAGGTAGTCGTGTGCATGGATGCGGATTTGCAGCATCCCCCTGCCTTGATCGAAGCTATGCTGGAGCGCTGGTCTACAGGCCTGGAAATGGTCTATGCCGTGCGGGAAACCCGTGACGACGAGACCTGGATGAAGCGGGCGGGCACCAGTTTGTTTTACAAGCTGATGCGCACCTCTAACGGTTTGCGTGTGCCGCGTGATGCAGGCGATTTTCGCCTGATGGATCGCTGCGTCGTTGATGCCTTGATGGCCTTGCCCGAACGCAGCCGCTTCATGAAAGGCTTGTTTGCCTGGGTGGGTTTTCCGTCCGAGCCCATTTACTACTCGCCTGCCGAACGCTTGCATGGTGTCAGCCGATTCCGTCCCACTAAACTATTGCGCTTTGCGGTGGATGGTTTGACGGCATTCACCACCTGGCCACTGCGTTTATTGAGCCTGTTAGGTGCAGTGTTGGCCATGCTGTCTTTCAGCTACGGCTTGTTCATTATCTTCAAGCACTTGTTGTATGGGGATGCCGTCCGCGGCTGGACAACCTTGATTACGGTGGTACTGTTTTTCGCGGGGGTGAATATGCTCTCGCTGGGTGTGGTGGGCGAGTATGTCGCCAGCATCTTTGCCGAGGTCAAGCACCGGCCCTTGTATCTGGTGCATCGTCGCCGTGGGCAGGGGCTGGCTCAGGCCTCTGAACCGGCACCTGACCAGAAGCAGTTAGCGACCCCCGATCAGGACCCGCAGCAAGGCTGAAGGCAAGCCTGATCGTTTAATTGGCGAACTGCTCTCATTTGTAATTGAACGCTACATCGATACTCTGAATCGCTTCGACAGCTACGCAAGTAGCTGCCTACCCCTATTGGTTTGGCTTTGAGCGATGAGTATCGATAATTCCTTTTCCTCTTCCGGTGCAACACTACCGCTTGGACAAGCGAGTGGACCGGCCTATTGCTTACGTTGCGGCGTCCAGCGCCTGGGTACGCTCTCTAGTGTGTCCGTGGGGCTGCTGGCACTGCTGTGGTTTGCGCTGACCCTGGGGGCGTACCCCTTGTTGATTCCGGATGAGGGGCGCTATGTCGGCGTGGCCCTGTCCATGCTGGAATCCGGTGATTATCTGGTGCCGCGTCTGGACGGCCTGCCGTTTTTCCATAAACCTCCCTTGCATTATTGGCTTACTGCCCTGAGCCTGAAAGTGTTGGGGGTGAATTTTGTGGCTGCTCGTCTGGTACCTGCCTTGATGGCGGCCTTGTTGATTGCCGGTATGCACGCGTTCTTGAAGCGTCATGCCAGCCAGCAACATGCGGGCTGGACGGCGTTGATTCTGGTCAGCAGCCCCCTGCTTTTCGGTGCATCCCATTACGCCAATCTGGACATGACGGTTGCTGCCTTGATCAGTAGCTGTGTGCTCTTGGGGGGGCATGCTGCCTTGCAGATGGAGCAGGGGTACTCCTGTCGTTGGGCCTTGATGGGGCTGTATGCCACCGCAGGCCTGGCTTTTCTGGCAAAAGGCTTGATCGGGATTTTGATCCCCGGCGGTATCTTGGTGTTCTGGCTGCTGGGTCGAGGCCAGTGGCGTACTTTGTTGCGTCTGTTTTCTGTGACAGGCCTGGGGGTTTTGCTGCTGGTTGCCACGCCATGGATGTGGGCCATGCAAGCGCGCTACCCCGGTTTTTTTGACTATTACATCGTCTATCAGCACTTCCAGCGTTTTCTGGAAGCCGGCTTTAACAACCCTCAGCCTTTCTGGTTCTACTTTGCCCTGATGCCTGTTGCCACCTTGGGTTGGACGCCATTCTTGTTCAAGCGCTTTCGTGGTTCTGTTAATGCTTCCGACGGTTTGGGAGCGATACGGGGCTTGATGCTGTCGGCATTGCTGACTGTGCTGGTTTTCTTTTCCATTCCTGCGTCCAAGCTGGTGGGCTATGTCCTGCCTGCGATTGGCCCTTGGGCTTTTTTTCTGGCGGATGTGGTGATTCGCCGCAGTCAGCAGGATGGGGAAGCAAAGGTAGAGCGCTTTGCGGTCTGGAGCCTGGGTGTTTGTGTTGCGATTTGTGCGTTTGCCGTGGTGACGATGATGCTGCGCCCACAGGTCAACAGTCAGGCCTTGGGCCGTGTACTGGCCAGTGAATACCAAAAGGGTGACCGTGTCGTCTTTCTGAATAATTACCGTTATGACCTGGGCTTCTATGTTCCGGGCCTGAAGAATATCAGCGTGATGGGGCGCTGGGATGATCCGGAAATCATGCGCACCGATAGTTGGCGCAAGGAGCTGCTGGAGGCAGCTCGCTTTGAGCCGCAACGTGGGGCGCTGACCTTGATAGATCGGGCAACCCTTCGTCAGCAGTTATGTCGGGACAGCAAGGCGGTCGTCTGGTTGATCGGCTCGCCAGATGCCGTGCGCCAAAGCCAGGTGCTTAACCATGCTCAGCGTCTGTATGAAGATCAGCGTATTGCTCTATGGCGCTTTGATCACGACGAGTACGAGCTTATGTGCGGCGGAACGCCCAAAGCCGCCCAGCCAGAAACGTCAGCACAGCCAAACCGATAAGAATCAGGCCCAGCAGCAAGTCGTAGCGCAGACCGGAATGATTCAGTAAAAACGCATAGCTGGCTTCGTTGACGGCGAAGCCAGCGGCAGACACCAGAAAAAAACGTGTCAGAGCCGGCAGAAAGCGGGCATTCTGGGAGCGGAATGTCAGCCAGTAGTGGCCACCAAAGGACACCAGGAACGCAATCAGCCAGCCAAAAAGATTGGCCAGCAGCGGAGACAGGCTCAGCGTTTGCACCAGGGCGATTACAATGCCCCAGTGCGTGAAGGCGGCCAAAGTGCCGACCAGTATGAACAGAATGATTTGACGAGACATAAAGCGGAGCGAGCAGTGGCCAAGGACAGGCAGATCAGTATATGCGCGGATGATTTTGGCATGGCCCCCGCCGTGGACGAGGCCATACTGAAATTGGCCCAGGCCCGGCGCCTGACAGGAACATCCTGCCTGGTCGATGGGGACAGCTTTGTGCAAAATGCACCAGCACTGCGCCAGAGCACGCTGCAAAAAGGTTTGCACCTGAATTTTACCGAGTTTGCTTCCCAAGCGGGCGTGTATGCCATGCCGCTCAAGCAGGTGATTATCCGCAGCCTGCTGCATCGTCTGGATGCCCAGAAGGTCAAGGATAGCGTGGCTCGCCAGCTGGATCGTTTTGAGAAGGTGATGGGGCAGGGCCCGGACTATATCGACGGGCATCAGCACGTGCATCAGCTACCCATGATACGCGAGGCCTTGCTGGCAGAAATGGAGCGCCGTTATGCCGCTTCCATGCCTTGGCTGCGTTATACCGGCGCCCAGCGTCTGGCTACGAGTTTCGCGTTTAAAGACAGATTCAAGGCGCAGATTATTGCCGGGCTGGGTTCCAAGGATTTGCTGCGCCTGGCCAGAGCCAAAGGCGTCACCTTGAATACCGGCTTCACCGGCGTGTACGACTTTCAGGGTGGCAAGGAGCGTTACAGCGCCTTGGTCAAAGCCTGGCTGGCGGTGATGCAGCACGGGGACAGCATGATGTGCCATCCCTCCTTGAGCAGCGTGCAGGACGATCCTGTGGGCTTGCAACGTCAGGCAGAGTACGAGGTGCTGGCTGGCGATGAGATGCAGCAATGGCTGGATCAATACAGCCTGCGCATTGCCTGAGAAGGAAGATCAGGGCGTCTGGGCTGGCTGGCTTTGGCTGCCGTCACCCAGACTGCGCTGCATGATGACCACATCAATCCACTGCTGGAACTTATAGCCCACGGCTGGCTGAGTACCTACATGGGCAAAGCCCAGCGAACGGTGCAGGGCAATCGAGCCCCGGCTGTCATGGCCGGAGATGATGGCCACCATTTGCCGCCACGGGCCTTTCTCACACTCCAGCAGCAATTGTTCCAGCAAGGCTTTGCCCAGACCTTTGCCAATCTGACCTTGAGCCAGATAGATGGAGTCTTCTATCGTGAAGCGATAGGCCGGGCGGGAGCGATATGTTCCTGCGTAGGCATAGCCCACGATCTGCCCGTCCAGCTCTGCGACCAGCCAGGGCAAATTCTGCTCGCGCACTTGCGTGAAGCGGGCACGCATTTCCTGTTCGTCCGGTGGGCGTTGTTCAAAGGTCGCCGTGCTGTGCAGTACGTGATAAGCATAGATGTTTTGTACCGCTGCCATATCGTCCAACGTGGCCTGACGTATCAGCAAGGCACTGGCGTGATTGCCTTGCGGCAGGGAGGCAGAGAAAGGGACTTGCGTACTATCGGGGGGGAACATACTATTTTTCCTTTGAACTGATTTAGTTTATCCCGATTTCAGGAGTTTCTATGTCCTTCCCGCACCAGTTTTTGACCGAGCAATTGGCCGTCGCCCCTCAATTATCGGGAGAGGACATGCAAGCCGTGGCCGATGCCGGTTTTAAAAGTGTCATCATCAACCGTCCCGATATGGAAGGCGGTCCCGACCAGCCCTTGTCGGCAGACGTGATGAAGGCCGCCCAGGCGGCAGGCTTGCAGGTGGAATATCAGCCAGTAGTGGGTAGCGCTATTACTTCTGCTGATGTTGCTCGTTTTGGTCAATTGCTTGAAGCCTTGCCAGGCCCGACTTTGGCCTACTGCCGCACGGGTACTCGCTGTGCCGTATTGTTCCGCGCATTGAACGAATCCTGACCTGGCTCAAGGTTCAGGTCTGTACTAGCTTGTCCTGTGTCGGTATGCAGCGGTAAGCTATCTGTCTCCATTCAAAGGGGTTATGCCATGTTCAAGAAAATTCTGATTCCAACTGACGGTTCCGAGCTCTCCTCCCAAGCAGCCAACAAAGGCGTGACCTTTGCCCGCCAAATTGGTGCCGAGGTTCTGGCTTTGCACGTGACGCAGCCATTTGCTGCCACCGTTGGTTTTGATGGTATGGCTGCTGCCTACGCCATCACCGACGAGGACTACGACAAGACTGCCAAGGAACAGTCGCAGAAGTACTTGCAGCAGATTCTGGACCGTGCCGAGACCGCTGGCGTCAAGGCCACTGGTAGATCCGTATCGAATTTCAATGTGGCCGATGGGATTGTGCAGGTCGCTGAGCAGGAAGGCTGCGACCTGATCTTTATCGGTAGCCACGGCCGCAGTGGTCTTTCCCGCCTGTTGCTGGGTAGCGTGACCATCAAGGTGCTGAATATGGCCAAGAATACCGTGCTGGTGTACCGCGTCAAAGAAAGCGATTAATCGTTTTCAGCCCAAAGAAAAAGCCCGCCTAGGCGGGCTTTTCTGTGTCTGCGGCACGTCTTATTGGCTGCGTGGCTCCAGCTGCTGTTTATGGGTCACGACTGCCTGCAAAACAATAGGCAGCAGCTCGCCATCTTCGCTTTTACCGCTGGGATTTTGTTCCACAAAATCCAGCAGGGAGCGGCGCATGCGCGGGTCCCAGAATTTCTGGATATGTTCCGCAATCTCGCGCAGTCCTTGCTCCCGATTGCTCAGGATTTCAAAGAACTGACCGATCTGGTTGGCCATGGGAATCAAAGGAACAATGTTCATGGTGATGTGGCCGAGCGTGACTCGGCAGAATTCAGATAGTGGGGATGGCTGTACAGCGTGAAGCTGCGGTCACGGGCAAAGGCGGCCAGCATGACACCCAGTTCATCGGCAATCTGCACGGCATAGGCGGTGGGGGCGGATACGGCCACCACAAAGTTGATGCCCATGGCAGCGGCCTTCTGGACCATCTCGAAGCTGGCACGGCTGGAGATCAGCACCATGCCAGAGCGGGGATCAATATCGTTGCGCAGCATGTGGCCCAGCAGCTTGTCCAGCGCATTATGGCGACCTACATCCTCGCGCACGGCCAGGATATCACCTTGCAGATTGCACCAGGCCGCCGCATGGGTAGCGCCCGTCAGACGATGCAAGGGTTGGCTGGAGCGCAAGGCATCCAGGGCCTGGAAGATGGCGGCAGCATCGGGGCGGTGCTCGGGAGCGTCCAGACGGGGTAGCTGTCGGCGTACCTCGTCCAGACTTTCCAGACCACACAGGCCACAGCCTGTACGGCCAGCCAGCTGACGGCGACGCGCCTTGAGTTGATGCTGGCAGGCACTGGCAATCTCGATTTGCAGCAGGCTGCCGCGCTCGCCTTCCAGCACATCCACGCCGCGTATATCGTCAGCGGTACGAATAATGCCCTCGGTCATGGAGAATCCGTAGGCCAGATCTTCCAGATCACTGGGGCTGCACAACAAGGCACTATGGCTGATGCCATTGAACTCCAGAGCCACGGCTTGTTCGCGCGCCAGCGCATCCTGATCCTCTTGGGGCAGGGTGTCAGCTTGTGTTTCAGCTGGGGTACGCGCCTGCCGCCATACGGTGGCAGGGGCGCTAGCATCACGAAAATCTGCCTGGCTCACGTGGGCAACTCCTTAGGGCCTGTTGGGACGCATCATACTTTCGCGACGGCCTCGGCATGCTCATGCGAATGGCTGTGATCCGCCTGGGCCAAATCCTCGGCCGGGACGGTCTCGCCTTGCAGGAGACGCTGCTGAATATCGTGGAAACGGTTCCAGCGATTTTGCCAGGCCGACTCGGAGGTCACGCGCTGAATTTGCACGGCCGTCACCTTGTACTCGGGGCAGTTGGTTGCCCAGTCCGAGTTGTTGGTGGTGACCACGTTGGCGCCCGACTCGGGAAAGTGGAAAGTAGTATAGACCACCCCTGGCTGCACTCGTTCGGTCACCGTCGCGCGCAGGGCGGTCTCTCCCGCACGGCTCTTGACCGAGACTTTGTCGCCACTGCGAATGCCGCGATCTTCGGCATCCACCGGGTGAATTTCCAGCAAGTCCTCTGCATGCCAGGCCACGTTGTCGGTACGGCGGGTTTGTGCGCCCACGTTGTATTGCGACAGGATACGGCCGGTGGTCAGCAGCAAGGGGAACTTGCGGCTGCTGCGCTCTTCGGTGGGTACGTACTGAGTCAGCATGAAGCGGCCCTTGCCACGCACGAACTCGTCGATGTGCATGGTGGGGGTGCCTTCAGGTGCCTGTTCGTTGCAAGGCCATTGCACGCTGCCACCCAGTTCCTGGATGCGATCGTAAGACACGCCAGCAAAGGTCGGTGTCAGACGGGCGATCTCGTCCATGATCTGGCCGGGATGCTCGTAGTTCATGGGGTAGCCCAAAGCACGGGCCAGGGCGCAGGTGACTTCCCAGTCGGCCATGCCCGCCTTGGGCTCCATCACTTTGCGTACGCGCGAAATGCGGCGCTCGGCGTTGGTGAAGGTGCCGTCTTTTTCCAGGAAGGATGAACCGGGCAGGAACACGTGGGCGTACTTGGCGGTTTCGTTCAGGAACAGATCCTGTACCACCACACACTCCATGGCGGCCATGGCAGCAGCTACGTGTTGGGTGTTCGGGTCGGACTGAACAATGTCTTCACCCTGGCAGTACAGTCCCTTGAAGCTGCCACTCAAGGCGGCATCAAACATATTGGGAATGCGCAGACCGGGTTCAGATTGCAGGGACACGCCCCAGGCCTCTTCAAACTGCTGACGTACGCTGGTGTCGGAGACGTGACGGTAGCCGGGGAACTCGTGCGGGAAAGAGCCCATATCGCAGGAGCCTTGCACGTTGTTCTGACCACGCAGCGGGTTCACACCCACACCTTCGCGGCCTACGTTGCCGGTGGCCATGGCCAGGTTGGCAATGGCCATTACGGTGGTGGAGCCCTGGCTGTGTTCTGTCACACCCAGACCGTAGTAAATCGAACCGTTGCCGCCGGTAGCGTACAGACGGGCTGCGCCACGGATGTCGTCGGCGGATACACCGCAGATCTCGGCCATGGCTTCTGGCGAGTTCTGGGGCTGGCTGACAAAGCTGCGCCATTCATTGAAGGCAGCGGTATCGCAGCGCTCTGCCACATAGGCCTCGTTCACCAGATTTTCAGTGACGATAACGTGGGCCATGGCGGTCAGTATGGCGGTGTTGGTGCCTGGACGCAGGGGCAGGTGGTAGTCGGCCTGGATGTGCGGCGAGCTGACCAGTTCGGTCTGGCGCGGGTCGATCACGATCAGGCGGGCACCTTGGCGCAGGCGACGTTTCAGGCGCGATGCAAACACGGGGTGAGCGGCGCTGGGGTTGGCACCCATCACGATCACCACGTCGGTGTGCATCACCGAGTCAAAGGTTTGCGTACCGGCGGACTCACCCAGGGTCATCTTCAGGCCGTAGCCGGTAGGGGAGTGACACACGCGGGCGCAGGTGTCCACGTTATTGGTACCAAAGGCGGCGCGAACCAGTTTTTGTACCAGATAGGTTTCTTCGTTGGTGCAACGCGAGGAGGTGATACCGCCCACAGCGTCACGACCGTGCTGATCCTGAATGCGACGGAACTCGGAGGCGGCGTAATTGATGGCCTCGTCCCACGACACTTCCTGCCAGGGGTCGGTAATGCTCTTGCGTATCATGGGGCTCAGGATACGGTCCTGGTGCGTGGCGTAACCCCAGGCGAAACGACCTTTCACGCAGGCGTGGCCACGGTTGGCCTTGCCGTTTTTCCAGGGTGTCATGCGAATGACCTTGTCGCCCTTCATCTCGGCCTTGAAGCCGCAACCCACACCGCAATAGGCGCAAGTAGTGATGACGGCGTGCTCGGGTTGCCCCAGATCGATGACGGATTTCTCCATCAGGGAAGAGGTCGGGCAGGCTTGAACGCAAGCGCCACAGGACACGCAATCGCTGCCCAGGAAGCCATCGTTCTGACCGGCGGTGACGCGCGATTCAAAACCACGCTTGTCGATGGTTAGTGCAAAGGTGCCCTGAACTTCCTCACAGGCGCGCACGCAGCGATTGCAGACAATGCATTTGCTGGAGTCGTAGGCAAAGTAAGGGTTGGAATTATCGGTGGTATCGTCCAGGTGGTTGGCACCATCAAAGCCATAGCGTACGCTGCGCAGGCCCACCACACCGGCCATGTCTTGCAGTTCGCAATTGCCGTTGGCAGGACAGGTCAGGCAGTCCAGCGGGTGATCGGAGATGTACAGCTCCATCACGTTGCGGCGCAGCTTGTGCAGGGTGTCGTTTTCGGTTTGGACGACCATGCCTTCTTCCACCAGGGTGGTGCAGGAAGCAGGGTGGCCGCGACGGCCTTCAATGTCCACCAGGCACAGACGGCAGGAGCCAAAGGCCTCCAGCGAATCGGTGGCGCACAGCTTGGGAATATTGATGCCGGCCAAGGCGGCTGCGTGCATCACGGAAGTGCCGACGGGCACTTCAATCAATTTGCCATCGATGGTCAGGTTAACCATCTCGGTCTGGGTCGAGGCTGGGGTGCCCAGGTCACGTTCGCGTACGGCGACTGTTTCTTTCATGGTGATCTCCGTCTTAGACCTTGGCCAGGTCCTGCTCGGTTTGCGGGGCCAGTCCAAAATCCTGGGGGAAGTGTTCCAGCGCGGACAGGACGGGATAAGGGGTCATGCCGCCCAAGGCGCACAAGGACCCGGAGAGCATGGTGTCGCACAGGTCGCGCAGCAGCTCGACATGGTTGTCCATGTCTTCGCGGCGACGGATCTTCTGGATGGTCTCCACACCACGCGTAGAGCCGATGCGACAGGGTGTGCATTTGCCACAGGATTCGATGGCACAGAATTCCATGGCGTACTGCGCCATGTGGGCCATGTCTACTGTGTCGTCAAAGGCCACCAGACCGCCGTGACCGACCATGGCATTGATCTTCATGTAGGCCTCATAGTCCAGCGGGACATCCCAATGGTGCTCGGGCAGATAGGCGCCCAAGGGGCCACCGACTTGCACTGCACGCAAGGGACGACCGCTGGCGCTGCCGCCACCGTAGTCGTACAGCAATTCGCGCAGGGTGACGCCAAAGGCTTTTTCTACCAGGCCGCCGTTTTGCAGATTGCCGGTCAACTGGAATGCCAGTGTGCCACGCGAGCGACCCATGCCGTAGTTCTGGTAGTAAGCACCGCCCTTGGCCAGAATCACCGGCACGGAAGCCAGGGACACCACGTTATTGATGACTGTAGGCTGACCAAACAGGCCTTTGATGGCGGGCAGAGGCGGTTTCACACGCACCATGCCGCGCTTGCCTTCCAGACTGTCGAGCAGGGCGGTTTCTTCGCCACAGATGTAGGCGCCGGCTGCTTTGCGTACTTCCAGATCGAACTCGTAGCCGCTGCCTTGAATGTTCTTGCCCAGCCAGCCTGCTGCGCGCGCCGCCGCAATGGCTTCGTTCAACGCTTGCACGGCCAGAGGGTATTCGGAACGCACGTAGATGTAGCCATAGGTCGCACCTACAGCCAGCCCGGCAATCGCCATGCCTTCAACCAGGCACAGCGGATCGCCTTCCATCAACATGCGATCAGAAAACGTGCCCGAGTCGCCTTCGTCGGCATTACAGACAATGTACTTCTGCTGTGCCGGGGTGTTCAGTACCGTATTCCATTTGATGCCGGTCGGGAAAGCCGCACCGCCACGACCTCGCAGGCCGGAGTCGGTCACTTCTTTCACAATGGCGGCCGGTTCCATGCTCAGCGCCTTGCGCAAACCTTCGAAGCCACCACAGGATTGGTAATCGGCCACGCTGACCGGATCAATAATCCCCACACGGGCAAAAGTCAGGCGTTCCTGATTCTTCAGGTAAGGGATGGCGTCCGTCAGACCGTGGCACAACTTATGTGCACCGCCTTGCAGAAAACCAGCGTCGAACAGACCGGGCAGATCTTCAGTCTGGACAGGGCCGTAAGCGACGCGGCCTTCAGCTGTTTGCACTTCCACCATGGGCTCCAGCCATAGCAAACCACGCGAGCCATTGCGCACAATCTGCACATCCAGACCGCGCTCCTGAGCCTGGGCCGCCAGTTGCTGGGCAATCTCATGGGCGCCCATGGCGACCGCTGCGGTGTCGCGCGGAACGTAAACGGTAATGGTGCTCATGACTGGGCCTCCTGGCTGCTTAGCAGGGCATCCAGTTTTTCGGGGGTGACGCGTGCATGGGGTACGCCATCGAGCATGACGGCGGGGGACTGAGCACAGAGGCCCAGACAGTAGACAGGCTCCAGCGTGTACTGGCCGTCGTCGCTGTTTTCATGGAAGTCGCAGTTCAGGCGGCGACGGGCATGAGCCGTCAGCTCCAGTCCGCCCCGCGCCTGACAGGCTTCAGCCCGGCAGATTTCCAGGGTATGAGTCGCGTGGGGCTGGGTGCGGAAATGGGCGTAAAAAGAGATAACGCCATGGATTTCCGCACGGGACAGAGCCAGCTGTTCGGCCAGCACCGGCACCACGGACTCGGGAATACAGGCAATCCGGTCCTGAATCGCGTGCAAAATAGGCAACAGGTTACCTTTCTGGCCGGCGTGCTCCTGCACGGCCTGCAAGGCGACCTCTTCAGGAGCCAGACCTGACAGGTCCTGCTCCTGGTGATGAGGGGTTGTTTGCATGTCCTGTGTGCGCGGTGCCCGAATAGGGTGCCTGCGCCTCCATATTTTTTATGCACAGCGGTGCATATTATTTGACAGTGTTTTCCCTTGTAATCTAACCACTTAAGTCCATAACTTCAATAAGCAATATTTCGCATATATAATGTTTGGTACATGCAGCACAGAACATAAATACGAAAACACACTGGTCTTAAAAACACATGACCAAACAGAAATTCAAAGCCCGGCTGCGCTCTGAATGGATTCTGGAAAATGCAGACGGCGTGGACCTTCCCATGGGGGATGTGTTGCGTTTGTTGGGTGCCATCGAGCGACTGGGGCACTTGGCGGGAGCCAGCAAGGAATGCCAGTTTTCCTACAGACATGCCTGGGGCTTGTTGCGTAATGCCGAAAAACAGTTTGATGCGGCCTTGCTGGAAACCTCCCGGCGCAAAGGTACCAAGCTGACCGAGTTCGCCCAGCGTTTGCTGTGGGCGAATCGGCGACTGGATGCGCGTCTGACGCCGACCCTGGAGAGCATGGCTTCCGAGCTGGAAGAGGAGCTGGGCCGCTTGTATGCGCAGCCTCTGGACCGTTTGCGCTTTCAGGCCAGTCACGGATTTGCGATTGAAGGCCTGATGCGTTTTGCCAATGAGCACGATGGTCTGCCGCTGGAGCTGCGCTACCGCACAGCCATTGAAGCGCTGGCTTCGCTGGAGCGCGGGGATTGCGATCTGGCCGGTTTCCAGGTTCCGGTGGGTGAGTTCGAGGTGGCTGCCATGCGCCGTTATGGGCAGTGGCTGTCTCCGGCGCGTCACAGGCTGATTTTCCTTTCCACTCGCCGGACTGGCTTGTTTGTGGAGAAGGGCAATCCCAAGAACATCACCGGCATGGCCGACTTGTTGCGGCCCGATGTGCGCTTTGTGAACCGTCAGATGGGGTCCAGTACCCGCTTTCTGGCGACCTTGCTGCTGGGGCAGTTAGGGGTAAACACGAATGCGGTGCTGGGCTTTGAAACAACAGAATTGACACATATGGCGGTGGCGGCTCACGTTGCCAGTGGCATGGCCGATACCGGCCTGGGTGTGGAAACAGCGGCCAGTCGATGCGGGCTGGAGTTCATTCCCCTGGCCCAGGAGCGTTATTTCATTGCGGTCGAGCAAGAAGCGCTGGATAAGGCTCCTATGCAGGAACTGATGAACGTGATTGGCGGTTCCGCGTATAGTCAATTCATGGAAGGTCTGGTGGGTTACGACCCACGGGGTTTGGGACAGATCATGACGCTGGAACAGGCATTCGGGCAGGCTGCCGACATGCTCTGGCGTTAGACCCCATTGCATGACGAAAACACACACCATGAGACGGGGACGAACCCTGTCCTTGAAAAAGAGAACACCATGAGCGATGAGCATGGGCCAAAACGTGAACCGGTGTCTGTAGACCAGGTTCAGTACAGGCCATATCAAGAAGCAGCTCCCCCAGGTTCCGAGGCCCGGCCCTTGGAGCCGAGTGACCCGCAGCCTGCTGGAGCGGGAGTTATGCCGTCCGGCATCGAGCAGGGGGCGCAAGCGGGTGCTGCAGAGCTTGCACGCCGCCCGACCGTGCGGATTGCCGCTGTGTCAGGGCAACCTTTGGACAAGCGTCACCGCCCATTTCGTGACCTGCGCATTTCCCTGACTGACAAGTGCAATTTCCGCTGTACCTACTGTATGCCGCGGGAAGTCTTTGGCACGGACTACGAGTTCCTGCCTCATTCTTCCCTGCTCAGTTTTGAAGAGATTGAGCGCGTAGCACGGCAGGCCGTTGCTCTGGGCGTGCGCAAGCTGCGCCTGACGGGTGGCGAACCGCTATTGCGTCGAAATATTGAAGTGCTGATTGCCATGTTGGCCAAGCTGCGTACACCGGAAGGTGGTGCGGTGGAGCTGACTTTGACCACCAATGGCACCTTGCTGGGTCGCAAGGCTCAGGTCTTGAAAGACGCGGGTCTGAATCGTGTCACCGTCAGCTTGGACGCCTTGGACGATGCCCGCTTTACTCAATTGAGTGATAGCGGCGTGTCCGTCTCCACCGTACTGGATGGCATTGCCAAGGCACAGGCCGTGGGTTTGAGCCCGGTAAAGGTCAATATGGTGGTGCGCAAAGGGCTGAACGATGATCAGATCTTGCCCATGGTGGAGCACTTCAAAGGCTCGGGCCAGATTCTGCGTTTTATTGAATATATGGACGTGGGCACCAGCAATGGCTGGAATCTGCAAGAAGTGCTCAGCGGTGCGGAGATTGTGGAACGTATCCAGTCCCGTTTCGAGTTGGAGCCAGTGGCCGCCCAATACCGTGGCGAAGTCGCCAGCCGCTGGCGCTTCAAGGATGGGACGGGCGAAGTTGGCGTGATCACCAGCGTCACTCAACCCTTCTGTGGAGACTGTTCGCGCATGCGTCTTTCGCCCGAAGGACGCCTGTTTCTGTGCCTGTTTGCTTCCCAGGGTTATGATGTGCGGGCGCAATTGCGCTCGGGTGCGTCCGACGAACAGTTAGCCGCCTATATGCACGGCGTCTGGACGGGACGGCAGGACCGATATTCCCAGATTCGGGGTGAGCAAACCACGAGTCGTGACCGTATCGAAATGAGTTATATCGGCGGATGATAAGCACACAGGACATCAGCGGTATTGTGCTGGCGGGCGGACGAGCCCGCCGTTTTGATTTGTCGGGCCAGATCGATAAAGGCTTGCTGCTCTTGCAGGGCCAGCCTTTGGTGCAGCATCTGGTACGTCGCCTGCGTCCGCAGGTGGGGCCAGTCTTGATCAGTGCCAATCGCAATCCCGAGCAGTATGTTCATTGGGGGCGTGTGGTCCCTGATGTCTTGGAGCTGGAGGGCTATCTGGGTCCGCTGGCCGGTTTGGCCAGTGTGCTGGATCAGATCAGTACGCCGTGGGCCTTGTCCTGCCCGGTGGATTTGCCTTTTGTGCCAGTGGATCTGGGCAAGCGTTTGATCAAGGCCGTTGAGGAGCAGGGCGCTGTGGCTGCCTACGCGCAGGCAGAGCGTAGCCACCCTTTATGCCTGTTACTGCGCACCGATCAGGCTGCGGGCCTGAAAGACTATCTGCTTAGCGGCGAGCGCCGTGTCATGAGCTGGCTGGAGAGCATAGGTGCGGTGGAAGTGGATTTCCGCGATGCGCCTGAACATGCTTTCTTCAATATCAATACTCCGCAGGACCTGGAAACAGCGCAGGGCTGGTAAACCAGCCCTGCTTGCTCGTGCTCAAGCGATTCACTTAGAAACGGATGTTGAGGCGAGCCTGCACACTGTGGTCCTGGGCGGAGCGAGCCAACTGGCCTTGATACGCCAGTCCGATTGCCGACTGAGGGTTGATCTTGAACTCCAGGCCGGCTTCCAGCATGGCGCTATCTTTGGCAATCGGGGCGCCGACGACGGTGAACGCTGAACCTGCCGAGAAAGCATGGGTCGCGCTGGGTTTGACCGTACCCATGGCGTGCCGCCAGGCCACGGAGCCGTGGGCACTAACTTGGGTGCGACCCAGTTCAAACTCCGTCATGGCACGGGTCCCCAAGGTCATGAATGTCGTGTTGCTGCTTTGACGCTCGGCGTGCAGAGCGGCTGGCCCGCCTGTTTCCGTGAAGCTGTTGCTTTTCTGGTGCACGTAAGCTACTTGAGCAAAGGGCTCAAGCGCCACAGCCTCAGCCTTTATGCGATAGCCCAACTCGGCAAACGCCTGGGCGCTCTGGCTGCTGTAGTCCGCCTTCAGCGTGCTTGACAGCCTAGGTACGGATACCGAGCGGCTTGTGGACAGATCATGCCAGCTGTAGGCCAGACCACCGCGCAGTCCCAGCGCACCCCACTGAGTTCCCCCATACGCACCCAGGTGGTAGTTGTCGCTGCTTGCGCTGGAGGAGCGATCTCGTAGCTTGATGTCGCTACGGCTATAGCCTGCAAGCAGACCCAGACGTGTCGAGTCAGACACATTGGTGTCTACACCCATCAAAAAGCCACTGCTGGAACTGCTTACGTGGGCGGTATTGTCGGTGGCGTCAATGTTGCGCCAGCTACCCATGCCTTGAATCCAGCTGTGTGTCCCGCTGGAATCGGCGGCTGACAACTGCCCCTGATCATTGCGTACAGGGGCGGCTTGTGCCGCAACAGCACGGCTGGCTGAACGCAGGCGCTCATTGACTGCATCACGAATCTGGCGGCTGTCCTCTTGCAATACGGTTTTGCTTGACGCGTGCAATTCGCCCGACAGACTGTCAAAGCTGTCGCGCAGCAACGCGATGTCATTGGGTAGTTGGGCGACAGCATCATAGACAGCATGTCTGTCCTGTATGCCAATGCTTTCTATGGCCTTGGCGCTGGCCTGTTGATTACGTGTCCGTGCAGCGGAGGTCATTGCCTGGTCATTGCGTTCCAGCACCAGGGCGACACGACCGTTCTGGTAGTCGTACGACAGGGAGGGGTTCAGGAAGGCGAAGTCGGAAGTGACGTCACCAAACTCGCCGGACAATCCGCCCTCGGAGGTCAGAATGGTGTAGCTGGAGCGTAAATCGTAGCTGCCGTTGGCGCCAATGTGGGCGACCGAGCCGCCGCTCAGGCTTGTCTTGCCTGTGACTTGAATTCGGTCGGCGGCGGTACTGCCTGGGTCGGCCTCGACGAGCAGACGGGCGCCTGGCTCGATGTTCAAGTTGCCGTCAATGGTCAAGGTGCCGATGGAGTTTCCCGGTGAGAGGACCCCGCCCTGAGTGACGGTGATGTTGCTGCCTGCACCCGAGCCGACCACGCCACTGCCAGCCAGCATGCTGCCGGCCCCAATGGTGGTGGAGCCGCCCAAGTGGCCGTTCAAGACCAACTTGCCTGCTGTAATAGTGGTGGTGCCTTTGAACGCAGAGCTGTCTCCCGTCAGGTTCAGGGTGCCAGCCCCGTCTTTGATCAGGGAGCCTGTCCCGGAAATACCGCCGGCATAGGTGTCGTCGCTGGCTTGGTCGAAAATCAAGGTGCCCTTGTTATCCACGTTGCCGGGAAGGGTGGCGGCCTGAGCAATCAAGCTTCCTTCTTCAATGCGGCTGTTTCGATAGGCATTGGCTTCATTGCTTAAACGCAGCGATCCCGCACCGGATTTGACCAGGTCCGCATGACCGACGATGGCACCCGCCAGGGTCAGTGTTGTGTCTGCGGCGACTTGTACGCGTCCATCGTCCAGCAGGGCGATATCACGAGCAGTACTGAAGGAGTCTGTGGCGACCAGAGTGCCGCCCTGGAAGCGTAGTCCACTGCTGGCTGCGCCCAGGTTCGCGTCCTGGGACACTTCCAGGCGGCCACCGGCCAAGGTGGTGCCGCCGGTGTAGCTGTTTTGACCGCTCAGCACCAGGGTGCCCGCGCCTGCCTTGTGCAAGCTGTTGCCATTCCAGCCCGTGGTGCTGTTGGGGGTCTGGTCCGTCAAGTCCGTGCCGACGACGAAACGGTTACTGGCATCGCTCAAGGTGAAGGTGCCGTGGGCCAGATTGTTGTTGGCGGTCCAGCTCAGGCCATAGCTGGCCAGTAGTTGAGTTTGGTCAGCGGACTTGTGTGTGTTCAGGTTGAGATAGTCCACCGTGCCATTGAAGCCACCCACCTGATACGAGGCGAAGTCGCCTTGTATGCCGTCCCGTGTGCTTAGCAGTACTTTGTCCAGTTGGCCTGCGTGACTGATGCCACCCAGTGCGAAGGCAACCTGGTCCCCCAGAATCACGCGCTCAGCCTGCAGTGCAGGGCTGTTGGGACCAGCGGCAATGTCTAATACCGTGTTGTCGTGCAAATTGACGGTGCCGTCCACGCGGAGGGTGGCGGGTCCTTGCACGGACAAGGCGCTGTCTGCACCCTCAATATTCAGGTTACCCACCAGGTGGCTGGCGGCTCCGCTTACGCCGTCACCAAACTGCAGCGTGGCGTTCTTGACGCTGGCCGAACCCCCAAGCTTACCCAGGACTGCCAGCGTGCCTTCGGACACCGTGCTGTGGCCGGTATAGCCGCTATTGTTACCCGATAGCGTCAGGGCTCCCGCACCGGTCTTGAGCAGGGAGCCCGCACCCGACAGCTCGCCCTGGAATCGCCCAGCTGAGGCTTGCTCGAATACCAGCGCACTCTGATTGAGTACATTGCCCGACAGGGAGCTGGCATTGCCAATCAGGGTGCCCGCCAGAATTTGTGTATTGCCATAGCGGTTGGCGGTGTTGGATAGGCGCAGAGTACCCGCGCCTTCTTTAATCAGATTGCCGCTCCCGCTGATTTGCCCGCTCAAGCCCAGTACCGTGTTGGCCGCCACACCCAGATGGCCGGCTTGATTCAGTGTGAGCTGGCGTGTGCTGTCAAAAGAGTCCGTCGTGGCTAAGGTGCCGCCCTGGAAGTTCAGTGCACCGGAGCCTAAATTGCTGTCCTGGCTGACGACGACGCGCCCTTCATGCAGGG
>NZ_AVOG02000004.1:0-67187 GCF_000465875.3 Alcaligenes sp. EGD-AK7 | reverse complement strand
AGTCGCTAACGCTGCGTATCAGGCCGACAATCATGCTCCAAAGAACAATGGCGATCAGACCAATCAGGGTTGCCTTATCAGATTGCTTCATGCGGGTTTCAGTGTCTGCAAGGCACGGCGAGAACAGGAGCAGACTTTACTTGGCCAAGAGACTTATGGGTTAATGGACCGGGTTTGTATCAGGCTGTGCCGGTTTGCAAGCAGGGCTGTGACGCGGCACACCCGGTCTTGAGTGAAAACCGACAGGCCCCCACGGCAAGGGCTCGTGGCAGTTTACTGTAAGCGGCGTGTCGGCTCGAGCCACTCATGGCGAAAAGGGGAGCAGGCAGGGTATTTTCTGCGCCTTGCTGGTCCGCCCCCGTAAGCCAGGATACTTACATTTTTTTGGACTTTGAGTCAGAACCTCTTGTTTATGCTCTCTATGATTTTGAGTGTAAATCGGTTTGACTTGAATCTTTTCTAGGCATATCATTTCAACACGAATTAATCGTGCTGAATTATTTTGTTTGGCTAATTAAATGACCACAGATCAACACTACGATTTACGAATTTTGCGGGCTTTGCGCCAGATCACGCGCTCGATTGCCCTGCATTCCAGGCAGCTGTCGGCGTACAGCAATATCACCGCGCCCCAGTTGATCTGCCTGCGCACCATTATCGAAAAAGGCCCGTTGACGGCCACGGCCATCAGCCGCGAAATGCACGTCAGCCCCAGCACCGTGGTTGGTATTCTGGACCGCCTGGAAGACAAGAAGCTGGTGCTGCGCGAGCGTGGTCGTGAAGATCGACGCATTGTATTTGTCAGTGCGACACCAGAAGGGGAGACTCTGGCACGCGATACGCCGTCCCCCTTGCAAAAGAAGTTGTCGGACGCCTTGAAAGAGTTGCCCGAGCTGGAACAGGCCACCATGACCTTGTCCCTGGAGCGCATTGTGCGCTTGCTCGATGCTGACCCGGATGTTGTGCTGGAGGCCGACGATACGGCCTCGCCTATTCTTGAGGTCCCGGAAGGGGATGTCCCCCCCGAATCCGGGTTGGTGGTTTGACGGACCGACCTAGTCCGGGCAGCTCGGCAGGCAGCATCACTGCCGCCGACCCTGCCCCCAGTGACCCGGCGCTGACACTGCGTGCGCCCCTGTTGCGTGATGCGGCCGCAATCCATCAGCTGATTGCCGATAGCCCGCCACTGGATCTGAATTCTGAATATCTCTATTTGCTGCTCAGCGAGCACTTTTCCCGGACCTGCGTTGTCGCGCAGCGTGGGGAACAAATAGACGGTTTCATCTCTGCCTACTTTCTCCCCGACCGTCCTGATGTGCTCTTTGTGTGGCAAGTGGCCGTGCATGAGCGCGCCCGTGGGCGTCGTCTGGGGCAGGCCATGCTGGAGCATCTGCGACAGCGTCTGCGTGGCCGCTCCCTGCGCTATCTGGAAACGACGGTCAGCCCCGGTAACCGGGCTTCGCGTGGCCTGTTTGCGGCCATGGCCCGGCGTTGGGGCGCCCCCATGCAGGAACAGGAATTCTTTGATACCGCCTTGTTTGCCGCACAGGCTCACGAGGCAGAACCTCTATTACGAATCGGCCCCTTGGACTCTGGATAAGAGGGGACTTTACGCAAATGAACGGTAGAGCCGGTCTGGTTCGCTGATTGTTGTTTGTCGGCTCAAGACACGCCGTTCTATAACCAGGAGAGGAAATATGACTGATTTAAAAATATTCGACCGGATGGAGTCTGAAGTAAGGGGCTACGTCCGGTCCTTCCCGGTCATTTTCAACAAAGCCCGAGGCTCGGTTTTGGAGGACGAGTCAGGCAGGCAATACATCGATTTTTTCAGTGGAGCCGGTACGCTCAACTATGGGCATAACAATCCCCACCTGAAAGAAAAGCTGATTGAATACCTGAACACCGACGGCTTGGTACACGGTTTGGACATGGCCACCAGCGCCAAGAAATACTTTCTTGAAACGGTGGACAAAGTGCTGCTCAAACCGCGCGGGTGGGACTACCGCTTGCAGTTTACGGGGCCCACCGGCACCAATGCCGTGGAGGCGGCGTTAAAACTGGCACGCCAGGTCAAGGGTCGCCAGAATGTGATTTCCTTTACGCACGGTTTCCACGGCGTCAGCACGGGTTCCCTGGCAGTGACGGCGAACTCCAAGTTTCGTAGTGCAGCGGGTGTGGCCCTGGGCAATACCTCGTTCATGCCCTATGACGGCTACTTGGGACCGGACGTCAATACGATGGCTTATCTGGAGCGCTTGCTGGAAGACCCCAGCAGTGGTCTGGACCATCCTGCCGCGGTCATCGTGGAAACCGTGCAAGGTGAAGGGGGCGTGAACGTTGCTACACAGCGCTGGCTGCGTGAACTGCAACGTCTGTGCCGCGAGCACGACATGCTGCTGATTGTCGATGACATTCAGGTCGGTTGTGGTCGCACGGGCCGTTTCTTCAGCTTCGAGCAGGCCGGTATCAGCCCTGACATCATCACCTTGTCCAAATCCTTGTCCGGTTTTGGCTTGCCCATGTCTCTGGTTTTGTTGCGTCCTGAACTGGACGTATGGAAACCCAGCGCCCATAACGGCACCTTCCGTGGCAATAACCTGGCTTTCGTGACTGCGGCTCAAGCTCTGGAAAGCTACTGGGCCAACGAGGACTTTGAAGCCGAGATCCAGGGTAAGGAGCGTCAAGTGCGCGACTGGCTGGAAAACCTGGTGCACAGCTATCCAGATCGTGGTTTGAGCGTACGCGGTCGCGGCCTGATCCAGGGCCTGGTGACGCCGCCCGGTGCCGGTCTGGCCAATGAAATTGCTGCACAGGCTTTCAAGCAAGGTCTGGTGATTGAAACCTCGGGCGCCCACGACGAAGTTCTGAAGCTGCTGCCTGCCCTGACGATCAGCAATGAAGAGCTGACTCAAGGCCTGGACATTATTGAACGCAGCGTGGCCCAGTGCCTGTCCAAGCGCGGCAGCCAGGCCAAGATTCTGAAGATTGGAGGAGCACGCTAATGTTGGTCAAGAACGTACAAGATGTGATTGGAACCCGTGACGAGGTGCGCACGGACACCTGGGTCAGCCGCCGTGTTCTGCTCAAGAAAGACGGCATGGGTTTTTCCTTTCATGAAACCGTTATTTTTCCTGGCACCGAGACTCACATCCACTACCAGAATCACCTGGAAGCGGTGTGGTGCATCGAGGGCGATGGCGAAATCGAAACCGTTGCCGACGGCAAGAAATACGATTTGGGCCCAGGCGTAGTCTATGCCCTGGACCAGCACGATGAGCATTATCTGCGCGGTGGCAAAGAGCCGCTGCGAGTGATCTGCGTGTTCAATCCGCCCCTGACCGGTCAGGAAGTTCACGATGAGAAAGGGGTTTACCCAGCCATCGTGGAAGACTGAAGACCTAAGGAGAGCATGATGACAGTGACCATGAGCGATCTGTACACATCCCGTACAGAACGAACGGCGGCCATCGTCAGCCGCCAGGAGCCGGTGGTGTATCCGGATCCGGTAGGTAGCCAGCCTTTGAACAAGTCCCAGCTGCGGGAGTACGAGGACAATGGCTTTTTGCTGCTGCCTGATTTGTTCAATGCGCAGGAAGTGCAAGCCTTGCTGGGCAATGTGGAAGCCATGAGCACCGATCCCGGCATCTTGTCGCGTGAAGAAGCGGTGGTGGAAAAGGGCAGTCAGGCCGTGCGCTCGATCTTTCGAGTGCACGAGTTAAGCGAGCTGATTGCCCGCCTGGTGCGCGACCCGCGTGTACTGGATGTGGCCCGCCAGATTCTGGGCTCGGAGGTGTATGTGCATCAGTCCCGTGCCAACCTGAAACCGGGCTTTACCGGCAAGGAGTTTTACTGGCATTCGGATTTCGAGACCTGGCATATCGAAGATGGCATGCCGCAAATGCGCGCCTTAAGTTGCTCGGTGCTGCTGACGGACAATAATGTGTGCAATGGCCCCTTGATGCTGGTGCCGGGCTCACACCGTCAGTTCATCTCTTGCACAGGGCAAACGCCGGACAACCATTACAGGGAGTCCTTGCGCAAGCAGGAGTATGGCGTACCCGATCCGATCAGCCTGCGTTTGCTGGTGGATCAGGGTGGCATTGAAGCCATTACTGCCAAGGCCGGTTCGGTGATCTTTTTTGACTGCAATACCTTGCATGGCTCGGCCAGCAATATCTCGCCTTGGCCACGAGCCAATGTGTTTACGGTCTATAACAGCGTGGAAAACTGCGTGGGTGATCCCAAGCAGGGGCTGACACCCCGTCCTGCGCATGTGGCCACTCGCGGGCAGTTCCCTGTCCTGACGCCGTTGAACGGACCGCTGCTGGAGTCCTAGGCAGAAAGAAGGTCTGCGCCTTGTGCGCAGACCTGGCCGGATAAGACGCTCCCTGGATTTATTTCAGGGGGCGTTTTTTGTGGGCTCAGGATTGTGAAGAAGAGGGGAGCGGCCAGCGTCTGGGGGCGGGCGTTGGCAAATGACGGGTCTGCTCCGCACTGACTGACCGGCGTTCGGAAAAGCAGTTATCGGAGATGCTCATCAGATATGCCTCGGCATGTCCAGGAGTCCTTGTGATGGCTGCTGGACGGGATCAACTGTGTTAATGCACCCAATTAGCAACAATCGCTTATTTATACCCGGGTAATATTGACGGCTTAATATCATCCGGGTAAAAATAGAGCCTTCTTACTTGAAGCTCTGGTTTTGACATGAAAACGACTTACCCCAATACCTACACCAGCTTTATGGGCCACCGCCGTATCGCGTCCGGTCCCATGCTGACCAATGTGCTGGCCGTGAAGAAAGTGCTGGAGAGCCGGGTTAACGATCCCGTGCTGATCTTTGACGATGTGACAGGCCGTTTTGTGGATGTGAATACCCAAGGGACGGACGAAGAGCTGGCGCAACGCTATGCGCCAGTGGATGCTCCTGAAGTAGAGGTCGAGCAGACAGAGAAAGAAGCTCCACGCGGCCGTGGTCGCCCTAAGCTGGGCGTGATTCCTCGTGAAGTGACCTTGTTGCCACGACATTGGGATTGGCTGGCGACTCAACCCGGAGGGGCATCGGTTGCGCTACGCAAACTGGTTGAAGACGCTCGCCGTGCTAGCGCCGCCAAAGATCAGCGTCGCCAGGCGCAGGAACGAGCCTATAACTTCATGACTGCAATCGGTGGAGATTTACCTGGCTTTGAGGAAGCGATGCGAGCCTTGTTTGCCGATGAGCTGGAGCGCTTCAAAACCCTGCTGGCTGGCTGGCCGGAAGATGTACGGAAGCATGCCATCAAGCTGGCCGAAACTCCGGCGACACCCATGGCTTGATAAGACTTGGGGACTCCCGCCTGTTGCCTTTGCAGGAGATGGCTACCTTTTTGGCCAAAGCTGCTTGAAGGTGGCTCAGGGCAGAGCCACCTCCAAGTGACGTAGAGCGCAAGTGTTCAAGCTGCCTGAATAAAGTTGCTCAGGAACGCCTGCGTCCGCGCTTCCTGCGGATGGCAGAACACTTGTTCGGGTGGGCCGGATTCCACGATCACGCCTTTATCAAAGAAGCAGACGCGGTCTGAGACTTCCTTGGCAAATTGCATTTCGTGGGTCACCAGCAGAATTGTCAGATCCTGTTCCTGACTCAGCTTTTGAATCACGCCCAGCACTTCGCCCACCAGTTCCGGGTCCAGAGCCGAGGTAGGTTCGTCAAACAGCAGAATATTGGGTTCCATCGCCAGGGCCCGGGCGATGCCCACGCGCTGTTGCTGTCCGCCAGAGAGCTGGCTGGGGAATTTGTCGGCATGGTCGATCAGGCCCACCAGATCCAGATATTTGGTGGCCCGTTCGCGCGCCTGTTCTTTGGACAGGCCCAGCACATGGGTGGGCGCTTCAGTCACATTGCGCATCACCGTCATATGCGGGAACAGGTTGAACTGCTGGAACACCATGCCCATTTCCTTGCGCATCTCGCGCAAGTGGTTCTGGCTGGCGGGCACCAGCTTGTCATCGACCCGCTCGTGCCAGAGGGGTTTGCCCGCTACCGTGATGACACCTTCGTCGATGGTCTCCAGCGTCATCAGAATGCGCAGCACGGTGGATTTACCGGAACCGGAAGGGCCGATGATGGTGACTTTTTCACCTGGTTCCACCTGGAAGTTCAAGGCGTCCAGCACGGTGACATCACCAAATTTCTTGGTGACATTGTCAAATTGAATGATGGGGTTTGTAGAGTCAGTCATCGCAGGGGGATTCCTTGCTTGGGCAAACGCTGATCCAGCGCTCGTACCCCAGCGGATGCCAGGAGGGTCAGCAGCAGATACAGGCCGCCCACCATGGACAGGGGAATAATGTAGTTAAAAGTACGGTCACCGATAATCTTGGCCACATTCAGAACTTCCAGTACCGATACAACAGAGAGTACTGGCACGTCTTTCATGATGGACACCAGATAATTACCCATGGCCGGAATGATGCGCGGGATGGCCTGGGGCAGGGTGATGACCATAAAGGTACGCAGCGGGGAAATATCCAGTGCGCGGGCTGCTTCAGTCTGGCCATGGGTAACGGACTCCAGACCGGCTCGGTAGACCTCGGACAGATAGGCGCTGTATTGCACACCCAGTGCCAGTGCGCCGGTCAGAAAGGCGGGCAGCACAATCCCGTAGTCCGGTAGCACGTAGTACAGGAAAAATAATTGCACCAGCAAAGGCGTGTCGCGCAGGAATTCGGTCAGCACATAGGCGGGCCAGGAAATCAGGCGCAGACGCACACTTTTCAGGCCTGCCAGAATCAGTCCCAAGATAGCCGCAACACCAAAGCCCAGCACGGCGGCCTGGATGGTGACCCATAAGCCTTTAAGCAAAATAGGCAGGATAGACAGCGCAAATGCTCCGTTGCTGCTGGTGTCCCATTCAATACCAAACAGCATGTTCAGCTCCTTTGCGCACGCCAGCGGCCGGTTGCGCGTTCCAGCAATTTCATCAGGACGGTCAGCACCAGTGCCATGCCGAAGTACATCAGCAAGAGCAGGGTATAGATGGTGGTGCTGTCCTGGGTGAAGTTGCGTATTTGTTCAGCTCTGAAGCTCAAGTCGCCCAGACTGATCAGGGAGACCAGGGCGGTGTCTTTCAGATTTTGCACGGCCAGATTCCCGAAGCTGGGCATCATCTCGGGGATGGCCTGGGGCAGGCTGATGCGCCACAGGGTTTGGCGCTCTGTAAAGTCCAGGGCCTTGGCCGCTTCCAGTTGGGAATGTGGCACGGCCTGGATGGCACCGCGCACCACTTCGGCACCGTAAGCGCCAATGTTCAGGCCCAGGGCCAGGGTGCCGGCCACGACCGGGTCCAGACGCCAGTCCAGACCCATGGACTCGCCCAGAATGGGCAGGGCAAAGTACAGCCAGAACAGCTGTACCAATAAAGAGGTGCCGCGAAAAACTTCAATAATCGTGACGGACAGCGAGCGCAAGGCGACCGAGTGGGACAGCCTGCCTATGCCCAGGGCAAAGGAGGCGATGGCTCCCACCACGGTTGAATACAGGGTGAGCTGTATGGTGACCCAGGCTCCGTCCATCAGGGCCGAGCTGTAACTTAACCAATCCATATCAGGTTCCAGACAAGGGCAGGCGGTACACCTTCAGTGCGCTGTCGGCCTTTGCAAGGGGCCGCGCAGGCCCGTGCGGCCGCCTTACCCGCAGGTGAAGGATCAGGCTTTACACAGCTGTTCCGTGGATTTCTCAAACGAGTGCTTGGCGTCTTCTTCGGTAAAGCCGTGTTTGCTCAGGATGGCTTTCCATTCATCGGTTTTCTTGAATTCGGCCAGTTCCTTGTTCACCGCGTCGCGCAGGTCTTCGGATTCCTTGGCAAAGGCAAAGCCGCCCCAGCTACGAACCGGGTTGCCATTAATGATGGGGTCCTTGAACTCGGCGGCCAGCTCGACTTTGCCGCCCCCTTTGGAGGCCAGATCACTGGCGGTCTGGCCAGTTGCGGCATAGGCATCGGCACGGCCGGTTGCCACGGTGGAGATCGCATCCGCGTTGTTGGAAATAGTGATCATGCGGTTATCGGGCACGCCCAGGGCCTGCATCATTTCCAGCTGATCGGCACCGGCCATGATGGCGATCTTGTGATCAGTCTTGGCGAAGTCTTCGTAAGAGTGGATGTTCTTGGGGTTGCCCTTGGCGACCAGCAGGCCTTCACCGTAGGAGCTGTTGGGCTCGGAGAACAGCACGGTATTGCAACGTTGCGGCAGGATGGCCATTTCAGCGGCCACCATATCAAAGCGTTTGGCTTGCAGGCCGGGGATCAGGGAACCGAAATTAGCGGTTTCCCATTTGATTTCTTTGACGCCCAGACGCTCCATGATGGCCTGGGCCACTTCGGGGCCAGCGCCTTGGGCTTTGCCGGACATGTCCATGTATCCGTACGGAATTTCATTAGCAACGGCGACGCGAATCACGCCGCGCTCTTTGACTTGTTCCAGCGTGACTGCCTGGGCGCTGGAGGCGGCAGCCAGGGTGCCCAGCAGGGCAAAGGCCAACGCGCAGAGGGGCTTGGATTGTAGTTTCATCATGAGTCCTTTTCTCGCCTATACCATTTCGTTATGAATGATTTGTTTTACGAAAGATTTGCAGAGAAATCATAGCGCATAAAATCATTCGTACTCAAATTAAATGGATAGAAACTATCGCTCAAAAGAACTGATTAGAATTTATATATAAGTGAAAAGTTTGGTCTTAGGGAAAATGCGTGGTGCCTTGAGTACGTGTTTTCACTATGCTCCCAAAGATTAAAGAGCGCTTGTCCTCTCAAAAGCGCCTGGCTTATGCCTACCCCAGATTGATTCATGAATGAGTTCGGCGCGCCTTCGGGCGCGCCGACACCCTTTTGGAAAGTGCGCTTTGGCGCTCTTTCAAACCCTGCTGGTTCGGGAAATGCACGGTACCAAACGACTGTGCAGACCCTGCAAGAACGCCTGCCACACTCGGTATTGCGTCTCTTGTGCTGGCAGCTGGCGACTTCTTCAGATCAGAAGTGCGGCCAGAAGAAAAAGTTGGTGACAGACTTACTTAATGCAAAATCGTGGAGGCTCTATGAGCAGAGAAGAGGGCGGTTTTATAAAACAGCATCTGATTTGGGTGCTGGTTGCAGTGCTGGGGGCCTTTGCCCTGGGAACGGTGGCACTAAGCCGAGGGGAGAGCATCAATGCTCTATGGATCGTAGTCGCCGCAGTCTGCGTCTATTTAATTGCCTATCGTTATTACAGCCGTTTCATTGCTCGCAAGGTTTTTGAGCTGGACGCGACCCGCATGACGCCAGCGTGGCGTCATAACGATGGTCTGGACTACGTACCGACTAATAAACACGTGCTTTTTGGGCACCATTTTGCCGCCATTGCAGGGGCTGGCCCCTTGGTCGGGCCAGTGCTGGCGGCGCAAATGGGCTACCTGCCCGGCATGCTCTGGATTCTGGCCGGTGTGGTATTTGCGGGGGCGGTGCAGGACTTCACGGTGCTGTTCATCTCCATGCGCCGCGACGGGCGTTCGCTGGGGGATCTGATCAAGTCTGAACTGGGCACGGTGCCCGGTGTGATCGCCTTGTTTGGCGCTTTCATGATCATGGTCATCATTCTGGCTGTGCTGGCGCTGATTGTGGTCAAGGCCCTGATCAATTCGCCATGGGGCACCTTCACGGTAGCAGCGACGATTCCGCTGGCTATCTTCATGGGGATTTATCTGCGTTTCCTGAGGCCGGGCCGTATTGGCGAAGTCTCGGTGATCGGACTGATCTTTCTGCTGGCCGCGATTGTGTATGGTCAGGACGTAGCGGCGCACCCGACCTGGGGCCCGTTCTTCACCCTGAATGGCGAAGAGCTGACCTGGGCACTGATTATTTACGGCTTTATTGCTGCTGTGCTGCCCGTGTGGCTGCTGCTGGCTCCACGTGACTATCTGTCCACCTTCCTGAAAATTGGCACGATTGTGGGTCTGGCCATCGGGATTGTGATTGTGGCGCCCGAGCTGAAAATGCCAGCGACCACCAAGTTTATTGATGGCACAGGTCCGGTCTGGTCCGGGAGCTTGTTCCCCTTCCTGTTCATTACCATTGCTTGTGGTGCCGTGTCCGGTTTCCACGCTTTGATTTCCTCGGGCACCACGCCCAAGATGATCGAAAACGAAACCCAGGCGCGCTATATCGGCTATGGCGGTATGTTGATGGAGTCCTTTGTGGCCATCATGGCCCTGGTTGCGGCTTGCGTGATCGAGCCTGGCATTTACTACGCCATGAACAGCCCAGCCGCTTTGATTGGCACCACGCCTGAGCAGGCCGCGCAAGTGGTGTCCAGCTGGGGCTTCCTGATTACTCCCGCTGATCTGACCCAAATGGCCAGCGACGTGGGTGAAAACAGCATTATTTCCCGTGCCGGTGGTGCTCCTACCCTGGCGGTGGGCATGGCCTTCATCTTGCATAACGTCATCGGCGGGCCGGCGATGATGAGCTTCTGGTATCACTTCGCCATTCTGTTTGAGGCCCTGTTCATTCTGACGGCGGTAGATGCCGGTACGCGTGCAGGTCGCTTCATGCTGCAAGACTTGATGGGTACTTTTGTGCCGGGCTTGCGGCGTACGGAGTCGCTAGTCGCCAACTTGATTGCCACATCCTTGTGCGTGGCGGCGTGGGGCTACTTCCTGTATCAGGGTGTGGTCGATCCACTGGGTGGTATCAACACCTTGTGGCCTTTGTTCGGTATTGCCAACCAGATGCTGGCAGCGGTGGCATTGGTACTGGGTACGGTGGTGCTCTTCAAAATGAAGAAAGACCGCTACGCATGGGTGACCGTGGTTCCCACTATCTGGCTGCTGATTTGCACGCTGGTGGCAGGCTTTCAGAAAATGTTCCACCCCGCCCCCAAGATCGGCTTTTTGGCCCACGCCAAGGTTTATCAAGAAGGGTTGGCGGAACAAACTGTCATGGCGCCGGCCAAATCTCTGGAGCAGATGCAACAGGTGATTTTCAACGATTACGTGAACTCCACCTTGTGCGGTCTGTTCATCTTTGTGGTCTTGAGCATGGTGTTCTTTGGCATCCGTTGCGTGCTGAAAGCACGTCGCAGCATGGAGCCGCATTCTGCCGAGACTCCGTACGAGCCATTGCCGGCTCAAGCGGCAGCAGGAGCTTGATATGAAAGGATTATTGACAGGAGCCATTTCGCGCAGTGCCCAGGCAGGGCGGGGCACCGGGCGTTATCTGGCCACAACCTTGCGTCTGATGGTGGGCGTGCCTGATTACGAAACCTATCTGAATCATATGCGGGTGAACCACCCGGATCAGAAACCGATGGAGTACGCCGAGTTTTTCCGGGAGAGACAGCAAGCCCGGTATGGTGGCAAAGGGCGTATAGCCTGCTGCTAAATTAGGCGGCTAAGGGCCAGAACCCAGTGTTCTGGCCCTTTTGCATTTGTGCCTGGCAGTGTGCCATCAGGTTTGTATGTAGATGTAAAAATAAGACAAACAAGGCATCTAAACGATTTATCGTGGTTTTTCGCGATAACACGAAACAAAAGGGCCAATAAAAAACTCAAAACGAAACAATGATTTCGTTTGATGGTGCTTTTTAGGGTCCTGTTGGTATAAATATTTTGTTGTTCTGCGTTTTTGTGGATGAATCTTGCTGGTTTTGTTGGCGGCGCGTCAGGAACTGTGTTAGGATTTTTCCCATGACTTTCGCAACCCCCGTTTTCTTCTTTTATTTTTATGCTTTTCCGATGCCGCTGGTGGAGGAAAGGACGGGTTGCACCAAACACAAGTAAGACCTAAATCCTGAAATAAGCCGCCAGCATAGACCGGGCGGCTTTTTTTTCGTTTGCCCCCGGACCTGGCAAACCAACTGGAGTTCAATCGTGTCGCACAATACTGATGATTTACGGATTCGTGAAATTAAGGAGCTGTCTCCCCCATCCCATGTGATGCGCGAGTTCCCGTGTACCTCTGCTGTATCGACGACGGTTCACAAGGCCCGCCGCAGCATTCACAAGATCCTTCACGAACGCGATGATCGTCTGGTGGTCGTGGTCGGCCCTTGTTCCATCCACGATACCGAAGCCGCTATGGACTACGCGCGTCGCCTGACGGTCGAGCGCAAGCGCTTTGCCCCCGAGCTGGAAATTGTGATGCGCGTGTACTTCGAAAAGCCACGTACCACCGTGGGCTGGAAAGGGCTGATCAACGATCCCTTCATGGATGGCAGCTTCAACATCAATCAGGGTTTGCGTACGGCGCGTGAATTGCTGCTGGCCGTCAACCAGCTGGATTTGCCCGCTGGCTGCGAGTTCCTGGACATGATTACTCCCCAGTACATTGCTGATCTGGTTTCCTGGGGCGCCATTGGTGCTCGCACGACAGAGAGCCAGGTTCACCGCGAACTGTCCTCCGGATTGTCCTGCCCCGTCGGCTTCAAGAATGGCACGGATGGCAATATCCGTATTGCTCTGGACGCGATCAAGGCCGCTTCCCAGCCGCACCATTTCCTGTCGGTCACCAAGGGTGGTCACTCCGCCATTGTGTCCACCGTGGGCAATAACGATTGCCACGTGATTTTGCGCGGTGGCAAGACGCCGAACTACGACGCTGAAAACGTTGAGGCAACCAGCCAGGCCATGATCAAGGCCGGCATGGTGCCGCGTGTGATGGTCGATGCCAGCCACGCCAACAGTAATAAAGACTACCGCCGTCAGCCCGAAGTGCTGGCCGATGTTGCTGGTCAGATCTCGGGCGGCGATATGCGTATCTGCGGCGTGATGATCGAAAGCCATCTGGTAGGCGGCCGTCAGGACGTGGTGGAAGGCAAGCCTTTGACCTACGGCCAAAGCATTACCGACGGTTGCATCGATTGGGATGACACGGTGGCGGTTCTGGAAAAACTGGCTGAAGCGGTGCGTCAGCGTCGCCAGGCACGAGTCGCTCTTGAAGAGGGGGCACTTAGCCACTCATAATAGGGTTTTGCCTTTTTGGAATGCTCATGAATGCTCCCGGTCATGCCGACCTAGCGCGGCGCCCTTTACCTGAAGGTTTTGTAGAAGCCTTGCAGGCTCAGTTCCAAGAGCGTTGCTCGCTTTCGCACGCCGTGCGTGAACACCATGGACGGGATGAATCGCCGTATCCACCCATGCTGCCTGATGTGGTTGTTTTTGCTCGCAGCACAGAAGAAGTAGCCTGGGTGGCACGTCATTGTCATGAGCACCATGTGCCCCTGATTCCTTACGGGGCTGGCTCCTCGCTGGAAGGGCATTTCCTGGCGATTCAAGGCGGTGTCAGCCTGGATTTGTCCGGTATGGACGAGATCGTCGCAATCAACGCCGAGGACTTCACCGCCACCGTGCAAGCTGGCGTGACACGCATGGCCTTGAACGAGCATATCCGTGATACGGGCTTGTTTTTTCCCATCGACCCCGGTGCGGATGCCAGCCTGGGCGGGATGGCCGCAACGCGTGCGTCGGGTACCAATGCCGTGCGTTACGGCACCATGCGCGAAAACGTCCTGACTTTGAAGGTTGTGACGGCAGATGGCCGCATTATTGATACGGCTAACCGTGCCAAGAAATCCTCCGCCGGTTACGACCTGACCCGCTTGTTCATCGGTAGCGAAGGCACGCTGGGCATTATTACCGAAGTGACGGTGCGTCTGTACCCGCAGCCCGAAGCCATTTCGGCGGCTATCTGTAATTTCCCCGATCTGCGCTCTGCCGTGCAAAGCGTGATCGAGGTCATTCAAATGGGTATCCCGATTGCGCGTGTCGAGTTCATGGATACGGCCGCAGTACGGGCCACCAATGCCTACAGCAAGCTGACACTGAAAGAATCGCCCTTGCTGCTGTTTGAGTTCCACGGCAGCCCCAGCGGTGTGCAGGAACAAGCTCAGGTTGTCCAGGAAATTACCCGTGATAACGGCGGCATGGACTTTGAGTGGGCCGACAAGGCCGAGGATCGTTCCCGCTTGTGGACGGCTCGACACAATGCTTACTTTGCCGGTTTGCAACTGCGTCCTGGCTGCCGCTCCAGCACCACGGACGTTTGTGTGCCTATCTCCGCTTTGGCAGAGTGTGTGGCGCAAACCGCGGCCGATATGGATCAGGCTCCGTTCCCCTATACCATTGTGGGTCACGTGGGCGATGGCAACTTCCACGTCCTGATGCTGCTGGACGCCGATAGTCAGGAAGAGTGGGACGAGTCCGAGCGCTTGAACCATCGTCTGGTAGAGCGTGCCATTGCCATGCAGGGCACCTGCACTGGCGAACACGGTGTGGGCTTGCACAAGATGGAGTTCATGCTGGCCGAGCACGGTCAGGATGCACTGGATGTGATGAGCAGCATCAAGCAGGCGCTGGATCCTCACAACATCATGAATCCCGGCAAGATGTTGCCCCCGCGTCCTCTGGACTGATTCTGCGGTAGTCGCCTTGAAAGCCCAGACCATGTCGTCTGGGCTTTTGTGTCTTGGGCAGCACAGTTTTCCAGAAACCCCAGGTACGGACGGTGTCTGCCTGTACATGTGTCAGGGCAGGCGTACAATGCCTTTTTTAGTTAGTCAGGTGCGCACTGGGCGCAAAGCCCAGCCAATGCGGCACCTCTCATCATCACTGCAATGACTATTTCCACCAAAAAAGGTCGCGTCGTTATCGGAATGTCCGGCGGCGTGGACTCCTCTGTCTCGGCCTGGCTGCTTAAAGAGCAAGGCTATGAAGTCGTGGGCCTGTTCATGAAGAACTGGGAAGACGACGATGACTCCGAATTTTGCTCTTCGCGCCAGGATTGGCTGGACGCGGCCAGCGTGGCCGATCTGGTCGGGGTCGAGATCGAGGCGGTCAACTTCGCTGCGGAATATAAGGACCGCGTGTTTGCGGAGTTCTTGCGGGAATATTCGGCAGGTCGCACCCCGAATCCCGATGTTCTGTGCAATGCGGAAATCAAGTTCAAGGCCTTTCTGGATCACGCCATGACCTTGGGTGCCGACTGGATTGCCACCGGCCATTACGCCCGTGTGCGTGGCGTGCCCATGGCCGGGGGCGGCACCGACTACCAGTTGCTGAAAGGTCTGGATGCGTCCAAAGACCAAAGCTATTTTTTGCATCGCCTGAACCAGGCGCAACTGTCGCGCACCTTGTTCCCCTTGGGCGAGATCAATAAGCAGGAAGTGCGCCGTATTGCCGAGGAACTGAAGCTGCCCAATGCGGCTAAAAAAGACTCGACCGGCATTTGCTTTATTGGCGAGCGTCCTTTCCGCGAGTTCCTGAATCGCTATCTGCCCACTCAACCCGGTCCTATCAAAACACCGGAAGGGCAGGTATTGGGTCAGCACGTGGGTCTGGCTTTCCACACCTATGGTCAGCGCAAGGGTTTGGGCATTGGTGGTGTCAAGGGCAAGCAGCGCGAAGACGGTACCGCCGACGCCTGGTATGCCGCCCGCAAGGATCTGGCCACGAACACGCTGTATGTGGTGCAAGGGCACGATCACCCCTGGCTGTTGCAGTCTGAATTGAAGGCCGAGCAGACCAGTTGGGTAGCGGGCCATCCGCCAGCGCTGGGCCCGATTCATGCCAAGACCCGTTATCGCCAGGCCGATGCGGCCTGCACGATCCTGGCTGCCGAAGGCGACAGCCTGTCTCTTCATTTTGATCAGCCCCAATGGGCCGTAACGCCGGGCCAATCCGTGGTCCTGTACGACGGTGACCGCTGCCTGGGCGGCGGCATTATTCAATAAGAGGCGGGCATGGATCCCATTCTTGTCATCAGTTTGCTGGTGCTGGGTGCCGGTATTGGTTTGGCCGCCGGGCTGCTGGGGATTGGCGGAGGCATGATTCTGGTGCCGTTCCTGACCTTTCTGCTACCGCTGTTTGGTGTGCCGCAAGAGCTGGCCGTGCATGCTTCCATTGCCACGGCCATGGCCACGATTCTGTTCACCTCCTTGTCCAGCGTGAGGGCGCACCATAAACATGGTGCCATTCGCTGGGATGTGGTCAAGGTCATGGTGCCCGGCCTGATCCTGGGTGGGCTGCTGTCGGGCGGCGCGATTTTTGCCATGATCAACAGCACGGCGCTGGCGATTGTGTTCGGTGTGTTCGTCCTGTATTCGGCCTCCAAAATGGCACGCAAGTCGGCCCCGGTGCAAGGCCGCTCTTTGCCTGCCCCATTCTGGATTGCTGCCATGGGAGCCTTGATCGGTTTCGTGTCCGGTCTGCTGGGAGCGGGTGGGGCCTTCTTGTCTGTCCCCTTCATGCTGCGCGGCAATGTGCCTGTGCGGCAGGCCGTCGCTACCTCGGCCGCCTTGGGCTTTTTCATTGCTCTGGCCAATAGCGTGGGTTATATCTGGTCCGGGCAGGCCACCTTTGGCAGCCACCCCGGCATGATTGGTTTTATCTACTGGCCGGCCTTGTTGATTGTTTCGGCCACCAGTATTTGTACCGCCCCCCTGGGCGCCAGTCTGGCCCACAAGATCGATCAGGTGACGCTCAAGCGCATCTTTGCTGGCATGTTGACCGTGCTGGCGATCTACATGATTACGCAGGCCATCACACAGGCTTGATGTTTTCTGGCTGGACTTTGCCATACGCACAGTCCAGCCCATTCAGCTCGGTTTCTTCTGCCGGCTCAAAAACTCCCCCAGCTGTCCAGTGAATTGCTGTCCGTAGCGCAGTCATTGCCTGCTCGCTTTGCGGCAGTGTGCTGCCGTAAGCATGAAATTCGTGCGTCATATCCGGCCAGACATCCAGCCGTATATTGGCCCCCTGCTTGTGCGCCTCTCGGGCAAAATCCCGGATCATGTCGACCAGAATTTCCTTGCCCCCTGCCTGAATGTAGATGGGGGCCAGATGGCGCAGATCCTGTGCAATGGGCGAGAGCCGATCATCACTCCAGGGGCCGTTGCCCTTTAGCCATTGACCGTATTGCAGCGTTTGATAGCCCTGCACCATATCGTAGCGATCATGACCAAACTGGCTGGCGCCGCGTCGTCCTATATCCGTCCAGGGGCTTAGTGCCAAGGCCAGAGAAGGTTGGGGCAGTCCCGCTTGACGCAGGCTGACCAAGCTCATCAGCACCAGGTGTCCGCCTGCCGAGTCGCCTGCCAGGACAATATCCTGGGCGGGGATTCCACGTCCAAGCAGATAGCGGTAGGCGTCTAGCGCATCTTCCTGTTGGGCTGGGTGAGGGTGCTCCGGGGTCAGGCGGTAGTCCACGGCGAAGATGGCTATTTGCAGCTTGTAGGCCAGCAGACGAATGAAGTGGCGTGACACGATTGGGTAGAAAGCATAGCCGCCGCCATGAAAGTACAAGATGGTTTTGCTGCTGTTCGGACGATCTGGAATGAACCAGTCTCCCCGCGGTTCTGGGGACGTGCTGGCCTGCATCTGGACGGGCAAGTCCGGTTCGGCAATCGTGTACAAGCTGTCGAAATAGGCGCGGCCTTCAGCTATGGTTGGCAAGCGGAAGGCGTGGTTGAACTGCTTGCGATAGAACAGGGTGGCGATTTCAAAAGGCACAGACCAGCCGCGCACTAGCGGCTTGGCGATGATACGTCGAGCCAGTACGTCTATGGTGGTGGACCAGAGGGTGAGGGCGCTTCGGCAACGATGAGACCAGGAACCTTGCAAGATAGTTTTGGGCATAAAAGGGCGGGGCTGAAGTAGGATAAAAGGACTTTCAGTGTGGCCCGGCTTGCCTGGGCCGGATAGAACGGAAACGACCTCCCATGTCTGCTTTGCCTTGTGCCCGTTTGCATCACCCCAGCCGAAAAACGGCGTCCATTATCCATCTGGGCGTGGAGCGTGATACCCGTGCTCTGGATCTGCTGCCGCAGCAACGTCTGAACTGTTATCCGGCTTCGCCCCTGGTGGTGTTGTCCTGGGTTTTCCATGGCCAGCTGCACATGGTGCAGACGCCCGTGGATGGAGGGAGTCCGGTACTGTCAGAGCCCCTGCCCGGCATGCTGTTTGCCGGGCCTTCGCGCACACCTTCTATTAGCTGGTCTCCGGGGCCTGTCCATGCGATTTCGATTGGACTGTACCCGGATGCCTTAAAACGTGTGTTTGGTATCGAGGCCAGCGACTTTCTGGATCAGGTACTGCCCATGGAGCAGGTCTTGCCCGCTGCCAGCTGTCAGACACTTGGGCAAGCTGGCACAGAAGAAGGCCCTTTATTCGAACAACTGGAGGCGGCAATTCATCGTTGTGCTCATGGCTGTCTGGCGACAGAAGGTGCTGCCACCTTGCATCATTGGTTGACGGCATTGGGGATGAGGATGGCAGCAACACGCACGGGAACGGGCTTGCGTCAGATGCAAAGGCAATTCAAGCGTTGGGCCGGGCAGAGCCAGCGTGAGCTGCAGCTGTATGTGCGTGCCGAGCGGGCTTTTGCCTTGGTGCAGCAGCAGGAAAATCCGGTCTGGTCTGATGTGGCGTTGCAAGCCGGGTATAGCGACCAGTCTCATTTTGGCAGAGAGGTCAAACGGGTTTCGGGCTTTTCACCGGCTCAGTTCGCCCAGCGCATGAAGTCTGATGAGGCCTTCTGGATGTACCGATTGCTGGGCGAGGCCTGAACCAGCAGGCATAAAAAAACCCATTCAAAAGAATGGGCCCTGGCTTGCTGGCGCAACGCTCACTGCGTAGGCGGTAAGGTGCTGGCAAACGAGGGGCGCGCTTGGAGTTTTTCATCCAGGCGTTGCAGATTGCCGTACTGCGAGCGCCAGTCCAGTTCAGGAAAGCGCAGATCCAGATAACCCAGTGCGCAGCCTACGGCAATGTCGGCCAGGCTAAAGCTGGTGCCCATGCAAAAGGACTGGTCACCCAAGGTGTTGTTCATGGATTGCAGGGCGGCGGTAATCTTGCTGTTTTGGCGGTCAATCCAGGCGGGTAGACGCAGCTCTTGGGGACGGCGTTTTTCCACCACGATGGCAACGCAGGCATCAAGCAAGCCATCTGCAATGGCTTCCCAGCATTTGACTGCAGCGCGATCACGTCCGGCTTGGGGAATCAGGCGGCCGACGGGCGAGAGGGTATCCAGATACTCGACGATCACGCGGGAGTCAAACAGATTTGCCTGATCATCCATAATCAGACAGGGGACTTTGCCCAGTGGATTGTGCTTCAGAATATCGCTGTCATCGGCCCACACATCCTCCAGAATCAGCTCGTAGTCGAGCTTTTTTTCCGCCATGACAACACGCACTTTGCGCGCGTATGGGCTGGTGAGGGAAGCTAGAAGTTTCATAAAAAGCTATCAAAAGTTGCAGGCTCAAAAAGTATAGCAGGAACCTATGGGCGAACGTCCCGCAGGCCGGGCCTGAACCTGTCGCTGGAAACAATGTTGGAAAACTGTGGTTTATTCGTCAAAGCCTCGAACAGCCGTCGCATTCTGCCCCCATGCTGAACGCGTGGCATACGGGTGCCAGCCTGCAATGTTAGAATGCGGGCTGACTTTATTCCCCCTTCTTTTCTGTAGAACGATGCACATAGCCGATACCCTGAGCACTCTGAATGCCTTGTCGCCATTGGACGGGCGTTATGGCAGCCGTACCGCCCCCTTGCGTGGCCTGTTGTCCGAAGCCGCATTTATGTGGCATCGCGTAGAGGTCGAAGTGGCCTGGTTGATCGGCCTGTCCGACGCGGGTCTGCCCGAACTGCCTACTTTCTCCGCCGAAGCTCGCGAGGTACTCAAGAGCCTGGTGCAGAACTTCTCGGAAGACGATGCCGCCCGCATCAAAGCCATCGAGCGCACCACCAACCACGACGTGAAAGCCGTGGAATACTGGTTGAAAGAAAAAGTGGCCGACCACGCTGAGCTGTCCGCTGCGGCTGAGTTCATCCATTTTTCCTGCACCTCTGAAGACATCAACAACACCTCGCATGCGCTGATGCTGACGCGTGCTCGTGAACAAGTAATCTTGCCGCAACTGCAAGAAGTGTGCGATGCCATCAAGGCTCAGGCCCGCTTGCACGCCGAGCAGCCTTTGCTGTCGCGCACCCACGGTCAGCCTGCCAGCCCCAGCACCATGGGCAAGGAATTTGCCAACGTGGCCGCTCGCCTGCAAAACGCCATTGCGGCCATTGCTGCGGTCCAGCCCCTGGCCAAAATGAATGGTGCCACCGGCAACTACAACGCGCACTTCTCGGCTTACCCCGAAATTGATTGGCCAGCCTTCAGCCAGAAAGTGCTGGCTGGTCTGGGTCTGACGCAAAACGTCTACACCATTCAGATCGAACCCCACGACTGGATGGCCGCTCTGTTTGACGCCATCGCTCGCGCCAACACCATCTTGCTGGACTTCAACCGTGACGTCTGGGGCTACATCTCCCTGGGTTACTTCAAGCAGCGCCTCAAAGAAGGCGAGATCGGTTCGTCCACCATGCCGCACAAGGTCAACCCGATTGACTTTGAAAACTCGGAAGGCAACCTGGGCCTGGCCAATGCCATGCTGCGCCACCTGTCCGAAAAGCTGCCTATTTCCCGTTGGCAGCGTGACCTGACCGACTCGACCGTGCTGCGTAACCTGGGCGTGGCTCTGGGTTACAGCGTGGTGGCTTACGACGCCTGCCTGCGTGGTCTGGGCAAACTGGAACTGAACGCCGCAGCTGTCGATGCGGACATCGACGCATGCTGGGAAATCCTGGCCGAGCCGGTTCAAACGGTGATGCGCCGCTACGGTTTGCCCCAGCCTTACGAGCAACTCAAAGCCCTGACACGTGGTCGTGGTATTACTCAGGAAGCGTTGCGCGAGTTTATTGGCGGTCTGGAACTGCCCGCAGACGCTAAAACCTATTTGCTTGAGCTAACTCCACGCAGCTATCTGGGTGTGGCAGTAAAGTTGGCCCAGGCGATCTAAATCCAAACGGCTGTGTTCTTGCACAAGGGCACAGCCAGCCGGGTATCTTGAGCCAGTGCTTTATGAAGTGTTTTATGTTTCATCACACAGGAGTTCACATGAAAAAATTCGCGTTTCTGACTGCCGCTGCCGCCTTGTGTGCTGCGTTTGTCACGCCTGCTACCGCCCAGTTTGCCAAGCCAGAACAGGCCGTGGACTACCGTCAAGCCAGCATGTCACTGATTGGCTCGCACTTTGGTCGTATGGCTCCCGTGGCCAAAAAAGAAGCACCGTATGATGCGGCTGCAATCGCTAAAAACGTAGAAGTGCTGACGGTTTTGGCGGCTTTGCCTTGGGGCGCATTTGGCGCTGGTACCGAAGGCGGCGAGACCAAAGCTGAGGCCTGGAGCGATGCTCAGGGTTTCAAGCAAGCTACCGATGATTTCACCGCTGCAATCGATAAGCTGAAAGTGGCTTCCGATTCGGGCGACTTTGATGCCTTCCGCGTGGCTTTCGGTAATGTGGGCAAGTCCTGTAAGACTTGTCACGACGCTTACCGCAAAGAAAAATAAGCAACTGGTTTGCCTATAAAAAAAAGCCCTCGAAAGAGGGCTTTTTCTTTTAGGCCTGTGCCTGTGTGTAAAGGGAGCAGTTTGCCTGCAGGCAAGATTGGCACGAATCATGATGGGATCTCAGTGTTGATAACCCGTTTCACCGTGGGTACGGATATCCAGACCTTCGCGCTCGTGGTCAGCATCGACACGTAAGCCGCCGCAGACTAGTTTGGCAACGGTGAAGGCAATCCAGGCAGCCACACCGGACCAGACCAGCGTAACCAGCACGCCTTCGAGCTGAATCCACAACTGCATCCAGATACTGTTGCCAGCTGCAGTACCAGGCCCCCCCAGAACAGGTGCGTTGAACAGACCTGTGAGCAAAGCGCCCACAATCCCGCCCAAACCGTGAATGCCAAAAACGTCCAGCGTATCGTCGGCGCGTAACCAGCGCTTCAGAACATTCACACCCCACAAGCACGCCAGGGAGGTAATCAGGCCAATGGCCAGTGCGCCGGAAGGAGCCACAAAACCGGCTGCCGGGGTAATGCCGACCAAACCTGCGATCGCACCCGAGCAGGCACCCAGCAAGGAAGGATGACCTTTGCTGATCCATTCACCCAAAGTCCAGGCCACAACGCCGATGGCGGCTGCCAGCATGGTGTTGAAGAATGCCAGCGTGGCATTTTCATTGGCCGACAAAGCCGAGCCTGCGTTGAAACCGAACCAGCCTACCCACAGCAGAGCAGCACCAATAAAGGTCAGGGGCAGGTTATGAGGTGGCATGGCTTCACGACGGTAGTTCAGTCTGGGGCCAATCATCCAGGCACCGACCAGACCGGCAATACCGGCGTTGATATGCACCACAGTGCCACCGGCAAAGTCCAGCGCGCCACGGGAGTTGAGCAAGCCGCCGTTCTGTTCATCGGCAAACCAGACCATATGGCAAATGGGCAGATAGGCCAAAGTGAACCAGATCACGGTAAAGACCAGGATGGCGGACAGGCGGGTACGTTCTGCCAGACTACCGACAACCAGAGCGCAAGTCAGACCGGCGAAGGTGGCCTGAAAAGACGCAAACAGCAGTTCAGGCAAGGTGCCCGACATGGAGAACTGTTGGTCAACAGCGGTGAACATGCCGTTGAACAAGACCTTGTCGAAACCGCCAATCAAGGGATTGCCAGCGGTAAAGGCCAGTGAGTAGCCATAGATAAACCACAGCACCACCCCCAGACTGAACACCAGCAAGGTCTGGGACAACATGGACAAGGCATTTTTTTGACGCACCATCCCCGAGTAAAACAGGGCCAGGCCCGGCGCGGCCATCATCAGTACCAGAAGCGTGGAGACCAGCATCCACGATAGATCAGCGTTGTTCATGATGGAGTCTCCGATTACAGGGCTTGCTCATCGCATTCGCCGGTGCGGATGCGGATGACATGGTCCAGCGGCTGGACAAAGATCTTGCCGTCACCAATACGTCCGGTGCGGGCACTGCTTTGAATGGCCTCCAGAACGCTTTGCAACTGCTCGTCGGGAATAGCCAGTTCAATGCGGATCTTGGGCAGGAAGTCGACTGCATACTCCGCACCGCGGTAAAGCTCGGTGTGGCCTTTCTGACGACCAAATCCCTTGACCTCGGTAAGCGTCATCCCCTGTATGCCCAGATCGGAAAGGGCCTCGCGTATCTCGTCAACCTTGAAGGGTTTGACGATGGCGGTAATCAATTTCATAGGTGTTCCTGAAGTAAACACAGGCAAGCTGGCCTTGCGGATGCAATGGAACGCCGAGAGGGGTAGGAGACGGTTGAGAGGGGGCCGACCGGGATGGGTAATCCTGGTGGATGGCTTGTGTGCAACCGGGCAACGCCGGTTTGAGCGACTCTCCGGCTGTCAGCAGGGTGTGCGACAGCGCGAACGCAAGTGGTAGGCAAGCGGACCTGTGTTGTAGGTTGAAGAGCAACACAATTCCGGCAAGGCGAGTAAGCTAGCTAGGCACGTGACCCCGGTCTTGCCTAGTCGGTGGGCAGCGAGATAACAGCAGCGCTCTGTGACGCCTGTCTCCGCTCATCTCACCACCGCAGGAACAACGACTATGGAAAAATAATATATGTTGCGGCGCAACAAGTGCGCATTTTTTTTTAATAGTCTTAACTTTGCAACATTCGGTTCAGAAAAATGACCGACTGCAGAGCAGGCAGAACAGACCTGTTCGTGCTGGAATTGCCGTGGCTGAATGGCAGGCAGGGCGCCAGGAGGATTCACAGGGCAGCCCGCGTGTCAGCGCTGCCCGTGTATGGATAGAGCTAGTTCTGCGACTAGCAAGGATCAAGAGAGCAGCTCAGGACCTTTGTGCTTTCTGGTTTTTTTGCTGTCTGTACTCTGAGTGGGGAAGGTAAGCGGTACATGCCGCCGGTTAAATGCCTGCAGACCTCCTTGCCATAATTTGAATCCCAGGCAGGCGTCCCATTTGTCGCGTTGGTATAGCCAATGGGTGTGACAAACAGTGCAGTGATACAGACTTTCGGTGCTTTGTTCGTCAGTGTCATCGACTCGTCTGATGGGTTTGAGGTAAGGATGTCGTTGAGCGTTGGGTTGCGATAGTGGAAGGGTTTGGCACATGATGCACATGGTGCCTCGGTCTAGCTGGGCCATACAATGCTCCTCAAATAATTTTGTGGTTGATGTAATAGCGTTTGCAAACTAGCTTGCCAATTAGCGTAGGGTGATGGTTTGTAATAAATATCACCACGATTCACTGTACTGCAGAAAATGTGACAGCCGTTTCAGGCCGCATCTCAATGTAATGACATGCGACCTGCGTATGGCGAGCAAGTGTTCAAATTCCTGCAAATAGCAGCGTCAAAAGCTCTGGCCTTTGACTATTTTTTGGATGGCGGCTCATTGCCAGGAATCTTTTTAGGGTCCGGCTCGGGGTTGGGCGTTTTGCCGGGAGGAGTGGTGTCGGGCGCTTTGGTGGGATCAATGGCAATTGGCATGAACATCTCCTGACTGAAGTGATCTTCCAGCGTATCGGATTTAGGGCGCAGCTAAAGTAAACAACTATGACTGCAGGGCAGGCCGCTCTTGTTTTTTCTTGTTGCATCGAAAAGAAGCTGGGTAGCCAATCGGCGAAGCCATTGCCTGGCGATGCTATGATCAAACTCCTTACAGAAAGCGGACTAGCGCCTTGGGAAGCGAGTTGGAAAAAACCACCCTGGACCTGGAGAATTTTCTCCCTTATCAAGTCACAATACTGGCCTCGCATATTGCGGTGACCTTTGCGCGTCAGCATGCACAGCAATTTGGTTTGTCCATTCCAGAGTGGCGCATCATTGCGACCCTGGGACGCTATGGCACCCTGACCTCGGGCAGTTTGACCGAGCGCACCAGCATGGACAAGGCCAAGGTCAGCCGTGCCGTTTCTCGCCTGACAGCCGCTCAGTTAATTGCTCGTCGCGATAATGAAAACGATATGCGCAGCAATCTGCTGTGTCTGACCGAGCAGGGCCAGCAAGTGCACGATCGCATTGTGCCTATCGCTCTGGGTCTGGAGCAGGAGCTGACGTCCGTGCTTAGCCAGGAAGAGCTCAGCTCCTTTAAAGAGATGATGACGCGCCTGGAGAACCGTATGGTCCAGCGCTTTGGCAGCGATTTCAGCGGCGACGCACATATTTGAAGTCTCAAGGGTAATCACCGAGTTGTACTGGATATTTCTCACGCTAATATTGTTTCGTTTGAAACGAAACAATATTCAGGAGAGGATCATGACGCAGGTCGTAGACAGCCCAATCGCAGCCAGCCGCTTGGAAACCACAATCATGTCGCCCGCTATCGGTGTCGAGGTAGCGGGTGTCGATTTGACTCAGGCCCTGGAGGATACGCAGGTACAGGAGCTGCGCGCCTTGTTGTTGAAGCATCAATTGCTGGTGTTTCGCGACCAGCCTTTGAATGCGGCACAGCATGTTGCATTTGCCCGTTGCTTTGGTGAGCTGGAAGTGCATCCGGTTTTTCCACACGATCCGGACTATCCCGAGCTGGTGCTGCTGGGGGGCAATAACACGCAGCCGGGGCGTGAGAATATCTACCATAGCGATGTCAGCTGGCGGGCCGAACCTTCCATGGGTTCCATTCTGCGTTGCATTGAATGTCCACCCGCCGGGGGCGATACGATCTGGTGCAATATGGCACTGGCCTATGAGAACTTGCCGCCTCACATCAAAAATATTTTGCACGAGCTGGAAGCCGTACACGATTTATTGCCCGGTTTCATAGACCGTATCCCCGAGGAGGACAGAGCTGCGTTGCGAGATCGTTTTCCAGCGCAAACACACCCTGTGGTGCGCACTCATCCAGAAACTGGCCAGCGGATTTTGTATGTCAGCAGCTGGACTACCCATCTGGCCAATTACATCGAAACCGGCTTTTTCCGTGGCATGCCCGAGCTGCAAAGCGGCGCTCATTTCCTGCTGCAGTATTTGGTGGATCAGGCCCGTCACCCGGAGTATCAGGTGCGCTTGAAATGGCAGCCTCACACCATTGCGTTTTGGGACAACCGGGCCACCCAGCATTACGCCGTTCAGGACTACTTTCCTTTGCCCCGCAAAATGGCCCGAGCCACCATTATTGGTGACCGTCCTTATTAATCGTATCGCTGCACTTTTGACAAGTTGGGGGGAGACATGGAAAACCAGAAAAAGTATTTCCCAGGACAGCGCTACGTCGTGGTGTTCTTGTTGTTTTTGTTCATGGTGATCAACTTTGCCGATAAGGCGATATTTGGTTTGGTCGCCGTGCCGTTGATGGAGGAGCTGGCCATTGGGCCACAGCAGTTTGGCACCATTGCAGGCAGCTTTTTCTTCCTGTTTGCGATCTCGGGCATTGTGGTGGGTTTTGTGTCCAATACGGTGTCCTCGCGTTTGCTGCTGGTGGGGCTGGTCATTATCTGGTCTGTAGCCCAGGTTCCGATCGCTATGGGAGCCAGCACGATTATTGCCTTGATGGCTTGTCGCATTTTGCTGGGAGTAGGGGAAGGGCCTGCCTATCCCCTGGCCTTGCACGCGTGCTACAAGTGGTTTCCGGATCAGGAGCGTACCTGGCCTACGGCCATTGTGATGCAGGGTGGGCAGGTTGGTATGCTGCTGGCCGGTCCCCTGGTGGGGTATTTGACCATCAGTCATGGCTGGCGCTCGGTGTTTTGGGTGACAGCGGCAGCAGGGCTGATGTGGCTGGTGGTATGGGCCTTGTTGGGCAAGGACGGTCCCATCAGTGCAGCTGCGGCGCCCGCTGCAGGCAAGCACATGCCGCAGTCTCGTTGCTCTTACCGTGCTGTGCTTTTGAATCGTAGTTTCATCGGCAACCTGCTGATGTACTGGGTAGCGTACTGGTGTGCTGCGCTGGTCTTTACCTGGTTGCCCGCTTATTTGCAACGCGGTCTGAACTTCTCGTCGGACACGGCGGGATGGCTGTTCTCCTTGTGCATTTTCGTGGCAATCCCGATTGTGTCGGGCGGCTCTTACCTGTCCAACCGCTTCTTGCGTCAGGGGTATTCGTCCCGAGTGGCACGCAGTCTGGTCACGGTAGGTTTCTTGTTGGCAGGGGCCTTGTGCCTGCTGGCGGCCGCTTACTTGAAGCCGGGTCCAACAGCGGGGATTGTGCTGATCGCCTTGGGCTTGAGTTTCCCCCAGGTCGGTTTTGTGCTTTGTTCGGCAATCTCAGCGCAAATCAGCCCAATCGAAAAGCGAGGTTCTACATTGGCCATCACCAATTCCTTGTCCACAACAGCGGGTCTGGTTGCACCGATTGTGATGGGAAGACTGATTCAGGCCGAGCCAGGTCTTGCCGGTTTTCACCAGGGTTTTGCCTTGACGGCCGTACTTTTGCTGCTGGGAGCCGTGCTGGGTTTTGTCTTGGTGGATCCCTCCCGCACGCTGTCGCAGATTCAGGCAAAGGCAGGAAGTTCTGTGAGTGGTTCGGCTTCTGTTTAAGGCAGGGTGTTGAAGAACGCAGATTGGCACTGCTTACCGCGTTTTTCTATACACTTGCCTGGATGGACAGTATGGAGATTCAGGAAAAGATGATGGCAAGTGTGACGGGTTTCATGCGGGCCGCTTCATGACCGAATTACAGAAGGGGTGCCACGACTATTGACCCTGTGTAGTATTGTCACCCAAGCCCTGCCACTCAAAAATTGGCAGGGCCCTTGAGCTTCTCAGGGATAGTGTTCAGACGCAAAAAAGCCCGCTGCAGCAGCGGGCTGATTTACGGTGTTACGGCATGGTGTACCGTAAGCAGCAGGACATTTGGTGGGTCGTGACAGACTCGAACTGTCGACCAATGGATTAAGAGTCCAGTGCTCTACCAACTGAGCTAACGACCCCCGTTTCCTGCGAAGAAAAAGATTATAGAACGGAAATTATCTAGCGCAAGATGCGGTTACATAATTTTACGTTTATCAGGAGACCGGGTCAGGACGGGTGAAGGTGTCGCACATTTTCAGCTGTCCGGTTTTATAGCCTTCCATGAACCAGGCCATGCGTTGTTGCGAGCTGCCGTGGGTAAAGGAATCGGGGACTACATAGCCTTGCGATTGCTTTTGCAAGGTGTCATCGCCTACGGCTTGAGCGGCATCCAGGGCCGAGCGAATATCGCCTGGTTCCAGAATCTGGCGTTGCGCGTCAGCGTGGTTTGCCCAAATACCGGCATAGCAATCAGCCTGAAGCTCCAGGCGTACAGAGGCTTGACGAGCCTGGGAGGCGGAGCCGCTGCGACGGGCTTCATCGACACGACGCATCATGCCCAACTGGTTCTGAACATGGTGGCCCACTTCATGCGCAATCACATAGGCAGGGGCAAAGTCGCCCTTGACGCCCATCTTTTGCTCCATCTCGGTGAAAAAGCCCAAGTCTATATAAAGCTTTTGATCGGCAGGGCAGTAAAACGGCCCCATGGCAGATTGACCTGCCCCGCAGGCGGTCGGGGTAGCGCCCCGGTACAGCACCAGCACGGGATCGCGGTAGCTGCCATTGGTTTGCTTGGCAAAAACATCACGCCAGACATCCTCGGTTTCGCCCAGGATCTTGGCAATAGTTTGGCCCTGTGCATCCGAGGCTGCAACGGGTTGAGACTGAGGGGCGCTGGTAGGGTCGTCGGCCAGGTTCAGCACCACACTGGGATCCACCCCAAAGTACATGGCCACCAGGGCCAGCACGATTGTCCCCAAGCCGATCTTGCCGCCGCTCAATCGTGGCCCATTGGCACGGCGGTCCTCGACATTACGGCTGGAGCGAGACTTATCCAGACGCATCACGCTCTCCTTGAATTGGAAAACGTCAATGTACTCTGATTTCCGTGGATAGAGCAGGGGCATTTTCGATTCTTGTCATCGGAAAACGGGTAGGGGGCGTTAATTACCCCACCATGACAAGTCATTGAATTGCTTGGCTTAATGTGACTTGTCCAAAGGCTATCCCCGAGCTTGCCCACTGAAAATGTGGATAAGTGGATAAGTAAGTCACCGGGACACTGCGGTATGCTACTTTTCTCAGAGCGTACCCTACTGGAGAGCGAGTATGTTGGGAGGAACCTTGTTGGCCTTGCGCGACCATGCACGAGTCCGTGCCATTGGAGCGGTTATAGCTCGATACGGGATTGGGGATGTGATGCATCGCCTGGGCTTGTCGGACCTCCTGCCCGGTAACAAGACCTCGGTGGCGGCCGAAATGCCCGAGCGCTCGGCACCTGAACGTTTGCGACGTGCGCTGGAAGAGCTGGGTCCGACCTTTATCAAGCTGGGTCAGATTCTGGCTACACGTAATGATTTGCTGTCGTTGGAGTGGACGCAGGAGCTGGAGAAGCTCCAAGGTCACGCCGCGCCGGTGCCTTGGGAAACGATCAGACCCGAGCTGGAGCAGGCTTTGGGTCAAACGGTTGAGCAAGCCTTTGCGCGCTTTGACACCCAGGTGCTGGCCTCGGCCTCCATGGCACAGGTGTATCGCGCCTGTTTGCTGGATGGCACCGAAGTCGTGGTGAAGGTGCAGCGCCCTGGTCTGGAGCCACTGATTCAGGCTGACTTGCGTTTGTTGAAACAGATTGCCCGCCTGGTCCAGCAACAAGGCTTGCTGCCCGAGTATCGCCCTTACGATATCGTGCGTGCCCTGGCTGAAGCCATTGCCGATGAGCTGGACTTCACCCGCGAAGCGGCCAATACCTTGGCGGTGCGCGAGAACATGCAGCCCTTCAAGGACATCGTGGTTCCGCGTGTCTATATGGAGTGGACCAGCGCGACGGTCATGGTGCAGGAGTTTGTCCCCGGGGTCTCGCCCATTCAAGAGGCACAGTTGCAAGCTATTGAGGCGGATCGTCCTTTATTGGCCCGCCGAGGTGCCTTGGCGTTCCTGCATATGGTGCTGGAGGACGGGCTGTTTCATGCTGATCCGCACCCCGGCAATATGATGGCCTTGCCGGGCAATAAGGTTGCCTTTATTGATTTCGGCTTGGTGGGCCATTTGACGGAACGTCGCCGCCAGCAATTGCTGGTGTTGCTACGGGCGATTGTGGATGGACAGGCAGATGGGGTGGCAACGACCTTGCTGGACTGGTCCGGGGCAGAGGACTTTGATTGGAGCCGTCTGGAAGAAAGTGCCCAGCGTTATGTAGCCCGACAAAGCAGTGGGCTGTTGTCCATCTCGGCTGCCTTGCTGGACTTCATGGCTCTGGCGCGCGAGAACCATTTAATTCTGCCGCCGGATCTGGCCTTGCTGTTCAAGGCTTTTATCACGGCGGACGGTGTGCTGAAGCGTCTGGACCCGCAGTTTGATGTGGTCGAAGTCGCGCAGCCCGTGATCATGGGCTTGATGCGCAAGCAGTACTCGCCACGTCGTGTTTATGCGGACCTGCAACGCAGTTTGCTGGAGTCGCGGCAGTTGGCCATGGATGCGCCCCAATTGCTGCGTCTGTTGATGCATAGGGTGCGGCAAGGAAAGATCTCGGCGCGTATTCAAATCGAGGGCATGCCGCGTCTGGCCTCGTCGCTGGAAAAGGCAGCCACCCGTCTGGCCATTGCGATTGTGACGGCGGCTTTTGTATTGATTTTGGGTCCGGTGCTGGTTACGCGCGGTCCCGCATGGCTGGGCCTGACTATTTTCAGCTGGGCGGGTTTATTAGCCGCCGTGCTGGGCCTGGTTCTGGTTTTGTGGGGATTTTGGCGACGGCGCTAAGAAGTATCTTGAGGCCGTCGCTTTCTGCGCAGGAAGTGCTCAAGCGGCTAGTCACCGTCCAGTTTAAAAGACGGCTAGTAAAAATGCGGCTCAGCCCAAACAGTCCCCGCATTATCCCCAGGTTTATTCACAGCTTCTGGGGATAAGTCGGCCTTACATAAAGTCGTCCATGCCACCGCCTACGGGTGCCAGACCTGTCATCCAGTACACGCCCCAGGCAATCAGAGCCACAATGATCAGAGCGAGAAAACGGGTTTTCCAGCTGTCTTTGCTGGCAGGCAGGCTGGCATCGGCGGGAACCGGCATGCTGCCCTTGACCATGACGCTGGTTAATTTCTGACCACGCAACACGCGATACAGGAAAATAGCCAGGATATGCAAGGCAATAATGGCCAGCATGATCCATTCATTGGCTTTGTGCAGGCCCGTCAGGGTTTTGGACCAGTCGCTGCTCAGATAGGCCAAAGGGCCAGTCGTGAAGATGTCGTCATTGGCAAACAGGCCCGAGACGGCTTGAAAGCCGAACACAATCAACATGATCCAGACGGACCAGGCACCGATGGGGTTGTGGCCTGGGTAAACCGCGGGCTTGTCACGCAAGTAGCGCAGGCTGCGTACAGGATTGGGCAGGAAGTGGCTAAAGCGGGAGTAGTAACCACCAATCAGGCCCCAGACCAGGCGAAATGCCAGCAGCCCCAGGGCCAGCAAGCCAAAGCGTACGTGCCAGTCCATCCACAAACCGCCAACCTTGATCGTCACAAAACAGCCCACGATGCTGATCACGAGCAGCCAGTGGAACAGGCGGGTGGGTAGATCCCAGATGAGTAAAGGGCGAGTCGAGGAGGCTTGCATGGGGAAAATCCGGAGAGACTAAGACATCTGATTATAGTCAGTGTTGTCTTGGAGTCCGTTTTCCGCCGCGGGTTCCTTCTTTTATTGAGCGCGGGGTTTGCGCTTGCGCAAACTGATCTTGCGACCGTCGTAACGGTACTCGTCGATCAGGGTGGGATTATCCAGGCTGGGGGTTTCCATGATCAGGGTTTGACCCTGGTGGCGTACTCGAATTTGTGCGCTGCAAGACCCAAACGCTGGCGAGACGGTATAGCCCTTGGAGGACACTGTGACCCAGTGATAATAAATCGAGCAACCCCCCAGGCCGTTGTCCACCGAAATCAACGCTGTCTGGTTGTTGGATTGTCTGAAGGCGTAGGGAATATTGATCAAGCCCTTGAGTTCGGGCGCGATGATTTGCGAGTCCAGTTGCAGTTGTGCTTCATAGACATAATCGCTTTGGCTCACTTGCAAGGTGCCGTAGGGGCTGTCCAGACTTAATTGAGAAGGAGGCTGGGGCCAGGTCTGGCTTGCCGCACTATGGGCGACAAACGGTTGCAGGGCCAAGCCGAGCCCAATCACAACATAACGAATAAAGACCTTAGTGGCGGGCATGATCAATCGAGTAAGAGGATGATCAAGGCTCAGTGAAAAACACAAAGCGCCATAGATCATCTGTATTTGTAAGTTTCATAACATTTTATGTATTTTCTTGTTGCGTAGAATACCGGATCGCAGAACTTTTCGCTATAAGGATAGGCACATAAGGTGAATGTTTCATGTCTGTGTCAAAGGGGGACAAGCGAAATTAGTCCTGAAAAGCATCTTGCCTCAGGCTTAAAGAAATGGACTGAATTGGGCTATCATTGCTAGGTTGCCCCGGATGGGGCCAAGCCGCATTTCTTCGTTGCAGCAGAGACTCATTATGCAATCCATCCCGGATGCCGCACTGGCATCAGAATCGGACTCCCCGCTGGCTGCCCAGCAGGCCAAACCCGGCGCTTTATTGGACTACGTCAGCTCCAGCCGTTTGCCTACCCCCTGGGCCGTATTCCAAATCCATGTATTTGTAGAGCGCAGCAATCAAAAAGAACACGTCTTGTTGACCTTGGGGGATGTGGCCGACGGCGAGCCTGTCCTGGCCCGTGTCCACTCCGAGTGTCTGACGGGCGATGCCTTGTTCAGCCTGCGCTGCGATTGCGGCCCTCAACTGCAATTGGCACTGGAACGTATTGCTACGGCAGGCCGTGGTGCCTTGATGTATTTACGCCAGGAAGGGCGGGGTATTGGTCTGGTGAACAAGATCCGTGCCTACAACCTGCAAGATCAGGGGGCGGATACGGTGGAAGCCAACGAGAAGCTGGGGTTTCCTGCGGATATGCGTCGCTATGATATTTGCAAGGATATGCTCGAGCACGTCGGTATCCAGAAGCTGCGTCTGATGACCAATAATCCGCGCAAGGTAAAAACCCTGCAGGAAATTGGCATTGATGTGGTGGAGCGTGTGCCGCATCAAATTGAAGGTAATCCCTTTAACGAGGCTTACCTGAACACCAAGCGTCTGCGCTTGGGCCACTGGCTGGAAACAGACGAATAAAAAGGGGCGCGCGGGCAGAAATTGATTCTGCTCCGATTTCGTTCCTGCTTATCGCGGTATCAACACAAAGGGCCAATTGATGGCCCTTTGTGTTTTTCTCTGGTGGAGATTAAGCGCGATCAGAATGTGCTGCCTGCTGGCAGGCAACGCAAAAGAGAAAGCCGGATCCGATGTCCACACAGGGATTGGGATCCGGCTTTATCTTTGCTTGCTCAGGCTTGAGAGCTGAAGGGGCGGGTGGCTGCTTGTGCAGAGCTAAACAGCCAAGGCCTGGTCGAACCAGGCCTTCCCGGTCTTAGGCAGGGCTCTTTTCCAGCAAGGCGCTGACATTGGCCTTGGCGTTCTCTACAATCTGATCACGCAGCTCTGGGGTTTTGCCCAGACCTTCGGCGTACACAATACGCAGGTCCGTTACACCCATGAAGCCGAACATCACACGCAGGTAGCTTTCCTGATGTTCCATGGCCTGGCCTTGCTCCGATTCGGAGTAGATGCCACCACGGCTCAGAACCAGGTAAACCGTTTTGTCGCCAGCCAGACCTTCCGGGCCATTGCTGGTGTAGCGGAAAGTGCGGCCAGCTTGAGCCAGACGGTCCATCCAGGCTTTCAGTTGGCTAGGAATGGTGAAGTTGTAGAAGGGGGCGCCAATCACCACCACATCGGAAGCCAGGAACTGGCTCAGGTATTGTTCGGTGATGGCGTTCTCGGCACGCTGGCGCTCGCTCAGGGTGGCTGGGTCCAGACCCAGGCGCATGCCCAGGGAGTCAGCCGAAAAGTGAGGTGGCGGGTTCAGGGCCAGATCTACATGCTCCACTTGGACTTGCTCATTTTGCTGGCGCAGTTGATCAACCACAAATTGCGAAAGTTCGCGGGAAACGGAGTTGGCGCCGGTGATACTGGAGTCTACGTGTAGCAGTTTCATGATGTTTGGTGTCCAAAGCGATGAAGGAATGGTGTCATTATGTTTGATGCCCATACCTTTGATAAGCCGGTTTTTCTGAGAAAGATTATTCTACTTTTGTCTGTAATCCTGGAAAACTTCCCTGTATGTATGACTTAAATGACATGGTGCTGTTTACCGAAGTGGTACAGCGTGGCGGCTTTAGTGCTGCTGCCCGACACTTGGGCATGCCGCCATCGCGAGTGTCGCGACGTCTTAGCCGTCTTGAGGCTGAAGTCGGTGTGCGCCTGCTGCAACGCACCACGCGCAGCCTGTCTCTGACCCCTGCTGGAGAGGTGTTCCTGCGCCATTGCCAAGCCATGCGTGACGAGGCCGAAGCTGCGTATTCTGCGGTGGCTCAAGTGCAGCAAGAACCGCGTGGTCTCTTGCGTATCAGTTGCCCGGTCACCTTGGCCCATACGGTCTTGTCGACCGTGTTTGCACAGTTTCTGATTCGCTACCCTCAGGTTGAGCTGGAGGTGGAAGTCAGCAACCGGGTGGTTGATCCGGTGGCGGACGGGATTGATGTGGCTTTGCGAGTGCGCAGCACCTTAAGTGATAGTGCGAGCTATATCGTCAAGCGCCTGGGTGAAACAGGGGCGATTCTGGTTGCTCAGCCTGAACTGCTGGCGCGTTTTGATCCGGTGCGCGGCCCGGCTGATTTGGTGAAATTGCCCACGGTGGCCATGTCGGCCCGACAAGGTCAAAACGAATGGGAGCTGTATGGTCCCGAGGGCGCCAGCCTGACGGTAACGCACAGGCCGCGCTATATGGCCTCGGATTTGCTGACGTTGCGTGAAGGGGTGGAGCAGGGCATAGGCGTGGGTATCTTGCCCGACTATATGTGTTGCGAGGCCTTGAAAGCTGGACGCCTGGTGCAAGTATTGCCACAGTGGGCGCCCTTGCCGGGGATTATTCACGCTGTGTTTGCTTCCCGCCGAGGCATGGCCCCGGCGGTCCGACATTTTCTGGATTATCTGGGTGAGCAACTGCCGGTGCATCACCCCAAAATTTAAGTGATTCAGCGGGCGGTGGCTGCAAAGGGGCAACTGCTTTGTGCGGGCAGAATGGCCCAGTTCAGATCAATCATGGGACTGCGCTCGGAAGACCAGCGCTGCTCGGCCTGCCCCTTGATAGGAGCTTGCTCGTACAGCTGGAACAAGGATGCAGGAGGTTTCCCACGGGTCTGGATGCTGTAAACAATCAGAGCGCCGCATTCCATATCCTGCGGTAGTGTCAGCCAAGGTGAAGCAGCCGGGTCAGCATCAATAAAGACCATCACATCCTGGCCGGCATGAACGGCAATATTGCCGCCTAGCCAGGTATCGGCTACGACGACTTTAAGTGGGATGCCGGGCATGTGTTCGTTCCAGATGGCTTGCATTTGGGCAGATACTTCCGGGCCGGGGAAGGTGGAGCGAGAGTCCCGACCTTTATGCCAGGCCAATGGGCCACGAGCCAAGGCGTAGCCCGATGCCAGCAATATCTGCAACACGATCACAATAATAGCCACGCGCCGCAGCTGGATCTTGTCCTTGCCGTGCATGAGCCAAAGAGCAAAAAAGCCATACAAAACAAAAAAAGTGGTGGCCCAGGAAGCGACCAGACGGGTGCCCATGATGGCTGAAATCAAGACCGTGCTGATGATGGGAGTCAGGCCCACCCACAGCAGGAATTGCTTGTCGCTGCGGGAAATATCATCGGCATAGCGTTGCTTGTTTTGCAAGGCCGTGTCGGATGGGGCCAGCTTTTTCCTGGCGCGACGATTCCAGATGCCCAGCGCAATCATGGCCACAACCATGGGGCTTAGTCGCCCCAGCTGGTCCAGGCTAAACGCCAGCAGTTCCTTGTAGGCCTCCCAGCGGGTATGTGTTTCCAGCGAGCCGTCCATATAGCGGAAGGGGGCGAAGTCGTGCTTCACCAGCCAGTACAGATGGGGCGACAAGACCAGCACATAGGCAAGCAGGGCCAAGCCCAGCCCTATCCAGGTCTGCCGCTGACGCCACATACCGCTGCGCAGGAAATACAAAAAGAAGGCGGTGAACAGAATCACGGCACTGTATTTGGTGACCGTAGACAGCGCAGCGACGGCGCCCAGCCATAACCAGTCTGCCGGTTTCTGGTCGCGGCTGGCGCGATAGAAAAACCAGGTCGCGGCGGTTACGGACCACAGTTGTGCCGTGTTGTGATTAAAAATGGTGCCGCGCAAGGAAAAGTAAATACTGACAGAACTGATCAGCAAGACCATGAAGGCGCGTTCGGGGTTCAGGAATTCGCAGGCCAGTTTCCAGATAAACCATAGCCCCAGCACCGAAGCTGTCATGCCCGCGGCAAAGGTCAGCCATGCCGGGCGTCCGACTACGCTGGTCAAGGCGGCCATCACCCACGCTGGAAAGGGGGGATGCTTCAAATAGCCCAGCTCGAAACTGGCCGACCAGACCAGTTCTTCCATGCCGTCCAGATCGGGGGCTTTATGGCTAATCGCCATCAAAACGGTCCACAGCAAAATCATGAATAACAGATACAGCAGCACATAGCGCTGGTAGGTGTTGGGCTGAGCCGATGCTGGATTTTGGGCGGTCATGCGTCTGGTGAAAGCGTGAAAATAAGCAAGTGTACTTCTTGTGCGTTGAAAAGCCCCGATTGGACAGGCGTCTTAATCTGGGCTACGATGCGCTTCGTCATTAGGGAGTAGCCGCTTCGGTTTACCGAAGATCAGCGTCAACATACTTGACCTACACAGGGTCATGGCGCTGATAGCAACTTAGCCTGGCAAGACTTTTGACCATGGACCTTCGCGTTTGGCCGGGAGGGTTTGTGGTCATCTGTCTCTTATCCGGCCAGGAGTTGTTATGGAAGCGTTGTTTATCTCCACGGGTGTGGTTGCCTTGGCAGAAATTGGGGACAAAACCCAGTTGTTGGCCTTTATTCTTGCAGCCCGCTATAAACGCCCTTGGCCCATCATTCTCGCTATTTTCATAGCAACCTTAGTTAATCACGGTCTGGCTGGCGCCATTGGTGCTTGGGTTCCCGCTTTGCTGGATCCGGAAGTGCTGCGTTGGGTGCTGGGTATTTCCTTTCTGGCCATGGCCATCTGGATTCTGATTCCTGACAAGATCGATGATGCCGAAGCCACCCGTACGCGTTTTGGTGTTTTTGGCACCACGCTGGTGACATTCTTCCTGGCCGAGATGGGCGACAAGACACAGATTGCGACGGTCGCTTTGGCTGCTAAATATCAAGAGTTCGGTTTGGTGGTGCTGGGCACGACCTTGGGCATGATGTTGGCCAACGCACCTGCCGTTTTGTTTGGCGAGCGCATTGCCCGCCGTTTGCCGACTCAGTTGGTACACCGGATTGCTGCCTGTATCTTTGCCGTGCTGGGTGTGCTGGCCTTGTTGGGAGGGGCTGAAAGCCTGGGCTTTTAGCGAACTCAGGTACTGGATGCCAATTGTCGTAGTCGGCCTGGGTGGGCCGGTTTGCGACGAGCGGCGTCCATTTTCACAACCGGGGCCAGGATCAAGGGGGCAGCAGAGCGAGTGGGTGGGTGGGTATGTGCACTTTCTCCATGATTCAGGACACTGATAGCCTCTTGCAGTTCAGCCCCATTCTGGTTCAGTTCCTGCGCTGTTTCACTCAAGTCATGGACCAGAGCGGCATTGTCGCTGGTGATTTGGTCCACCTGTTTCAAGGCCTGGGTCAACTGGCCCAAACCGATGCTCTGCTCGCTGGTGGCAGCAGAAATCTCACCCATCAAACCCGCAACCTCAGACACGGATGTCAGGATTTCCTGCATGGTCTGCCCCGCATGGGCGGCGTGGGTGGCACCTTCAGCACTGAGGGTTTGGGTTTCGGTGACCAGTTGCTTGATTTCATCGGCCGCTTGAGCCGCTTGCTGAGCCAGCGAACGCACGGCAGAGGCAACCACCGCAAAGCCTTTACCGGCCTCTCCGGCGCGGGCCGATTCAATTGAGGCGTTGATCGACAGGATATTGGTCTGAAAGGCGATGTTATTGATCATCGACACGATATTGCCGATATGCTGCGAGCTTTCCAGAATCTGCTGCATGGATGAGCTGACTTTCTGAACCGCATCGTTCCCGCGACCCGCGATATCCGCGCTGCGGCTAGCCAGTTCGTGGCTGGCCTTGGCGTTTTCCGCGGTCTGTAGAACGGCTTGCCCAAAGGAGCTCATACTGGCAGTGGTCTGCTGCATGGACGCCGCTTGCTCTTGAGTGCGTGCTTCCAGCAGGGCGCTGTTATCCGAGAGTTTGCGTGACACCATTTGATTGTTGCTGCAGCTATGGTCCACGTCGGTACTAATGCTCATCAGGCTCTTACGCATCAGATCCAGATTCTGGCCCAGCGTTTCCAGCTTCTTTACAGCGGGCCCGCGTGTGTTGACTGTCAGGTTGCCTGCGGCAATTTGTTGGGCGATGTGCGTGGCCGTTTTAAACGATCCCAAAACCCGTCGCATCAGCACGGCCTGATACCCCAAAATCATCAGTGTCCCCACCCCCAGAGAACTGGCCAGGAGGATCATGCTTTGCTGTGGCATTTCCGTATTCAGGATCATGGCAATAATCCCGCCGGTAATACCCAGATTCAACAGGCCTTTTCGTAAAAAGGCGGCCAATAAACTGGGACCAGCCAGGAAACGAAGGCCGGCAAAAGGGCGACGCCAGCTGCGAGCCGTAATTTGGCCAGCGCGTATCGTTCGGGAACGATTTCGGCCTTCGCGCAATTCCTGATAAAACTGTTCAGCTGCTTGAATATCCTGAGGTTTTGCGCGCACACGAACCGACGCAAAGCCGGTTAATTCCCCTTGTTCAATAATGGGACTGGCATGGGCCAGGACCCAATAAAAACCGCCGTCCTTACGGCGATTCTTTACCACCCCCACCCACGAACGTCCCTGTTTTAAGGTATGCCACAAATCTGCAAAAACTTCGGATGGCATATCGGGGTGACGCACGATATTGTGCGGCTCGCCAATCAATTCTTCCCGACTAAACCCGCTCACCTCGACAAAGGCCGGGTTCGCATAAATGATGCGGCCGGCCAGGTCAGTTTTGGAAATGAGATATTGCTCGTCCAGCAGCTCGGTTTCGATGCCGGTAATTGGTAGGTTCTTGCGCATAGCCTTTCCCTTTGTATTTTTGTATCAGCAAAAGACTCGAGATAAACGGATCAATTTCTTGTTGTGAATTTTCGTGAATAGTATCATTTGATTCGTTTTTTATGTCTAAAAATAAAAAAATGATAATCAAATGAAAATTTTTGTCACAAAAAGATCGAAATTGAAAAAATTGATCCTGGCTGATAAAGGGCAGAGGACGTGCTCAGGAGGGCAGGTACTGGGCGTGGAAGGCTTCGCTGAGCAGTTGCAGGAGCAGGGCAATGGGAATGGGCTTGGTCAGGGCTGTTGCTTTGCCGGGCAGACCGCCACGCGCGTGAATATCGGCGGCGCTCAATGCAGAAATCACATAAATCTGGGTATGTTCGGTTTCAGGGGCATCGGCCAGCGCCTTGAGCATGGCAAAACCATCCAGTTTGGGCAGGTTCAGGTCCACGATCAGCACATCGGGGTAGAAATTGCCGGCAGCAATCAGACCTTTCAGGCCATCTTGCTCGCAGCGCAATTCGACCGGGAAGGGCAGATGTTCCATGGCCATGCGGTAAATCGCCAGCAAATCCAGGTCGTCTTCAACGACCAGTACGCGCAGGCAGGGTTCACCGCTGCAAACAGGTAGGCTGGGAGTGATCGGAACATCAGGCGTGGGGGGGCTGGTTTGCCCACGGCGCTCTTGCAAGATGGCTTGTACGGAATCGCGGTCGATGCGACGGTGCCCGCCTTGGGTTTTCCAGGCTTTCAGGGTCCCGGCTTCTACCCAAAGTTGTACGGTGCGTACAGACACACCTAGTAAATCAGCAGCCTGCCGAGTGGAGTAAACGGCGTCGTTCATGGAGTCAACAAAATGAAAGCAGGCCAGACCGGGGAAAGAAAGGCTATGGGCCCCGATGTAGCAGTGCAGAGTGTAGAGACGGTATTAGTAAGTACAGAAATACTACTAATGGCAATGGGAAGTGGCCTGTTCACGCCAAGTGATAGGCAGAGTATTCGACACACATGCTTCTAATATCTCCGATTTTCAGATGTTCATGCTTCATCAGGGACTCACTTCAATCGGGCGGGCCTGTGAACCTGGACTCGCCTTGCTGATTTTACGCGTATCCCTTGCGCTGTCGTGTTACCGGACGGGCCCAGTGTGGGGAGCTGAACACACTTATAAGTGTTGATGTTACGGGCGGGTCCGGGCGGTGCTCGGCTTGTCGGGCCAAGAAAAACGGTGTTAGCACCCTAGCACTTGTTTTTATCGTTAGTCTTGATCCTGGTCAGTCTTTATGAAATAAATAGGAATCCATTTTGTACAAGCCCCCTTGTTTCCTCAAAGAAAATTTATGCGCCTTATGATAAGGCCGTTTCTGCCGTTAAGCAGTATGGGCGGTGGTTTTGGAGTAAAACTTTTAAAAAGTACTAATCCCTTTCTTATTGTTCCGCCTGATTGTTATGAAATTTCTTTATTAGGCGATTAACCGTTTTTTCACCCAGGCTGATGCAAAGGCATTGGCAGATCAGTAATCCCATCTAGAAAAATGCTTGGTTTATCCGCTGGACTGGATTTTTGTCGCATGGAGATTGAAACCACACTGAGGCAGGCCTGGTGCTTGTTTTGGGACGAAAATAGGGGATTGGCTTGTTGCTCACACTATTTACCAGTTTTTTGATCGGGCAACGTTTGTTTGACCGAGCGAGCGTGCTTAAATGGCCGGGACAGGCTTATGAAAAAGCACATCGCTTTGAGCAAATGCTGGATGCCTTGCCCGATGCCATTGTCATGTTCGATTCCTGTGGGCGAATTGAGGGTTGTAATCGGGCCATGCGGCGTTTGCTGGATACGCCGGAATTGGCCAATGACAACGATGATTTAATCGATTTTTTCCAGAATCTGGAAAAGGGAATACGGGCAGATTTAGCGTATTTGCTCCCTGGGATTAGTCGGGTTATTAACCGCGAAAAAAATCCTTTTTACTATGTGCACCGGGATGGGGAAGGGGAACAGGCCCGCGCCCTGGAGTTTCATGCCTATGCGGCCTCCGATTCAGACAGCGCAACTTTGTTGATGATTCGCGATGTCAGCACAAAAATGCAACAGGAGCGCGATCGTGCTGACTGTTTTGCCATGGCTGCCCATGAAATACGCTCCCCGCTGGCCGCCATCAGCGGCTATATCCAATTGCTGCAACTGGAGACAACCCCGTCAGCCTGGGCTAGCAAGATCTACTCTCAATTACATGAAAAGGTTCGTGGCGTTGATGTGCTGCTGGACGATTTGACGCGCTTGAATCGCATGGAGTATGAGGGCACGAGCATGCAGGAATGGCGCGAGTCCGATTTGCGTGCCGTGCTGCGCCTGAGTCTGCGCCCCTTTCACGAACAGCGCCACCGCATTTACCTGGATGTGCCCGAGTATGGCTTGTGGGCCAAGGTGGATATCGTTCCTTTATTGGTGGCTTTGCGCAATGCGCTGGAAAATGCCCTGAAGTACTCCGCGCCGGACACCATGGTGACCCTGCGCTTGCAGCCGGGCGAAACCGGTTGGGCTCGGATAGAGGTCCTGGACCAAGGGCCGGGAATTGATCCGCTCTATAAAGAGAAGGTCTTTGACAAGTTCTATCGCCTGCCCGGCCAACAGGTGCAAGGAAGCGGTCTGGGCTTGTCCATTTTGCGCTCGATTGTTCACCACCACGGGGGCAGAGTCTATTTCAAGGACCGTCCGGGTCCAGGAGCGCATTTGGTCATGGAATTGGTTCTGCTGCCTTCCGCGTCGTATATACCTTAATCTTCCCTTAAATAGGGTTATTTTCATATATTTAAGTTTGATATAAGGTACAATTTGCGCTCTTTTCGATGAAGCGAGGTGATCGCCATTCCAGGTGCACCTCGCTTTGAAGTTTTTACGTTGCGGTCGTCTCGTTGGTAGGGAGCGCAAAATCTGTTAAAGGAGCACACGATTATGCAAGGCTTGCACTTGACCGCAGACCTTTACCAATGTGCATGCAGCCCGGAGCTGCTGATCGATGCCCAGAAACTGGCGGATTTTTGCCGTCAGCAGACTATTGATGCAGGGCTGACGATTGTTGGTGAGGAGTGGCAGGCATTTCCCGAATTTGAAGGGCAGCCTGGTGGTGTTACCGGGGTACTGTTATTGGCCGAGTCTCACTTGGCCATCCATACCTGGCCAGAGCGTGGTGGCGTGACGCTGGACGTTTATGTCTGCAATTTCATGCAGGACAATTCCGGCAAGGCGACCCGCCTGATTGACGGTATTGAGCAGGCTTTCAAGCCCGGTCAGGCCCAGCGTAATCGCTTGTGGCGTGGCGAGGCCGATGGCCCGGCCCATGCTGGTGAACTGCTGACGGAAAACCTGAATCAGGATGCGCTGTACGGCTTTCGCTTCACCGAGCGCTTGCTGGAGCGCCAGACTGCTTTTCAGCGTCTGGAGTTGCTGCGTTCCGAAACCTTGGGTAAGACCTTGCGCCTGGACGGTTGCATGATGACTTCCGAGGCCGAAGAATTTTTCTACCACGAAGGTCTGATTCACCCGGCCGCTATGTCTCACCCGAATCCACGTCGTGCCCTGATTGTGGGCGGTGGGGATGGTGGAGCCCTGGAAGAACTGCTGAAGTACCCCAGCCTGGAGCGAGTCTCTCTGGTTGAGCTGGATGGGGAGGTGATCGAGGTGGCCCGCGAGCACTTGCAGTCCATTCACAAGGGGGCGTTTGATAACCCGCGTGTACAAATTCAGATCGAAGACGGCGCGAAGTTCCTGGCCAATACACAGGAACGCTTTGACTTGATCTATCTGGACCTGACCGACCCCGAAACTCCGGCCGGCCCCTTGTACACGACTGCCTTCTTTGAGTCCTGCAAACGTGCGCTGGCAAGTGGTGGTGCTTTGGTATTGCACCTGGGTTCGCCTTTCCACGAAAGTCAGCAGGTCAAGAACCTGAGCGAATCCCTGGCCAGTGTGTTTGCACAAGTGCATGGCTACGGTCTGCATATCCCGCTGTACGGCTCTTACTGGGGGCTGGCAATTGCCTCCGACGAGCTGAACCCGCGTGCTTTCTCCGCCGATCAAATCCAGGAACGACTGGAGCAGCGTATGAGCAACGAGAACCAGGATTCCCTGCAGTTCTACAACGCTGACATTCATGGTGCCTTGTTTGCTCTGCCTACTTTCTACCGCCGCCTGATGCCTGTGAATGAGGTCAATCTGGAAGAGGTCTGTTAAGCAGATTCTGGACAGTTTGAGTCTGCCTTCGGGCAGACTTCGTGATGAAAAAGCCCCTGATCTTGTTAAGGTCAGGGGCTTTTTCTGTTCAGGGGGAAGCTGGATAGAGCCTTATTCCTTATCCGCCCCACGATAGCGCTGGTAAGGCAGGACGTTCCAGGTGCGTGTGGTCAACTGCTTGGCAGAAATCACGGTCGGAATATCATCCAGCAGGCTGCGGGCCGAATGCAGCTCGCGCACGACTTCCTGCTTGTCCTGATACATGAACTCGTCCGAGGCTTCTTCCGGTGCTTGCTGCTGCTTTTCTTCCAGATCGCTGATCAGACGCTCTTGCTGGAAGCGCAGGGCAGCACGTGCATCCTCAATCCAGGCGGCTTGCATATTGCGGTTGTGATCCACCACGGCGCTGTACTCGGTGTACACCCCGTTGTAGATATCTCCCGCATGGTGCCGCACGTCGTGGCTGGCGATTTCCAGATCGCGCACCGTCAGCTGAGATGGATCCAGCGGTTCACTACGCTTGGCCCCGCCCAGACGGGTGTACTGGGTGTAGTAGGGGAACATGCTCTGGATCACTTTACTGACGGGCTGGATGGCTTCGCCTGCCTCGCACAGTCCTTTGGGCTGTACGCCTTGCATGGCCGGCAGAATGGATTCAGGGCGGCAGATTTCTTTGGGTGGCATGATGCCGTGACGCAGCATCTCGCGAATGCCGGTGCCGGAGATGGTCAGCCTGAAGCGATCATCGTGCGGGCAGGTCTCGGAAGTGGCATGGCAGGCGCAGCGTGTGCAATAAAACACTTCATGGAACAGGCGCACATCAATGCCCATTTCCTTGGGGCTGAACTGATCGAAAATGCTGTGGCTGGCGTACTTGTCGTAGTAACTGCCAATCCCGGCGTGATCCCGACCAATCAAGGCGTGGGTGCACCCATAGTTCTTCATGATCAGGGCATGCAAAATGGTTTCGCGAGGGCCAGCAAAAATATAGGTGACGCGCAACGGTGACAGGATGGCACGGTCCTTGGGGTAGTAGGTATCCAGCACATTTCGGTAGGCCATCATGCGGAATTCGTGGCGCACGTATTCACGCTTGGCCATTTCCACCAATGGTTGCAGGAACAGGCCATCAATCCCTTCCAGCGCATTGCGGTGAATGTACTCGTGGCCTCGGTGCAGCGGATTCGCACCGGTGATAAAGCCTGCCACGGAATTGAATTTCTTTTCTTCGTAGAACAGGCGCCAGGTGTCTTTGGGTTCGCGGCGCAGCTTTTCGAACGGGCCCCAGTCCACACGCTGCAGCAGGTGCAAGGTCCCGCCTAGGGACACATCGCCCATGCGGCGGTAAATGGAGTCCACACCGGGGTGATTTCTGTCCGTGGTGCCAAACAGTTGCTGAGCGCGCTGCTCCTTGTCGTAGGAAAAGATGTCCTCGATGCTCAGGATGGCTACCGGCTCGTTGTCGCTATTGGTCAGCGCCACTTCAGAGCCGACCGAAAGTCCTTTAATAATGTCGCGGTTGCGATCGCCAATCGGGGCGAAGCTCAGCGGCACAGGCCACACCACACCATTACTCAAACGACCCTCTTTGAGCACGGAGTTGTAGTCGGCCTCGTTCATGAAGCCTTTGTTGGGGGAGAGCACGCCCGTAGCAATCATCTCGATGGTGATGACGGCTTCCAGATCCACGCGGATGCTGGGCAGGGTGCGCGCACGTTCGATCTCGTCCTTGACGCGATCCTCCGGGACAACCTGGTTGACCAGTGTTCCACCGTGCGGTTGCTGTGGATAGCGATCAAAGTTCAATGTTGAGTGGTTCATATTGCCTCCTTTAATTTGCCCCGCATGACGATGAAAGATAGTTTTTTTGTCGGGGCGTTTTTCGTTTGCGAGTGATAGATGAGTTCTGGACTGGAGCAGTGACTCCCCGGTTTCAAACGCTCTATTTCTTCTTGTGATGCCAGACGAAAGCTCTTCGTCCAAACAGGTGATGCAGCGCTGGCTTGAATACCGCCTGCGCATCGTTGTGCTGCGCTTGTTAAATGCGACATGAGGACAGGAATGCAGGCATCGTTCCGGGTTTGTCGGTGCGTGAGGTGCTCCTCACCGTGGCTCATGATGCTGCGGGTGCTGCCTGCCCCAGGAGATCTGTCCTGAAAATCAAATTGGGTATAGGTGATAAGCCCTAGTTTTCCGAGCTCAGATCCTGCTGGAACTGTCTTAGTATTACTCACAATCGCGAGAAAAATCATCGCGTTATACCAAAGTAGGAGACAGTGCAGATGACGCCAGCTTGGGTGGTGTTGGCCTCGTTGATTTACGCCGCAATTTTGTTCGCCATTGCCTGGTTCGGGGACAGGAATCCTTTGTATACCCAGCGCCCCTGGTTGCGACCTACGGTCTACAGCCTTGCCTTGGCTGTGTACTGTTCGTCGTGGACGTTTTACGGCGCGGTCGGGTCGGCGGTGCGCTATGGCATTGGCTTTCTGCCTATTTATCTTGGCCCCATGCTGATGCTGCTGTTTGGCTGGCGGATTATTGAACGCCTGGCGCTGGTGGCTCAATCCCAGAACACGGTTTCCATTGCGGACTTCATGGCCAGTCGTTATGGGCGCTCGCAGCGCTTGGCGGCCATGGTGGCGGGGATTGCCGTGGTGGCGGCCGTGCCGTATCTGGCCCTGCAATACAAGGCGGTGGCCTTGAGTTTGAGTGTGCTGGCCGGGACCGAGTTTCACGCCGGGCTGTTTGGTGATCCGGCCTTGTATGTCGCGATTTTGATGGCCTTGTTTTCTATTCTGTTTGGAACACGCCAGGTGGACGCGACCGAGCATAGACCGGGTTTGATGCTGGCCGTGGCCTTTGAGTCCGTGGTGAAACTGGTGGCCTTGGTGGCGGTTGGCCTGTTCGCCTTTCGCTGGTTTGGCAAGACTGAACTGAATATGGTGGGGGCCGTCAGCACACTGTTCGAGAACAGTCCGCCGGTGGGTTTTGTCGGTCAAACCTTGCTGGCCTTTGCCGCGATTATTTGTTTGCCCCGTCAGTTCCATGTGGCCATTGTGGAATGTGGGGACGTGGTGGATATACGGCGGGCGCGCTGGTTGTTTGGGGCGTATCTGCTGGTGGTCAGCGTCATGGTCTTGCCTATTGCCGCGGCAGGAGTCAGCCTGTTTGGCGTCGGGGGCGAGGGCGTGGCACCGGACAGTTTTGTGCTGGCCTTGCCCCTGTCGCAAAACCAGGTTGGCTTGGCCTTGATGGTTTACATAGGCGGTTTTTCGGCTGCAACTGGCATGGTCATTGTGACCAGTGTGGCGCTCTCAACCATGGTCAGTAATGACTTGGTGATGCCTTTGTTGCTGCGTCGTGGCTGGGCGCAGTATCAGCAAAGTACGGTGGCTTCCACAGTGCTATGGATACGCCGTGTCGCCATCATGGCGCTGGCGGGTGTGGCTTACGGCTATTACATGCTCAGTGGCAGCGATACGACCCTGGCCGCTTATGGGCTGATGGCTTTTGTGGCGGTTGCGCAGTTTGGGCCGGGCTTGATTGGTGGTTTGTATTGGCGCGGTGCCAGTCGACAGGGCGTAGAGGCCGGACTGCTATTGGGCTTTGCCATCTGGGTCTATACCTTGCTTTTGCCGACGCTGACCGAGGTGGGCTGGCTGGCGGATGATTGGTTGTATCACGGGCCATTTGGCCTGTCCTGGCTGCGCCCTTATCAACTTTTTGGCGTAGAGGGCTGGGACCCGCTGACACATGGCACTTTCTGGTCCCTGCTGTGCAATATCAGCGCCTTTTTGTGGGTGTCCTGGCGCCGGCGTCCGGGCTTGGGAGAGCGCTTGCGGGCCGAACCGTTTCTTAATCCTTATGCGGAGCGGCAGACCTTGGCGGCCCGTCATTCTTATGGGGATTTGTCGGTCCAGGATTTGCTGCTTTTGGCAGAGCGTATCGTTGGTAAAAAAATGGCGAAGCGGGCTTTTGAAACGCAGGCCAGACAGGCCAAGCAATCGCTGGAGCCTGGTTTGCGGGCGGATAGTTCCTGGGTGCATTTCACGGAGCTATTGCTGGCAGCTGCGGTGGGGGCCGCGTCCGCGCGCCTGGTGCTGACCAGCGCCTTGCGTGGTTCGGGCATGGAGGTGGCTGCCATCATGGCCGTGCTGGATGAGGCGGGGCAGGAACTGCGTTTCAATCGGGATATTTTGCTGGCCACCCTGGAGAACATTGATCAGGGTGTCAGTGTGGTGGATGCGGACATGCGGCTGGTCGCCTGGAACCAGCGCTATCAGCAGTTATTCGATTACCCGCCCAGCATGTTGTACGTGGGGAGGTCCGTGGCGGATCTGATTCGCTTTAATGCCGAGCGGGGCAAGGTCGATGGCGTGGAAAGCATAGGGGTGGAACAAGCCATAGAACGTCGTATTCAGTTCATGCGCGAAGGCTCTTCCTATGTGACTCAGCGTATGTTGAATGACAAGCAGGTGATCGAGCTGCGGGGGCGGCCTTTGCCGGGCGGCGGTTATGTCACCAGCTATAGCGATATCACGCACTACAAGCGCGTGGAGCGCGAGCTGCGGGAGATGAACGACAGCCTGGAGCAGCGTGTCGCGGTGCGTACGCAGGAGGCGGAAAAAGCCCAGGAGTCTCGTACCCGATTCCTGACGGCCGTCAGCCACGATGTGCTGCAACCGATTAACGCGGCACGTCTGTTTGCGTCGGCCTTGCGCGATACGCATGACCTGGCGGAGATGCCCAATCTGGCCGAGCGAGTCGATACCTCTTTGCGTACGGCGGAGGAGTTGCTGGAAGGCCTGCTGGATATTTCCCGTCTGGATGCCGGAGCCTTGAAGCCGGATCTGGGCGTGATCAATGTGCAGCATCTGCTGCAGCATTTGGCAGACCAATACGCTCCTATGGCTGCACGACGTGGTATCCAGTTGCGGATTCATGCTCGACCTTTGCAGGTGTATAGCGACCATCGTCTGTTGCGGCGCGTGCTGCAGAATTTCCTGGCCAATGCCTTGCGCTACACCCAGGAAGGACGAGTGGTGTTTGGCGTGCGTGTCCGGGGCGAGGAGCTGGAGTTTCAGGTCTGGGACTCAGGCCAGGGTATCCCGCCACATCATATTCAGCAGATTTATGCGGAGTTTCATCGCTATGAACAAGCCTTCGATTGGGATGGCCGTGGCCTGGGCTTGGGCCTGTCCATTTGCCAACGTATTGCGGTCTTGTTGGGGCATACGCTGGATGTGCGATCCGAAGTGGGGCGTGGCAGCATGTTCTCCATTCGCGTTCCTTTGAGTGACGCTACGCAGGCCAGCAGTCAGCAAAATAACGAGTCCAGCAAGCCTGCCGATGGCTTGCCTTTAACAGGCTTGCGTGTGCTGTGTCTGGATAACGATCTGGATATTATTGCGGGTATGGAAGTGCTGCTGGGGCGTTGGGGAGCACAAATTATCACCGCCAATACGGTAGATAGCGCTTTGGAGAAAATTGCCTTGAGTCCCGATGTCTTGCTGGTGGATTATCACTTGCATGATAGGCTGGACGGCTTGCAGGCACTGCAACTATTGCGTTTGCATCTGCCTCATGCGCAAGGCGCTTTGTTGACGGCGGATGGTAGCGACGAGCTGAAAGCAGCGGCTCGACAATATGGTTATCTGGTGCTGACCAAGCCGGTAAAGCCCGCTTCGCTGCGAGCTTTTCTGACCGCGCAAATTAAAACGTATTAGCGTCCTGGGATTCGTCCTGGTTCAGGCCAAGATGACTGGCCATCAAGACGGCCTGAGTACGATTGGAAGCACCCAGCTTGCGCAGGATGGCCGTCATGTGTGCCTTGATGGTGGCTTCCGAGACATTCAGTTCGTAGGCAATTTGCTTGTTCAGTTGCCCGGTGCTGAGCATTTGCAGAACGCGAAATTGTTGCGGTGTCAGCTCGCGCAATTTCGCCGCGACCTCCCGTTCGTCCAGGCTGATGCCCGGAGAGGAAGAGCCGATTTCCGGCAACCAGGTGCCACCATCCAGAACCACCTGCAGGGCTACGCCCAGCGTCTGTGCATCAATGGATTTTGGGATGAAGCCCATGGCTCCGTGATCCATGGCGCGGCGCATGAAGCGGGCCTCTTCATGGGCGGTGACCAGAATGATGGGCAGGGATGGGTAGGTCGCGCGTAAATGGACTAAAGCGCTGAAACCGATTGCCCCTGGAATATCCAGATCCAGCAAGAGCAGATCGGCGTCAGGATGGTCGTCGACCAGGGGATACAAATTGGAGATACGATCCGCTTCGTAGATGGCCGTGCCGGGAAACAGGCTGGCGACGACGCCTCGTAACGCCTCACGAAACAGGGGGTGATCGTCAGCAATGAGCAGTTCATTCATGTGGGGATTATGCCATGTTCAAGTATCTGTAATGGTGCCTGCCAGGATGAGCTGCCTATCAGTAAAAACAGGGCACCGAAATGCCCTGTTCTTGTTCCTGCGTGCTGATTACATCAGCATGAAAAGTGTGTTTAGTGAGCGCTGGCGCTGGCAGCACCAATGCCGGTTTGACTGCGTACGGTCAGAGCCTCGAAGGCTTCGCGTTCCTTGGCAGCGCGGGCACTGTTGTCCAGGGTTGAGAACAGCCAGATCGAGAAGAAAGCCAGCGGAATGGACAGGATGCCAGGGTTAGGGAAGGGGGTGATGGGCTCGGCAAAACCGAAGACATCCACCCACACGGTGCTACTCAAGACCACCCACACCGTGGCGGTGACCAGGCCCAGAAAACCGCCAATGGTGGCACCACGCGTGGTGCAGCCACGCCAGGCAATCGACAGCACCAGGACCGGGAAGTTGGCACTGGCTGCAATGGCAAAGGCAAGGCCCACCATGAAGGCGACGTTCTGGTTTTCAAAGATAATGCCCAGCAAAATCGCCAGCACGCCCAACACCACTGTGGAGATACGCGAAATGCGCATCTGGTCTTTCTCGGTGGCGCGGCCTTTGGCAATGACGTTGGCGTACAGGTCATGAGAAATGGCGGCGGCACCGGCCAAGGCCAAGCCTGCAACCACGGCCACAATCGTGGCGAAGGTAACTGCTGCCAGGAAGCCCAGCAACAGGTTGCCGCCTACCGCATTGGCCAGGTGCACCGCCACCATATTGGTGCCGCCAATCAGGTTGGTCAGCATATTGAAAGAGCCGTCCGGACCCGTCTGGAAGTACTCGGGATGCTTGACCAGCAAGGCAATCGCACCGAAACCGATGATGAAGGTCAGCAGGTAGAAGTAGCCAATAAAGCTGCTGGCGTAGATCACGGATTTGCGGGCTTCCTTGGCGTCCGCCACGGTGAAGAAGCGCATCAGGATATGGGGCAGACCTGCGGTACCGAAGGCCAGCGCGATACCTAGCGACAGCACGTTCAGCGGGTTGCTGCTGACGGCAGCGCCGGGCTCAAGAATGGCGTGTCCGGTGGGGTGTGTTTCCACGGCGGCGGCCAGCATGGCATCGACATCCCAATAGAACGCGGCCAAAACCAGAACAGTCATCAAGGTAGCACCGACCAGCATCAGCACGGCTTTGATGATTTGTACCCAAGTGGTGGCCGTCATGCCGCCAAAGGTGACGTAAATCATCATCAGCGAACCCACAATCACCACGGCCACGTTGTAGTCCAGACCAAACAACAGCACGATCAGCTTGCCAGCACCGACCATTTGCGCGATCAGGTACAGGGCAATGATCAGAAGCGAGGCACTGGCCGCCAGAATCCGCATGGGGTTTTGCGACAGGCGAAACGAGGTGACGTCGGCAAAGTTGTAGCGGCCCAGATTGCGCAGGCGCTCTGCAATCAGGAACATCACAACCGGCCAACCGAACATGAAGCCGATGGCGTAAATCATGCCGTCGAAACCGCTGACGTACACCATGCCCGCAATCCCCAGGAAAGAAGCGGCGGACAGATAGTCCCCGGCAATTGCCAGGCCGTTTTGAAAGCCGGTCAAACCGCCACCGGCGGTGTAAAAGTCGGACGTGGTGCGTGTGCGGCGTGCCGCCCACCAGGTGATGCCCATAGTCCCGGCAATAAAGATCAGGAACATGACAATGGCGGAGGTATTGGCCTGGCCGGGGGAGGCCGCCATGGCATTGCCGCTGGCCAGACTGAACAGGCCCAGGCTCAGAAGTAGTCTCTTCATGTCACGTCCTTCATGATTTGAGCCAGCAAGGGGTCATACACCTTATTGGAAATGTAGACGAAGGTGGACACCAGGACGACGGCGCTAATCAGCACAATGGCGGCGCTAAGCACGCCAATGGTCATGGTCATGGAGCCGACAGAGCGGCTGAAAAGTTCGGGGTCAAAGGCCAGGGTCAAGATAAAACCGGCGTACACAATCACGGTCAAGCCGAAAAAAATCAGGCTCATGCGGTTGCGTCTTCTAAGCAGTTCTTGATAGGCAGGGTGCTGAGTTACTGCCGTCACGACAGTATTGGCTGAGCTCATTCTTATGTCTCCTTATGGGGTTTGATGATTCTTGGCATCGAGGCTCTCTAAACACGGCGTGTACAGAGAGTTGGCGCTTGAGGGCGCTCTGTGTACAGCATGTATAGAACGAATCAACTTTTCCCAACAGGCGACTTTGGTCGTAGATGAGGGAGGAGAAGGCTCTGATTTTGGAGCCTTGGTTTAGCTGGGCGGGGCAAATGATGCAGGAGACGCACTGGCACAAGAGCTGGTCTCTTTTGCTCTGAGTGGCTTGCAGAGCTTGAAAAGGGTGTTTTTTGTTAGTTCAAAACAGCGCGTCAGCGGTGGCCAGTTCTTGTTCTGATTCATCACGGCGATCAGCGCCACGTACTTTCAGTATTTCGGACAGCAGCAGATGAGACAGGCTGGCAACGGCCACCGAATTATCAGGCAGCGCTTCAGGCCCAGGCTGGCAGGGCAGGGACCAGCGGCTCTTGGGCCGCTCTTTGTAATCCTGGTCGGTGATCAGCACGATGTCCGCACAGCGTGTTTCCAGGCGTCCGATCAGCTCCGGCATTTGGCTGGGGCGTGGATGCAAATCAAAAACAATCACGACATCCTGGTGCTGGAGGTCGGCCAAGTAGTCTGAGACGGTTTGCCCCGCTCCGGGGATAAGCCGTACGCCCGGCATGAGTTTGGACAAATGCCAGTAAAAATGCCCGGCCAGAAAGTAGTTTGCCCGCAAACCCACCAGCCAAACCTGCCGCGCACGGCTGATGGCTTGACTGGCTTCCTGCAGAACAGAATGGGACAGATGCCGATAGGTATTGCCCAGTTTGCTATAGCTTTCCTGCAAGTGTGAGTGCAAGGCGGCCTCGCCCGGAGATAGCGGCTGGTGGACCGAGGTGAAGGAGTCATCCGTTCTTTCCGTGCGAATCTGCTTGCGTGCCGCTTCGTAGTTGGCGTATTCCAGACGACGGATCAGACGTGTGACAGTGGCATTGGAAACTTGGGCCAGACTGGCGAGTTCCGAGGCGTTGTAGCTGGATAAATCACCCGAGAAATCCAGTGTGAATTGGGCCAGACGTCGTTCGGAAGCGGGGAGATCACTAAGAATGGCGCGTACACGATCAAGAAAAGAGATGTTGCTGGTGTCTGGCATGGTGCGGGGCATAGCCCTGTTTTTTTGATTCAGGAAAAGCGGGTGCGGCGGGGAACCAATTGTGGTTCCTGTGTTCGGGCAGGGAGTTTCAAGTCCACATCATACCTGAGTACAAGATGCGTTTAATGTCCCTGAAAACCGTTTAATTTTGACTCTGTTTGACTGCTTGTGATTGATTAATCAGCAGTATTTTTTCCGAAAATGAATTAGCCAATAGCTTTGAAATAATCCTGTGCGGCGATCAGGGCATCTGTAAAGGAACCGTGTACAAACTCCGTGCTGATCGCCACCATCAAGTTCGAGGGCAGGCCAAAGTCTTCGATCAGCGCACCATTGCGATCACGCCAGATCTGGCTGGCCGGGTCCAGCACAACTGGGCTGTAGTGCTCGCGGACGGTGTCCAGAACGGTATCGGCGGTAGAGCGGTAGGTAAAAACAGGCAGGCCCTGGGCTACGGCGTAACCGATTTCAAAAGCGGTGCCGGTATCAATCTCTGCGCCTCGAAAGGGCGTGATATTGGCCAGAACCGCATCGGCTTGGTCCAGCAGACGAATATTGTGGTGGTAGATAGCCGAGGCCTCGATCTCTTCCTGATCAACGGGATGCAAGGGCTTGAAGCCGAAGTCTCGTACCAATTGCTTGTGCAGCTTGGCACGCTCGGTGGCATCGCTGAAAAACACATCAGGACCCGCTAAATAGATACGCTTCATCTTGGCTCCTTGTTGATTCGGGGTGAAGGGAAATCGTGCCGGTTCAGGCTGGGCTGCTGGCCGCTGGGGCAAACCGGAGTTTGTGAGACATGGCTGTTCTGAACCCGTAGCAGGCTATTCGTGGTGGCCATCTGAATGATGATATACGATCCCATCAGCCTGAACATGGCGCTGGGTGAAAGGACCTGGCACGGGTTTGCGGTTTGTCGTTTGGCGTGTTGCTCTAGCGTCACGGATGGTGAGGTGCAGTCTTGTCGTAGACAAGACTGGCTTGCAGCACATAAGAAAAAGGGACCGATTCAGGTCCCTTGTTTTCCTTGGCGGTTGCGATCTTCAGTTGGAATTACCGCGTCGATACAGACTTAGCGCAATACCCAGACCTGCCAGCATGCCAGCACAAGCCCGGTTCAACCAACGCATAGCCTTGCCGGAAAGCAGCCGCATGGCGTGATGGCCACCCACGGCATAGACAGTCATTAAAGCCATATCAATCAGGGCTGTGACCAAGGCCAGTGTGATGTACTGAACGGCAATCGCTTCTTCCGGACGAATGAATTGCGGCAAAAATGCAGAGAAGAACAGCAGCGCTTTAGGGTTGGACAGGGCAACCAGCAAAGATCGCAGAAAAGCCGCGCGACCCGTCCGAACTTTTTCCGTGGGGGTGCCTGTCTGGATAGAGCTGACCGGAGCGTGCCAGAGACCATAGGCCAGATAGAGCAGATACGCCGCACCTATCCATTTCACCACTGTGAAAAGCTGCTCGGAGGCAAGCAGCAGCGCGCCCAGTCCACAGCCGACGGCAGCAATCAGAATCAGGTCCGAGAGCGCCGCACCCGCAATACCGCATGCTGCGATCCGTTTGCCGCCATGTGCACCATTGTTCAAGGCAAGCAGCATGGTGGGGCCCGGCATGATAGTGACGGCCGATACTGCAACGATATACAGAGAAAGGCTGGCTAAATCCACGAAGATTCCTTGGTAAGAGTCTGATTGCAGAAGCATTGAGTGCCTGCACACTCAAGCATGGCGGCGGGTACTTGGGCTGAGGCAATCAGGCGTTGCTTGATCGGCCTACAAAAAAGGCCAGCCTGAATGGCTGGCCCCTTGTGCGTCAAGATATCAAATCAGGCACGGCCTGGTTCGAGTGTTGCCGCAGCGGTAAACAGCACGTCGGTCGAGGAGTTCAAGGCCGTTTCTACCGAGTCTTGTACCACTCCAATCACAAAGCCAACGCCAACCACTTGCATGGCGACATCGTTGGAAATACCGAACATATTGCATGCTAGTGGAATCAGCAGCAAAGAGCCACCAGCAACGCCCGATGCACCGCAAGCGGCAATGGTAGCCACCAGGCTCAGCAGCAGGGCGGTAGGCAGGTCAGCCGGGATTTCCAGTGTGTGCACCGCAGCCAGCGTCAGGACGGTAATCGTAACGGCAGCACCGGCCATATTGATGGTGGCACCCAGTGGAATTGAAACCGAGTAGGTGTCCTTATGCAGGCCCAGGCGCTCGCACAAAGCCATGTTCACAGGGATGTTGGCCGCAGAACTGCGGGTGAAAAAGGCTGTGATACCGCTTTCACGCAGGCAGGTGAATACCAGCGGGTAGGGGTTGCGACGAAGCTTGGCAAACACGATCAAGGGGTTGACGACCAGAGCCACCACCAGCATGCAGCCTACCAGCACAATCAGCAGCAGTCCGTATTGGCGCAGCGCATCAAAGCCGGACTCGGCAATGGTGACGGCTACCAGACCAAAAATACCTAGCGGCGCAAAGCGAATGACCAGGCGCACCAAGGACGACACGGCATTGGCCATATCGGTCAGCAGGTCGCGAGAACCTTGCGAGCCGTGTTTCAGCGCCAGACCCAGAGCAATAGCCCAGGCCAAAATGCCCATGTAGTTGGCATTGAGCAAGGCATCAACCGGGTTCACCACAATGCTGGTCAGCAGATCCAGCAATACCTCAACGATATTGCCAGGAGGGTTCAAGGTGGCATCGGCCAGATCCAGCTTGAGCTTGACGGGGAAGGCGAAGCTGGCGATCACGGCAATCAGTGCAGCCAGGAAGGTGCCCAGCACGTACAAGAGCAAAATAGGACCCATGCGGGTGGAGGACTGGGCTTTTTGGTTGGCAATGGAAGACATCACCAGAACAAACACCAGAATCGGCGCAACCGACTTCAAGGCAGAGACAAATAATTGGCCCAGCAGGGCGATCGAGTGCGCGGCATCGGGAGCAAAGCGTCCCAGCAAAATACCGGCGATCAAACCGATCACAATTTGAGTAACAAGACTGCCGTGCAGGATAAAGCCTAATGGGCCTCTGGCTTGGTTGGCGGGATGGGCCATGAAAAGCGACTCCAAACAAATGGGTAGGCGTGAAGTACGTGAAAAACGCTCTGGCGAGGACTCAGCCAGAGCGCGGAAGAGGGTTATTCTAGCACCAGGAGCTATACATTTTGTAGCCGATGTGATATGGTTGCTAATCCACATGGGGTCGACATGGCTTCGACGTGGGTCAAGAAGCAGATCAGGGCGTGTCGAGCACCAGTACGCTCGTAAATCCACTGGAAAACTACAAACGCCAACGACGAGCGTTTCGCTCTAGCCGCTTAAGGCTGGGCCACTGCACTAATTTGTCTTTGGGTTAGGTAGGGCAACCTACAGCAGTGTTATTTACAAAGAATCGAATCGGCCTGCGCCACGAAGTCCGGTTCTAAAACTTAGTGGATCGCCAAGGAAAGGCCTGTCAATTGGCACAGTCCAAGGTTAAAACTTAAAATTAATTGACTACACATGTAGAACTGTCTGTGGACGGCTTGCGGACGGGGGTTCAATTCCCCCCGACTCCACCAAGATATCCCAAGAAACCCAACAGCTTAACGGCTGTTGGGTTTTTTGTTTTCTGCTTGCCCAACAAGGCTTCAGCGTCATAATGATCCCTTCGTTTTATGGACAAAAGGAGATCGACATGTCTCGTTGGGTGTTCTATTCCGCGCCAGGGACCTGCGCGCTTGCAACTCATATTGCACTGCATGAAGCAGGGGCTGACTTTGATGTGGTCAAGCTGGATTTTGGTGCGAATCAACAGCAAAGCCCGGAGTTTCTGCGCGTCAATCCCAAGGGGCGTGTGCCGGCACTGGTGACAGAGCAGGGGGCTTTGACGGAAACTCCGGCTTTGCTGGCTTTTGTGGCGCAGAGCTTTCCGGATGCCAAGCTGGCGCCTGTGAATGATCCTTTTGGATTCGCCCGTATGCAGGAGCTGCATAGCTATCTGGCGTCCACGGTGCATGTGGCCCACGCACATAAGCGCCGTGGTTCCCGTTGGGCAGATGATCCAGCGGCCGAAGAAGCCATGCGCGCCAAGGTGCCGCAAAACATGACGGTTTGTGCGGCTTATCTGGAATCCTTGATTGTGGGTCCCTGGGTGTTGGGCGAGCAGTTCAGCGTAGCTGATGCTTATCTGTACACAGTAGGTGGTTGGCTGGAGGGGGATGCAGTCGATATGAGCCAATTTCCCAAACTAAGTGCTTATCTGGAGCGGGTAGGGGCGCGTGAAGCTGTGCGCAAGGCTGTTGCCGAGGCGGCTGCTTGAGTGAAGCCGTCACCCTTGCGGGCATTGGCTTCACTCAGCACATAAAAAATAGACGCAAGGATATTTATTGCTGGGGAACAGGTGATCTACGCTTTGTTCTCCTGCTCCCGTTTGTCTACTGCCACCGCCTGCATCGCACAGCCAATGAAATGATCTCCCTGGCTGATTAATGCTGCTGATGCCGCCTCCACATCCCGAGCCTCCTTATTCTGGCTCAGCTTGGCTTTGCCGATCAGCCGAGTGATCTCAATTTCAATTCCGACAATGGCTTTCAGCATGGCGTCGATATAGTCCTTAGGGCCATCTGTCATCTTCCAGGGTACGGGCTGGCTGGCTTCGTGGATGCGGGTCAAACGTGCCACGGCCCCGCGCACATAGCGTTCTTCATCGCGTATTCTTGCTCGCCCATAGGCGTGTGCCACGATGTAGTTCCAGGACGGAACTTGCTTGTGTGTTTCCAATTTGCTTGGGAACCACTGTGGGGAGATGTAGGCGTCTCCTGCACGGAATATCACCATCACTTCGTCACCGTTTTCCAGGTCTTGCCAGACGGGATTGTTTCTGGCGACGTGGCAGTGCAGTACTCCTTGTGCACCTTCCTGGGGATGCAGCATGAAGGGCAGGTGATTCGCGCTTAGTCCGCTTTTGCCATGGGCGACCAGAATGCCCAGTGGATGCTGGGCGATCAGCTCGTGCAGTGATTCAGGGCGGGATTCATTGAAGTGAGCGGGGATATACATCGTTGTCTTTCTTGGCTTGGGGTTCAGGGGTGATGTGTCTATTATTGGTCTATTCTGGATCATTGATCTGTACCAGTTTGGCGCTATTTTTATGGACCACAATTCATGTCTCGTACTGCTCATAATCCAAAGATTCCTTCCCTTGGCGAACTGGACCGAAGTGCAGGGGGCCTGGGCCGTCAGTTGGCGCAGAAGTTGCGCGAAGCAGTAAAAAACGGTGCGCTCAAGCCGGGTGAGTCCTTGCCCTCCACACGAGCCTTGGCAGCGTCTTTGGGTGTCGCCCGTGGCACGGTCGTAGAGGCTTTCGAGCAACTGATTGCCGAAGGCTTTCTGGAGTCCTCGCCGGGCGTGGGCACTTACATCGCTCACTCGCTGGCCAATCCCGAAACAAGGCCGAAGAAGCGCAGGACGGCATCGCTGCCTGCCCAGCCTGCACCACTTGCCGCCCAGCCATTCAATACGGTTGCGGCTCAATTTCAGCCTTTACCCTCTGCCCCGTTTGCCGTGTCGATCCCCTTGGGTGCCGCTGCGCCAGGCCCCATCTGGCGACGTTTGGGGAATCGCTTGCGAGCCCATGGTCAGGGCGCGCCGGGTGGTTATGGGGACCCTCAAGGCGCCTTGCCTTTACGAGAGGCTATTGCAGAGTACGTGCGTCGGTCACGCTCGGTGCGTTGTGAGGCGGAGCAGGTCATTGTGACGACGGGTACTCAGCAAGGCTTGTTTCTGGCTTGTCTGGTGTTGATGGGCAGGCAGGATTTTGCCTGGATAGAGAACCCCGCCTATCCCGGCATTACCGCGATCTTGAATACGATAGGTTCGCCGGAACGAATGGTTCGTGTACCTGTGGATGAAGAGGGGCTGGATGTGGCTGCGGGCATACGTTTGCAAGCAGATGCGCGGCTTGCCTTTGTCACTCCCTCGCATCAATATCCTTTGGGCATGCCCATGAGCATGGCGCGGCGCAATGCCTTGTTGGCCTGGGCACGCGATATGTCCGCCTGGATTGTCGAAGATGATTACGATAGCGAGTTCCGCTACAGTGGCCATCCCTTTCCTTCCCTGCAGGGTCTGGACCCGGAGCGGGTGATCTATCTGGGAACCTTCAGCAAGGTGTTGTTTCCCTCGCTGCGTCTGGGTTATGCGATTGTGCCGCCGCAGTTGGTCCAGGCTTTTTGCGGAGCGCGCGTTCTGCTGGATCGGCACCCGCCCAGTGCAGACCAGCATGTCTTGGCCAGCTTTATTTCAGAGGGGCATCTGGAGCGCCATATTCGGCGTATGCGCGGGATCTACACCCAATGTCGTAACCACCTTTTTGAGATTGTGCGCGAGGTTTTGCCCAGTGATTTGGCCAGCTTGCAGCCAAGCGATCAAGGCATGCATTCCGTCTTGTGGCTGACCTCGCCGGTTGATGATGTGGTGGTGGCGCAGCGAGCCATGAAGGAAGGCGTGGCAGTGCGTCCCGTCTCACCCATGTATCACGCTGGGCAGGGACCTTCGGGACTGATTCTGGGTTTGAGCGCATTCAGTCCCGAGCAAATGAGGGAAGCGGCGCAGAAGCTGGCGCGCATTATTTCTGAGCTTGCCCGACCTTCCAGAACCAAACGAAAGTCCTGAGTGCTGTTCTCGACAAGTCTGTGGCAAGAGTCGGCGTGAATCAGACTTCTGCCATCTTCCTGAAGTGGAAAACTTCACCCATTGTTTCCCCGTACGGGCCTCAAAGAGCTGTTCAAGAAGGCGCCGGCAGCAATGAGCTGCGGGTCGCTTCTTGAAGGGCCCTACCCATATTGCGCAAGGTGTCGGAGCGGATAGCCGCATGTTGCCAATACAAAGGCACATCCAGCCACAGGCCGGGGGCGACTAAAGCCAGCTCTTCGGCGGCCAGGGCATCGCTGACCATGGAGTCGGGTGCCAGACACCACCCCAGGCCCAAAGCCGCTGCTTTCACAAAGCCGGTGGAGGTGGGCAGGTAGTGGATGGGAGGGGCTACGGAGTCATTCGTGATTTGGCGTATAAAGCGCCACTGTAATTCGTCCTTGCGGTTAAAGACGATCATGGGGGCTTGAGCCAGGGATGCTGCGTCTATTCCCAATCCAAAATGGCGGGCCACAAACTCGGGAGAAGCAATGGCCTGATAGCGCATGATGCCCAAGGCCTGCACCTCGCAGCCTTGAAGGGGGGCAGGTTCGGCAGTGACCGCGCCCAGCACGGAGCCATTGCGTATCAATTCCAGTGTGTGGTCCTGATCATCCACGCGCACATCAAACAGATAGCCATATTCCTGACTTAGCCGGGACAAGGCTTTCAGAAACCAGGTGTCCAGCGAGTCACTATTGACCGCAATGGCGATAGGCCGTCGTGGGCCATTTTGCTCTGGCAGGAAGTCTGCGACGGCCTCGGCTTCCAGAACCTGCATGGGCCGTACACGACGCAGCAGCAACTCTCCCGCCGGTGTTGGACGACAAGGCGGCTGGCGCAGGACCAGCACTTGCCCCAGTCTGTCCTCCAGCGCTTTGATACGCTGCGAGATGGCTGAGGTGGTGATGTACAGCTTGCGCCCGGCTGCTTCAAAACTGCCTTCTTCCAGGACGGCCGTAAATGCTCGTAGTTGTGGGTGCAGCAGATCCATAATTGGCTTGTTTGATTAATTATTCTTAATTAAGTGAAGAATAATTAGCTTTTCTTAAACCGTAAATGACAGCACCATAACGCAGTTTTTCAATTCTGTGGATGGCTGGCATGTTCTTCTCTGTTGTTGCAACTGGCTTTCTGACGGGGGCGGGCCTGATCATGGCTATCGGCACTCAAAATGCCTTTGTGTTGCGACAGGGCTTGGAGCGCAGTCATGTGGGGCTGGTGGTGGCAATCTGCGCGCTGGCCGACATTGTCCTGATTCTGGGGGGCGTGGCTGGCATTGGTACGTTGGTACAGGAATGGCCTGGTTTGCTGCAAGTTCTGCGCTTTGGTGGCGCGGCTTTTCTGGCCTGGTATGGGCTGCTGGCCGCGCAGCGGGCCTGGACGGGTAAAGGAAGCCTGATGGCCGGGCAGGGGAGCGAGCGCAATCGACGCCGTATCTTGCTGACCTGTCTGGCGTTCACCTTTTTGAACCCCCACGTCTATCTGGATACGATGGTGCTGTTGGGCAGTCTGTCCACGCCTTATCCCGGTAACTTGCAGTGGGCATTTGCTTTGGGGGCCTGTGCGGCCAGTGCCAGCTGGTTTCTGGCCTTGGGCTATGGGGCGCGGTTGCTGCAACCTGTGTTTCGTCAGCCGTTGGCCTGGCGTGTACTGGATGGCAGCATCGCTGTTTTCATGCTGGCTTTGTGTGCTTTATTGCTGTTGAGGCCTTTGCATTAAGCCTTGGACTCCTTGGAGATTTTCTGTGGATGCGATTGCTGCCTGGATAACAGCCCGCTGCACAGACTACAGAAAGACAGTTTTTTTGAATCAAAAGATAACTGTCTGAACTTTAGAGCGGCTTTCTGAAATTAAATAGGCTTTAGGGAAGAGCTCGTACCTAATGAAGTCTTGGTTTTTGAACCTTCAATCAGGAGAAAACTATGAATGTCGTGAAGATGCTTGCCTCTGCTGCCTTGATCAGTAGCCTGGCTGCACCAGCGTTGGCGCAGGATGTGAAGCGCCATCCTATTCCCAATTCGGATTTCCCGATTCTGACGGCAGTGGAAGTGCCTGCCGGTAAAACCACGGTGTACTTGAGCGGTACCGTTCCCGCTGTGCGCGACAAGTCGGCTGATGCGGCCAGCACGGCAGCCTACGGCAATATGCAGCAGCAAACCGAATCCATCATGGAGCAGATCAAGGCTCAGTTGGAAGGGATGGGCATGTCGGTAGGGGACATTATCAAGATGCAGGCCTTCCTGGTTGCTCCGGAGGGTGGCAAGTTGGATTTTGACGGCTTCATGGCAGGCTATTCCAAGTACTTTGGAACCAAGGAGCAGCCAAATCTGCCTGTGCGATCAGCCATGGCGGTCCAGGCTCTGGTGAACCCAGGCTGGCTGGTCGAGCTGGAGGTGACGGCCGTGCGACCTTGATCGCCGCCAGATTTTTCTTGAAAAGGATGTGTTGTGATCTCTATTCGTCCGGTTCAGGCGCAGGAATGGCGTCTGTATCAAGCATTGCGTCTTGGCGCCTTGCGTGATTGTCCCGATGCATTTGGGAGTACCTATGCCGTGGAGTCCACACATCCTGAGCATTTCTGGCAGGAGCGGATTCAAGCTGCTTGTGCGTCCGAGACGGACCGCGTCTTGTTCGCTGAAAAAGAGGGGCAGGCTTGCGGCCTGGTCTGGTGCAAGTTGTCTGCCTCAGAGCCCGTTCTGGCCGATATTTATCAGATGTGGGTGGCGCCGTCGGCGCGAGGTTTGCGAGCGGGTTTTGCTCTGCTGGATACCGCAGTGCAATGGGCAAAAAGCAGGCAAGCAGCCTGTGTTCGCTTAGGCGTGACCCTGACGAATGAAGCAGCCGTCCGGCTGTATGAGAGTTACGGCTTTGTGCCCAGCGGAGAGCCCGAGCCTTTGCGTGAGGGTTCGTCCTTGATGTCGCAGACCTTGGTGCTGGATTTAGCAGACTGAAGCCCAGCAGATACAGACAGCCCCTTGTTGAATCTGATAACAAGGGGCTGTTTTTATGCCTTGCCGGATCTGTTGAGCAGACAAGGCATAAGGTCTGGATTAGTCCAGGTTCAAGGCTTGGCGCAGCTTGTGGATTTCCGCTTGCCAGACCTCTTGCAAGCCAGGCTTTTGATGCTTGGGCTTGCGTGCCAGATCAGCCTCCAGTTTGCTTTCCAGTTCAATCAGTTGTTCCAGCAATGTGTCGTCGCTGGAGGGGGCTGATTGAGCCCTTGTTGTGCTTCCTGTGCCCGGGCTGAGGATGGGTGAGGATTCCTCTGGCTGACCTGTCTGGACCAGAGCAGCATACAACTGCGTCAAGTCCTGCATTTCCGTCAAGGAACCCTCGTCCACCAGCCAGAAGCGATTGCAGCTTTTCTCCAGCAGCTCCCGGTCATGGGTGACCAGGATAAAACCGCCTTTGAATTCGCACAGTTCCTCTGCCAGTTCTTCCTTGCCGTCCAGGTCCAGGTGGTTGGTTGGCTCGTCCAGAAAGAGCAGATGATAGTTGGCCAGCGACAGGGCAATAAACATCAGCCGAGCACGCTCGCCACCACTCAAGCTATTCACTTTCTGTGCATGCCGCAGATAAGGAAAACCGGCACTGATCAGCGCCATTTTCCTGACATCGTCCGGTAAGGGCGAAAAGTCCTGCAAGGCATGCAGCAAGGTCTTGGAACCATCCAGTTGCTGTTGGTCCTGGTCGTAATAACCAATGCGGCATTGCGGGTGAAACTTCAGCCCGTCCATGTCCACCTCGTCCTGCCGGTATTGCCATAGCTGACGCAATAAAGAGGATTTACCGCAACCATTGCGACCGACCAATCCGATGTGATCCCCGCTGCGCACCTGCAGGCCATGGGCTTGAAAGAGAGCAGGCAGGTTCTGTGCCGGGCTGACGACCATATCTGCAATATCCAGTAGGCGATCTGCCTTCATGTCCAGGCCATGCAACTGCAAGGTCCAGGGTGTGCCATCCGTCAGATCGGTCTGGTTTTCGCGCAGTTTGGACAGGCGCTTTTCCATGCTTTGGGCTTTGCGGGAAAAGGTCTCGTTGTCGTAGACCTGTCCCCAGATAGCCAAGCGTTTTGCGCTTTGTTCGATGCGATCAATTTCCTTTTGCTCGCCTTGATGACGACGCAAATCCGCCTCGTCTCGATTGCGCAACGCTTCACGCGCAGCCGAGCAGGGTAGAGAGAAAAAAGACAGCGTACGATCGCGCAAAATAATGGTGCTGTTGCACACGCGATCCAGCAAGCGCTGGTCGTGAGAGACCAGCAAAAATGTGCCGCGCCAATTGCTTAGAAAGCTTTCCAGCCAAAGCAGGGAAGGCAGGTCCAGGTGGTTGCTGGGTTCGTCCAGCAAGAGCAGATCAGGCTGGGTAATCAAGGCCCGTGCCAGCAGCAGGCGAGTGTACTGCCCACCACTTAAGGCACTGACCCGGGTATGCCAGTCCTGTTCCTGAAAGCCCATCTCGCCAAGCAAGCTTTCTGCGCGCCAGGCATCCGTATCGTGCTGCTCTGCGGGCAGGGCAGCCAGTACGGCGCTCAGCAAACTCAAGGCGTGCAGATCCGCTGGCAGGTATTGCTCAACACGCGCCAGAATGCAGTGGTTTGCTAGTGAAATACTGCCTTGCCTGGGCGTCAGTTCGCCGCACAGCAGGCTGATTAAGGTGCTTTTGCCACAACCGTTGTGGCCTATAAGTCCAACTCGATCTCCGGCCTTGATAGTGAAGGCAATTTCTTTGAATAAAGGACCGGAAAGGGTTTCGTAAGAGAGTGAGTGGACTGACAGTAAAGTACTCATGACATGCTCAAGTTTTTTGGGTGCGCGGGTACAGCGCATCCTCGTCAATAGAAGCTGACGATAATTCTTGAGGCCTGAGTGAAGTCCTTCAGTAAGTTATTGCTTCGCTCAAGTCTAGATTATCGCGCTGCGAAATCGAAAACTTGAGCCGTTCTCTATACCAAAGAAGAGTGCATAAATGAATGTGCACATAGGTGTAGGATCTCCTCTTAATCAATGGGTTAGCCATGCTTGAAGCGGGTACAAAAGACTTGTTGAATCAACAAGCTTGTGGCCTCAGGGCAGGGTAAGGACTGGTTGTGCCTGGGAAAGAAAGACGGGCATGAAACACCGTTCGTTCCGACAAAACCGCAAGAGTGTGATTGTAATCAGGATGTAGAACGGTAGAAAACTCAGGCGTTGGTTTTTGGAGGGATGTGTAGCATTCAAGATGCATTGTCCCTGTAGTAGCAGGGGTGTGGCCTGACGGGTGTGCCACTGGATACTGTGCCTTCAACTGGCCGCAAGGAACTGATTTTTAGACTGTTTTTCGTTATTCAGGCACCTGCTTGCAAGCTTCTGGATGGTTTGTTCCGCAGTAAAAAAAGTAGAACTATTACCATTTTAAAAATAGAGTATGGCCATAATCTATCCTTGCTTTCCCAGGAAAGCTGTGCAAGGATAGCTGCCATCCATAATCTATTTACGCGGGCAGCGACGCGTACTCACACACTTTCTGGAGAGTATTCGGATGAGCCTTACAGCACCTGTCTATCTTGAGGATCTGGCCCTGGGAATGGAGTTTCGCAGCGCAGAACATGCTCTGGATGAAGCGCAAATTGTCAGCTTTGCCCGCCAGTTCGATCCGCAGCCTTTCCATCTGGATGCAGAGGCGGCCAAGGGCACGTTCTTTCAGGGGCTGGCCGCCAGTGGATGGCATACCGCCGCCATTACCATGAGGCTTTTGGTGGACAGCCTGGTATTCAGTCAGGGGATTATTGGTGCAGGTGGGCAAATCGATTGGCCACGGGCTACGCGCCCTGGCGATGTCTTGCATGTGCTCAGTAAAATCATCGACATTCAGCTCTCCCGCTCCAAAGCGGACAGGGGCATGGTGGTGGTGGAGTCTCACACCCTGAATCAGAACAATGAAGTGTGCCAGCGCCTGATTGCCAAGCTGATTGCCTTTCGTCGTCCGGAGGTTTGAATGGGGCGTGTCTCGCGTGAGCAGGCCGAACGCAACCGCGAGCGTGTGCTGGAGACGGCTTGCCGACTGTTTCGCAAACATGGAGTGGAAGGGGTCTCGATCGGGGACATCATGAAAGAGGCGGGCTTGACGGCAGGCGCTTTCTACAAGCAGTTTGTCTCCAAGGAGGCTTTGATTGACGAGGCCTCCCGATTTGCTTTTACCCAGTCTTCCGAATCCTGGGAGCGTATCAACCAGCGCTATGAACAGGACGCCGTGCAAGGGTTTCAAGCCTTGATGCGGCGATATTTCAAGCATCGCCCTCAAACCCAAAGCTGCCCGATCCTGGCCTTTTCTTCCCTGGCCAGCGGCCTGCCTGCGGATGCGCAGACCACGGCAATTTACAGCGAAGGCGTAGAGAGCTTGTTTGAGCAGTTTCGCGGCGTTGCCCTGCAAGCGTGTGCCGAGCAGACCGAAGAGCAAGTCATGCTCTTGTTTGCCGCCATGTTGGGGACAGGGATGATCAGTCGGGCCATGGGCGATACCGCGTTTACGCAAAGTATGCAGGCTGCGGTATTGGCCGCATTGCCTGGCAGTGAGTCCGATTAGCACGATTAGCCTATCGATAATGGCGACAAGAGCTTGCGTATCAGGCTTGTTCGGGCAGTTGTGCCACCACCTTGATTTCAAACTGAAAACCCGACAGCCAAGGCACCCCTACGCCTGTCAGTGCCGGGTAAGGCGCATCCCCCCAGTAGTCCGGCAGAACCTTCCACAGGGTTTCCAGATTGGCTTCCGGGTTCACCAAAAACAGCGTCACATCCAGCACATGAGCAAAGCTGCAACCTGCTGCGGCCAGCACGGTATTGAGGTTCTCAAAGGCCAGGCGTATTTGCTGTTCCAGGTCCGGCTCGGGTGAGCCGTCTTCGCGGCTGCCGACTTGGCCAGAAATAAACAAAAAGCCATTGGAACGAATCGCCGGTGAGTAGTGACCGCGCTCATACAAGGCTTGGCGTTCGGTGGGGAAGACGGCTTGGCGTAAGGTAGTCATCATGCTTTCCAGTGCCTGCTGGGCAGGTGAAGTTCATTGAGTTATGCACTGTAGGTCTTGTGCGTGGACAGATAAACGCTAGATGGCAGACAACACTATTTCTATAATCAAAACAATCACTGCAACCGATTGGAGACAATACGTGGACCGTTTCGAAGCGATGCATACCTTTGCCAAGGTGGTGGAAACGGGCAGCTTTACCAAGGCGGCCCAAGCTTTGCATCTGAGCCGAACCCGGGCCACGCATCTGGTGCAGCAATTGGAGGCACGCTTGCAGGTGAGCTTGCTGCATCGCACGACGCGCAAGGTCAGTGTGACCAGCGCTGGGGCACTTTATTTTGAGCGTGTGGTGCAATTGCTGGCCGATCTGGAAGACAGTGAGCGGGATCTGGCCCAAGCCTTGGCTTCGCCCAGTGGCCGCTTGCGGGTAGATGTGCCCAGCCCTTTAGCCAGCCGTGTGCTGGTGCCTGCCTTGCCGTCGTTCTACGCACGCTACCCGGATATTCAGCTGGATATGGGCGTAGGCGACAAGACGGTAGATCTGCTCGATGAAAGCATGGACTGTGT
>NZ_AVOG02000005.1:0-54668 GCF_000465875.3 Alcaligenes sp. EGD-AK7 | reverse complement strand
GATCGCCAAGCGGGTGGGGGCGCTGCATCTGTCCATCTATGCAGCACCCTTGTATCTGGAGCGGTTTGGTACCGTTGTGCATCCTGAAGAGTTGGACGGGTCTGCACATCGAATGGTGGGGTACCTGTGGGAGCATCAGAACAAACCGTTTCCTTATGCCTTGCGTCGCGATAAAGAACGGGTTTCTTTGCCAGGCCGTTATGGCTTGGCCGTGAATGATGGCAACGCCTATCTGGCAGCGGGTGAAGCGGGTTTGGGGCTGGTTTGCCTGCCGGCGTATTTGGCCAAGGAAGCGGTGCAAGCAGGGCGCCTGATCGCGTTATTCCCGGATTGGACGATGGACCCTATGCCCTTGTATGTGGCTTTTCATCGCAGCAAACATACGAATGTTCGGCTGCGTGTCTTTATTGATTGGGTTGCGGAGCAATTGACTCAAGTATCTTGAGTGCCAGAAAAAAAGCCAAGGAGAATGAATCCTTGGCTTTTTTCATTGAGTCCGATTTTTATTCAGCTTCGGCGCTGTCTACGACTGGAATGGTCGCCTGGGCAAACTCAGGCCGTTCTGTACCGTGCTTGATACGGTAGTCTTTCAGGAACTTGGCGATGCGGTTGATGGCCTCGCGCAGGTCCGGCTCGTGGGGCAGAAACACCATGCGGAAGTGATCCGGATGAGGCCAATTAAAGCCCGTGCCTTGCACCAGCATCACGCGGGTGGCTTCCAGCAGTTGCAGGAAGAATTGGCGGTCGTCCTTGATGGGATAAACCTCGGGATCCAGACGCGGGAACATGTACAGGGCAGCGTGGGGCATGACGCAGCTGACCCCGGGAATCGCGGTGATCAGCTCGTAAGCCAGATCGCGCTGACGGCGCAGGCGTCCGCCTTCGCATACCAGATCGTTAATGCTTTGATAGCCACCCAAGGCGGTCTGAATGGCCCATTGGCCGGGCACGTTCGCGCACAGCTTCATATTGGCCAGCATGCTCAGGCCTTCGATGTAGTCGGCACCGGCTTTCTTGTCGCCCGAAATCACCAGCCAGCCTGCGCGGTAACCACATGCGCGGTAGCTCTTGGACAGGGAGTTGAAGGTCAGGGTCAGTACGTCGTTGGACAGGCTGGCCATGGCGGTGTGCTTCATGTCGTCGAACAGGACCTTGTCGTAGACCTCGTCGGCTAGCAGCACCAGATTGAATTCGCGAGCAATATCGACCAGAGCTTGTAGCACCGAGTCGGGGTAGAGCACGCCGGTGGGGTTGTTCGGGTTGATGACAACCAGGCCCTTGGTGCGTGGGGTGATCTTGGAGCGGATATCGTCCAGGTCCGGAATCCAGCCTTTGGATTCGTCACACAAGTAGTGCACGGGTGTACCGCCGGACAGGCTGGTGACAGCCGTCCACAGCGGATAGTCGGGCATGGGCAGGAGCAGTTCGTCACCGTCGTCCAGCAGGGCGTTGGTGGCCATTGCAATCAGCTCAGAGGCGCCATTGCCCAGGTAAATATCTTCCAGCGTCACGCCCTTGATCCCTTGTTCCTGGGTGTAGTGCATGACGGCTTTGCGCGCGGCAAAAATACCTTTGCTATCCGAGTAGCCCGAAGAGTTGGGCAGGTTGCGGATCATGTCGAGCTGGATTTCTTCCGGGGCGTCAAAACCGAATACCGCCAAGTTGCCGATATTGAGCTTGATCAGTTGCTGGCCCTCGTCTTCCATTTGTTTGGCCCGGTCCATGATGGGGCCGCGAATATCGTACAAAACATTCGCCAATTTGCTCGATTTCTTGATGCTATTCATGATGCTGGTAATCGGATTCCATGTGTGCTGCTGATGAACGGTGCAGGGCTGATGCCTGACCAGCCTTATACCTTACCGCATGCGTGGGCCTGTCTTGTAAGCATCAAGCTTAAAATGTGGCATTGTCGAATTTTGGCGACACTCTTTTGTCGAAAAAACGGCTGTCTTTGTCGATAGGCTCCTTACTACCTGGACATATTCCGCTTTATGGATTGGATTGGCATGATGTGAAATCAGCCCTCCTTTATTTTTCTTGTTTTTGAAGCGCTCTGATATTAAGATTCGACATCAAATCATTTGATGTCGAACTATGAAACTGGAAGCGAAATATCGGGCCTTGCTCTCGCACGCAGAGCAGCAAAAGGGCGTCAACGTTCAGGGCATGTCCCTGTGTTTTCAGCTCCTGTCCTTGTCTGCCCGTATTGATCGGGACTGCGCCGCCTTGTTGGCGCCCCATGGCTTGAGTGAGGCCCGTTTTGTACTTTTGTTCCTGCTGGAGGAAGCACCCGACGGGATGCCTTCCCACATCCTGGCTGAACGGGCAGGCGTGACGCGGGCGACTGTCACAACTCTGGTGGATGGGCTGCTGAAAGCGGGCTTGGTGCAGCGTTTTGCGGCTCAGACCGATCGGCGTTCTGTCATGGTGAAACTCAGCCCTCAGGGGGCGGAGTTGGCCAGGACGCTGGTAGGAACTCACGCCCAGTGGATAGGCGAATTGTTCCGGCATTTGTCCGAGGCGGAGTGCACCCAGCTTAGCGCCTTGTTGAACAAAGCCGCTGGTGGAGAAGACGCGTCATGAGTATCGAGAACCGCAAGGCTTATGCCAAGGTCGCGGATATACCGGCTGATATTTTGCTGGCTCTGTCCAAAGGGGAAATCCAGGGTCTTACTCTGACCGAGTCCTTGGCCATCGATCAGCGCGTGCTGGTGGCGACCGTATTTCCGGATTTGGATGAGCAGGGTGCACAGCACATCGACACCCTGGCCCAATTGGGCATTCTCAAGCGCATGAAAGCCATTGGGGAATATTTGCTGGACACGTATGGCGAGATGGCCTGGACGCGCTGTTCGGATCACCCGGCTGATGTGGTGCGGGGCTGGGCCTGCTTTATGGTGGGAGCCCGTGCATCCTTAAGTGTGCCTCAGCGCCTGGAGGTACTGCGCCCTTTGGCTGATGATGCGCATTTTGGTGTGCGTGAATGGTCCTGGATGGCGGTACGTCCTCATTTGGTGGCCGAGCTGGATGCGTCGATTCAGAGCTTGCAGCAGTGGGCGCGCTCAGACTCGGAATATCTGCGTCGCTTTGCGTGTGAGGCTTTGCGCCCTCGGGGAGTGTGGTGCGCACATATTGCCATCCTGAAAAAAGAACCGGAACGCATGTTGCCGATTCTTGAGCTCTTGTATCGGGATGGCAGTGTGTATGTGCAGGACTCGGTAGCCAATTTCTTGAATGATGCGGCCAAGGATCAGCCGCAGTGGGTGCATGATCTATGTGCCCAATGGCAGATGCAAGCGCCGGATAATGCTGCTGTGCAGCGCCTGTGTCGACGGGCGCTGCGCAGCGTGTCTTGATGCTCCGGTTCCAGTCCGGGAATCAGGAGGCGCGCAAGGTAATCAAGGTGATTTCTGAGGCGCGCCCCAGTCGCAGCGGGAAGCCCGCCCACAGTCCGGCACCGTAGCTGACGTACAACTGCATATCCCCTACTTGATACAGTCCACCCACATAGCCATCATTGGCCATCTGCACGATCTTGTGCATGCCCACAATATGGCCGCCATGGGTATGGCCCGACAACTGCAAGGCCGTGCCGGCCGCTGCGCTTTCCTTGGCGGTGTCAGGGCGGTGGGCCAACATGATGATGGGCATGCCAGCAGGGATCCCGGCGACTGCTGCAGCTACATCGGGCATGGGTTGCCCATGCACGGCTGCCGACTTGTCAGTAATGCCAGCCAAAGCAAAAGCAGCATCGTCTTGTTCAATAATGCTGTGCTCGTTCAGAAGCATACGTAGCCCAAGGCTGTTGAAGTGCTCTATCCAGGGCTGGTACTGGGTGTAGTACTCGTGGTTGCCTGCAATCACCCACACCCCTTGCGGGGCAGACAGGGCTTGCAAGGGGGCGACGTCATCGCGGCGCGCTTTCACCGTGCCATCGACCAGATCACCAGTAATGACGATCAGGTCCGGTTTCAAAGCCTGTGTTTTATCAACAATGGCTTGTATCCAGGGGCCTTGCAGCAGACGACTGGCGTGCAGATCAGTCAGTTGCACCAGCTTGAAACCATCCAGCTTGGGGGACAGGCCCTTGACCTTTACTTCGATGGACTTGAGCTCGGGGACTTGCACTGCCTGCCAGACACCCAGTGCGGACAGGCTGACCGCTGCGATGCCCAGCATGCCCCGCAAGGTAGAGGAGCGCAACAGAAGCAGCCCGGCTGGCTTGTACAGAACGCGCATCAGTAAACCTGCCAGATCGGTGATCAAGGTAAAGCAGGCGGCCAGCAGGACTGCCCCGAAAGCCCAGCCCAGGACCATGATGACTTGTGCGGGAATTTCCGGTGAGGCCCGTGAGCCCCAGAACAGCGCTACGGTGTAGTGGTGGAAGGTGGCGGCGACGGCCAAGATGCTGAGCAGCCATTTGATCCAGGGTTTGATCTTCAGCGGTTTGATCAGTCGCCAGGCGACATAAAGGGCAAAAACGAGGGCAGCGACTTGAAACACGAAATCATTCCAAAAAGAAACGGGGAGCCCGCGCTTGAGCAGGCGATAAAGCGTGCCCAGTATAGAGCGAGGAAGTGGGCATGATGTCAGCGCTCATCAGACAGTTACAGCTCCGTCACGAAAAAAGGTGGACATGCTTGATTACGTTTTGAGAGATTGCTTCGCACATCAAGTCATTAAAACTTCTAGGCTTTTTCCCAAGGGCACCCCAGTGGAACGGGGTTTTCGTTTGATTTGATTGGAGGACATATGGTGACTAAAAAATCCGCAGCCAAAACCAATCAGGATGCCGTGGGGCAAGGCGGGGAGTTACATCAGTTTGGCCATGCTGAGTTGACGACCAATCATGGCGTACCGATATCGGACAATCAGAATTCCTTGCGTTTCGGGGCGCGTGGCCCGACCTTGTTGGAAGATTTTGTCCTGCGCGAGAAAATATTCCATTTCGACCATGAACGTATACCGGAGCGCATTGTTCATGCTCGCGGCACAGGAGCACATGGTTATTTTGAATGCACGCAAGCAATCCCGGAGTTGACCCAGGCCTGTGTATTTCAAAAGGAAGGACATCGGGTGCCGGTGTTCTGTCGTTTCTCAACGGTAGCCGGCTCTAAAGGCTCCAAAGACACACCACGCGACGTGCGTGGTTTCGCGGTCAAGTTCTATACCGAGCAAGGCAACTGGGATCTGGTGGGCAACAATATGCCCGTTTTTTTTATCCAGGACGCCATCAAGTTCCCGGATCTGATCCATGCCGTCAAACCCGAGGCGGACCGGGGCTTTCCCCAGGCAGCGTCAGCCCATGACACATTCTGGGATTTTGTCTCCCTGATGCCCGAGTCTTTGCATACCGTGATGTGGCTGATGTCTGATCGAGCCTTGCCACGGTCCTTTCGCATGATGCAGGGCTTTGGTGTGCACACTTTCCGTTTTGTGAATGCCAAGGGCAAGTCGCACTTTGTGAAGTTTCATTGGAAACCCAAGCAGGGCTTGCAGTCCACCCTGTGGGATGAGGCGGTCAAGATTTCCGGGGCGGACTCGGATTATCTACGACGCGATTTGTACGAGGCGATTCAAAACGAAGCCTTCCCGGAGTGGGAACTGGGTGTGCAGGTTTTCGATCAGGAGTGGGCTGACAAGCAGGACTACGATGTGCTGGATGCGACCAAACTCATTCCCGAGGAAAGTCTGCCCGTCAAAATTGTGGGTCGTATGGTTCTGGATCGTTATCCCGACAACTTCTTTGCAGAGACCGAGCAAGTTGCTTTCTTGCCGTCCAACATCATTCCGGGAATCGACTTTACGGATGATCCCTTGCTGCAAGGCCGCTTGTTCTCCTACCTGGATACGCAAAAGTCTCGACTGGGAACGGTCAACTTTCATCAGATTCCTATCAATGCACCCCGCTGCCCATTCAGTAATATGCAGCGCGACGGCATGATGCAGACGCAGGTTCCCAAGGGCCGTGCGACCTACGAGCCCAATAGCCTGGAGGAGGCGGGTGAATCGGGCGGACCGCGCGCGCAGCCGCATGGCTTTCGCACCTTCCCCAGTACCGTAGACGATGGCGCAAAACTGCGTGTACGGGCTGAGTCGTTCTCGGATCATTACAGCCAGGCCCGATTGTTTTATCGCTCTCAGACTGAAGTTGAGCAGGAGCATCTGATTGCCGGGCTGGTATTTGAACTGTCCAAGGTCCAGCTCAATCATGTTCGTGTGCGTGTGCTCTCGCACATGCGTGTCATTGATGAGGATCTGGCCAAACGAGCGGCTCAGGGATTGGGGCTGGATTTGCCGCCTCCTGCCAAGCCCGCCCGCGAGCCGATCGACATGGCACCTTCCAAAGCCTTGTCCATACTGGCCCAGAAGTCGCCGATTGCCGGTCGGATGCTGGGTATTCTGGTAACGGACGGAGCTGACAAGGGCTTGCTGGAAATGCTGCTGACAGGGGCTCAGGAAGCCGGGGTGGCCGTCAAGCTTATCGCTCCGCAAGTAGGGGGGGTGACGCTGTCAGACGGCACACACTTGGCTGCCGACGAAAAGATTGCGGGTGCGCCCTCGGTTCTGTTTGATGCGGTGGCCTTGCTGCTTACCCAGGAAGAGGCTTCAAAACTGTGCACTAACAAGGCGGCAGTGGATTTTGTAGCCGACGCCTATGGACACTTGAAAGCAATTGGTCATAACGGCGCAGCCCAGCCCTTGCTGGACAGGGCGGGCGTATCAGTAGACAAGGGTGTGTTCGTCATTAAAACCGGTGATGATCTGCTTGAAAAAGTGTCTTCACGGTTCTGGGAGCGACGGCATCAGGTAGATGGTATGGCCTGATGTCTTGTGAAAAGGGGGCGGTGCTGCCCCCTTTCACGTGCCGTCAGTAGCGCCAGCTCAGCCCTAGCACGGGGCCCGACATGCGAGTGTCAAAGACATGGCCGGAGCGACGATAGTCCACATCCAGCATCTTGTATCCGGCAGCGATGGAGAAGTTCTCTGACAGGTCGTAGTTCAAGGTCAAGGTAGCTTGATAGCTCAGGCGCGAGCCCACGCCAAAGCCGCCCAAGTGGATCTGGGCTTGAGTGGAAAACTCCGGGGTGAAACGATAGAACGCACGCAGTCCTATCATGGGGTCCACCCAATTGAAGCTCTCCTGATGATGTCGGGTTCGGCCAGCCGTACTCAGATGGGCACGGGTGCGTATATCCCAAAACGAAAAACCGGCCAGTGCGTCCAGGCTGGCTTGTTCAGTGTCGTAGATGCGGTAACCACCTTGCAATGTGGCCATGAACAGACGTGTGTCCACGGTCCCTTCTGCAGCACCGACCAAAGGCAAACCACCTATTACTTCACTTTCGCGTGTGTTCACGTAGAGCAGGTCACTGTTGAATACATAGCGGTCTCGACGTACCCAGGCGTTCAGAAAGGCCGCGGCACGCAGATCGTGCAGGACATCTGAAAAGGACTTTTCTATATCCAGGGAGGGCGCGCGTTTGAAGGGGGAGGACTCACCCGACAAGCCGGTAATCCAGGCATAGGGTGTAATCTGCACGGCATAGTGTGGCGAAGTCGTGCTGTCGGACATGGCGTCTGGACCTTGAGCACTCACTTGGGCATGAGCCAGACTGGCCAGTGGCAAGATTCCCAATAATAGCCAGCGGGAATAAGTGAGTTTACGCATCATTGTCATGGCCCCTCTTTTTAATTCTGTAAATGACGGTGCACTAGCGCCAGTCTTGTGTCTTTCGGTATGCTGGACTAGCCGATCACCAACCCGTGGAGAACGTGTCATGCATGTGTTTTACCTTAGCAAGCAAGATATTGATAATTTGTTGCCCTTAGTGCAAGCGGCGTTACACGCTGATCGCACCGGACAAGTTGGTTTCACGGACGAAGAACTGGCCTTGCGCGCTGCCCTGGAGGCGATGCAGGACCCCAAGCTGTCCGAGCTGCTGGCCGGTGCCCGTGTCGAACCGGGTCGCATAGCCGTTGGCTTGGCTGAAGAAGATTACCGGGAAAACCTGCTGGCTCTGGAAACCCGTGATAGTGCTTATGTCATTGACCAGCTCATGGATAGCTATGCAGGATTGCCGGGGTTTTTTGATTGCCTGGAGTTTTAGATGAATTTGCAAAACAGCCCGTTACGGGCTGTTTTTTATTGCATGTTATTGAAGTCCGTGTCGAGGCATTATGCCGTTCCTTGTGCCTACGGATAGGATTTGGCCATTCCTGGTAATTAATGATCTTCCAGTTCTGGGTAAAAGATTTCGAGCACACATCGCCTGTGTTTTCAGATCTGAATGACTATTTTTAAGTTTTTTAAAACAAGAAAAAGGCCTGTGTAGTTTGGAGATCTTATTTGGTTCATTTATACGCGGGCTGATAAGGCAGCTACCCACGTTTTCAGAGTGAAAAACGCAGTTTCAAGGCGATCAGGAAGAAAAAATAATATTGCGGTCGATCATGAGTTAGCAAATGTTTTTATTCTCAAAACAAGGGATTTCATGCTCCGTTTTTGTCGGTCTTGCACCACAAGACTTAACTTGGCTTGACGCAATGTCCTAATCCTGTTTTTGTTACACCCGTGTCCAATGTATCGGCTGTGTAAGCAGTCGGTTTTTTTGTTTTATTGATTGGGCGGCTAGCCGTCTCTGGAGAGAAAGATGTTGCTAAAAAAATGTCGTCGTACTTTGCTGGCATGCGCAGTTGGGCTGGCTTTGGTGCCTGCGGCCTCTCAGGCGTGTACCCGAGCTGTTTTTCTGGGTGATAACGGACAGGTGATTACCGGTCGTTCCATGGACTGGAAGCTGGATGTCGGCACCAACCTCTGGATTTTTCCTCGCGGTGAAAAACGTACTGGCGAAGCTGGCCCCTCGTCCATTGAGTGGACCTCGAAATACGGCAGCGTGATTGCGTCGGGTTATGACATTGCTTCTACCGACGGGGCCAATGAAAAAGGTTTGAACGTCAACTTGCTGTGGCTGGTGGAGTCCCAATATCCCACGCCTCAAAAAGGCGATAAGACCTTAAGCATGTCTTTGTGGGGACAGTACGTCTTGGATAATTTTGCAACCGTGGCCGAAGCGGTTGCTGCATTAGAAAAAAATCCCTTTGTAGTCGTTACTGCCAAGGTCAAAGGTGAAGATCGCTTGGCAACTTTGCACCTGTCCATGTCGGATGCCACAGGGGATAGTGCGATTATCGAGTATATCGACGGTAAGCAACACATCCACCATAGTCGTAAATATCAGGTTCTGACCAATTCGCCCACATTTGATCAGCAATTGGCCATCAAGGATTACTGGCAACAGGTGGGGGGCATGAACATGTTACCCGGCACTAGCCGTGCTGCAGATCGTTTTGCTCGCGCCTCTTTTTACATTGATGCAGTGCCACGCAACCTGAGTGATGACAAGGCCGTAGCCAGTGTGTTGAGCGTGATACGTAACGCTTCTACTCCATATGGCATGACAGTGCCCGGTCAGCCCAACAACTCCTCGACACGCTGGCGCACGGTGTTCGACCATCAACGTAGTTTGTATTATTTTGATTCGGTTCTGTCACCCGGTGCATTCTGGGTGGATATGAAAAAAGCGGATTTTTCGGCAGAAACCGGCAAAGTGATGAAGCTGGATCTGGGGCCGGAGCAAAGCAAGGTCTACATGGGTGAAGTGCTGGACCACTTCAAACCAGCCCAGCCATTCAAGTTCGAACCCGCCGAACCGCCCGCTGTTTAATGGGGCAGTGGTATATGCCACTCTAGGCTGAATACCCGGGGCATAGCCGACAGCGATCACATGATGTTCATGCTCAGCTGTTATGCTATGCCCCGTCTTTATTTGTTGAAGTAGCTGTTTCATGACCTATGTAGTGACGGAAGCCTGTATCCAGTGCAAGTACACCGATTGTGTGACGGTGTGTCCCATGGATTGTTTTTTTGAAGGCCCGAATTTCCTGGTCATTCATCCTGACGAATGCATTGACTGCTCCATCTGCGTGGCCGAGTGTCCGGTGGGGGCGATTGTCAGTGATCAGGATGTGACGCCCGAGCAGCAGGTCTATGTGGAGCTGAACCGGACCTTGAGCGAGGACCCGGCCTGGAAGCGTATCAGCCAGCAAAAAGCGCCCTTGCCGGATCATGAATACTGGGCGACTCAGACCGACAAGCTGGCGCTGTTGAAGAAAGATTAATGGGCTTTCTGATGGCTGTTGTTGCGTTGGAAGTACCAGACCGCCAAGGCCGCCATCACCAGCAAAGCCGTACAACTGGCCAGTACGGCGACATAGCCTTTATCAAAAGAGTCACGGGCCAGTTCACTTAAGGTCAGAGCCAGATTCTGTGGCATGGTTTCTGCCATCAATAAGGCCTGATCCAGGCTGTCGTAGGCCAGGGCGCGGTCACTTAATTCCTGTGGCAAGATCAGGCTGGCGCTATATACGAAGGACAGCAGGCTACCCATAATGGTCACGCCCAGCGCACCACCCAGTTCATAAGACATTTCCTCGACCGAGGCCACCATACCAGCGCGCGAAGGCGGCACGCTTTGCATGATAGTGCTGGAAGCCGCCGTCATGGCCGCACCGATGCCCAGGCCCAGCATGACCAGGCTGATCACTTGTAGAGGCTGTGCACTGTTATGCCACAGCAGATAAGCGGCCATGCCTGCTCCCGCCAAGCTCAGGGCGCCAATCAGCAGTCGCTTGCTGCCGATGACGACCAGCAGGCGCCCGGCCAAGGGGCCGGCTATAAAGGCTGCCAGCGGCAAGGGAATAATGGCCAGGCCCGCTTCCAATGGTGAGAAACCCAGTACCAATTGCAGGCGTTGGCTGAACACCAGCTCCATACCGATCAAGGCCGCTGAGGCCGTCAAGGCAGAGAGTACGGCGGTGCTTAGCGTGGCGTCCCTGAACAGGGCAAAGTCCAGCAAAGGGAAAGGGCTGCGGTTCTGTTGACGGACAAACCAGCTCAGAAACAAGATGCCGATCAGCAGGGCGGCAGCGGTCAAACCCCAATCCGTATGCAGCTTGCCCATTTCCTTGATAGCCAGGGTGCTGGCTACCAGGCCCACCATGATCAGCAAGGAGCCTTTGATATCCCAGGGGCGCGATGCATCTGGCGTGGAGCGGGGCACCAGAATCCAGCCCATAGGCAACGCGATCAGCACGATGGGCACGTTGATCAGAAAGACTGATCCCCACCAGAAATGTTCCAGCAGGAATCCGCCCAGAACCGGACCAAAGGCGGCACCACCGGAGGCGATAGAAGACCAGACACCGAAGGCCACCGCACGTTCGCGCTCATCATGAAAGGTGATGCGTATCAGCGATAAAGTGGCGGGCATCATCATGGCCGCTGCCACACCTAAAAAGGCGCGTGCGGCGATCAAGGCCGTTGGGTTCGGAGAGTAGGCGGCTGCGACTGAAGCCAGACCAAACATGGCCAGACCCGACAGGAACAGGCGCTTGTGACCCAGGCGGTCACCCAGGGTGCCCATGCCCAGCAGCAGTCCGGAGACGACCAGAGCGTAGCTGTTGATGATCCACAGCTTGTCCGAGGCCGAGGCCTGCAGATCATGGGTCAGGCGTGGCAGGGCGGTGTAGAGCACCGTCATGTCCACCACAATCAGTAGAAGAGCTGCCGACACAATTGCCAGGATCAACCAGCGACGGCTTGGGGATAGGGGAGCAGTGTGGGCTTGATGGGTAATCGAGCTGTGCAGCATAAAAGACCAGAGCGGTAGGAAAGCAAGTATGATCTATCAATATTATCAACAGTCAAAGTTGATTAGCATCTATAAAATAGATAAATGGATTGGACACTGGAACGTATTCGACATTTTGTCGCTGTGGCAGAAACTGGCTCCATGACTCAGGCCGCGAAAGAGTTGGGCAAGGTGCAGTCAGCCGTCAGCACCTCGATTTCCCTGCTGGAAGCGGATCTGAATCTGGAGTTGTTTGATCGTTCACGACGAACGTTAAGCCTGACGGTGCCGGGCGAAATCATGCTGCTGGAAGCCAAGGCTCTGTTGCGTCAGGTAGACGTGTTGAATCGTCGGGCACTGGATTTCTCGCAAGGGCAACCGACCAGACTGGAAATTGCTCTGGATGAAGCCTTGCCTCAAGAGCCCTTGCGGCTGCTGCTCAAGGAGCTGGCTGAACGCTGGCCTGCACTGGAATTAACGGTCTGGAACGGAACCGCTTCCGAGGTGATGGACTATGTGCAGGAAGGCCGCTCGGATATGGCTTTTCAGTTTGATCGCGGTGCTGATGCCGCGTCATTCGCGCAAAGTTATATCGGCGCTGTGCCCCAAGCGATTTGTGTGGCGCGTACGCACCAGCTTGCCAGTCAGCATCAGGTCAGCCGTAAAGAGCTGACGGCACATCGACAATTGCTGATTCATATTGAAGGGACAGAGCAAATGGTTGTCAGCCCCAGTGTGTGGCGCTCAGACAGCTTTTATGTCATTGCCGATATGGTGGCCGATAGTCTGGGCTGGGCGATTTTGCCCCTGAATATTGCCGAGTATGCAAACTTGCGCAACAAGCTGGCGCAGTTGCATTGCCGGGAGATGGTTTTGCCACCCTTGCCAGTGCGGATGCTGTGGCGGCAGGGGCAAACTTTGCCCCCTGCGGCAGTGTGGATGCAGCAGCGCCTGTCGGAGCTGCTGCCTTAAGCCTGTTTAGCAGGCTAGTGGGGAAGGGCGGGAAAGCTGACCGTTGGCCCAGCGTTGTACGCCTTCCCAGATATCAGAGGCGTGATGCACGGTCATATCGGCTTGCCAAGTGCTCAGGCTCTCGTCCTGAGCGCAGTAGCCGTAGGCGGCAATCATGGTGGCCATGCCAGCAGCCTGACCTGCCTGGATGTCGCGCAGATCATCACCTACGTACAGGCAGTCTTTGGGATCAAAGCCCGTTTTCTCGGCGGCATACAACAAGGGGGCGGGATGAGGTTTGGTGTGCTGGGTAGTATCCCCGCCGACGGTGACTGCGCAACCCGCTTCCAGTCCTAAATGACGGATCAGGGGCAGGGCCAGGTATTCCAGCTTGTTGGTGACGATGCCCCAGGTGTAGCCGGCCTGCTCTAACTGTTTCAGCATGGGGGCTACGCCCTCAAACAGATAGGTCAGCTCCGTCATGTGATCGTTGTAGTCCTGCAGGAACTGCGCTCGCAATTGTGCGTAGTTGGGGTGATCGGTATTGATATCCAGCGCTACCTTGAGCAGCCCCCGTGCACCGTGCGAGGCATAGGGACGCAGCGCTTCGTAGGGCAAATCAGGCAGGCCATGTTCCTTGCGCATGCGATTGGCCGTAGCAGCCAGATCCGGAGCAGAGTCGGCCAAGGTGCCGTCAAAATCGAATAGAACCAGTTTATTCATGAGGGCTTAGCTTTGGCGGCGGCTGGCCAGCAGGTAGTTGACGGAGGTGTCGCCAGACAGGCGATAGTGCTCGGTAATCGGGTTGTATTCCAGACCTTTCAATGCCAGGGCATCCAGACCACTGCGGCGGGCCGAGGAAATCAGCTCGCTGGGTTTGATGAAGCCCTCATAGCTGTGCGTGCCCTTGGGAATCAGGCGCAAGAGGTACTCGGCACCCACAATGGCAAACAAGAAAGATTTGGGATTGCGGTTCAGGGTTGAGAAAAAGACCCAGCCACCGGGTTTGACCAGTTTGGCGCAGGCCGCAATGATGGAGCCCGGATCGGGGACATGTTCCAGCATTTCCATGCAGGTGACAACGTCAAAACGACCAGGGTGCTGATCGGCCATGTCTTCGGCGCTGATCATCTCGTATTTGACGGGTACGCCCGATTCCAGACTGTGCAAACGGGCAATCTTCAAGGAGCGCTCGGCCAGGTCAATGCCGGTGACGTCGGCGCCGGACTGAGCCAGGCTTTCCGACAAGATTCCGCCACCACAACCGACGTCTAATACCTGCTTGCCCGCCAGGGAGCCGGTGTAGGACAGAATCCAGTCCAGACGCAAAGGGTTGATGGCGTGCAGCGGTTTGAACTCGCTGTCAGGGTCCCACCAGCGGGATGCCAGTGCACTGAATTTATCGATCTCTGCGGGATCGACATTGACGTTAGTGACGGTGGAAGCGGTCATGGCTCATCCAAAAAAATTAAGGCCCCGCAAAAGCGGAGCCTTAATTGTAGCCTTAGCTACAGAAATACGTGATGCAGCAAGAATTACTTGCGGTTGCCCACGATTTCGATTTCTACGCGACGGTTTTGAGCACGGCCTTCGCGGGTCTTGTTGGACGCCACTGGCTGAGCTTCGCCCTTGCCTTCGGTGTAGATACGGTCTGCAGGTACGCCCTTGTTGACCAAGTATGCTTTAACAGCATTGGCGCGACGCTCGGACAGCTTCTGGTTGTAAGCTTCAGCGCCGATCGAGTCAGTGTGACCGGTAGCGATCAGAGTTTCCAGATCGATGGACTGAACGGTGTCAGCCACTTGATCCAGAACCTGGCGGCCTTCTGGCTTGATGGTGGATTTGTCGAAGTCGAAGAACGTGTCAGCGTTCAGAGTCACTTTGGTGACAGTAGGAGCGACGACAGGAGCTTCGGGGGCTTGGGCAACGGGCACACCGTCACAACCTGGAATACCTGTAGCAGGTGTCCAGAAGTTGTTGCGCCAGCACAGTTCGTTGGTGCCGTTTTTCCAAACGTCGCCGAACGGATTGCGCCAGTTGTTAACTTCGCCGGACTCTTGTGCGGAAACTGCACTAGTGGCCGATGCGGCGGCAATGGCGAGTACAAGTGCGATTTTGGAGGGTTTGTTCATATTTCTCCTCGTTGAGCTGATGCTGTTAAGTGACCGCAGCGAACCCCTGCCGCTGATTAACGGAACCAGTATAGCAATCCTTTGAACGGAACAAAGACTTGCTTGCGCTGGGTTTCATGCGTGTTAGGTCGAATCTTAAGACATTTCGGCCACATGCGTGAGGGGGACGGGGAACGATTCGTGAAGATGCGTGGAATTAGCCTTGTTCTTTCCTTTTATTGTTGGTTTTAGGCAACAGGGAAAGGGTGGGGCCGCTTCTTCAATCCATCATCGATACGATTAGTGGACGATGGATTTTTGACGAATCGACCGTTTCAATCACATATCGCCCGCCTTCTCGCCTCGCTACGCTGCGTCCCTCTATGTGAAAGTGCTAGAATTTCCTCTTGTCCGTTTACGGCTGGCTTACTGCTTAACCCATATCTATAAAGAATTGACCTATGGATTCCTTTGCCAAGGAGACGCTTCCCGTTTCGCTTGAAGAGGAGATGCGCCGCAGCTACCTCGATTACGCCATGAGCGTGATTGTGGGCCGTGCTCTTCCCGACGTGCGAGATGGTTTGAAGCCCGTGCATCGCCGTGTTCTGTTCGCCATGCATGAACTCAATAACGACTGGAATCGTGCCTATAAGAAGTCGGCTCGTATCGTCGGTGATGTGATCGGTAAGTACCACCCTCATGGTGACTTTGCCGTCTATGCCACTATCGTGCGTCTGGCGCAGGACTTTTCCATGCGCTACACCCTGGTCGACGGACAAGGTAACTTTGGTTCCATCGACGGGGATAACGCCGCGGCCATGCGTTACACCGAAATCCGTCTGGCCAAGATCGCCCACGAACTGCTGGCCGATATCGACCAGGAAACCGTGGATTTCGTGCCTAACTATGATGGCAGCGAAAAAGAACCGGCCCTGTTGCCTTCGCGTCTGCCCAACCTGCTGGTCAACGGCAGCTCGGGTATTGCCGTGGGTATGGCTACCAATATTCCGCCGCATAACCTGGCTGAAGTGGTCAACGGCTGTCTGTACTGCCTGAGCCACCCCGAGTGCACGGTTGATGAGCTGATCGAATACATCCCGGCCCCCGACTTCCCGACCGGCGCCATTATTTATGGCATGTCCGGTGTGCGCGAAGGCTATCGCACGGGCCGTGGCCGCGTCATCATGCGTGCCAGTACACACTTTGAAGACATGGAAAAGGGCAACCGCCAGGCCATCGTGGTCGACGCCATTCCTTACCAGGTCAACAAGAAGTCGCTGCAGGAACGCATTGCCGAGCTGGTCAACGAAAAACGCATCGAGGGTATCTCCGATATCCGCGACGAGTCCGACAAGGACGGTATGCGTTTGGTCATTGAACTGAAGCGGGGCGAAGTGCCGGAAGTTGTGCTGAACAACCTCTACAAGAACACGCAGTTGCAAGAAACCTTCGGGATGAACATGGTGGCACTGGTCGATGGCCAGCCCCGTCTGCTCAACCTGAAACAGTTGGTGGATTACTTCCTGAGCCACCGCCGCGAAGTGGTTACTCGCCGTACCGTATTCCAGTTGCGCAAAGCGCGCGAGCGCGGTCATGTGCTGGAAGGTCTGGCTGTGGCCCTGGCCAATATTGATGAGTTCATCGAAATCATCAAAGCGGCTCCAACGCCACCGGTTGCCCGTGTCGAGCTGATGGCTCGGTCCTGGGATTCCGGTCTGGTGCGCGAGATGCTGGCCCGTGCCGACACCAGCGCCATTGTGGGCGGCCGTCAGGCTTACCGTCCGGATGATTTGGGTGCTGAATTTGGCATGAACACAGACGGTCTGTACCGTCTGAGCGAAGTGCAGGCCCAGGAAATTCTTAACATGCGCTTGCAGCGCTTGACTGGCCTGGAGCAGGACAAGATTGTTCAGGAGTACCGTGAGGTCATGGACAAGATTGCTGATTTGCTGGACATCCTGTCCAACCCGGCCCGAGTGTCCGCCATTATTGGTGACGAGCTGATCGCCGTGCGCGACGAGTTCTCGGCCACTGGCAAGGACGTTCGTCGCTCGCAAATCGAGCACAACGCCACCGAGCTGGATACCGAGGACCTGATCACTCCTATGGATATGGTGGTGACGCTCTCGCATACCGGCTACATCAAGAGCCAGCCGCTGTCCGAATATCGGGCCCAGCGTCGTGGTGGCCGTGGCAAGCAAGCCACCGCCATGAAAGAGGACGACTGGATCGACAAGTTGTTCATCGCCAATACCCACGATTACCTGCTGTGCTTCTCCAACCGTGGCCGTGTGTACTGGCTCAAGGTCTGGGAAGTGCCTCAAGGTTCACGCAACTCGCGTGGCCGTCCTATCGTCAATATGTTCCCTCTGGAAGATGGCGAGAAGATCAACGTGGTGCTGTCCGTCAAGGAATTCAGCGAAGATCAGTTCGTGTTCATGGCGACCTCGCGCGGTACGGTCAAGAAGACCCCGCTGTCCGACTTCTCCAACCCCCGTAAGGCCGGCATTATTGCTGTGGGCCTGGACGAGGGCGACTACCTGATCGGTGCTCAGTTGACCGACGGCGTCCATGACGTCATGTTGTTCTCTGACGCCGGCAAGGCCGTGCGCTTTGATGAGGGTGATGTGCGTCCAATGGGCCGTGCAGCCCGTGGTGTGCGCGGCATGACGCTGGAAGAAGGGCAGTCCGTGATTGCCTTGCTGGTGGCCGAAGACGAAACCCAATCCGTGCTGACCGCAACCGAGAACGGTTTCGGCAAGCGTACCCCGATTGGCGAATACACGCGTCACGGTCGTGGCACCAAGGGCATGATTGCCATCCAGACCTCGGCCCGTAACGGCAAGGTGGTGGGTGCCGTGCTGGTCCGTGAAACCGACGAAATCATGCTGATTACCAATGCGGGTGTGCTGGTCCGTACCCGGGTGGCGGAAATCCGCGAAATGGGTCGTGCGACTCAAGGTGTGACCTTGATCAGCGTGGACGATGACAGCGAGCTGTCTGGTGTGTACCGCGTGGTGGAGACCGATGACGAGGTCGACGCTGAGCTGGCCGAAGAGGGTCAGGCGCCAGAAGGTCAGGAGCAGGATAATCAACTTGATTCCGCCCAAGACCAGGCGGACCCTTCCGGCGAGGAAAACGAGTAATGCGTGTATGGAATTTTTCGGCAGGCCCGTCAATGCTGCCGTTGGAAGTGCTGGAGCAAGCCGCTGCTGAAATGACTGATTGGCATGGCACCGGCATGTCCATCATGGAAATGAGCCACCGTAGCAAGGACTATATGGGTGTACGTGACGAGGCAGAAGCCGATTTGCGTAGCTTGCTGTCCGTGCCCGATGACTTCGCGGTGCTGTTTGTTCAGGGTGGGGCACAAGGCCAGAATGGCCTTTTGCCCTTGAACCTGATTCAGCGCAATGGCAGTGGCAAGGCCGACTACGTGCTTTCGGGCAGCTGGTCGGTCAAGTCCTGCGAAGAGGCTCAGCGCTACGGTGATATCCACGTTGCCGGTACCAGTGGTCAGGCGTGGCAGGATCAGGGCAAGGAATGGGCGCCCTGGACCTGGTTCCCCGAGCCTTCCCAATGGGATGTGCGCCCGGATGCGGCTTACTTGCACGTTTGCACCAATGAAACCATTGGTGGCGTGGAGTTCAATGATATTCCCAAGCTGGATGTCCCCGTCGTTGCTGACGTGTCGTCCAACATTCTGTCCTGCCCGATCGATTTCTCGCGCGTGTCGGTTGCTTACGCGGGTGCCCAGAAAAATGCCGGCATGTCCGGTATTGCCTTGATGATGATACGCAAGGACTTGCTGGGCCATGCCATGGATCTGTGCCCGTCGGCGTTCAACTACGCTAACATTGAAAAGCAGCAGTCCATGTTCAACACGCCGCCTACGTACTCGATCTACATGGCCGGGCTGATGTTCAAGTGGCTGGAGCGCCAGGGTGGTGTGGCTGCCATGCAGGCACGCAATGCGGCCAAGTCCGAGGCCTTGTACGGCTTTCTGGATGCGTCCGAGTTCTACAACAACACCGTGCATCCGGCGTATCGCTCGCGTATGAACGTTCCGTTCCTGTTGCGTGATCAGTCCCTGGATTCCCTGTTCCTGGAACAGGCTACGGCTGCAGGCCTGACTTCCCTGAAAGGACACAAGAGCGTGGGCGGTATGCGCGCTTCAATCTATAACGCCATGCCGCTGGAGGGTGTGCAGGCACTTATCGATTTCATGACTGAATTTGAACGACGGAATGGCTAATACCTTAACTGAGCGCCTGCTCCCTTGGCGCAATCGTATTGATGAGCTGGATCGCCAGATCCTGGAGTTGCTCAACGAGCGTGCTCGTGCGGCTTTGGAAGTGGGCAAGATCAAGCAGGACTTCAATACAGAGGAAGTCATCCTCAAGCCCGAACGCGAGGCACGTATTGTGCGTCGCTTGCAGTCTGAAAATGATGGCCCGTTCACACCGGCAGCAGTCGAAGCGGTGTGGGGGCAGATTATTTCTGCCTGTCGCGGTCTGGAAAGCGTATTGCGCGTGGCTTATCTGGGCCCGCAGGGCTCTTTTTCCGAGCAGGCCGCCTACGAGCATTTCGGCCATGCTTTGGATGGCCTGCAATGTGACTCCTTCGACGAGGTTTTCCGCAGCGTCGAAGTGGGTCAGGCTGAAGTAGGCATGGTGCCCGTCGAGAACTCGACCGAAGGTGCTGTGAACCGCACGCTGGATTTGCTGCTGAACTCGCCCTTGCGTGTCCTGGGCGAGCGCTCGATTCGTGTGCATCACAATCTGCTGACCCAAACTGGCACGATGGAAGGCGTCACCCGTGTGATGGCCCATCCTCAGGCTTTGGCGCAGTGCCAGAACTGGCTGCAAAAGCATTACCCACAGCTTTTGCGTGAGGCCGCCTCCAGCAACGCTGAAGCAGCACGCATTGCGTCGTCCGATCCTACGGTTGCAGCGATTGCGGGCAATACGGCTGTTACCGCCTGGAATCTGGGTGTGGTCGAGGCCGGTATTCAGGATGATCCGCACAACCGCACCCGTTTCCTGGCCATTGGCAATATCGAGTCTCTGCCTAGCGGCAATGACAAGACCAGCATCATTCTGGCGGTGCCCAACCGGGCTGGCGCTGTCTATGACATGCTGTCTCCTTTGGCAGTGCATGGTGTGTCCATGACGCGCCTGGAGTCGCGTCCTGCGCGGACAGGGCAGTGGGAATATTATTTCTACGTAGACCTGATCGGTCATCGTGACGAGCCAGCCATGGCCGCCGCTTTGGCAGAGCTGAAGAAACAAGTCGCCTTTTTCAAGATTCTGGGTTCTTACCCCGTAAACGACTTTTAAGCATCAGCAACAAGAAAGGCCTGGGGGGCTTCCCCCTCAAGGCCTTATTGTCTGTGTGGGACATGCCTGTTCAGGACGTGCCTGTTCAGGACATGCCTGTTCAGGACATGCCTGTTCAGGACATGCCTTGTCAGGACGAGTGGCTCGCACAGGATCTGCTTGTTTCGGTCTGTCTTGCGCAGTTGCTTGGTGCGCTGTGTCATCAAGAGCTGGCTAGACAAAATAGAGGCTTTGCGTGTTGCTTTAATCCTTTGATGGGGTTTGGGCGGCAATCTGGCAAAGTCTGCATCAATATCCCGGTTTTGCTCGTGCTATTTCACGCAATACGCGCAGCATGGACGGCCTGAGAGGGAACGGAATTAATCATGATAGCGTCATCAGAAACTATGGCGCCGCCGCCCTTGGTTCCGGTGCTGGCGATCGTCGGAGTCGGTTTGATTGGCGGCTCTTTGGCTCTGGCGCTCAAGCGCTCCGGGGCGGTAGGAAAAGTGCTGGGCGTAGGTCGGCAGCTGAAAAGCTTGCGACGTGCCCAAGAACTGGGCCTGATTGACGATGTCGCCACGCTTGAGCAAGCCGCGCAGCAAGCGGACCTGATTGTGTTGGCTACGCCTATCGGGGCCATGGCCTCGGTATTGAAAACCTTGCGTCCCCATCTGCGTGACGACACCTTGATCAGCGACGCAGGTAGCACCAAGGTCGATGTGGTCAGTGTGGCGCGTGAGGCGCTGGGTGATCGTATCAGCCAGTTTGTTCCCGGCCACCCCATCGCCGGTGCGGAGACCGTAGGTCCCGAAGCGGCGCGTGCTGATCTGTACGACGGTCGCAACGTCATCTTGACCCCCCTGGAAGAAAACAGTGCCAGCGCACGCGAGCGTTTGATTGCCGTGTGGGAGGCTTGCGGGGCGCGGGTCATGTTGATGGACCCGGCTACGCATGACGAAGTGCTGGCATCGGTCAGTCATGTGCCGCACTTTTTATCCTCGGTTTTTATGTGGCAGGTGGCCTCCAGTGCCAACTCGGATCAGCGCTTTGCCTTGGCAGGAACTGGCTTTCGGGACTTCACCCGCATTGCAGCCGGATCAGCCGAAGTGTGGCGCGATATTTTCCTGAGCAACCGCGAGGCTGTCTTGGGTCAATTGCAGGAAGTACGTCAGGCCCTGGATCAGGCCGAACAGGCTTTGCAGGACCAGGATGGTCAGGCTTTATACGAATTTTTAGAGCGTGCTGCCTTGGCGCGCCGTTTTTGGGCAAGTAGGAGTGGTTTGCAATGAGCCAAAGCGACAGTCTTGTTTTGAACCCCGTCAGCCGCGCTAGCGGACAACTGCAATTGCCAGGGTCCAAGAGCATTTCCAATCGAGCCCTGTTGTTGGCCGCCTTGGCTCAAGGGCAAACACGCCTGGAAGGCTTGCTGCATTCGGACGATACCCGCGTCATGATAGCCGCTCTGCAGCAAATGGGCGTGGCTGTGCAGGACCTGGGGCAGGGCACGGTAGTGATCGACGGTGGGGCTCCTTTTGCGCACCGCGATGCCGATCTGTTTTTGGGTAATGCCGGTACGGCCTTCCGCTCCTTGACCGCTGCTTTGGGCTTGATGGGTGGTCGCTTCAACCTTAGCGGTATTGCCCGCATGCACGAGCGCCCCATTGGGGATCTGGTGGATGCGCTGCGCAGCCTGGGAGCTGAGGTGCAATATCTGGGGGCAGAGGGCTATCCTCCCTTGGCGATTGGTGAGTTGGTACAGGCTGATCAGCGTCGTGTGTCGGTGAAAGGCTCGGTATCCAGCCAGTTCCTGACAGCCTTGTTAATGGCCGCTCCCTTGTTGACTGCTCGTACGGGCCAGCCTTTGCGTATCGAGGTGGAAGGGGAGTTGATCTCTCAGCCTTATATTGAAATCACGCTGGCCATGATGGCGCGTTTCGGTGTGCAGGTGGAGCGCGACGGCTGGAGCAGCTTTACTGTCCCCGCCGATGCGGCTTATGTCAGCCCCGGCTTGTACGTGGTGGAGGGCGATGCCTCGTCCGCTTCGTATTTCATTGCTTTGGGAGCTATTGGCGGTGGCCCGCTACGTATTCAGGGCGTGGGTACAGAAAGTCTGCAAGGCGATATTCAGTTTGCGGATGTGGCCCAAGCCATGGGTGCTCGTATCGAGCGTCATGCCAATGAACTGATCGTTTCTGGTGAGTGCGTAGCCAAGGGCGACAAGCTCAAGGCCTTTGATCTGGATTTCAACCATATTCCTGACGCCGCCATGACGGCAGCTGCCATGGCCATGTTTGCTGATGGTCCTTGCACCTTGCGCAATATCGCCAGCTGGCGCGTGAAGGAGACAGACCGTATTGATGCCATGCAGGCCGAATTGCGCAAGCTGGGGGCAACAGTAGAATCCGGGCCGGACTGGCTGACTGTGCATCCTATTGCCGCCGATCAATGGCGTTCGGCCAGCATCGAAACGTATGATGACCACCGCATTGCCATGTGTTTTTCACTGGCCAGCTTTGGCCCGGTGCCGGTCACCATTCTGGATCCCGGCTGTGTCAGCAAGACGTTCCCCGAGTATTTTTCTGTTTTTGAACAATTGGTGCAGGCATGACAGAGCAGAGCATTCCCGTCATAACCATTGATGGCCCTACCGCTTCCGGTAAAGGGACGATTGCTTCCCTGGTCGCGCAGCGGCTGGGCTGGCATACGCTGGACAGCGGTGCCTTGTATCGCCTGACCGCCTTGTCCTGCCTGCGTCGCGGCGTGGATGTCCAGGACGAGGCCCAGGTCCAGCATGCGGCCCAGAGCCTGAACGTGCATTTTGATTACCCCCATATCTACATGGATGGCGATGACGTCAGCGACGCCATTCGTCAGGAAGAGGTAGGAAATCTGGCCTCTCAGGTGGCGGCCTTGCCTCTGGTGCGTGAGGCACTTTTGCAACGGCAGCGGGATTTTCGCGTTGCCCCCGGTTTGGTGGGCGATGGGCGCGATATGGGCACAGTTGTGTTCCCGGACGCACCTTTAAAGATATTTTTGCTGGCAGATGCGGAGGTGCGGGCCCAAAGACGCTGTAAACAGTTGAGCGAAAAGGGTATTTCTGCTAATCTTACGAGTCTTTTGGCGGACTTGCGTGCGCGCGACGAACGTGATCGTTCTCGAACTCATGCTCCGCTTGTGCCTGCGCCGGGTGCCCACATTGTGGATTCTTCCCAGCTCAGCATCCAGGAAGTTGTAAATAAGGTGCTCGACCTTTGGTCGGGCATTGCGGTCCCGACAGCCTAATCCCGTGCTGATCGGGCTTTGTTCACTCCACCGGGTTCTGCCTGGTGTGTTTTTTATGGCCATTTTGGCTAACGGATTGATTTAATGTCCACTAACCTTCACACAGACGCAACGGGCGGCGAAAGCTTTGCCGATTTGTTTGCAGAAAGCATTAAAAACCAAGACCTGAAAAGCGGCGAAGTCATCTCCGCCGAGGTTCTGCGTATTGACCACAACTACGTTCTGGTCAATGCTGGCCTGAAGTCCGAAGCACTGATCCCTCTGGAAGAGTTCCTGAACGATCAGGGCGAACTGGAAGTTCAAGCTGGTGACTTTGTTTCCGTGGCAATCGACGCCTTCGAAAACGGCTACGGTGACACCATTCTGTCCCGCGACCGCGCCAAGCGTCTGTCGGCCTGGTTGTCCCTCGAGCAAGCGCTTGAGTCCGGCGAACTGGTCAACGGTACCATCACTGGTAAGGTCAAGGGCGGTCTGACCGTCATGACCAACGGCATCCGCGCCTTCTTGCCCGGTTCGCTGGTTGATCTGCGTCCTGTCAAGGACACCACGCCATACGAAGGCAAGACCCTGGAATTCAAGGTCATCAAGCTCGATCGCAAGCGTAACAACGTCGTGCTGTCGCGTCGCGCTGTGCTGGAAGCCTCCATGGGCGAAGAGCGTCAGAAACTGCTGGAAACCCTGTCCGAAGGCGCTATCGTCAAAGGTATCGTCAAGAACATCACCGATTACGGTGCGTTCGTGGATCTGGGCGGCATCGACGGTCTGCTGCACATCACCGATATGGCATGGCGCCGTGTTCGTCACCCATCCGAAGTTCTGCAGGTGGGTCAGGAAATCGAAGCCAAGGTCCTCAAGTTCGATCAGGAAAAGAGCCGCGTCTCCCTGGGCGTCAAGCAGCTGGGCGAAGATCCATGGATCGGTCTGGCACGTCGCTACCCACAAAACACCCGTCTGTTCGGCAAGGTTACCAACCTGACCGACTACGGTGCATTTGTTGAAGTGGAAGACGGTATTGAAGGTCTGGTTCACGTATCCGAAATGGATTGGACCAACAAGAACGTTGACCCACGCAAGGTTGTGACCTTGGGTGAAGAAGTCGAAGTCATGGTTCTGGAAATCGACGAAGATCGTCGTCGTATCTCCTTGGGCATGAAGCAGTGCCGTGCCAACCCATGGGAAGATTTCGCCATCAACTTCAAGCGCGGCGACAAGGTTCGCGGTGGCATCAAGTCCATCACCGACTTCGGCGTGTTTGTTGGTCTGCCTGGCGGCATCGACGGTCTGGTTCACCTGTCCGACCTGTCCTGGTCCGAGACTGGCGAAGAAGCCGTTCGCAACTTCAAGAAGGGCGACGAAGTTGACGCCGTGGTTCTGGGCATCGACACCGACAAAGAGCGCATTTCCCTGGGTATCAAACAGCTGGAAGGCGATCCGTTCAACAACTTCGTAGCAACCTACGACAAGGGTGCCGTGGTTAGCGGCGTCGTCAAGTCCGTGGAAGCCAAGGGTGCTGTTGTAACTCTGTCGCTGGACGTTGAAGGCTACCTGCGCGCCTCCGAGATCTCCTCGGGCCGTGTTGAAGATGCCACGACGGCTCTGAAAGAAGGTCAGGAAATCGAAACCATGATCTTGAGCGTGGATCGCAAGACCCGTTCGATTCAGTTGTCCATCAAGGCTCGTGATACCGCCGAAACCGCTCAATCCATGGCCCGCCTGACCGAAGCCAGCGCTTCGTCCGGTACGACCAATCTGGGTGCTCTGCTGCGTGCCAAGCTGGACCAGCAGCAACGTGACGACGGTTAATCAGCGTGACAAAGTCTGAGCTGATCGCGTTGTTGGCCAGCCGCTATCCGCAGCTGGCTCTGCGCGATATGGATTTCGCCGTGAAAACGGTTTTGGATTCTATGACCCAGGCCCTGGCCAGCGGTCAACGGATCGAAATCCGAGGGTTTGGCAGCTTTTCGCTCTCTAGCCGCTCGCCGCGGGTAGGGCGCAATCCCAAATCGGGTGAAAAAGTGATGGTGCCTGGTAAACAGGTGCCGCACTTCAAGGCCGGCAAGGAATTGCGCGAGCGAGTCGATTCTGTCTTTCTCGAGCAAGAGCAAATCGAAGCAGACGACCAGTCGTCTGCCTTCGAGCAGCTCAATGCGAGAGTCCGTCACGGTTAAGACCTACTTGCATACTGATTACACAGGCCCTTTTCAGGGCCTGTTTTGCGTGTGCGCTAAATTCCGCTTGCACGTACAATCAGACATTATAAAAACACTGTTGGAGCCCTAAAAATGCGCTATCTAGTCTGGGTACTGCGTCTGCTCGTTTTTGTGATCGTGCTTCTGTTCGCACTGAAAAACACGGAACCGGTGCAAGTCAGCTTTTTCGCCGAGCATATTATTCAAGACGTTCCGCTGATCGTCGTAATGCTGGCCGCGTTTATTTTAGGTTTGGTGTTGGGGCTGCTTTTGATGGTGGGCGCGGTGATGCGCCGCCGTCGCGAGGTCAACCGCTTGCGCCGCGAAATGGACCGTCTGCAAGACAGACTGGAGCAAGCGCAGCAATCGCCCGTGAATACGGCTGCTGTGGCGCCCGAGACCGTCGCCCCGCTGGCGCCTTTGTAAGTCCTTGGAGTAAACAGTGGATTTTGAAACCTGGTGGTTGGTTTTTGTACCAATTCTATTTGCCTTGGGCTGGGTCGCCGCGCGGGTGGATTTTCGACAGATGATGTCCGAAACTCGCACCTTGCCGGACTCCTATTTCAAGGGTTTGAACTTCCTGCTCAATGAAGAGCCGGATCGTGCCATTGACGCCTTTGTGGAAGTGGCCAAGCTGGACCCCGAAACCACCGAGCTGCACTTTGCACTGGGTAGCCTGTTTCGCCGTCGTGGTGAAATGGAGCGCGCCATCCGAGTGCATCAAAGTCTGCTGTCGCGCGCTGATCTGCCGGTCGCAGATCGTGAAAATGCCCAGTTTCAGATTGCCCAGGATTTCCTGAAAGCTGGCATGCTGGACCGGGCCGAGGCCGCTTTTGAAGCGGTGCGTGAAACGCGCTTTGCTATTCCGGCCATGCGCGCCTTGATCCGTATTTATGAGTCCGAGCACGATTGGCCGCGTGCCATTGAAGCGGTGCGCCGTTTGCGTGCCTTGGTCGATGAGCCTGTGCCGCAACTGGTGCATTACCAGTGTGAGCAGGCTGAAGGGGCGTTGCAAGGCAAGCAGCCTGATTTTGAACGTGCCGCCAAAGCTTTGGACGAGGCGGATAATGCCATTCGCAAGCTGGGCACGGGCCAAGGCATGTATGCTTCTCAGGCGCGGGTTGCCGGTTTGCGTGCTCGTGTGGCGCGTATGCAAGGCCAGAGCGAGCAGGAGCGGGCTTACCTGGTTTCCATTTTGAGCAGCGCGCCTGAATATGTGGGCCTGTACGCGACCGAGCTGCTGGACAGTTACCGCAAGCTGGGTCGGGGCGAAGAGGGCGTTGCCATGTTGCGCAGTCATTATCAGCAGCATCCCAGCCTGGATATTTTCAATGTGCTGTTCCGTGTTCTGCGCGAACAGGAAGGCCATTTGCAGGCTTGGGCGTTTGCGCGTGATGCTTTGCGTGCCCATCCTTCTCTGTTGGGTCTGGACAAGATGCTGGAAGTTGAACTCCAGGATCAAGGGCAGGGCAAGGAAAGTACCGAAGGCGCGGAGGCTGTCGGTGTCGATCAGATTATTGCAGGTGCGGATTTAAGCCTGCTGCGTTCCTTGATACATCGTCACACCCAGCGTCTGGATCGTTATTCCTGCAGTTCTTGCGGTTTTGAGGCTCGCCATTTCTATTGGCAATGTCCCGGCTGCAACTCCTGGGAAACCTATGCGCCTCGCCGCCTTGAGGAGCTGAAATGATGACCTTCCCTGGTGAGGCTGTTGCTGCCAGCCGTGTGCTGGTCGTGGGTGACGTCATGCTGGACCGTTACTGGTTTGGCGATGTGGATCGTATCTCCCCCGAAGCCCCCGTTCCTGTGGTCAAGATGGGGCGGGTAGAGGACCGTCTGGGTGGTGCCGCCAACGTGGCACGCAATATTGCCGCTTTGGGTGCCCAGGCCAGTCTCTTGGGCGTGATTGGGCAGGACGAAGCGGGCAAGACCGTGCGTGAACTGGCTGAAGCGGACCATGTTCAGGCGCATTGGGTGCAAGATCCGGTCATGCCCACATCGCTGAAGCTGCGCGTGCTGGGGCGTCAGCAACAATTGCTGCGCGTGGATTTTGAAGAAAGCCCGGCCAGCAGCGCTTTGGATCAGTTGCAGCAAAACATGAGCGACTTGCTGGATCAGCATCAGGTGCTGGTCTTGTCGGACTATGCGAAAGGCGCTTTGGCCCAGGTAGAAAGTTTGATTGCGTTGGCACGATCGAAGAACATTCCTGTTCTGGTCGATCCCAAAGGTAAAACCTACGAGCGCTATCAAGGTGCCACTATCCTGACGCCGAATCGTTCGGAAATGCAGGAAGCCGTGGGCGCCTGGAAAGATGAAGATGATTTGATGCGACGCGCTCAAGATTTGCGTCGCAAGCTGAATTTGGAATGCTTGCTGATTACCCGTTCCGAACAAGGGATGACCTTGTTCACCGAGCAGGGGCGTGAGCATGTGGATGCGCAGGCACAAGAGGTGTTCGATGTCTCGGGTGCCGGGGACACGGTATTGGCAACGCTGGCGGTGATGCGAGCGGCGGGTCTGGACTGGTTGCAGGCCATGCGCTGGGCGAACCGCGCGGGTGGTATCGTGGTCGGAAAATTGGGTACGTCCATTGTGACGGCAAAGGAATTGGCATGATCGTAGTGACCGGTGGCGCTGGCTTTATTGGCAGCAATTTGGTGAAAGGCCTGAACCAGCAGGGTGTGACTGACATTCTGGTGGTGGACGACCTGAGCGATGGCGACAAGTTCGTCAATCTGGTGCATGGCCAAATTGCCGACTATATGGACAAGGACGATTTCCGTGCCCGGTTGGCGCGCGACGAGTTCTCCAATATTGAAGCTGTGTTGCACCAGGGCGCATGTTCGGATACGACCGAGCGCAATGGTCAGTTCATGATGGACAACAACTACCGCGTGACGCTGGAAATCTTCGAGTACTGCCAGGCCAAGCGTATTCCTCTCTTGTATGCTTCGTCCGCCGCTGTTTACGGTGCGGGTCCCTTGTATGCCGAGGACCTCAGCAACGAAGCGCCGTTGAACGTCTACGGCTATTCCAAGTTTCTGTTCGATCAAGTGCTGCGTCGTCATCTGGATAGTCTGCGTGCACCAGTGGTCGGCCTGCGTTACTTCAATGTCTATGGTCCACAAGAGCAGCACAAAGGTCGTATGGCCTCGGTGGCTTATCACAATATGCTGCAATACCGTCGCGACGGTCATGTGCTCTTGTTTGGTGGCTGGGATGGCTATGTGGATGGTGGTCAGCAACGTGACTTCGTCTTTATTGATGATGTCGTGTCGGTGAATCTGCATTTCCTGGGTCAGGACAAGCAGTCGGGCGTGTTTAACTGCGGTTCGGGGCGTGCCCAGCCGTTCAATGATGTAGCCCAGACCGTCGTCAACACCTTGCGTGAGTATGATGGCTTGCCTGCCCTGACATTGGAAGAGTTGGTGACGCAGCAGTTTCTGCAATACATCCCGTTTCCCGATGATCTGAAAGGCCGTTATCAAAGCCACACCCAGGCAGACCTGACACAGCTGCGTGCGGCTGGTTACGACAAGCCTTTCCACGATGTACAGACGGGTGTCGCTGAGTACGTACGCCGTCTGCTGCAGTCGGGGGCTCTGCGCTAAGCAGTAGGGCTTTAACGTCCATGCGGGCTGCCACGCATGGCTAAATGCGGTCTCCGGCCCGCTTTTGCATTCACCCAGGCAGCACCATAAAGGCTTCTTTCCAAGGAGCCTTTATCATGTCTACCTCCCTGATCTTTTCCCCCGTTTCCCATCGCTGGTTGCACTCAATGCAAGGTTGGCGTGCGTCCGTTCTTCGCTTTCTGCTTGCCCTATGCTTATTGGGGCCCTGGAACTTGGCTGCCGCGGTGGATTTGAATACGGCTGATGCTCAACAATTGCAGCAAATTAAAGGTATAGGCCCCCGCACGGCCGAGTTGATTTTGGAGGAGCGCCAGCGGGGTGGCCCTTTCGACTCTTTGCAGGATTTGGCGGACCGGGTCAAAGGGATAGGCGCGAAAAAGATCGTTACGATGGAGCAGTCGGGCCTGAAAGTGGAGCCTGCCAAAGCCGCCAGCAAGGCGGTTTCCAATACGGTCGATGCGGATATAAGAAGAAAGCCGTAGCCCTGGGCGTAGACTCGCTTTAAGCTAGTAGTTTGTTTAGTCTGCATGGGCAGTCAGTACGAGCTGGCTGCCTTCTTGCTCAAGGTAAGAGATTGATCGATGAAAAACTATCCCACCATTGAAGATACCGTTGGCCAAACCCCCTTGGTTCGCTTGCAGCGTATTCCAGGCGAGTTTGGGCAGGCACGCGGTAATGTTGTGTTGGCCAAGCTGGAAGGCAATAACCCTGCCGGTTCGGTGAAAGACCGTGCTGCCAGTTCCATGATTCAGGAGGCCGAGCGCCGCGGTGATATCAAGCCGGGAGACACCTTGATCGAGGCCACCAGTGGCAATACTGGTATTGCCCTGGCCATGATTGCGGCCGTGCGTGGCTACAAAATGATTTTGATCATGCCCGATAACCTGTCGCTGGAACGTCGTGCTTCCATGACAGCCTATGGCGCGAAGTTGATTCTGACGCCTGCGGATCAAGGCGGTATGGAATATGCCCGTGATCTGGCGTTGAAGATGCAGGCTGAAGGGCAGGGCAAGGTGCTGGATCAGTTTGCCAACAAGGATAATCCAGCGGCGCACGTGCATAGCACCGGCCCGGAAATCTGGCAGCAAACCGATGGTCAGGTCACTCACTTTGTCAGCGCCATGGGCACGACGGGCACCATCATGGGGGTGGGTAATTACTTGCGCAGCCAGAACAGCGGCATAGTGGTGGTGGGGGCTCAGCCTGCACCAGGGGCGCAAATTGCCGGCATTCGTAAATGGCCAGAAGAGTATCTGCCCAAAATTTACGATCCCTCCAAAGTGGATATGTTCGAGGAAATTGGCCAGCAAGAGGCCGAGATCATGACGCGCCGTATGGCCGCTGAAGAGGGGATCTGTGCCGGTATTTCGTCCGGCGGTGCCTTGGTGGCTGCCATGCGCGTTGCTCAGCGCGTAGAAAACGCCACGATCGTGTTCATTGTGTGCGACCGTGGCGACCGTTACCTGTCTACCGGCATCTTTAATTAATTAGGGTTGCCATAGCCCATTTGTTTGGCCAGTTCGGAAGCCAGATCGGCGACCGAGCTGGCATAAAAGTAACTGCGGTTGTAATGGGTAATGGCAAAGAAGTTGGGCGTGCCCAGGCGATACTCGGTGGTATTGCGTGGCTCGTCCACCAGGTTCACTACACCTAATTGAGCCTGCTGCCAGGGGCCTGCGTTCTGGCTCTGACCTTTCACCGTCGCACCGGCATTATTCAATTGTGCCCAACTAAGTTTGGGATAAATGCCGCCGTCCACCATCGCTTTACTTGCGTTGCTCAATTCGACCGGAGCGAAAACCGGCAGGCCGGGTTCCCAGCCGTGTGCACGCAAGAAGTTGGCAATCGACGCCATGGCATCGGCTGGGTTATTGCGCAGATCAATACGGCCATCTCCATCGCCATCGACGGCATAGCGTATCAAGCTGCCGGGCATGAACTGGGACATACCCATAGCGCCTGCGAACGAGCCTTGAACAATACGTGCGTCCAGCTCGCCTTGATAATGCAATTCGATCAGGTCCGCTAATTGATCGCGGAACAACTGGCCACGCTCGGGACGGCTGTCATCCGGATAGGCAAAGCCCAGCGTAAACAAGGCATCCAGCACTTTGAAGTCGCCCATGATTTTGCCGTAGACGGTTTCCACGCCCAGGATGGCCACAATAATAGAGGGCGGTACACCATAGTCTTTGGAAATCTGGTCCAAGGCCAGGCGATGTTTTTGCCAGAACTGGACGCCACCTTGAATGCGGGCCGGGTCTACATTGCGCTTTTTATACGTTACCCAACTGCGCTTGATGCGCCCTTTGGTGGGGCGCATTAATTTGGCGGCGGTCTCGTTATATTGAGCTTGCTGCAACATATCGGTGACGACATCCAGCGGGATCTTGCGTACTGTCGCCACTTCCTGGGCGTAGCTCGCAATGTCATCGTTTAATTCACCGTTTAATTTAAAAAATTGTGTCCGACCAGAGCGAGATTCACCGGCCTGAATGGACGCGGGTTCGGCCAAAGCCTTGATTTCGACGGTGCCGGTTTTTTTTGCCGAGGTCTGGAAAGCCGCGCCGCTGCTGGGCTTGGTGTCCGTGGTCGGAGCTTGGGATGTGGTTGTGGCGCAGCCGGCAGTGCTCAGCGCGATCAGTACTGCTTGCAAAATTCGAGTGGGTCTGAACATAATCCATCCTCATGGAGACACTATATTTTATCCATCCATCATGCCATTTGCATGAGATGGGCCGATGGCATCCGGAAAGTCCGCAGCGACTGGATGCCATAAACGATCAACTGCTATCAAGCGGTCTGGCATCCTATCTGGCTCAGCGACAGGCAAGGCTGGCGACGGATGAGGATATCTTGCGGGTACACGATGCCGCTTATGTGCAAAAGCTCAAAGAGCAATTGCCGCAGCAGGGGTATTTCAATATCGATCCGGACACCTTGATGAATCCGCACACTCTGGAAGCAGCCTATGCCGCTGCCGGAGCGGGCCTGGATGCAGTCGATGGCGTCATGAACGAAGGGGCGACGGGCGCATTTTGTGCGGTACGACCTCCCGGTCATCATGCCGAGCGGGCGCGGGCGATGGGGTTTTGTTTTTTTAACAATATCGCTGTGGCCGTGGCCTATGCGATGGAAAAATATGGCCTCAAGCGTGTGCTGATCGTGGATTTTGATGTGCACCACGGCAATGGAACCGAGCAGATTTTTGCCGGCGACGAGCGGGTTCTGATGTGCAGTTTCTTTCAGTCCCCGTTTTTTCCTGATTCCTTTCAGGACCCGGCGGCGCAAAACATGGTAAATATACCGGTTGAGGCCTACACCAAGTCTGCTCAGATTATCGATCTGTTCAAACAGGTTTGTTTGCCCCGCATAGAGGCGTTTGCCCCTGAAATTGTCTTTTTCTCGGCCGGCTTTGATGCCCACCGTGAAGATGAAATGGGACAGCTCAGCTTGGTTGAGGCCGATTATGCGGAATTGACCGCTATGGTGGTCCAGGCCAGTGCGCCTAGTGCCGGACAACGTCTGGTCAGTATGCTGGAAGGGGGGTACGATCCCTCGTCCTTGGGGCGCAGCGTGGTGGCTCACATCAAGGCCTTCGCCGGGCTTTAGGCGAGTGGCTTCGGGCTTTGGAATTCTTCTAAAGCCTTATTTCAACAGAATAATTTTTATTTAAGACTGCACTGGAGAACATTACATGAAGGTGTTAGTACCCGTGAAACGCGTAGTTGACTATAACGTCAAGGTGCGCGTGAAATCTGACCAAACCGGGGTGGACATTGCCAATGTGAAAATGTCCATGAACCCCTTTGACGAAATCGCTGTCGAAGAGGCCACTCGCCTCAAAGAAAGCGGTGCAGCCACTGAAGTGATCGCTCTTTCTTGCGGCGTTGCACAAAGCCAGGAGACGCTGCGCACGGCTTTGGCCATTGGTGCGGATCGGGCCACCCTGGTGCAAACCGATGCTGAGTTGCAGCCTTTGGCCGTGGCCAAGCTGATCAAGGCCGTGGTGGACAAAGAACAGCCTCAGCTCGTGATTCTGGGCAAACAGGCGATCGACGATGACGCCAACCAGACTGGTCAGATGCTGGCTGCCTTGCTGGACTGGCCACAAGCCACTTTTGCCAGCAAAGTTGAAGTTTCGGGCGACAGCGTGTCGGTCACTCGTGAAGTGGACGGCGGTCTGGAAACACTGAAACTGAGCCTGCCCGCTGTGATCACCACCGACCTGCGCCTGAACGAGCCTCGTTACGTGACACTGCCCAACATCATGAAGGCCAAGAAAAAGCCTTTGGAAACCTTGACTCCCGAAGAGCTGGGCATTGATGTGGCTCCTCGTATCAAAACTCTGAAAGTGACTGAGCCTCCAGCTCGTGCTGCCGGCATTATGGTGCCCGATGTTGCCACACTGGTCGAGAAACTGAAGAACGAAGCGAAGGTGATTTAAATGGCTATCCTTGTTATTGCCGAGCACGACAATCAGCAGCTGAAGGCTGCAACGCTCAACGCCCTGGCTGCCGCTCAGAAGATCGGCGGTGATGTGCATGTTCTGGTCGCAGGCTACCAGGCTGCTGGCGTGGCCCAGGCGGCTGCCAAGGCTCAGGGTGTCAGCAAGGTCCTGTTGGCCGATGGCCCTGCATTGGCTGAAGGCCTGGCCGAGAACGTGGCTGCCCAAGTGCTGGCCATCGCCTCCAATTACAGCCACATCCTGTTCCCGGCAACCGCTTCGGGCAAGAACATTGCCCCTCGCGTTGCGGCCAAGCTGGATGTTGCCCAAGTGTCGGACATTTTGTCCGTGGAGTCGGCGGATACCTTCACCCGTCCTATTTATGCCGGTAATGCTGTGGCGACCGTTCAGTCCAGCGATGCCGTTAAAGTGATCACCGTGCGTACCACCGCCTTTGACGCTGTGGCCGCTGAGGGTGGTAGTGCCGCTGTTGAAGAGCTGAGCGCCGTGGCTGATTCGGGCCGTTCTACGTTCGTCAGCCGTGAAGTGGCCAAGAGCGACCGTCCTGAGCTGGCGGGTGCCGGTGTGGTCGTGTCCGGTGGTCGCGGTATGGGCAGCGCCGAAAACTTCAAATTGCTGGACGGTCTGGCTGACAAGCTGGGCGCGGCACTGGGTGCTTCGCGCGCTGCAGTGGACGCCGGCTATGCTCCGAACGACTGGCAGGTGGGGCAGACAGGCAAGATCGTGGCTCCTCAGCTATACGTGGCCGTGGGTATTTCCGGTGCCATCCAGCACTTGGCTGGCATGAAAGACTCCAAGGTTATCGTGGCGATCAACAAAGATCCCGAAGCGCCTATTTTTGGCGTGGCCGACTACGGTTTGGTCGCGGATCTGTTTGAAGCTGTGCCTGAGTTAGAAAAAGCGCTCTAAGCGCCCATCGGCCTGCTGGGGACTTCTCCAGCAGGCTTTTTTTCAGTGCGTATATCCTAGGGGCCTGATTGTGGCTTCGGTCCTTTTTGTTTCTGTGTAGGAGTGTTCATGACGTATCGTGTACCCACCCAAGACATCCGCTTTGCACTTACAGAGCTGGCTGATCTACCTGGTGTGCTGGAATTGCCTGGCTTTGAGGATTTCTCGGCCGAGTTGATCGATGCCATTATTGATGAGAACGCCCGCTTCGTTGAGCAGGAAGTAGCACCTTTGAACCGCGCCGGTGATCAGAATGGCGCCAAGTGGAATGATGGTGTGGTCACCACCACACCCGGCTTCAAGAAAGCCTTTGAAGAATTTGCAAAAGCTGGCTGGCAGGGTTTGCAGCACGAAGCCGAACTGGGTGGCCAAGGCTTGCCCAAGCTGATCGGCGCCGTGGCATGTGAAAATATCAATGCTGCCAACCTGGCTTTTTCCCTGTGTCCGTTGCTGACCGACGGCGTGATCGAAGCCGTGTCCATGGTTGGCTCGGAAGAACAGAAACAACGTTTCCTGCCTCCCTTGCTGGAAGGCCGCTGGACCGGCACCATGAACTTGACCGAGCCTCAGGCCGGTTCGGATCTGGCCCAGGTTGCCAGCCGTGCTGTTCCTCAGGATGATGGCAGCTACCGCATCAGCGGTCAAAAGATTTTCATCACCTACGGTGAGCACGATATGGCCGAGAACATCGTCCATCTGGTGCTGGCCCGTACGCCTGATGCACCTGCCGGTGTGAAAGGGATCTCGCTTTTCATCGTGCCCAAGTTCATGGTGAACGACGATGGCTCCCTGGGCGCCCGTAACGACGTCTGGTGTGCTTCGCTGGAGCACAAGCTGGGCATCCACGGTAGCCCAACCGCTGTGCTGCTGTACGGCTCAGGCAAGGGTGAGGTGGGCGAGGGTGCCGTCGGCTACCTGGTCGGCAAGGAAAACGAAGGCCTGAAGTACATGTTCATCATGATGAACGCGGCCCGTTACGCGGTGGGCGTGCAAGGTATCGCCGTGGCCGAACGTGCATTCCAGCAGGCTCTTGAATACGCCAACGAGCGTGTACAGGGTGCGCCTCTGACTGGCGGCAAGGCTGTGTCGATTGCCCATCACCCCGACGTGCAGCGCATGCTGGTGCAAATGCGTGCCCTGACAGAAGGCTCCCGTGCCTTGGCTTACTTTGCTGCCGGTGTGAACGACAAGGCGCGTCACAGTGCTGACGAAAATGCCCGCAAGCGCTACCAGGCTCTGTACGAATTCCTGGTGCCTGTGGTCAAGGGTTTCAGCACTGAAATGTCCCTGGAAGTGACTTCCCTGGGCGTGCAGGTGCACGGTGGTATGGGCTTTATCGAGGAAACTGGTGCGGCCCAGCATTACCGTGACTCGCGCATTCTGCCTATCTACGAAGGGACAACCGCGATTCAGGCCAATGACTTCATCGGTCGCAAGGTTCTGCGTGACGCCGGTGCTGTGATCCAGGGCTTGGCTCCCGAGTTGGGTGCAACTGTTGCCAAGCTGCGTGAGCGTGCGGCTCAAGGCGGTGATCACAAAGCGGCGTTGACCTTGATCGCCGATCGTCTGGAAGCCGGAGTGAAGAGCGTGGAACGCGCTGCCATGTTCACCTTGATGAACGCTCAGAAAGACCTGCCTGCCGTGTTCCTGGGCAGCGTGCCATTCTTGATGCTGTCCGGCTATGTGCTGACTGGCTGGCAGATGGCCCGTGCCGCTTTGGCTGCGGAGAAAGCATTGAGCGAAGGCAGCCAGGATCCATTCCTGCGCCGCAAGCTCTCGACCAGCGTGTTCTTTGCCAGCCACTTGCTGCCACGTGCCGGTGCCTTGGCACAGTCCGTAGCGGATGGTGTGGAGCTGACTCCTTACCTGTCGACTGAGCTGCTGTAACTCGATCAGCCCCAAGGCATAAAGGCCCGCGCCGCTTCTTTGGCTGCCGGGCCTTTTTTGGGTATATTGATATAACGTTTAATTATTTGAAACGTGCTCTTTATACTGACAAAATCATCTGACTAGTCCTGATTATTTAAGTCGGTGATCTCCTGATCGCGGCTGCATTTCGAAAAGAGGAACGTAATGGCTACACTTCGTCTGGGTGACCTGGCCCCTGATTTTGAACAAAAATCCTCCGCTGGCACCATCAAGTTTCACGAGTTCTTGGGTAATAGCTGGGGCGTTCTGTTCTCCCACCCAGCCGACTTTACGCCTGTGTGCACCACCGAACTGGGTTACACCGCCAAACTGGCGGACGAGTTCGCCAAGCGCGGCGTGAAAGTGATTGCCGTTTCCGTTGACGACGTTGATTCCCACGGCAAGTGGATTGATGACATCAACGAAACACAAAAAACCACCGTTAACTTCCCCATCCTGGCTGATGCTGACCGCAAGGTGTCGGATCTGTACGATATGATTCACCCCAACGCCAGCACCACCGTGACTGTGCGTTCGGTGTTCATCATCGACCCGGCCAAGAAAGTGCGTCTGATCATCACTTACCCAGCCAGCACGGGCCGCAACTTCAACGAGATCCTGCGCGTGATCGATTCCCTGCAACTGACCGACAGCCACAGCGTGGCCACGCCAGTGAACTGGGAAGACGGCGACGACGTGATCATCGTTCCCAGCCTGAAAGATCCGGAAGTTCTGAAGCAGAAATTCCCCAAAGGCTACACCGAGATCCGTCCTTACCTGCGTGTGACGCCTCAGCCTAACAAGTAATTGCCACTTGGTCTTTAGGCTCAGACAAAAAGCCCTCCTGCTTATGGCACGAGGGCTTTTTTATGGGTACAGCCTTTCCAGGTAGGCAGCTCTCGCTTGGGCTCAGCGCATGTCCTGGTGTTTTTTCAAGGGTTTCTGGGGATCACAATTACGGCATAGAACTACTGTATAAAACCACGGGGTAATCACAGTTTTCCAGCTGCGGAGGGGAGAGGGCAGGCAAGCCAAGCCTGGTAAGAAATTGACTGCAGCTGGCTTCAGGACTGGGGTTCAGCGCATCAGTGGACAAGGCGCAACATTCGCGCAGGTACTAATTGCACTAAAAGCTGGTTTTAAGTACAGTACTGTATAAGAAAACAGTAATCGGAGTTAGCCATGCTCAGTCCAAGCCGTCATTACCGTCCTCAAGCCACTCCTCGTTTCCGTGGCCCAGTCCGTTCCGCAGCCTCGTCCAGTCCGTTCACCAAGCCTCTGTCTTTCAAGGCCAAGGTCATGGATGTGTGTTTGGTTGCCGTGTGGGGTGCCAGTATTCCTGGCTTGTTGTGGTTGGGCAGCATGGGCGGGTTTTAAGGCCACGCCCTTGTGCTGTTCCAAGGGGCGATCAGGGCACCAGTTGTGTCCAGTCGTTTGACAGGAAACGGTCCCGTGCCAGTTTTTCGGCCTGCTCCAGTGTGGGTGTTTCCAGTGTGCGGGGTTGAAGTGCCGTCTTTTTGCGGAACACGTCCAGCATGGCTTCAATCACAGCCTCGCGGCTCATGCCGGTTTGACTGCGGATAGGGTCCACGCGTTTCTTGGCGCTGGTGGTGCCTTTGTCCGAGAGTTTTTCCTTACCGATGCGCAGGACTTCCAGCATCTTGTCAGCATCAATATCGTAGGCCATGGTCACATGGTGCAATACAGCATTGCCACGGCGTGCTTGTGCGGCGCCGCCAATTTTTCCACCAGCACTGGTAATGTCGTTCAGCGGTTGGTACCAGGCATCAATACCAATTTCCCGTAGGGCTTCGATCACCCAGGAATCCAGAAACTCGTAGGACTCCTGAAACGTCATGCCGGCTACAAACTGCTTGGGTACGCTAAGCGAATACGTTATGGTGTTGCCTGGCTCGATGAACATGGCACCACCGCCACTGATACGGCGCACGACGCGTATACCGTGACGGGCAGCTGCCTCGGCTTCAATTTCATTGCGCAGGGACTGGAAACGCCCAATCACCACTGCCGCTTCTTGCCACTCCCAGATGCGCAGGGTGGGGGCGCGGGTGCCTTCACTGACTTCCTGGGTGATGATTTCATCCAGGGCCATATGCAGGGCAGCGGGTTGCGGCTCCATATGGACCAGTTCCCAGGGCAACTCGTTCCAGCTCATCATGCCAAGGCCCTCCGCACGACCACGCCAATGGCCTGCGGGTCCAGACCGAACATTTCGATGTCGGCAGGCAGGGCGCGGCTAACATGAGCCGCAATTTCTTCAGCACTGCTGTTGACGGACAGGCCCTGCAGGGCTTGATTGATCAGGCCCAGTGCTTCGGGAGGTTCCAGAAAAAAGTCGCCGCTCAATCGTGCTTGTTCGATCATATGATCTTTGACATCCAGATCGATCACGACCAGCTTGCCGCCAGGGACTTTGTATTCAGCATGCATAGACTGTGTCCTTTGATAAGGTCGGCCCCTTTTTGCCAAGGGGAGGGCGAATCGAGTAAATTTCCGCCTTTGCTGCGTTTAATACGGGGGCATCGTGCCCAAAGTGTCGTATTTTAGCGTAGTTAAACGCCGGGAAACGAAGCCCCGATCAGTCAAAAAGCTTGGTAATTCAGGCTTTTTGCTGATAGAATCATGGGCTAATCATTTTTTCATCCTCTGTCAGCGCGATTTTTATAATGTGTGCGGCTGATACGATGGTTTTGGAGTCAATCGTGGATTTGATCGCTATTCTTGAGCAAGAAGAAATCCAGCGCCTGACCGGTGGCAAGCTGCCTCCCGAGTTCGGTCCTGGTGACACTGTTGTTGTGAACGTAAACGTGGTTGAAGGTACGCGTAAGCGTGTCCAGGCTTACGAAGGCGTGGTTATCGGCCGTCGCAATCGTGGTCTGAACTCTTCTTTCATCGTTCGCAAGATTTCTTCGGGCGAAGCTGTTGAGCGTACATTCCAGCTGTATTCCCCTCAGATCGCCAGCATCGAAGTCAAGCGTCGTGGCGCTGTGCGTCGTGCTAAACTGTACTATCTGCGCGATCGCTCGGGTAAAGCCGCTCGCATCAAAGAAAAACTCGTTCGTCGTTCGGGTAACTAATTCCCAAGCGAACAGCGATGCAAAGGCACCCAGGCGGGTGCCTTTGTTTTTATGTGGGATCACATACCAGTTCTTATGGATAAGCCTCGTATCAGGCCCGTTATCGTTCCTGGATTCGACCCTCGCAGCCAGCCTCTGGTTGCATTAGACTCTTTGCCTGAATTGCCTGCTCAGGCCCAGCAACTGGATTTTCTACGTAGCGCTTTTGCCCAGCCCATACAGTGGCAGGTCGAGCCTTTGTTTCGCAGCTCCTTTTATCCAGAGTTTTTGCCCGGTTCCATGAATGTGCGCTCCGCCGTCTGTATTGGTGTGATGCAGCGCCCCGAAGGGCCCACCGTTATTTTTACGCGTCGGGCCATGCACTTGCACAATCATGCAGGGCAGATCAGTTTTCCCGGCGGACGTATTGAAGCCTCGGATCTGGGGCCGGTCGAAGCCGCCTTGCGTGAAACCCAGGAAGAGATCGGCATCGAGCCGCGCTTTGTGCGTTATCTGGGTCAGCATCCTATTTTTGTCACCAGTACCCAGTTTGCGATGCGCCCCATTATTGGCGAGCTGCAAGAGGGTTTTCAGGTGTTGCCCGATAGCTCTGAAGTGGCCGAGGTCTTTGAAGTGCCCTTGTCGGTCCTGCTGGACCCGCAGCGTCATCAATTGCATCACGCCGATTTGCCGGACGGGGCAGGGCGTTACTACTTCTCCATCCCTTGGGGGCCCTACTTTATCTGGGGTGCCACGGCGGTCTTGATCCGTAATCTTTACCACCACTTGTCGGCTGCCTGGGTGCAGTTGTCTGCCGGTGGAGACACTCACGCCAAAAGCCTGTAATCAGGTCTGACAGGCGGGCGCTTTGCAGCGTATTCCGCCTTCACAAAAAAGGGGCATTTTGCTTTGCCCCTTGTTCCCCTAATAACGTGGCTTGTTTTCGTGCTCGGCCAGCAAACGCTGGTATAGCGCGTGCCGTTCAGGGTGAATGCTGCCGGCTTCGATGGCCGCCAGCACGCCACAGCCCGGTTCATGCCTGTGGGTGCAGTTATAAAAGCGGCAAGACTCCACCGCTTTTCGGAAATCGGGGAAGCCGTGCGCAATATCTTCCTGTGTCATATGCGACAGGCCAAAGGCCTGGAAGCCGGGGCTGTCGATCAGGTCGCCGCTATTGGGCAGGTGATACAGGCGGGTGCTGGTGGTCGTGTGTCGGCCCGCACCCAAGGCTTGCGAGTATTCCTGGGTCAGTGCGCCGGCATCCGGGACCAGAGCATTGAGCAGGGTGGATTTACCCATGCCACTTTGCCCCAGCAGCAATGTGCGCTTGTTCGCCAGCCAGGGAGCCAGGGCTTCCCGTGTCTGTTCTGGCTCCAGCGCCACCATTTCCAGAATAGGGACGCCCAGGGCGGCGATAGGGGCCAGCTTGGTGCGTGCCCGTTCCAGGTGGGTGCTCAGATCGGCCTTGTTCAGAATAATCACCGGCTCAATATCCACACTCCAGGCCGCGACCAGGGCGCGTCCCAGCAAGTCTTCGGAGTAAACGGGTTCTGGTGCCACCACAATCAGAAGCTGATCAATATTGGCGGCAAACTGCTTGGTGCGGAAGTCGTCAGAGCGATATAGCAGATTGCGCCTTTCTTGCACCGCCTCAATAGAGCCTTCCCCTTTGGCCTGCATCAACACATCGACTTGATCGCCAACCGCAATCCCGGCTTTTTTTCCACGAGGGAAGCACTTGATCGTTTCGCCATCAGGCAGTTCGACAAAGTAGTGACGACCATGGGCGGCGGTCACCAGACCGCTAAGGTATTTAGATGTCATGCCAGGCTTTTCAGGTGTCGAATGCGATCAATCGCGTTGGGGTGGCTATCGTAAAAGGCAGAGTGCATAGGGTCGGGCGTCAAGGTTGCGGCATTGTCGTTATAGAGCTTGAGCAAGGCGCTGATCAAGTCCTGGGCCTGGCTGTGCTGGGCGGCAAAGCTGTCGGCCTGATATTCGTCCCGGCGCGAGAGCAGGGCGCTCAAGGGGCCCATCCAGAAGGTGAAGGTAGGCACCACCATAAAGAACAGGATCAGGGCCAGGGCGTCGTTGGGGCGACCTAACTGGGGAATCACGCCCAGCCCGGTATAAAAGCCCACCTTGCCCCAGGCCCAGCCGGCCAGCAGAAAAAAGATCAGGGATGTGAATACGCTGATCAGCAGACGGCGCTGGATATGGCGATGCTTGAAGTGGCCCAGCTCATGCGCCAGCACGGCTTCTACTTCTTCGGGCTGCAGCTTGTTCAGCAAGGTATCAAAAAACACGATGCGCTTTTGGCGACCCAGGCCGGTGAAGTACGCATTGCCATGGGCGGAGCGGCGCGAGCCATCCATCACATACAAGCCGTTGGTTTGAAAGCCGCAACGTTGCGCCAGGGCATTGATGCGTTCACGCAGGCTGGCATCTTCCAGTGGTTTGAAGGTATTGAAAATAGGGGCGATAACGCGCGGGTACAGCCACAGCACCAGCAGATTGAAAACCAGCCACAGACCCCAGCCGTACCAGGGCCAGGACGGGCCGGCCCAATCCATCAGGCTGAGCAGGGCGGCACACAAGGGTGTACCCAGAATCAGGACGATGATCAGAGTTTTTGCGGTATCGGCAAAGAACAGGGCAGGCTTCATGCGGTTAAAACCAAAGCGCGCTTCCAGTACAAACTTGCGATACCAGGCAAAAGGCAGGCCCACGACACCCATAATCGCCAGGACAGCGCCAATCAGGGTTAGCTGACGCAGCAGTTCATGACTGATCCAGTTGCCCAGCGTGACATCCAGCCATTGCAGACCGCCCAGCAGCGTAAAGCCCAGCAAGACCAGGGCCTCTACCAGACGCTCGCTTAAACCCAGCCGGGTGCGTGCGATGGTGTAGCGTGCCGCACGTTGATGGCTATGCAGGCCAATGCGTTCGGAAAACTCGGCCGGCACCTCGTTCTGATGACGATAAACGTGCCGGATCTGCCGCAGGCCTAAATAAAAGCGCAGCAAAACGTCTGCAAGCAGAAAGATAATGAACAACAAAGTCAGCATGTAGGCGGCTATATGTAAAATGGGCGTTTTGAGGAATGATTATATGGCGGTTCATACACAGCGTCTGGTCTGGCTCGATATGGAGATGACAGGACTGGATCCGGACAAAGAGCGCATCATCGAAGTTGCGGTCGTGGTAACAGAAGCAGACTTGACTCTGGTGGCGGAAGGCCCGGTTCTGGTGGTTCATCAAAGCAATGCATTGCTCGATGGCATGGACGCCTGGAACAAGGGTACGCATGGCCGTAGCGGCCTGATCGACAAGGTCAAAGCTTCTACCCTGACCGAAGCGCAAGCCGAGGATCAGTTGCTGGAATTCCTGAAAGAGCACGTACCGGCCGGCAAGTCGCCCCTGTGTGGCAACACCATCAGCCAGGACCGTCGTTTCATGTACCGCTACATGCCTCGTCTGGAGGCTTTCTTCCACTATCGCAATCTGGATGTCAGCACTCTGAAAGAACTGGCTTTGCGTTGGAAGCCTGAAGTGGTTAAAAGTTTCGTCAAGCAAAGCCGCCACGAGGCCTTGGCTGATATTTACGAGTCCATTGACGAGCTGAAACACTACCGCGAGCACTTCATCCGTCTGTAAACGGGAAGGGCAGGCAGGGCGGAAGGGATGCGGGTCCCAGCACGGTTCGTGAGCGTGCTGCAGCTGTAGGCGGGGACACATTGGCAGGATCAAAACCGAGGATAGCGATTTGTCGCACCTCGGTTTTTTTACGTCTAAGTATTTACCCTTAAAGTATCTGCTTCAAGGCCATATGATACGGTTTTGCGATTGACATCACATTTTTCGTATTAAATAATGAAGTGTATATGGTTTGCGTCGAAACAAATTTGTTTGGGCGCTTTCTGCACTCTTACCGGGGATGGTCATGTATGCACAACTTGTAGAGACAGGCGTCAAGCAGGTCCAGGATATCGAGCAGATGTCCGACGAAGAGCGTCGGTTCCAAGAGCGCATCGATGAGGGTGTCCGCATCGAAGCCAGGGACTGGATGCCCGAAGCCTATCGCAAAACCTTGGTTCGCCAGATTTCTCAGCACGCGCACTCCGAGGTTGTCGGGATGCTGCCCGAAGGTAACTGGATTACTCGCGCCCCTTCGCTCAAGCGCAAAGCCATCTTGATGGCCAAGGTGCAGGACGAGGCCGGTCACGGTCTGTACCTGTACAGCGCGGCCGAAACGCTGGGCGTAAGCCGTGACAAGCTGGTCGACGATCTGCTGTCGGGCAAAGCCAAGTACTCCAGTATTTTTAACTATCCAACATTGAACTGGGCCGATATCGGCATGATCGGCTGGCTGGTCGATGGCTCGGCCATCATCAACCAGATTCCGCTGTGCCGCTGCTCCTACGGTCCTTATGCCCGCGCCATGGTGCGCGTGTGCAAGGAAGAGTCTTTCCACCAGCGCCAGGGTTACGACCTGCTGATTCAGATGTGTCTGCACGGTACGCCGGAGCAAAAGGCCATGGTTCAGGACTCCATCAACCGCTGGTGGTGGCCTGCCTTGATGATGTTCGGTCCTTCGGATGCTGACTCCACCAACAGCGCCCAGTCCATGCAGTGGAAGATCAAGCTGTTCTCCAACGACGAACTGCGCCAGAAGATGGTGGACCAGACCGTGCCTCAGGCCGAGTACCTGGGTCTGACCATTCCTGACCCTGATCTGCGCTGGAACGAAGAGCGCGGTCACTACGACTTTGGCGAGATCGACTGGGAAGAATTCTGGGCGGTGATCAAGGGCAATGGTCCCTGTAATCGTGAGCGACTCGAAGCCCGAGTCCAGGCCCACGAGAACGGCGCCTGGTTCCGTGATGCACTGGATGCACATGCCCAAAAGCAGGAAGCCGTCCGCAAGGTGGCCTGATCAAGAAGGCCAGGAAACCAGCACGGTTTCTGATTCGATCCGATTCGCAGCAGGCGCTTTGACAGCGCCGCTGCACAGCAAGGAATTTTCAGTTATGAGCAAGAACGATTGGCCCCTGTGGGAAGTTTTCATTCGCAGCCAGCATGGCTTGGCCCACAAGCACGTAGGCAGCCTGCATGCTCCGGACGCCGAAATGGCCATTAACAATGCCCGTGATGTGTACACCCGCCGTAACGAAGGCGTGAGCATCTGGGTCGTACGTGCAGCCGATATCGCTGCTTCCAGCCCTGGTGACAAAGGCCCGCTGTTCGAGCCATCCAACACCAAGGTCTACCGTCACCCTACGTTTTTCCCCATGCCTGACGGCATCAATATGTAGGAACTGGTATGGACAAAGCTTTGTTTTCCTACGCCCTGCGCATGGGCGATTCCACCCTGGTGCTGGCTCAGCGCCTGGGTGAGTGGACTGGCCACGGCCCGGCTCTGGAAGAAGAACTGGCCTGTGCCAATACGGCACTGGACTTGCTGGGTCAGGCCCGTATGTGGCTGACACTGGCAGGTGAGACCGAAGGTCAGGGCCGGGACGAAGATCGTCTTGCCTATCACCGAGACGTCCACGAGTACACCAACTACTTGTTGGTGGAGCGCGAGAATGGTCACTACGGCGACACGCTGGCACGTCAGTTCCTGTTTGATGCCTGGCATTGCTTCCTGCTGGAGCAGTTGATCGAATCCAGCGACGAGCAGATTCGCGAGATTGCCCAGAAGGCACATAAAGAAGCGCTGTATCACCTGCGCCGCTCGACCGACTTGATCGTGCGCCTGGGTGATGGCACCCCGGAAAGCCACAAGCGCATGCAAAAAGCCATTGATGATGCCTGGTTCTACCTGGGTGAGCTGTTCCTGGATGACGAGGTCACCGAGGAACTGGCTCAGCGTCAGGCTGTGCCGTTGATGGCCAGCCTGTGGCAGCCTTGCCTGGAGTACATCCAGAATGCGCTGGAGCGCGCCACCTTGCGTTGCCCGGCCGAGCAGGATGCTCAGCACAAGGCCTACCGTGGTGGTCCGCAAGGCCGTCACACGGAAGCGTTAGGGTTTCTGTTGGCAGAAATGCAGCACCTGCCACGTATGTATCCTGACGCCACTTGGTGATCGCCATGACACAGACCTGGAGCACCGAGCAGGTCATGCAAGTGCTGGCCACGGTTCCAGACCCGGAGATCCCCGTGATCTCCCTGCTGGACCTGGGCATTGTGCGTGACGTGAGTTGGGAGCAGGACGTGTGTGTGGTCACCATCACACCGACCTACTCCGGTTGTCCGGCGATGTACGAGATGAGCCACTCGATTGAACAGGCCTTGCAACAGGCCGGTATCGAGCAGGTTCGGGTGGATACCAAGTTGTCACCGGCCTGGACGACCGATTGGATGAGCGAGCAGGGCAAGCTGGCCTTGCGCGACTACGGTATCGCTCCTCCGGCCCAAAGTGCGGTTGATATTTCTGGTTTGCTGCGTCAGCCCGAGGCGCCCGTGGTGGCCTGTCCTCAATGCGGCTCCACGCATACACGGGTGATCAGCCAGTTTGGCTCCACACCCTGTAAAGCGCTGTATCGCTGCATCAGCTGCGGTGAACCATTCGATTACTTTAAGGCGCATTAGTCCTATGAGTCAGTTTTATTCTCTTCCTGTGGCTTCGGTCTCCCGCAGCACCCGCGACGCCGTGGTGGTGGCCTTTACCGTGCCCGAGGATTTGCAGGATGTGTTTCAGTTTCGTCCCGGTCAGTACCTGACCTTGCGCACTCACCTGGATGGCCAGGAATTGCGCCGCTCCTACTCGATCTGTGCGGCTCCGCACGATCGGTTGCTGCGCGTGGCGATCAAGCGTGTGAATGATGGCGCTTTCTCCACCTGGGCCAATAGTCATCTGGAAGCGGGCGCCACCCTGGAAGTGATGCCGCCTGATGGCAACTTCACCGTGGACTTTGATCCCAGCCAGGCCCACCGTTACGCCGCCTTTGCGGTCGGTAGTGGCATTACACCGATTCTGTCGCTGGTAAAAACCGCGCTGGATACCGAGCCCAAGTCCACTTTCACGCTGTTTTTCGGTAACCGTGCTTCCTCGGCCATCATGTTCCGCGAAGAGATCGAGGACCTGAAAAACACCTATATGGAACGTTTCTCCATCGTGTATATCATGAGCCGGGAAACGCAGGATATCGACCTGTTCAACGGCCGTCTGGATGGCGAAAAAGTGCGTCAGCTGATGCAGCAATGGTTTGATCCAGCCAGTGTGGACGTGGCCTTTGTGTGTGGTCCCCAGGACATGAGCGAGCAGGTGGTTGCTGCCTTGCAGGAAAACGGCCTGGAAAAATCCCAGATCAAGTTCGAGCTGTTCGGCGCCCCCAAAGGCCCACGTGCACTGCGTACGGGCGAAGAGTCTCGCAAGGCTCCGGGCAAGGAAGAGTGCGAGCTGACCGTGATTCAGGACGGCATTACCCGCAACCTGACTATCAGCAAAAGCAACAGCAGCATTCTGGACGCGGCACTGGAGCAAGGGCTGGAATTGCCTTACTCCTGTAAAGGTGGGGTTTGTTCTACCTGCCGTTGCAAAGTGGTAGAGGGCGAAGTGGACATGGACGCCAACTTTGCATTGGAAGATTACGAAGTAGCCCGCGGTTTCGTGCTCAGTTGCCAAAGCTTTCCGGTTACCGACCGGGTGGTGATTGACTTCGATCAGGAAACCTAAGACCGCAGCAAAATAGCGGTTTTTCAAGAATCTGGACGCCAGCTTCCCAGCTTGGCGTCCTACTAGTTTCAGGAGCACATTGTATGGCAGCAGATTTTTTCAAGACGCATCAGGCAACGCTGGATCAGGCTTTGAGCAGTATTCTGGAGCGCAACTTCTGGAGCGCTTATCCTGAAAATCCCAGCCCGCGCGCCTACGGTGAAACCGCGGCTCAGGATGGTCAGGCTGCTTTTGAAGCCTACCGTGGCAAAGCCTTTCCCTTGACGCTGGAAGGCGCACAAGGTGAAGTCGGCAACGAGCAATCGCCTTTTGGTTTTGATCTGGGCATTAGCTACCCCAAAGTGCCGGTGGACCAATTGCTGGCTCAGTCGCAACTGGCGTTGGACAGCTGGCGCGATGCTGGCCCGCAAGCCTGGGTGGGTATTTGTCTGGAAATCCTGCATCGCTTGAATCAGCGCAGCTTCGAGATCGCTCACGCTGTGCAGCACACCACGGGTCAGGGCTTCATGATGGCCTTCCAGGCCGGTGGCCCTCACGCTCAGGAACGTGCGCTGGAAGCCGTGGCCTATGCCTGGCAGGAAATGTCCCGTATCCCCGGTCTGGTTGACTGGATCAAGCCCCAGGGCAAGCACGATCCTATCCAGATGAAGAAACAGTTCAAAGTCGTGCCCCGTGGCATTGGTCTGGTGATTGGTTGCTCCACCTTCCCGACCTGGAACGGTTACCCCGGTCTGTTTGCCTCGCTGGCAACCGGTAACACCGTAATTGTGAAGCCGCACCCTGGCGCGATTCTGCCTCTGGCCATTACCGTTGCTGTCGCCCGCGAAGTGCTGGCCGAAGCCGGCTTCAATCCTAATGTGGTCTTGCTGGCCGCTCACGAGCCATCGGAAGACACCGCCCAGCAACTGGCACTGAACAAGGCCGTCAAGCTGATCGACTTTACCGGCAGCAGCCAGAACGGTAACTGGTTGGAAGAAAATGCTCGCCATGCCTTGGTCTACACCGAAAAAGCCGGTGTGAACCAGGTCATTATTGATTCGGTTGAGGATTTCAAGGCGGTTGCCCGCAACCTGGCGTTCTCCTTTGCGCTGTACTCCGGCCAGATGTGTACCGCCCCTCAAAACATTTACGTGCCTCGTGACGGTATCCGTACTGCCGATGGCGTGATGAGCTTTGACGAAGTGGCTCAAGGTCTGGCCCAGGCAGTGCAAAAGCTGGTGTCCGATCCGGCCCGTGCCGTTGAAATTACGGGTGCCGTGCAAAACGAAGCCTGCGCACAGCGTATTGATCAGGCTCGCCAATTGGGCATGCCTATCCTGGCTGATAGCCAGACGCTGGAACACCCCGCATTCCCCGGTGCCCGCGTACGTACACCGCTGGTCTTGCAGGCCCGTGTGGATCAGCCCGAGATTCAACAAGAATGGTTCGGCCCCATCGTTTTTGTGGTGCAAACCGATTCGACCGAGCAAAGCATTGAAGTGGCAGGTCGCAACGTGATCGAGCACGGCGCACTGACCTTGTCGGCTTACAGCACCGACGATGCCGTGACCGCCAAGATTCAGCGCATGGCCGAGCGTTCCGGCGTATCCCTGTCCCTGAACCTGACCGGCGCTGTGTTCATCAACCAGACCGCAGCCTATAGCGACTTCCACGGCACCGGCGCCAACCCGGCTGCCAACGCATCTCTGTCGGATTCGGCCTACGTTGCTAACCGCTTCCGCGTCGTTCAGACTCGCTGGCATTTCTAAAGGAGGGTGGCCAGGTGACTGACCAAAGTATTCAATTTCAGCTGGAAAATGGCGTAGCACGCATTACCTTGAATCGTCCCGACAAGCTCAACAGCTTCACGGCCGATATGCACGGCGAGCTGGCTCAGGCTCTGGATAAAGTAGAACAGTGCGCGGATCTGCGTGTGCTGATTCTGACCGGTAATGGCCGTGGCTTTTGCGCCGGCCAGGACCTGTCCGAGCGTCAGATGAGCGCGGGCGATGCCCCCGTGGATCTGGGTGCCACCATTGAAAAATTCTACGCACCGCTGGTGCGCCGTCTGCGTGCGCTGGCGGCCCCTGTGGTGGTGGGTGTCAATGGTGTGGCCGCCGGTGCTGGCGCGAACCTGGCTCTGGCCGGCGACATCGTGATCGCCACTCGTTCGGCCAGCTTCATCCAGCCATTCTGCCGCCTGGGCTTGCTGCCTGACACTGGCGGTACCTTCTTCCTGCCTCGTCTGGTGGGCACGGCACGCGCGATGGGCCTGTCTTTGCTGGGTGACAAGCTCTCGGCCGAGCAGGCAGCGCAGTGGGGCCTGATCTGGGAATGCGTGGACGATGACGCTTTCCAGGCTCGCCTGAACGAACTGGCTGCCCATTTTGCGCAGGCACCGACCAAAGGTCTGGCATACGCCAAGAAAGCGATTTATGCCAGTGATGCCCATTCGCTTGATCAACAGTTGGATCTGGAGCGCGACTTGATGCGTGAACTGGGTGCATCCGAGGATTACCGCGAGGGTGTTAATGCATTCCTGGGCAAGCGTGCCCCCCAATTTAAAGGAAAGTAATGCAAAGCAACGCAATGGCTGTTGAAGACCCACAAGCACTGGCCGAGCAGGTCAGTGACCATATGTATGGCAATGACCAGGCATCTCAGGCTTTGGGCCTGAGCCTGGATAGCGTGGCACCGGGCAAGGCCGACATGAGCATGACGGTGCGCGCCGACATGCTCAACGGGCACAAGACCTGTCACGGTGGTTTCATTTTTGCGTTGGCTGACAGCACCTTTGCGTTTGCCTGCAATTCTCGCAATGCACCGACTGTTGCGTCCGGCTGCACTATCGATTACCTGGCTCCTGCCTTTGAAGGGGACGTCCTGACCGCTCGTGCGGTCGAGGCCTCCCTGGCCGGTCGCACCGGGGTGTATGACATCGAGGTGGTCAACCAGAACAACAAGCGCGTTGCCTTGTTCCGTGGGCGCTCGTACCGGCTGAATGGCACGGTACTGGGCGGGATTGAAAAAAAATAATTTTTTGACGATACATACCCTGTAGACCCGGGGGGGTCGGAAGTACCACACCAGCGGCAGGGCAGGAGTACACCATGACAGCAATTAAAGAACAGGTTGGCCGCGATGCCATTGAGCATGCAAGTGTTGACGAAATCCGCAACTTGCAGCTGGAGCGTCTGAAATGGACGCTAAAGCATGCTTACGAGAATGTGCCGCACTATCGGCAGAAATTTGACGAAGCGGGCGTGCACCCCGACGATTTGAAGCAGTTGTCGGACATTTCCAAGTTCCCTTTCACGACCAAGCAGGACCTGCGTGACAACTACCCCTTCAAGATGTTTGCGGTTCCCCGTGAACAGGTAGCACGCGTGCATGCTTCCAGTGGCACCACGGGCAAGCCAACCGTGGTGGGCTATACCGCCAATGACATCTCCACCTGGGCCGATCTGTTTGCCCGTTCCATGTGGGCGGCCGGTGCCCGCCCCGGTGATATTGCCCACGTGGCTTACGGCTACGGCCTGTTCACTGGCGGTCTGGGTGCGCACTACGGTGCCGAGCGCCTGGGTTGTACTGTGGTTCCCATGTCCGGTGGTCAGACTGAAAAACAAGTTCAGTTGATTCAGGATTTCCGTCCCGACGTGATTCTGGTTACCCCTTCGTACTTCTGCAATATCGTCGAAGAGATCGAGCGTCAGGGGATGGACCCACGCGACACTTCCTTGCGTATCGGTATTTTTGGTGCCGAGCCCTGGACCGGCCAGATGCGTCTGGATATTGAGCAGCGCGCTGGCATTGACGCCGTGGACATCTACGGTCTGTCCGAAGTGATGGGCCCGGGCGTGGCCATGGAGTGTGTGGAAAGCAAGGACGGCCCAGTGGTATGGGAAGACCATTTCTACCCCGAAATCATCAACCCTGAAACCGGCGAGCCTGTGGCTGAGGGTGAAAGTGGTGAACTGGTCTTTACCTCGCTGAGCAAGGAAGCCATGCCCGTCATTCGCTACCGCACTCGCGACCTGACACAACTGTTGCCGCCCACTTCGCGCAGCATGCGCCGTATTGGCAAGATTACGGGCCGCAGCGACGATATGGTCATTGTGCGTGGCGTGAACCTGTTCCCGACCCAGGTCGAAGAACTGGTTCTGAAGATGCCCGAGCTGGCCGCCCAGTATCAGTTGGTATTGAGCCGTAACGGCAATATGGACGAACTGGAAATTCTGGTTGAAGTGCGTCCCGAGTTCAATCACCTGAACGACGCCGAGCGCGAGCAAATGGCCCGTCGTCTGAGCCACTCCATCAAGACCTTTATCGGTGTCAGCGCACGAATTCGTGTGCAGTCCTCCGGCATGGTCGAGCGTACTGTGACGGGCAAAGCCAAACGTGTGATCGACAAGCGCGCGTTCTAAGTCTGGCGGATTGACGTCAAAAAAACGGCTCTGCTCTGGCAGGGCCGTTTTTGTATTCCGCGCTCTCACGGTATCATTGCAAGCTGGTAGGCGGCTCAGGCCGCTTTTGCAGTATTTTTTCTGATGACATCATGCCCCCAATACCGTCCGGTTTGATTGCCGGCATCGGCACCGACCTGATCCGTATCGAGCGGATCGAGCGCGCCTTGGCTCGTCATGGTGATCGCTTTGTAAAGCGCATTCTGGGCGAGCAGGAGCGAGAGGTCTATGCCCGCCGTCAGGCACGCGACCCGGTGCGCGGCCTGCGCTATCTGGCCACCCGTTTCGCAGCCAAGGAAGCTTTTTCCAAAGCGGTGGGGCTGGGCATGCGCATGCCTATGGCCTGGTCACGCATGCAAACTTTGAACGCGCCTGGTGGCCGCCCGGTAGTGCGCCTGTCTGCTGAGTTGCAAGACTGGTTTGACGCCCGCTTCGGGGCCGTTCATATTTCCCTGACAGATGAATCCGATATGGCCATGGCCTTTGTGGTGCTGGAAGCCAAAGCGCCTGCCATTCCTTCCTTATCCTTAGCTGAGTCTGATACTAAATGAGTTCTTCCTCGCAAGCAGTGCTGCCTCCGGGCCCGGTCATGGTGGACGTGCAGGGCATGGTCCTGACGGATCAGGAGCGTGAGCGCCTGCGCCACCCTCTGGTCGGTGGCGTGATCCTGTTCAGCCGCAACTTTGAAAATCGTGCTCAGCTGACCGCCCTGTGCCAGTCCATTCACGAAGCGCGGGATGAGCCTTTGCTGATCGCCGTGGACCACGAGGGGGGGCGGGTACAGCGTTTCCGCGAGGATGGCTTTACCACGCTGCCCGCCATGAGCCAGTTGGGTCAACTGTGGACGCGCGATGCGGTCAAGGCCGCTGCTGTTGCCGCCGATACGGGCTATGTGCTGGCGGCCGAGCTGCGCGCTTGCGGCGTGGACATGAGCTTTACGCCGGTACTGGATCTGGACTGGGGTGTCAGCAAGGTGATTGGTGATCGCTCTTTCCACCGTAATCCCCGTGCCGTCTCCATGTTGGCAGCCGGCTTGATCCGTGGTTTGAACAAGGCCGGTATGGCTGCCTGCGGCAAGCACTTTCCTGGCCATGGCGGTGTAGAGGCAGATTCGCATCACGAGATTCCCGTTGACGATCGTACGCTGGAAGAGATTCTGGACGAGGATGCTGCTCCTTACGGCTGGCTGGGCACCTTGCAGCTACCTTCGGTGATGCCTGCTCACGTGATTTATTCCAAAGTGGACCCGCTGCCAGCCGGCTTTTCGTCATACTGGATTCAGCGTGTGCTGCGCAAGGCCCTGGCTTATGACGGCGTGATTTTTTCCGACGACCTGACCATGGAAGGCGCCACTGTCGTGGGCGATATCCTGGCACGTGCTCAGGCCGCCTTGGGGGCCGGTTGCGACATGGTGCTGGTATGCAATCGTCCTGATCTGGCCGACGACTTGCTCTCGCGCCTGGATTTCACGATTTCCGAGGAATCGCAAAACCGCATTCGTCGTTTGATGCCGACGACGCCAGCCCTGGATTGGGACGCTTTGCAAGCGGATGAACACTATCAATATGCCCGCGGACTTCAATCTAAAATCCTATCTGTCTGATTTGCCGAATCTGCCGGGCGTGTACCGGCACATCGACGAACAGGGCGAGGTACTGTATGTGGGCAAGGCGCGTGATCTCAAGCGCCGTGTCAGCTCGTACTTCCAGAAAACGCTGAGCAGTCCCCGTATTGCCCATATGGTGGCGCGCGTCGCGCGCATCGAGGTAACCGTTACCCGCAGCGAGGCCGAGGCCTTGCTGCTGGAAAACAACCTTATCAAGCGCCTGCGGCCGCGCTACAACATTCTTTTCCGGGACGACAAGTCCTACCCCTACCTGATGATCAGCGCCCACCAGGCGCCGCGTATTGCCTATTACCGGGGCAGTACCAGCGGAAAAGGGCATTTTTTCGGCCCTTATCCCAACTCCTGGGCAGTGCGTGAAACCATTCAGATCCTGCAACGGGTGTTTCGTTTGCGGACCTGTGAAGACAGCGTGTACGCCAACCGTAGCCGTCCCTGTTTGCTGCATCAGATCGGGCGCTGTTCGGCCCCCTGTGTGAACTTGATCGCGCCCGAGCAGTATCAGCTGGATGTGCAGCGCGCCATCAGCTTTCTGGACGGGAATACCTCTGAAATTCTGGGCGAGCTGCAAGAGCGCATGATGCAGGCTTCGGACTCGCTGGATTTCGAGCAGGCAGCGATTTTGCGCGACCAGATGAAAGCCCTGTCCGCCGTACTGCAGCAGCAAAGCATGGAGCAGGTAGGCAAGGAAGACGTAGACATTATTGTGGTGCTGAACGCCGGTGGTAAGTTCTGTGTGAACCTGGCCATGGTGCGTGGCGGCCGTCACTTGGGTGACCGTGCTTTCTTCCCCACCCAAATCAACGATGACACCCCTAGCGATGTGCTGGCCGCGTTTATCGCCCAGCACTATCTGGAGCGCCGCATGCCGCCGGTTCTGGTCTGTTCGCACGCTTTGCCCGATGCAGACCTGATGCCATTGCTGGCTGAGCAAACCGGTGTGAAGGCGCGTGTGGTGGTGCGCCCCCAAGGGGTACGCAAGATCTGGCTGGAGCAGGCCACCAAGAATGCCGGCCTGGCCTTGGCCCGTGTGCTGAGCGAATCCACCGCTCGCGCTGACCGTACCCGAGCCCTGGCCGAAGCACTGCAACTGGACCTGGATGAGGCCCAGCTTGATACCCTGCACATCGAATGTTTCGATATCAGCCATACAGCAGGGGAGGCCACCCAAGCCTCGTGTGTGGTTTATAAACACCACGAGATGCAGAACTCGCTTTATCGCCGCTACAACATTGCAGGCATCACGCCCGGCGATGATTATGCGGCCATGCGCCAAGTGCTGAACCGACGTTTCTCGCGGGTTGCCGAAGGTTTGGCGCCTTTGCCCGACATTGTGTT
>NZ_AVOG02000006.1:0-51320 GCF_000465875.3 Alcaligenes sp. EGD-AK7 | reverse complement strand
GGCCGCTTTGATCAAGGCCGCCAAGGAAATGAGCATTACGTCTCCTGCTGGCACCAACTTGCGTTGCCCGCTGGGTGAGTTCCCCGCGATTCGTGAATACGGTTTTGTAGATGAGCCCGGTCGTTGGGACCACTGGCCTAGTGGCTTCGTGCTGACCTGGCCGAACGAGCTGGGCACTAACGGCACCATTGTGATCGACAAGGGCGACATCCTGCTGCCGCAGAAAAAGTATTCCTCCGAGCAGATTATTCTGACTGTGGAGAATGGTTATGCCACGAAGATCGAAGGAGGCATTGAGGCGCAATTATTGGACGAGTACATGAAGTCCTTCAATGACCCCGAAGGCTACGCTATCTCGCATATCGGCTGGGGTCTGCAACCACGTTGCCATTGGTCCACACTGGGTCTGTACTCGCGTGAAAACACCATTGGCATGGATGCGCGTGCGTTCGAGGGTAACTTCCTGTTCTCCCTGGGACCGAACAATGAAGCTGGGGGCAAGCGCACAACCGCATGCCACATTGATATTCCTTTGCGCAATTGCACGGTCAGCCTGGATGGCCGCGCTGTCGTGCGTGATGGCAAAGTACTGGACGGAGGCGTTGGTGAGTACGAATGAAGGAGCGGTGTACGCTCAACAAGGGTTTGGGTCGACGCTGGAGCCTAAAGCTCCTTACGGCTTGTTGATTATTGATCTGGTGAATGGCTTTGCGGATCCTGCCGTGTTTGGTGGCGGCAATATTCCTGAAGCTATCGAGAACACGCAGAAGCTGTTGGCAACGGCGCGTGAACAGAGCTGGCCGGTGGCTCACACCCGCATTGTGTATGCCGACGATGGTGCTGATAACAACATCTTCAGCATCAAAGTGCCCGGCATGCTGGGTCTGACCGAAGACGCGCACAACAGCCACATCGTGCCGGAACTGGCTCCCGCACCTGGTGAGTTCATCGTTCGCAAGAACGTGCCTTCGGCCTTCTTTGGTACGCCCTTGGCGGCGTGGCTAACGCAACGTGGTGTGCAAACACTGCTGGTTGCCGGCGCCGTGACCAGTGGTTGTGTGCGCTCCAGCGTGGTCGATGCGATGCAACTGGGTTTCCGCCCCTTGGTGGTATCGGATTGCGTGGGCGACCGTGCGATTGGCCCTCACGAGGCCAATCTGTTCGATATGCGTCAGAAGTACGCCACCGTGGCAACACGTGAAGAGGCGATGGCGTTGATCGGTCTTTAAAGTTGTTCAAGATTTTGAGCTTTCGAGAAGAACGATGTGTTTCATCACGACCTGGATGGGCGTCCGCGCTTGATGAGACATGATTCGTCGTTAACAAGTCTGTTTTGATAGCCTTGTAATTGAGTATCGATGGTCTGCCGCTTGGGGGCGGGCTATCGTACCTGTGCCCCTGGGAGCCGTATGGCTCTCGGGGGCTTTTTATGTCTGCTAGCCTTGTGGGTTTGCAAGGATTGCGGTGTCAGGGCTTTCTTCTGGACGTGCCGTTTGGGCTTTGCGTAAGAGGGGTGGATAGTTTTCTTGTGAGGCCCGTGTGCGGCTTGTCTTGGCGGGTCCCTTGCCCACGCTGCGCGTGGGTTCCCTTGTCAGAGTACCGGGGCGGGCGGGTCGTGAACTCGGAGCGCGGTTTGTCCCCCGGACAAACCGCAAGCGTGCTCCTCAAACAGCACGACCCTTGCATCCCACCCCGGCACTCTGCCCGCGGCAAGGGCCCCGACTCGCCCGCCAAGCCGCACACGGGCTTCACAAGAAAACAAGCAACATTGTTTAAAGCCCAAACGACACTGGCAGAGGTGGGATGAAAAGTAGGGGTGCAGATTGAATGGGTGGAGAAAGGAAGGGAGGGGGGCTGAAGAGCAGAACGATAGGCGCTTAGGAAATGCAGAAGAGCAAGGCACGAGGCCCTGTTTGTTCAAAGAGTCCGTAAGAGATTGGTAGATAAAAAGCCATTGTGAGCCGTTCAGTCGGCCTGCTGGGGTGTCAGGGCGGATCAGAGTACTTGCCGCGGGCAGGAGATAGCGTAGGGGTGCAAGCATCCTGCTGTTTGAACCCGACGCTTGTACTTGGTCCGGGGGACCAAGTACCGGGTGAGTTCAGGATGCGCCCGTAGCTATCTCCTGACAAGGGCACCGGTGCGCAGCACCGGCAAGTGCTCAGCCCGGACACCCCAGCAGGCCGACTGAATGGCGTTTTCACAGAGACCTTTTATCCCCGATCCTGACTAAGCTGAATGCCCTCCAAACCTGCGCTACCAGCCCTAAAGCCTCATATCTCTGACGTTGCGCCAGGCATCAGCCCTTTGCCCCAATAAATAAGCAAAAAAAAGCACCCCTCAACAAAGAAGGGTGCTCAAAGGAATCAGAAGACCTTCTGACTCAAGTGGCTCGGAAACAGCACACAAAAAACAGTTTTGAAACCAGAAGCAAACCCCGGACTTAGACCGGAAACACCAGATCATTCGCCAGGATGGACGTATCAAAAATCACCTGACGCTCCTTGAGCATCAAACGACCGTCCACACGCGTGAAGGTATCGAAATAATTACCCACCAGATGCACCGTGGAAGGCCCTTCCACCAAGGTCTGCATCAGCATGAAATTGCCTTCAGCCTCAATGTCGCCATTGTCAGCCTCGCTGATCACGCGCACATCCGTGACCAGATGCAGCATGTAGCGCGGGGCATACATCTGCGTGCGGGCAATGGCCACCGCACGATCGTGCATCATGTCGCGCCCTTCGGCATAGACCAGACCTACCGGCAAATTCAGATCCGCGTTCTCGCGAGAAGTGACTCGGTAAACCGCGTCCTCCACAAAAAACATGGGCCAGTCCTCAACATTGCCACGATCCAAAGTGGCACAGTACTCGGCATTGAAAAGCTCAATTTCCGCCTTTAACGCCAAAGCACGCTCAACAGAAACCTGGGCGGGTTTGAAAGAAAAATCCATTTTCATAAGTCAGCTCGTCTTACAGATCCATCACTTGGCGGTAATACTGGTACATGGAGCGAATAGCCGCTTCCGAGATCAGCGTATTGGACGTACCCAGCTTGCTTTCATCCAGCTTGATGATGTTCACCTCGCTGCTGGAACGACGTACCCCTTCCTGCACAAATTTCATGGCCTCGTTGTCTTCCAGACCCAGGAAACCGGCAGGACCCATCAGGTTGCCCTGACGCAGACGGTGACGAGTCATCTCCTCGGTATCGTCCTCATAGCCAAACATGGTCCATTGCATGATCAGACTGTTGGGGCCATTGGGCACGATCTGACGCACACCCAAGGTGTTCATCTCGCGCTGAACAATCAGGTTGGGCCAGATCGTCTGCATGGTCACCGACCACGGCGAATCAAACTCCTTGACGTAGTCCAGAAAACGCTCATCGCGCAAACGCATATCGTCCACAAAGGAACGCATTTCCTTCTTGTTGTCCTCACTGACCTCGGCGTACTTGTCCTCGGACTTGGCCGAAGCCATATAGCCATGACGACCATGCACAGGGTCCACATACATCTGCGACTTGTTGCCCGCTACCAGCAGACCGAACACCACCAGGAAAGAGTGCAGCAAGGTCGCGTGGTAAGGATCTTTCAGGTTCTCGTGGTACATCTTCCAGTTGCAAGGCAACTCGTTACGGTAGTAACCCAGAATCTTCAGCTTCTTGCCGGGAAACACCGCCTCGAAATCCTTCAGAATTTCAGGCGTCAGGTATTCCGTAATAGGCTCGACCTTGTCGCTGTAGGATGCAAAAATGACGCCGTTGTGCGTTGTCACATGCAGCTTTTTCAGACCATGCTCGGAGTTCTTGAAGCTGCGCGGCATGCCGCCTTCTTTATTCGCACCGCGCTTGAAAGGAATCCCTTGCAGATCACCCTTCAGGCTGTAAGACCACTGGTGATACGGGCACACAAATTCATTGGTGTTGCCCTGGTTGTGGCGGCAAAACTCGGCACCACGGTGTGCACAGCGGTTTTCAAACACGTTGATGCTGCCATCTTCCGCACGCGCCACGACTACTGGGGTGGAGCCCACATACGAGCGCTTGTAGTCGCCCGAATCGGGAATTTCCGCTTCCAGGGCCACAAAGTTCCAGGTGTCACCGTGGAAAATGCGCTCCATCTCGCGGTTGTAAATGTCGTTGCTGGTGTAGACCCAATCCGGAATGGTGTTGAGCACATCCTCGGGCCAGGTGCATTCCTCGACAGGGCGGTCTTTGGACCCGACCGTCTGGCCTATCACCGTTTGCGTCTGATACATGGGGTTCTCCTCTGATAACTCTTTAATGATTCGGGATGACGAGGCGGCGCAGGCCGCTTCTCTTTCTTAGACTTGGGCCGTACGAGCCGCTTCTTTCACGTACTGGCGCAGCTTGGTCGCCGGGTCCAGCACGATGGCCGGGTCCACAGGCAAGTTCTGTTCCATGACGCTGCGCAAAGCGCGTAGATCCGCGCCGGCATTGACGCCAATTGCGTGTCGCAAATGCTGGCCTTCAAATGCCAGCAACATGAAGCTGATGGCATCGCCCTGGCTGTCCATGACGCCGCGTACCTGATAGTTCAGATCCGGGCTGCCTTGGCCCAGCATTTGAATGTTGCAACCGAGCACATCCGTCCAGAACCAACTGACAGGTGCAGCAGGAGCATCCTGCCCGGCAATGGCGTGGGCCACCTGACGGGCTTGCTCGTTGGCGTTCTGCCAGGATTCGGTGCGCGTGCGCACGGCGGTATCGGGGCAGATCTGGGTGGCGCAATCGCCAGCGGCATAAATGCCCGCCACACTGGTACGGCCCTGGCGATCCACAATAATCCCGGCCGTCATATCGTCTACCGCGATACCACTGGCCCGCGCCAAGGCGGAGTTCGCGCTCAGACCGGCGGCCACAATGGCCAGATCGCCATTCAGGATCTGGCCATCATTTAGTTCCAGCTGAACGGGGTGCTCGTTTTCTGCCGCAAAGTGGGCCTGACGCACACCCTGACCCAGGCGCACGGTGATGCCTTGCGACTCGAAGCGCTCCAGCAACCATTGCGACAGCAGCGCAGGGGCGTTGCGGGCCAGCAGACGTTCATTCGCTTCAATGACAGTGACCTGTGCGCCGGTTTCGCTGGCGGTAGAAGCCAGTTCCAGACCCATGAAGCCGCCACCAATCACCAGGGCGCGCAAACCGGGATGCAGACGGGCTTGCAGGCTCAGGGCATCGTCCAGCGTGCGCAGATACAGGGCGTTGACCTGGCTGGCGGGCAGCAGAGCCAGTTCGCGGGCCGCGCCGCCTGTGGCCAGCACCGCGTGGTCAAAGCTCCAGGTCTGGCCATTGCTCAGGCTGGCCTGAAGTGTGGCGCAATCCAGAGACTGCACGCTGGTGCCCAACAAGAGTTCAATATTCTGTTCTTGATAGAACTCGGCTTTTTGCAAAAACACGCTGTCAGTGGTCGCGCTGGACTTGAGCACGTCTTTGGACAGGGGCGGACGCTCGTAGGGAAGGTGAGTTTCATCCCCTACCAAGGTGATGCTGCCGCTAAAGCCCAGGCTGCGCAGTTCGCGCGCCAGCACCGAAGCCGCTTGGCCAGCGCCGATGATCAGTACGGAAGTGTGGTGTGCCATGATGTTGCAGGTCTCGTCAGCAGAAAAAAGCTCAGGCCTGACTGAAGTCGGCCAGAATATCGTTGCCTTCAATGCGCAGCGGATAGACCTTGATGTCCACCGTGGCAGGGGCGTTCATGGCCTTGCCGGTGCGCAAACAGAACTTGGCCTGATGCAAAGGGCATTCCACGCAACCGTCCTCCAGATAGCCGTCGGACAGCAGGGCATATTGGTGGGTACAGACGTTGTCGGTCAGGTGGAACTCGTCATCCAGTTTGTGCAGGGCCAGTTTCTTGCCTTCCCACTCGATTGCCAGGGACTCTTCGTTGTCGATGGCATCGGTTTCGGAAATTTTTATCCAGTTCAAAGTTGTCTCCGGGTTGTGCTTTCAATTAGTCAGTATACTGTATAAATTATAAAATCAAATATCGTTTTTATAAGGGATTGCGCTAGTTGAGGCTTAAGCTATTGATGATGCTTTCCTTTATCTCATCAAGGACATGCGTCAGTAGTTTCCCTGCTTGACCAAAAATTAATTAATCAGCACACTTACTATTATCGAAGTGGTGAATGTCAATTTCATAGTGTGCTGACACTGCTTGGAACGTCCGTCTGGCCCCTCGGGGGGGACGGTTTGGCAAGGTTCGGGCAGTTGCTGTCGGGGCTGCAAGCCAGACTGGCGGGCAAACTACCCAGACCCCTATCGAGCAAGGGGTGTAAATACATTAAAAAATACAAAGAGGTGAGTGATGGAGCGTCGTAGTTTTCTGCTGAAATCGGCAACGGTTGCGGGTGCGGGTTTGGCAGCCGTAGCCGCCCCTGCAATTGCGCAGAACAGCCCCACCGTGCGCTGGCGTATGTCTACCGGCTGGCCCAAAAGCCTGGACACCATTTATGGTTCGGCCGAAGCGCTGTGCAAACGTGTCAGCGAACTGACCGAAGGCAAGTTCGAAATCCGCGCTTTCCCCGGTGGCGAGCTGGTGCCTTATGCCCAGAACATGGATGCCATTAGCAACGGCACGGTCGAATGCAACCACGTGCTCAGTACCGCTTTTGTGGGCAAGAACACCGCCGTAACGTTTGATACTGGCTTGTCCTTTGGCATGAATGCCCGTCAGCACAACTCCTGGGTGCACTTTGGTGGTGGCCTGAAACTGCTGCGCGAAATGTACAGCCAGTACAACATCGTCAACTTTGTGGCGGGTAACGTGGGTGTGCAGATGGGGGGCTGGTTCCGCAAGGAAATCAAGGACCTGGACAGCCTGCAAGGTCTGAAGATGCGTATCGGTGGCATCGGCGGCATGGTGCTGTCCAAACTGGGTGCCGTGCCCCAGCAGATTCCTCCTAGCGATATTTACTCCTCGCTGGAAAAGGGCACGATTGATGCGGCCGAGTGGATTGGCCCTTACGACGACGAAAAACTGGGCTTGAACAAAGTCGCTCCCTTCTACTACTCCCCCGGCTGGTTCGAGGGTAGTGCGTCCCTGACCTCTATGGTCAATAAAGACGCCTGGGAAGCCTTGCCTGCGCACTTCAAAGTGGCATTCGAGACGGCCTGTAATGAGCAGACCATGCTCAGCCTGGCCAAGTACGATGCCTTGAATCCCGGCGCTCTGCGCAAGCTGGTGGCCGATGGGGCCAAGCTGCGTTACTTCCCCAAGGACGTCATGAAGGCCGCCTACGACAAGTCCCAGGAACTGTGGAAGGAACTGTCGGACAGCAACGCCGATTTTGCCAAGATTTATCCAAGCTGGAAGGCCTTCCAGGAGCAGGAAGCCAGTTGGTTCCGGGTTGCCGAAAGTGCCCTGGACAACTTCACCTTCAGCGAGTTGGGCAAGCGCAGTTAAGCAGCACATTCTTAAGGTAGTGAAATGAGTCAGCACAGTCACCCGTCAAGCCTGGGTGGCCAAGGAGTGGGTGCGCGTATTCTTCGCAAGGAGGATGCGCGCCATCTCAATGGCCGGGGCAACTTCATCGGAAACATGACCATGCCGGGGCTGCAGGAAGTCGCCTTCCTGCGCAGCCCCATGGCGCATGCCCGGATCCGTCAGATCAGTATTGAAGACAGCGCACGTGCGCAGGTTATTACCCGTGCCGATATGCCGGACTGTCTGGATATTTACGCCGCTTCCACCTTGCCCAGTTATCAGGCCTCCAGCATGCCGCCGCTGGCCTCGGGCAGTGTGCGTTATGTGGGCGAGCCGGTTGCCATGGCCTTTGGTGAAAGCCGCGCCGTGGCCGAGGACGTTCTGGAGGAGATTGAAGCGCTGTACGACGAACTGCCGGTTTACGGCAGTGTGCCGGCCTCGCTGGCCGCGCAGGGTGATCTGTTGCATGAAGGCTGGCAGGATAATGTGTTTGTGACACTGCGCTCGGACGTGGCCTTTGAAGAGCATGCCGCCCGTGCCGATCGCGTGATCGAGCACTCGGTCAGCCTGTCACGTCAGTGCATGTTGCCGATGGAAGGCAAGGCCGTTCTGGCCTATTGGGATTTCCAGGCCGATCAACTGGTGGTGTATTGCGGCAGTCAGATCCCGCATATGCACCGCACTGGCATTGCCCAGTTCCTGGGTATGGATCAGGCGCAGGTTCGTGTGATTTCCCCCGATGTGGGCGGCGCTTTTGGTTATAAATGCGTGCTGCATCAGGAAGAGCTGTGCGTGGCCTGGTTGGCCAAGACCTTCCGCAAGCCCTTTCGTTTCATGGAAGACCGCCGTGAGCACTTGATTGCTGGCGCCAATACCCGTGAACACCAATACCGCCTGAAAGCACACATCAGCAATGAAGGCCGCCTGCTGGCGCTGGATGCTGAAATTGATATTGATGGTGGCGCTTACTCGGTCTGGCCCTTTACCGTGGGTTTGGAAGTAGGCCAGGCCCTGGGCAACTTGCCCGGTCCTTACGATTTTCGTGGCTACCGCTGCCGCACACGCGGTGTGGGCACCAACAAACCAGGCTTCATGCCGTACCGCGGCGTTGCCCGTACGGGTGTCTGCCTGGCCATTGAACAGATGATGGATCAGATCGCCCTGGCGGTCGGCAAGCCCTCCTGGGAAATTCGCTTGATGAACCTGGTGCAAGGCGAGCAAATGCCTTACGTCAACGTGGCCAACAAGCATTACGACTCGGGCAACTATCCAGAAAGCCTGCGCCGCGCTCTGGCTGCGGTGGATGTGGAGGCTGTGCTGGCTCGTCAGGCCAAGGGTGAGCCCGATGGTCGCCTGATTGGTCTGGGTGTGGCTTCTTATACCGAGCAGTCTGCACACGGTACGTCCGTGTTCGCCAGTTGGGGCACTGCGGTGATTCCGGGTTTTGATCAGGCTTTTGTACGCATGACCCCGGACGGTGGGCTGGAAGTGCGTGTGGGTGTGCATTCGCACGGCCAGGGTATGGAAACCTCGTTTGCCCAGATCGCCAGCGAAATTCTGGGTATTCCCGTGGCCAGGATCAAAGTAGTGCACGGTGATACGGGCCGCACGCCATTCTCTACCGGCACGTATGCCTCGCGCTCCCTGGTGATGTCTGGCGGTGCGGTGTCCAAGGCCTGTAAAGAGCTGCTGCCGCGCGTGCGCAAGATTGCCGCGCATATGCTGAAAGCCGATGTGGATAGCATTCAGCATCAAGGCGATATGTTCAGCGCCGAGGGGCGCCAGGTCAGCATCGCCCAAGTGGCGGATGCCTGGTACATCAATCCGCAGCATTTGCCCGAGGACGTGGACCCGCAAGGTCTGGAGCTATCCGTAGGTTACAAACCCAAAGTCGATACCGGCAGCTTCACCTACGCCAGCAATGCCGTGGTGGTGGCTGTCGATCCAAAGACTGGCGGGGTGGAAGTGCTCAAGTACGTGGTGGTGGAAGATTGCGGCGTCATGATCAACCCAATGATTGTGGAAGGCCAGACCATAGGCGGGATTGCCCAGGGGATCGGCACCGCCTTGTACGAAGAAATGCCCTACGACGAGTTTGCTCAGCCGCTGGCATCGACCCTGGCAGACTACGTCATGCCCGGTGCCTGCGAAGTGCCCAATATTCATATCGAACACATGGAAAGCCCATCGCCCAATACCGAGTTTGGTGCCAAGGGCATGGGCGAGGGCGGGGCGATTGCCCCTCCTGCCGCCATCATGTCGGCCATCAATAATGCCTTGCGCTCCACGGGAGCACAGGTCTCACATACCCCCGTGACACCGCATCGACTGCTAAGCGCCATTCGCGCTGCAGCACAGCCCGCCAATCAGCAAGATAAACAGCCCGTGTCGGAGGTTCAGGCATGAAGGCCGCCAAGTTTGAGTATGAACAGGCCCAGAGCCTGAAACAGATCCAGGACGCTTATGGCAGCGACCCTTCCGCAGTGCGCTTGATGGGTGGCAGCCAGTCCCTGGGCCCCATGTTGAATCTGCGTCTGGTGCGCCCTGCTCGAGTGCTGGATGTGTCGGCAGTGCCCGAGCTGCGACAGGTAACGGCCAATAAAGGGCAAGTGCGTATCGGCGCTGCTGTGACTCACGCCCAGATTGAAGATGGCATTCACGAACTGCTGCGCGGCCACATGATGCAGAAAGTGGCAGGCCGCATTGCTTACCGGGGTGTGCGTAATCGCGGCACCTTGGGTGGCAGCCTGGCCCATGCGGACCCGGCGGCAGACTGGGTGCTGACCTGTGCCGCCCTGGGCGCACGCATCAATGTGCGTGGAACCCAAGGCAGCCGTACGGTTCCCATGAGCGAATTCATGCTGGCTGCCTACACCACGGTGCTGGAAGCCGGTGAGTTCATCGAGTCTGTGGATGTACCTGAAGTGTCCGGTTCGGCCCGTTGGGGTTATTACAAATTTACCCGCAAAGTGGGCGAGTTTGCCGATGCCAGTTGTGCCTGCTATTTCGACCCGGCCACCCGCACGGCGCGCGTAGTGATTGGAGCCATGGAAGGCGCCCCGCGCTCCTTGCCCGAGCTGGCCGTGAACGTGGCTGCACAAGGGGCCGCCGTCCTGGAAGGGGACACGATTGCAGCGGCCTTGCAGCCGTATCTGGCACAACGGGATGAAGCTCATCAGGTGCTGTTCCGTACGGTAGTAGAGCGCAGCCTGAAGCAAGCGCTGGGTGTGAAAGGTTAAGACATGGCAGAAATCTCGATTCAAGTTAACGGCCGTCAGCAAAAGCACGAGGCCGAACCGCGCACCCATCTGGGTGATTTCATCCGCGAGAAAAGCCGTTTGACCGGCACCAACCTGAGCTGTGAACACGGTGTGTGCGGCGCATGTACGGTGCTGGTGGATGGCCGTCCAGTGCGCTCCTGCATCACTTTTGCCGGTGCTTGTGATGGCCACGAAGTCACCACCGTAGAAGGCTACGATGACGATCCGATCATGAGCCGTCTGCGTACGGCTTTCTCGGAAAAACACGCCTTGCAATGCGGCTTCTGTACGCCTGGCATGTTGGCGACCAGCCGCGACATCGTGCTGCGTTTGCCCGATGCAGATGAAGCCCGTGTGCGTATTGAGTTGTCCGGCAATATTTGTCGCTGCACCGGCTATCAAGGCATTACAGCCGCCATTCTGTCCGTGCTGCAAGCCCTGCGCGATCAGCCCGATGCCCAGGTAGAAGCCTTGCGCGCTGCCGTGGTGCAGAACGTGCAGCAAGACTGGAACCAGAACGGCTTTACGACTTTTGAAGCGGTACAGGAAGAAGTGCAGACGCCCGCTCCGGTGGCCGCTGCTGCACCTGCCGCGTCCGGCAGTGCCGACAAGGGCAAGGGCAAGGGCCAGGCTATTCAAGGTGGTTTTGATGCCCGTTTCCCGGCCGATCAGGTTTGGGCTTTCATGAAGGATTTGCCCAAAGTGGCGGGCTGTCTGCCCGGCGCGATTATCGAGTCCCAGGAAGGGGCCACGGTACAGGGCAAGATCGCCATCAAATTTGGCCCCATGTCGGCTGCCTTCAAGGGTAATGCCACGTTGGAAGAGGATAACGAACGCCGTGCTGCCGTGCTGCGCGGTGAGGGCGTGGACTCCTTGAGCCAATCGCGTGCCCGTGGCGATGTCAGCTTTCAGGTCAAGCCGGATGGCGAAGCGCGCAGCCGCGTGGAAGTGGAGCTGGTGTATTCGCTGCAAGGGCCGCTGGCGCAGTTTTCGCGCTCCGGGCTGGTTCAGGATTTCGTGCGCCGCATGATTGCGGAGTTCGGCAAGAACGTGAACCTGCGCCTGGAAAAACCGCTGGCCGAAGGCGAAGAGCCGGTGGTGGCCGAGTTCAATCCGGTCAAGATGTTCTTCAGCATTTTGTGGGACCGCTTCAAGGGACTTTTCCGGCGCTCATAAGCGCATAGACGACGCAAGACGATAAATAAAACGGGGGTAAGGAGATGACGGAGCGTAAAGCTTTGGGGGGACGTGTGCGCCTCGCAATCGGGGCCACCTTCTTGTTGAGCACCTGGGGGGCGGCAGCCGAGCCCTTGAATGTAAAGCTGGACTGGACCCCTTGGGCCGTCCATGCACCGTTTCATCTGGCCGTGGAAAAGGGCTGGTTCAAGCAGGCTGGCCTGGATGTACGGCTGGAAGATGGCAACGGTTCTGTCACGGCGGTGCAGATCGTGGGTGGCAGTGATCGCTTTGATGTGGGCCAGGCAGCGTTGGCCTCTATGGTGATTGCACGCAGCAAAGGCTTGCCAGTCAAAGGGCTGGCCACCTTTGCCACGTCCAGCGATATCGGCGTGCTGGTGCCCAAGGATTCGGGCATTAATGGGCCGGAGGGTTTGAAGGGACGCAAGATCGCTTATACCGCCGGCTCTCTGGAAGCGCCTTTTGTCGATGCGTTTCTGGCAGCGGGCGGCTTGCGTCGCAGCGATGTGGATCTGCTGAGTGTGGATGCGGCTGGCAAGGCAGCGACCTATGCGGTGGGGCGGGCTGATGCCGTGATCTCCACCATTCCATTTGTACTGGCTTCGGTGTCGCGTCAGCGCGCCTCCAATGCCATTCCTTTCGCCCAGCACGGCCTGGATATGGTCAGCTTTGGCCTGTTCACCAGCGAAGCCAAGCTAGCCAGCCGGGGACAGGAGCTGGCGACTTTTTCCAATGTGGTGGCCAAGTCCTGGAACTACATTTACAGCGGTCACGAACAAGAAGCGGTGGATGCGATTGTGGCGCAACGCCCCAATGCGCGTTTGGACAAAGCCATTTTGCTGGACCAGCTGAATATTCTTAAAACCTACTTTGGCCCGGCTGTGGAGCAAGGCAGTATCGGCGTGAACCAGCCTGCGGACTGGGACAAGACAGTTGCCACGCTGGAACGGGTAGAGCTGATTCCTGCCGGTCAGAAGGCCACGGACTATTACCAGTCCGGCGTGGTCACCCCGCAATCCCTGAGCAGTCTGGAGCTGAAGTAATGGCGGCGCGGGTACTTTCTCAAGATGTGCGCAAGCGCTTTGAGGGCGCGCGTGATGTGCTGGCGCTGGACGGCATCAATGTCGATATTCAACCAGGCCAGTTCATCAGCATTCTGGGCCCCAGCGGCTGCGGGAAAAGCACCTTCCTGCGTTGCGTGGCCGGGCTGGAAAACATCAGCAGCGGCTCCCTGACGGTAGACCAGCAACCCGTCAGCGGCCCGCCCGACCAGGTGGGCATGGTGTTCCAGCGCGATGCCTTGCTGGAGTGGCGCAGCATACGCGACAACATTCTTTTGCCTTTGGAGTTTGCCGGCAAGCGCACGGCCGATTACCTGGACAAGGTGGACCAATTGTTGGCCTTGACCGGCCTGTCCCAGTTTGCCGACAGCTATCCACGCCAGTTATCCGGCGGCATGCGCCAGCGGGCCTCCATTTGCCGTGCTTTGGTGGATGATCCGCGCCTGCTGCTGATGGATGAGCCTTTCGGTGCGCTGGATGCACTGACGCGCGACAACATGAACGCCGAATTGCAGCGCATCTGGATGAAAACGGGCAACACCACCTTGTTTGTGACGCACGGCATTGCCGAAGCCGTTTTCCTGGGCGATACCGTGCTGGTGTTCTCGTCTCGTCCAGGCCGCATTCTGGAGCAGATCAAGATCGACTTTCCTCGTCCGCGCCCGCTGTCCTTGCGCGAGACCCCGGAGTTCGGCCGGCATGTCGCTCATATCCGTCAATTGTTCGGCATTGCCGATGGTGCAGGAGACAGCCATGAATAAAGCCTTGCGTTCCATGCCCAGCTGGTTGGCGGGCGTGGTCTCTACCGTCGTGGTGCTGTTGGCATGGGAATTAATTTGTTGGCTGGGTCAGGTGCGGGAAGTGATTTTGCCGCGCCCCTCGCTGATTCTGGAGGATTTGTATGGCGAACTGGGTTGGTACATGGGTCAAGCGTTATACACGCTCGGCATCACGCTGGCTGGATTTGTATTGGCCGCCGTAGGCGGCGTGCTGATTGCCGTCGCCCTCGTGGGTTCACCGCTCTTCGAGCGTTTTTGCTATCCCCTGATTGTGGGTTTCAACAGCATTCCCAAAGTGGCTTTGGCACCGCTGTTCGTGGTCTGGATGGGTACCGGCTACGAGCCCAAGGTGGCCATTGCTTTTCTGATCGCCGTCTTTGCCGTGATTGTGGATACGGTGCAAGGCTTGCGCTCGGTCTCGCCCGACATTCTGGACCTGGGCCGGGTTTTGAAAGGCGGGCCGGTTGCCCTGTTTTTCAAAGTGCGCCTGCCCTCTGCGCTGCCATCGATCATGGCGGGCCTGAAAGTGGCTCTGTCCCTGGCTTTGGTAGGGGCCATTGTGGGCGAGTTCGTGTCCTCCCAGCGTGGCCTGGGCTTTGTGATCATGAGCGCCCAAGGGGTGTTCGACACGGTGCGGGTGTTCTCCGCCCTGTTCATTCTGGCCGTCATGGGACTGGCGCTGTACTTCCTGCTGGATGCAGTTGAAAAGCGTGCCACCCGTTTTCGGTCTCATTAGATTCCAACTAACTTCAACGCAGAAAATCTGGGGGATTGATGCAATCTTTACTCAAACTATCCAGGGCGATCGACAGCCTGAATCAGCTATGTGGCCGGGTGGTCATGTGGGTGGTTCTGCTGGTTGTCTTGATCAGCTCCTATAACGCCATCGCACGCAAGTTCTTTGACTCCAGCTCCAATGCCTGGCTGGAGGTGCAGTGGTATCTGTTTGGCGCCTTGTTCCTGCTGACGGGCGGCTATACCTTCTTGCGCAATGAGCACGTGCGTGTGGACGTGCTGGCCTCGCGCCTGTCCGAGCGCAAGCAGATTGTGATCGAAGCCGTGTGTGTGGTGCTGTTCATGCTGCCGGCCTGTATTGCCATCATGGCCTTGTCCTGGCCGGTGTTCATGGACTCCTATCTGACTCAGGAAGTGTCTTCCAACTCCGGTGGTCTGATTCGCTGGCCTGCCAAATTGATTATCCCCATCGGTTTCGCCCTGATTTCCTTGCAGGGGATCTCGCACCTGATCAAGTGCATTGGCTTCTTGCGCGGTGCCAGCCCCAACCCCAACAAGAAGCTGCAGGAAAAATCGCCCGAAGAGCTGCTGGCTGAAGAAATTGCTCGGCAAGCCGAGGCCAAGTTAGCGCATCAACACAAAGGCTGAACCAGATCATGATGGATTTATTTGTCGCCAATATGGCGCCAGTGATGTTTGCGTCACTGATTGTTTTCTTGCTGCTGGGCTTTCCGGTTGCCTTTGCGCTGGCCGCCAACGGTATGGTGTTCGGTCTGATCGGTGTGGAAATGGGCCTGTTCAACTGGTCCCTGTTCCAGGCGCTGCCGCTGCGTGTGTTTGGCATCATGGCCAACGATACTTTGCTGGCCATTCCCTTCTTTACCTTCATGGGGCTGATTCTGGAACGCTCCGGCATGGCAGAAGACCTGCTCGATACGATTGGTCAGCTGTTTGGTTCCATGCCCGGTGGTCTGGCCATTGCCGTGGTGTTTGTGGGTGCCATGCTGGCTGCAACCACAGGTGTGGTGTCAGCCTCGGTGATCTCCATGGGCCTGATCTCCTTGCCCATCATGTTGCGCTACGGTTATAGCCGCAGACTGGCCACGGGCGTGATTGCCGCTTCAGGCACCTTGTCGCAGATTATTCCGCCGTCGCTGGTGCTGATTGTGCTGGCTGACCAGTTGGGCCGTTCGGTAGGCGATATGTACCGCGGTGCCATGGTGCCTGGTCTGGTGCTGACAGGCGCTTATCTGCTTTACATCCTGATTCTGGCCGTGCTGCGTCCCAAGGATGTGCCACCGATTCCTGCCGAACATCGCACTTATTCGGAGGCCAATGGCCGTTCGGGTGCGCGCTCCTTGTGTGTGCTGCTGCTGATCTCGCTGGTGGCCGGTTATATCTTGGACGAATTTTGGGTTGACCCCAACGGCCCTGTAGATGAGAAGGTCATTATCTGCATTTTGCTGGTAGGTGGTGTGGCGTTCGTGTTGGCTCTGATCAATAAATGGCTGAAGTTGGGCTTTTTGTCGGTGCTGGCAGAACGCGTGGTGTTTGTGATGATCCCGCCCCTGGGCCTGATCTTTCTGGTGCTGGGCACCATTTTCCTGGGTATTGCCACCCCCACGGAAGGCGGTGCGATGGGCGCAGTCGGTGCCATTCTGATGGCGGTCAGCCGTCGTCGTCTGAGCACCGATCTGCTCAAGCAAGCTATGGATACCACGGCCAAGCTGTCCTGCTTCGTGATGTTCATTCTGATCGGTTCCACCATCTTCTCGCTGACTTTCCGTGGCGTGGATGGCGACTTGTGGGTGGAGCACCTGCTGATTGACCTGCCTGGCGGTGAATACGGCTTCCTGATTCTGGTCAGTGTGCTGGTGTTTGTACTGGCCTTTTTCCTGGATTTCTTCGAGCTGGCGTTCATCATCGTGCCTTTGCTGGGGCCGGTGGCCGACAAGATGGGCATCGATTTAATCTGGTTTGGCGTGCTCTTAGCCGTTAATATGCAAACATCCTTTATGCATCCACCATTTGGCTTCTCACTATTTTATTTACGCTCGGTGGCGCCCAAGGATGATTACATCGATAAAGTGACCAAGAAAAAGATTCCGGGTGTGGCCACAGGCGACATTTACTGGGGCTCCGTACCGTTTATTTGTATCCAGATCGTGATGATTGCTGTGGTGCTGTTGTTCCCTGGCATGGTGACGCATTACAAGGGAACGGGCGCCCAAGTTGATCCCAATACAGTCACGATCGACATGCAGGACGAATACGGTGCCGACCTGAATCCGTTTGATGATTCGGGCGAGGGTGGCGGTATGCCGGTATTCAAATAAACACAGGAAAGACTGGAGACACATATGGAGAGCCTGGATGTCAGGGTATTGCGCCAGTTGCACGAGTGGCGCGCACAAGGACGTGATGCCATTTTGGTTACGGTTGTGCAGACCTGGGGCTCGTCCCCCCGTCCAGAGGGCTCCATCATGGCTCTGGAAAAAGGTGGGGCTGTGGTCGGGTCGGTCTCGGGTGGTTGTATTGAGGACGACCTGATCCGTGCCTATCACGACCCCGCAGGGGCGGATAGGCGCCTGCATGGCGATGGCTGTCCTCAGATGCTGACGTATGGCGTCAGCGCGGATGAGGCGCATCGCTTTGGCCTGCCTTGTGGTGGCACGATCCGTTTGCTGGTGGAGTTCAATCCCTGCCCGCAAGCCCTGTCGGAATTGCTGAGCTTGCTGGAGCAGCGCCATCTGGTGCAACGTCATGTGGATCTGCAAACTGGCCGTGCCTGGGGCAGTGCCACCCGCGTTCCGGCTGCCTTGCATTTAAGTCAGGACAGCCTGTCGGTGACTTTTGGCCCGTCCTATCGGCTCTTGCTGATCGGTGGTGGGCAACTGTCCGAGTACGTGGCGACCATTGCCTTGTTCAACGGCTTTGATGTGACGGTCTGCGATCCGCGCAGCGAGCATATTCAAGGCTGGAGCGTAGCGGGTGCGCGTGTAGTTAAGGGCATGCCGGATGATGAGGTCATTGCCTGCGTGCCGGATCGGCGTACGGCCATTGTGGCCCTGACGCACGATCCCAAGCTGGATGATATGGCCTTGCTGGAGGCGCTCAAGAGCAGTGCCTTTTATGTGGGGGCGATTGGTTCGCGACGTAATAACCAGAGCCGGCGCGAACGCTTGGCCGAGCACTTTGATCTGACGGCCGAGGAAATCGACAAGCTCAAAGGTCCGATTGGTTTGTATATAGGTAGCAAGACCCCGGCAGAGATTGCCGTCAGCATCATGGCCGAGATCATTGCGATCAAGAACGGGGTGGAGGTACCGCGTGAGCTGTCCGTCGGCTCTGTCAAGGATAGACAAGAACAGCCGTTGGCCTAGGTGGTGGCTGTTGCGACAGTTCTGCATTCAGACTTTTCGCACTAAGATAAGAGAACGGGCGGCGACCCGTTCTTTTTTTGTCTCCGGGCCGCCCAGGACCTGACGCCTTCTGTTTTCAGCAGGCCGCCAGCGGGTGACCAGCCCGTGCAGCGTAGGGACGTTTTGATTTCTGCCTTTGTGAGCCTGCCATGCCCTTTGTGTCCCAATATGGTTTTTTGCCCCTGAGTGCCGCGCCCGGAAAACAGGCCCTGTACAGTCCGGCACAGTGCGCCAGCATGGATGCAGCCGCTCCGGCTTTCGGGGTATCCATCGAGCAATTGATGCAGGCCGCTGCCAGTGCGGTGGCGCGTACCGTGCAGCGCCATTGGCCGCAAGGAGCGGTGCTGTTCTTGTGCGGGCCGGGTAATAACGGCGGGGATGCCTTGGTGGCGGCGCAAATTCTGCGCGAGCAGGGGCGGGTGGTTTCCGTGTTCAGTCTGGTGGACCCGTCTGTACGGCAGGGTACGGCCGCCTGGGCGCAAACGCAATGGCAGGGTCGCTGGGAAAGTCAGTGCCCGGACTTTCGACGCTTTTCGGTGGTGGTGGATGGTTTGCTGGGAGCAGGCCTGGATCGTGATGTAGAGGGCGAGACAGCCGCCTTGATTCAGGCTTTGGCGGCTTCCAAGGTTCCTGTATGTGCCATTGACGTGCCATCGGGCCTGGATGGGGCCAGCGGGCAGGTGCGCGGTGTGGTCGCCCCTGCCACGGTGACAGTCAGTTTTGTGCGCTACAAGCCGGGCCATGTGCTGTATCCGGGCCGTGCCTTGTGCGGCAAGCTGGAGCTGGCCGAAATCGGCATGCCAGCGCCGGCCTTGCAAGAGGCCAATACCTGGTTGAATGAACCTGCCTTGTGGCATGCTCATCTGCCGCAGTTGGGTGCCCAGAGCCATAAATACACGCGTGGGCATGCTTTGGTGGTTGGCGGCGAACGGATGACCGGAGCCAGCCGTCTGGCGGCTCGTGCAGCACAGCGCGCTGGAGCCGGACTGGTCAGCATGGCTGTGCCACCCTCGGTCTGGTCGGTGTACGCCGGGGCACTGGACAGCATCATGGTGGCCCCCTTGGATAACACTCTGACCACGGACGAGCGCATTCGCGCCTGGCTGGTGGGGCCGGGTGCGGGACTGGGCGAGGAAACCCGTCGCCTGACTTTGGCTTTGCTGGCAACGGGGCGACCTTGTGTTCTGGATGCGGATGCCATCAGCAGCTTTGCAGCACAGCCCCAGGAGTTATGGGATGCCTTGCATGAGCAGTGCGTATTGACTCCTCACGCGGGCGAGTTTGCCCGCGTTTTTGAGGAAGCGCCTGATCGTCTGGAAGCGGCACGACTGGCTGCTACCCAATGTGGTGCCGTGCTGGTGTTGAAGGGAGCAGATACTGTTATTGCCGCGCCCGATGGGCGGGCCTTGATCAATGCCTGCGCACCGCCGTGGTTGGCCACCGGGGGCAGCGGGGATGTATTGGCGGGTCTGGTCTGTGGCTTGTTGACCCAAGGCATGCCTGCTTTTGAAGCGGCGGGGGCGGCTGTCTGGCTGCATTCACAGGCCGCCCTGGAGTTTGGTCCCGGACTGATTCCGGAGGATTTGATAGAGGTGCTGCCCCGTGTTTGGCAGCGCCTTCTGTCCAGAGCCTGAGACTTACTTGCGTGGGGCGCGCTGGTAGGCCAATGCCACAATCCCGCTCAGCACCACCGCGCCACCCAGCAATTGGGTGGAGTTCAAGGTCTGCTTCAGAATCAGCCAGCCCAGAATCAGCGAGGCCACCGGCTCCATATTCATGAAGGGCGCATTGCGTGTCATGTCCAGGCGGGGAGCCAGCACAAACAGGGTCACAAAGCCCGTGGTGTACAGCACACAGACCAGCGACAGGGCAATCCAGCCTACAGCGTCGTGGGGCAGCGAAGAGCCACCGGGCAGCAGTCCCAGAGGGCTAAGTGCAATCAGGCAGACCAAAGTTTGGCTGATGGTACAGAAACTGCGTACCAGGCCGGGCAAGGGCGCCAGTTTATTTTCTGTAATCCACAGGCCAATCGCAAAGGTCAGGGCGGTCAGCAGGCTGCACACCACGCCCAGGACCCACTGCCCATCCAGCGTTGCGCCCTTGATCAGACTGGGAGCGTCCAGCGCCAACAAGAGGCCGATCAGAATTGCCACCATGATGATGGAGGTTTTGCGCGTGGGTTTGTGCCCGCCCAGTATCCAGGTCAGTAGCGCCAGCAGAATCGGGTACATATTGGCCACCAGCAAGGCCAAGGCGACGGGGATACGGGCAATGGAGGAATAAATCAGCATGCACTGCATGGTGATCAGCCCGCCCAGCATCAGTTGCCAGCCCAGATACTGACGGGGCACATACAGGGCTTGCTTGCGCCAGATCAGCAGCATGCTCAAGGCCAGGGTGGCCGCGGCCGAGCGAAAAATAACCGAGATGATTAGCCCGGTGCCATGGTCCAGCGCCACTTTGGCCGCGATATGGTTGGCGGCGAAGGAGCTGCCCAGCATTAACAGCAACATAATGGCAAGGTGACGGGGCAGTAAGGCAGGGGATGTTGCGGGGGGCATGCTACTTTTATTTCAAGTTTAAAGAATGGGCGGATGCTTTATTGTTGTCCGCCCTGTCACTTGCTGCAAGTATTGATTGCGAAACATGCCCAGGCCTGGTCCCGAGGGCGGTGCTACTATGTTGAGCGATGTCCATGTCCACAGAGATGCCTTCATGAAAATCGACCCCGCTAAAAAGCCGACGATTCCTCGTTCTACGGGACAAGCGCCGTCCTTTTTCTGGCGCAGCTTGATGGCGGGTGGGGCCTTGCTGGCTGGCCTGACAGGCTGTGCCCTGCCTTCGCTGGAAGGACGTAGCCAAAGTGAGGCTTTGCCGCTGGATCAGGCTAAGGAAACCATGATTGGCCAGGCAGTGGCTCCCATGGCACAGGAGCATCCCGGTCTGACAGGCATTTATCCCTTGTTCGATCCGCACGATGCCTATGCTGCCCGTGCCTTGTTGGCCTTTGCCGCTCAAAAAACGCTGGACGTGCAGTATTACATCTGGCGGGGCGACACCACCGGCACCTTGATGCTGGGCACCTTATTGCAGGCTGCCGAGCGTGGCGTGCGTGTGCGCTTGTTGATTGATGACAACGGCATCACCGGGCTGGATGATATCTTGGCCGCTTTGGACGCTCACCCCAATGTCGAGGTACGGCTGTTCAACCCCTTTGTGCTGCGCTGGCCCAAACCTCTGGGTTTTCTGACGGACTTTTCCCGTCTGAACCGGCGCATGCACAACAAGTCTTTTACCGTGGATAACCAGGTCACCATTATTGGTGGGCGCAATGTGGGCGATGAGTACTTCGGTGCGACTCAGGACGTCTTGTTTGCGGATCTGGATGTGATGGCGATTGGCGCGGTGGTGCAGGACGTCTCCAAGGATTTTGACCGTTACTGGGCCAGTCAATCGGCCTATCCGGTGGACAGCCTGATCAAAACGGGTGGTTCGGAAGCTCTGATGAAGTTTCAGGCCAAGTTGCAGGAAGCCGAAGCGCAACCACGCGCCAAGGATTACCAGCAGGTGCTGCGTGAGTCGGACCTGGTCAGCCATTTGGTGCGTGGTGAGCTGGATTTCCAGTGGGCGCGGACCACCATGATCAGTGATGATCCGGCCAAGGCCTTGGGCCCGGTCAACCCGGAGCAATTGATGGTCTGGCAAATGGACCATGTGCTGGGCAAGCCCACCAGCCAGGTGGACCTGGTGTCCTCGTACTTTGTGCCTACCGCTGCAGGTGTACGGGCCTTTGAGGACATGATGAAGCGGCCTGGCATGAAGGTCCGTATCCTGACCAATTCCCTGGCTGCAACGGACGTGACGGCCGTACATGCAGGCTATGCGAAACGACGTAAAGCCTTGTTGGAAGCCGGGGTGCAGTTACTGGAGCTGCGGCCCACCATGGACAAGCCTACGCGTCACGGCTCCGGGCCTTTTGGTAGCTCGGGTTCGGCCCTGCATGCCAAGACCTTTGCGGTAGACGGCAAGCGCCTGTTTGTGGGCTCTTTTAATTTCGATCCGCGTTCGGTCAATTTGAATACGGAGCTGGGCTTTATTATCGAGAGCCCCGAAATGGCGCAAGCCCTGTCCAAGAGTTTTGAGGACGTCCTGCCTTACCGCAGCTATCGTGTAGAACTGGATGAAAAGGGTGATCTGGTGTGGATTCAGTTGAACGAAGACGGCACCCAGCGCTTTTTCACCTCCGAGCCGAATGCCAGTATCTGGCGTCGAGCCGGGGTAGGCGTCTTGTCTATCCTGCCGATCGAGTGGCTGCTTTAAGCCGATTCAATTATCGGTAGCGGATCTGAAATGCCCCCAAGGAGTCAGCTTGATCCTTGGGGGCATTTTCTTGTCGTTACTGGTTTTATTGACTAGACCTTGAGCTTTTGCACGGCCTGTCGGCGTGTCTGAATCCAGTCTGCGTAGCGATGCAAGCCATGTTTTTCCATGTGTTGCTCGGCCAGATTCCACTCCTGCAAGGCTTGCGCGTTCTCGCCCAGCGCCATCCAGGCGTCTCCGCGCACACAGTGCAGCTCGGTGCCCAGACTATTGGTGTCATAACGCAGACCTTGAGCGGCAGCCTTGTCCAGCCAGGGCATGGCTTCATTGCTGCGACCCAGACGTATCATGGCGCGAGCAATGCGGCTCATCAGGCCATCGGTGCTGATGGGTAGACCGTACTGTGCGATCTGTACGCAATCGAGCAGGGACTGCAGGCTGGTTTCTCGGCCTTGCAACATCACTTGGCAATAGTGCAGGTAAGAGCGACTAAGTGCAGACCAGGGCTCGGGGTTATGCGATTTTTGCAGCTCTTGCAAGGACAGCTCGGCCACTTGCTGACAGTCTTCCAGCTGTTCCATCAGGTAGTAGGCCTGCATGACGAACAAGTGCGTAATGGCGCGCAGTGAAAAAGCGGTATCCACACGCAAGGATTGCAAGGCCAGATGGACATGCTGCTGAGCGGCATCCATATTGCCTTTCAAGGCCAGGGCGACGCTCAGGGTTCCAAAGGTAATGGACTGAGGAAAGTGCTCGGCAATGGCCTGACGACCGTTCTGCTCCTTCAGGTCATCAAAGACGGCCAGGCTCAGGTTCAGCGTCTGGATGGCATTGGTGACATTCCCTTTCCACAGCTCGTGCTGGCCAATGGCGTACAAGGCCCAGCTGCGGTTCTGATCGTGGCTGGTTTCATTGGCCAGAGCCAGTAACTGGCGCGCTTTTTGCAGGGCTTGCTCGAAATTGCCCTGGGCTTGAAAGGCTGTCCAGGCTGTCCACAAGCTGATCATGACCTGATCCGAGTCATGCTCGTCATGCAGCTCATGGCCCAGCTCGTAGGCCATGGCTGTAGAGGCGGAGGCGGGGCCGTACAACGAGGACTCAATCGCGCCTTGCAACATGCGACATTCAAATTGCAGGGTTTGGCGAACCTGCAAATCTTCAATCAATTCGCTGCGGTTCAAGGAGCGCTGCAGGTATTGGCTGGCCTGGCGCAGGTCGTCCTGTGCCAGCGCTTCGCGGGCCGCACGCTGCCACCAGAAGGCGGCTTCCGGACTTTCCGCTTCGCACAGATGCAGGGCAATGTACTCGGGCGCGTGACGGCGGCGTATGCCGTGCTGGGCGATGGCGTAGTGGGCCTGACGCAGTTCTTCCTGCATCGCTACACGTTCCAGCGCTTGGGAGACCAGCGGCAGACAGGAGACATGCTTGTCATGCACATCGATCAGATCCAGCGTTGCCAGCGTGTCCAGTCCACTGCTCAAGGCGGTGTTTTCCAGGCGCAGCATCAGAGCCAGCTCGTCGATGGAAATAGGCTGTGCCTGCAAGGCGATGCTGGTCAGGATGTGGCGTGTTGCGGGCAGGAGGCTGTGGTACTGGGTGCAGACCAGGTCAGTCAGGCACAAGGCATCGCTGCATTCACTATTGAGCTCATGGCAGCGCAGCAGCTCGTTGGCATGGCCCGGATTGCCTGCGCTTAAGCGGACCAGGCGGCTGCGTTTATCGCGCGCCAGCCTTTGCCCCCGTTGGCCGCTTAACAGGCTGTTGATGCTGGAGCGATCCAGTGTACGCAGGCTCAGGTGCTCGGCACGTTCCAGTCCATGACCGGGTTTGCGGCTGGTCGTCAGCAGCAAGGTGGGGTGACGCGGTGCCGTGTGCGCCAGCAAGCGGATCAGGCGCTGGGTAGGCGGGTCGGCCCATTGCACGTTTTCAATTATCAGCAAGCGACGGCGTGGCGAATTGCCTGGGCCGCTGAGCAAATTGAACAATAAATCCATATGAGCCGTGGAAGGCTCGTTCAGGTCTTGCTCGTCCGGGCCGCTATTTAGCCATTGATGCAGGGACTGGGCCTGTTTGGGGCTGATTTCCAGTGCCTCTTGCAAGGTTTGCACGGAGAAGGGATCGCGCTGCTTGCCGTTTTGCGCGGTGAGGTAATCGGCAATCTGCTCGTGCAGCCAGAGGCGAATCGGATGCCAGGCCACACGACGCTTGTCTTCACGACAATTGAGCACAATGCAGTGGTGGGCGGTTTTCTGCACATAGTCCGCCAGAGACTGCACCAGCAGACTCTTGCCGATATGAGCCCGACCGTGAATGGCAATGTGATGCAAGGCACGGTTGGGACCGATATGCGACCAGGCTTGCACCAGATGGTCGAACTCTTGCGAGCGGCCATAGACGCGGCTGGTTAAACGCGTAGGGTCTGCGTCGGAAGGGCTCAGATTAAGCCATAGCGCTTCGCTCTGGCGGCCCAGCGGGCCTTGCACATCCTTGGTGTCCAGACGCAGAGCGGCCTGCACGCTGATACGTGGTGTGCCGGGGCTGGCTTCCCAGCTCAAGGGCAGCACCACTTGTGCCAATTGGCCCCAGGGATCGGGGTAAGCGCTTTGATCGTCCATGGCCAGATCGGCGTGGAGGGCGATGCTCAGCTTGACGTTTTCATCCATGCGCAAGGTTGCCGCAACCCGTGCCAATGCGGCTGCTTGCGCAACGGGCGACTCCAGCAACTCGGGATAGCCAAAGTAGGCAATCAACTGATTGGGACCGGCCTCACAGGGCCAGCCGCCATGCTGTTCAATCAAGATTTGCAAGGTCTGGCGACATTGTTCCAGCAGATGGCCGCCGCGCTCACGAGCATGCCGGTGACCGGGCTCAAAGCGCAGGCAAAAGCCGACCGCGGCCAAGGGGCGCAGGCGCAGGGAGACCATCGTGGGTAAGGATTTGGCAGGGCTGATCGAGCGTGCCGGCAAATCCACCAGACTGCGTGTCTGGGCACTGGGTTCGCAACCCAGGCGGTCGGCCAGCAAGACCGAGCACTGCTCGTAGGCGTGCAGGGCAGCTTCATGCTGGCCTTCCTGTTTCAGCAGCCGAATCAGCTCTTGATGCAGTTTTTCTTCTTCTGGCCAGATCAGGAGCCAGCGTTTAAGGTAACTGATTGCTTGCGGCGTAGGCAGCGTGCTCAGGCCAGACTGTATGTAACGGTCACGGCATTGCGACAGAGTTTGACGAATGTTTTGCTGTGTATCCTGCAACCAGTCCTGTAACTGCTCGCCATGGTGCAGTTTTACCTGCCCTAGCAAGGGGCCTTGATACAGGTTCAGGCGCTCCAGATCGTTAAGCGATGGCTGACTGGGGTGTTGCAACAGGCTGAGCACATCCACCTGGGTGTGGCTGGGGTCCAGGGCCAGGGTGTCATTGGTAATGTGCAGGGCCTGATCACACCCCTCAAAGGCGCGGCGCAAGGCGTGCAGCGCGTGGCGTAAACGAGCGCGGCCCACACTGATGGGGTCTTCATGCCAGATCGTTTCAGCCAGACGGCTGCGACTAATCGGCTTGCCCTGGGCCAAGGCCAACATGGACAATAAAATACGCGCTTTATCGTAGTTAATGATTTGTGCGCGGCATTGTCCTTTCACCAGCAGTCGGTAGGTACCGAGCAGGTAAATTTGGGCCAAGTGCGAGGCGGAGGAAGGCAAAACATCCATGGGCTCGGGCTCGTATCAAGAGTTAAGCAATGATTGGGATAATGTATCCGATCCGTTTAATTTTCGTTTACCAACTTTTGCAAAAATAAACGCTTTGCTTGTTCAAGATTAAACCTTTTTGGGATAACTCCGGCTTAACTCATCGCAGGCTATGATGTGGACTTGTCACTTTCCTGTGCTTGCTTGCCTCTTGGTATGGTCGATCCCACACGTTCATCGCTGCGCAAACAGTCCAAATTACCTCTGTCGCTCAAGGTGAAATATACCTTGCGAGCGCGCCTGGAGCGTGGCGAATGGCCGGTAGGCACGCGTATTCCCACGCTGGAAGAGTTGATGCAGGAATATGGCGTCTCGCGCGCTACCGTGCGGGCGGCGCTGGATGAGCTGGAACACGAAGGCCTGATCGAGCGCACACGCGGCAAGGGCACATTTGTGATTGGCGACGTCGCGCAAGACCATTGGCTGATGTTGCCCACCAATTGGGATGCCTTGATTGAACATCTGACGCGTCTGGATTCGGTCATGGTGGAGCTGGGCAATGGTCTGGGAGCCTTGCCCATTGAAATTACCGGGCAGTCCTTGCCCGATGAGTATTGGTGGACCAGCCGTGTGAATTACGCTGATGGCGTGGCTTACAGCCTGAATACGGTCTACGTGTTGAATACTCTGGCCCAGACCTTGCAACCGGAATTAAGTCAGGAACCAGTGCTGCTGGTGCTAAATCGTCTGGCTCGCGAGCAGATTCATACTATTCGTCAGACACTGACCGTACGGGTTGCCGATGCGGATTTAGCACGCCATTTGAATATGGACATAGGCATGCCTGTGGTGCGGGTAATTCGCCTGATTGTGAACCGTGCAAATCAACTGGTTTATGCGGCACAGGTCTTTTATCCCGCTAAATATCTCAGCATTCAGACCGAGCTGACACCTGGCCTTTAAGACTGCCATCCCAGGCGCGCTGCGCCTTTACGACACTCCTAGGTAAAAACACCAAGTTATGCCGCTGGATAGCGAGGTGTACACTTTTTCCATAAAGTCCTAAAAATAGAACTTTATAACTTTATAGGGAAGGCACTGTTCTGGTGCTGGATGTTTTTATTGTTTGGAGGAGTTTTACGTGAAGATAACCATGCTTGGCACCGGCGCTGCGTTGCCAGATCCCGATCGTGCTCAGTCGTCCATTTTGGTGACGCTGGAGAATGGCAAGAATTATCTGTTTGATTGCGGCGAAGGGTCCGCGCGTCAGATGGTGAAGGCCAATATCAATCCAGCCGATGTGCCTTGGGTGTTTTTAAGCCATCTGCACTATGACCACGTTTGCGGTCTGCCTTTTTTTGTACTGTCCAGCTGGGTTTTTAACCGTGAAGGCAAGCTGAAGGTTTTTGGCCCCAAAGGCACGCAGGATTTTGTGGATCATTCCTTCGAGAATGGCGCGTTCCGGGTGGATATTCAGGCTCGTGCGGCTTATCCGGCTCGTCAGAAAAATATTGAAGCGGTGCGCCCCGAGGTCTTCGAGGTGGAGCCAGGTCTGATGTACGAGGACGAGGACGTCAAAATCTACATTGATGTGGTGGACCACATTCCTAGCGAAATTACGGACTGCTTTGGTATTCGTATGGAGGCTGAAGGCAAGGTTGTGGCGTTCAGTGGCGACACGGCTCCGTGTGAGTCCATGATTCGCCTGGCGCAGGATGCGGATCTGCTGATACATGAGTGCACTTTTCCGGAGTCTTTCCTGAAGCATCGCGCGCAGTCAGGGGTAGGCACGTTTGCCCATACCAGTCCTTTGCAGTTGGGCGAGATCGCTCGTAAAGCCAATGTGAAGAGTTTAGTGGCCACGCATTTTGGACATTACGACTCCACCAGTCCGGTGATTAAACGTGCGGCGGGCAATCATTTGCCGGTTGATTTGATGGGGCCGGAGCGTCTGGATGAAGTGGCTCGGGATATTCGCAAAAGCTACAAAGGCGATTTGCGCTTGGCAACGGATTTGATGCGCATAGACCTGTAAAAGGCGCGCGGGGGAGACAAGATGCAAGCAATTAAAAAGACGGTGGTGGGTTTGGTGGCTGCGCTTGGTCTGGCTGCGGCAGGTCCGGTCTGGGCGGATTATCCCGATCACCCTGTGCGAGTGGTGATTCCTTACCCTCCGGGAGCGGCGGGTGACATTATTTTCCGTATCTTGCAGCCCGAACTGTCGAAGGAGCTGGGGCAGACGGTAATTACGGATTACAAGACCGGCGCGGGCGGCAATATTGGCACGCAGATGGTGGCGCGCTCCAAGCCGGACGGCTACACCTTGCTGTTTTCAGCCACCAATAATTTTGTGATCAATCAGTTCTTGTACAAGAACATGGGTTATGACCCGTTCAAGGATTTGTATGTGATCAACAAGGTGGCGGATGCGGCGGCTTTTGTTTATGTGAATGGAGATTTGCCGGTCAAGAATATGGCTGAATTCCGGGATTATGTTCAGCAGCGCAAAGGGCAGGTGAATTACGGGACGCCAGGAGCAGGCACAACGCCGGAGCTGTCGGCCTGGAAGCTGTCCGAGGCTCTGGAGGGCGACATGCTGGGTATTCATTACCGAGGCTCGGCGCCGGGGATTCAGGCTTTGTTGAGCAATGAAGTGCAGATGTTTGTCAGCAGCTATGGTTTGGGGGCGGCTTTTTTGCCTGAAGGTCGTTTGAAGGCCTTGGCAGTGGCCTTGCCAGAGCGCTTCCCGGCTTTGCCTGATGTCCCCACGATGGAGGAGCTGGGCTACAAGGACGTGGTGATCAGCAACTGGTGGGCGTTGGCTGTTCCTGCCGGGACGGAGACGGAGATCGTGAGCAGGATTGAAGGGGCTTTGGAGAAGGTTCTGGCTGATCCGGCTATTCGCAGCAAGCTGCTGGATCAAGGGTATTTGCTGTCCAAGGTTTCTGCTGAGGAGTTTCGGAAGGGACTGCCTGCAGAGGCGGATTATTGGCACGATATCGTGACTAAGGCTGGGATTAGTTTGGATTGATATGTCGCTTGAGTACAGGGTTGGCTTGATTGGGACTGGGTGTTTTGTCGAGCCTTGTATGCGAGGGCTTGTTTGAAGTGGGAGGGCGCTGGTTTTGACAGGAGGAGGCTTTCTTCTGGACGTGCTGTTTGGGCTTTGTGTGAGGGTGGCGGGTAGTTTTCTTGTGGGGCCCGGGTACGGCTTGTCTTGGCGGGTCTCTTGCCCACGCTGCGCGTGGGTTCCCTTGTCAGAGTGCTGGGGCGGGCGGGTCGTGAACTCGGAGCGCGGTTTGTCCCCCGGACAAACCGCAAGCGTGCTCCTCAAACAGCACGACCCTTGCATCCCGCCCCAGCACTCTGCCTGCGGCAAGAGCCCTGACTCGCCCGCCAAGCCGTACCCGGGCCCCACAAGAAAACAAGCAACATCGTGTACATAGCCCAAACAGCACTGGAGAGTAGAAATGGTTTGGACTTGTTGAACGGTGGTTTCGTTTTTCTTGGGACGCTTCAGACAGGTTTTGAGCTTGGTTTGAGTACGTGGGTCATAGGCGAGGTGACTGGAGTTGAGGAAAAAAGGGGGGGGGATTAAGTAGCTTTTTTACGATGCTGGAGGAGGCTTTAAGGTTTTGGGGCGCTACTCTTTTGGCTTTGGCTTTGGCTTTGGCTTTGGCTTTGGCTTTGGCTTTGGTTGTTGTTGTTGTTGTTGTTGTTGTTGTTGTTGTTGTTGTTGTTGTTGTTGTTGTTGTTGTTGTTGTTGTTGTTGGCCACTTCTGGCGCCATAGCTTTCACACCTTAAACAGGGCGTAAAAGTAGCAAACCTCATATCGCATTGAGCCATTCAGTTGGACTCTTGAAAAGAAGGGAACAGAGTAATGTGAGTTTGCCGGTTGGTGCAGGTGTAGTGGTGTTCGGGCGATTCAGAGTACTTGCCGCGGTCAGTTTGGGAATTCGGGATGCAAGCCCTGTGCTGTTTGAGCGGGGCGTTTGTACTTGGTCCGGGGGACCAAGTACCCCGCGAGTTCACAGGGCGCCCGGATTCCCAAACTGACAAGGGCACCGGTGCGTAGCACCGGCAAGTGCTCAGCCCGAACACCACTACACCTGCACTAACCGGCTCCCTGCTCCTGCTCCCTTCTTTGTACGAGCAGCCTTCTCACCAACCGTTGAGTCCTTACCCCAAAGCAACTCACGAAGAAAGCCTGCTCTCAGTAATCCCCTCGAACCTATACAGCCTCAAAAAAAACAGCCCCTGAAACCAGGGGCTGTAATTCCAACAATTACTGATCAGAACGAATATTGTTATCCCGCACAATCTGCTCCCAGCGAGCGTTACGCTGCTGCACCCATTGGGCTGGAGAAACCTTGGACGAGTCGTAGGCCTGAATATCCAGCATCCGCAAAGTCTCGGCGGTGGACGGACGTTTCACGATATCGCTGAGCAAGTCGTTCCATGCCTTGATCTTCTCTGGAGGCGAACCCTTGGTGGTGAAAACCAGATACGAGAAGCTCTCGTTAAAGTTTTCCAATCCAGGCAGCTTTGCTTCGGCCAAAGTAGGAACCTCAGGCAGTAAAGGATTGCGCTTGCCGCCAGAAGTCGCCAAGGGAGTCAGCAAACCTTCCTTGATCGGACCCAAGACACCGGCAATCGTCAAAAAGCCGCTGTCCAGACGCTCGCCATACATATCATTGACCACAGCGCTATTGCTGCGATACGGAATGTGATCCAGCTTGATACCGCTATCTTGCGTCAAGGCCGACATCATCAAATGCCCAGGCGAACCCATACCGGCCGAGCCGTAATTCATGGGCTTGGCGCGGGCGCGCTCCAGAAACTCGGCAGGTGTTGTGATGCCGGTCTTGCTGGGAACCACCAGAACCTGGTCAAAAGTACCCAGTAAAGACACCAGATCCAGGGACTCCCCGATCTTGAACTTGCTGTTGACGTAAATATGCGGGTTGGCTGTGGCAACCGTATCCAGTGTCAGCAGCAAGGTATTGCCATCTGGCTTGGCCCGGCCCACTGCCTCTGCAGCAATCGTACCGGCTGCACCCGCCCGGTTCTCCACCACAATCGTTTGGCCCGTGGTTTCAGTGGCTTCGCGGGCCAACATGCGACCCAGGACATCTAGCGGGCCTCCTGCCACGGAACTGACCACAATGGTGGCCACCTCGGCACTCTGGACTGGCGTAGCCAAAGGTAAGATCAGCGCACAAATGCTTACTTTGCGCAGCAAGGAAAGGGTGGGCATAGATGTCTCCAGATAGGGGTAATTAACAGTGTTCAGCTCACGCTATCGCCAAAGGCAAGGGACTGGTTTCGCTGTGAGCCATCATGGTATCGATCAATTGACACAAAAGCGTTGTTTTTAACGCTTGCGCGTCAGGTTCATTCCACAAATTATGTTGTTCCAGCGGATCGGCTTGCAGATCGTACAGCTCGCCAATTTGACCGCCTTCATACAGGCTCAGACGGTGCTGCTGCGTGACCAGCGAACGCAGCTTGGTGCGAATGGGCGTATTGAACAGCTTGCGCTGGTTTTCTTCTTCGATCAGTACGCCTTTGCGCCATTCCACAGGCTCCTTGTGCATCACTTTCAGCAAGGAGCGACCCTGGATGCCGTTGTAGGGCAGCTGGCCGGCACGTTCCAGCACCGTAGGCGCGACGTCAATGGTAGAGCAGACCGCCTCACTTGTGCCTTGAGTTTTCGCATCCTTGGGGTCAAACCAGATAAAGGGGCTGCGAATAATGCTTTGATAATGCACAGGGCCCTTCAGCATCAATTGATGGTCGCCCATGAAGTCGCCATGATCACTCATGAAAATGACGATGGTGTTTTCCGCCTGACCAGTGCGCTCCAGATGGTCCAGAATGCGCCCGATCTCGGCATCAATATGCGTGATGGAACCGTAGTTCAGCGCAATCGCCTCGCGGGCCTCGCGCTCGGAACAGGCAAACAGCGTAGGAGTGTGCTTGATGGCTTTGCCTTCATCGCGCAGCTGATGCAGCAATTGCAGATGGGCAGGCAGGGGATGCGGACCCAGGTGGAAGGAGTCGGGCAGGCTGACCTCTTCAGGCTTGTACATATCCCAGTACTGACCGTGCGGAGTGAAGGGATGATGCGGGTCCGGGAAGGAGCACTGAATAAAGAAGGGCTGTTGTTCCTGGGCATATTTGTCCAGCACAGCGCGGGTCCGTTCACCAATCCAGGCCGTGGTGCTGTACTCTTCTGGCACACGGGTACGCCAGGCCTGGCCAATGCGGCTTAACTCGTAGTCCGGAGTCGGTATGGCGTTTTCAGGGCCGGACAGGGCGGCGATTTCAGGATGTTCATCCTGCAGCCAGCGGCCATAGTCGCCCCAGACCTGATCGCCGTGATCAATGGCCAGGTCCACGTGCTCGTAGCCGTAAAAAGGTAGCTGAACACCGTGATCGGCGCGATCGCGCCACCATTGGCCACATTCCTGGCCGTAATCGTTGGTAGGCAGAGGAGGGCGAGCTTCTCCCTTGGTTGGAGGATCATCCGGCCGTGGGTAGAGCGGGGGCGTATCCGTTATATTTTGCAGGTGCGCCTTGCCGACCAAGGCTGTGCTCCAGCCTGCCTGGCGCAGTACATCGACAAAGGTGCTGGAATCCAGTGGCAGGGGCACACCATTGTGACGGGCGCCGTGCACCGAGGGCATGCGACCTGTCATCAGGGACGCACGGTTGGGCATACAGATTGGGGTGGCGACGTAAAATCGGTCAGCACTCCAACCGCGAGCGGCTAACGCATCCAGATTGGGCGTTTTAACTTCTTTATTGCCGTAACAAGCCAAATGGTCTGCGCGGAGTTGATCCGCAATGATCAATAAAAAATTGGGTACTGACTGAGACATGAAGTGCCTATTTTGTAGCTTTGGGTATCCCCATTATGGAAGCGGTAGCCATAATGTTAAATTGAATAACTTGCAGGTATATATACCTCTTTCATATAGGTAAGTCATGAGCTGGAGTGAACGCATTCGCTTGAAGCATCTGCAGGTTTTAATTCGTTTGTGCGAAGAAAAAAGCATGAGCGATGTGGCCCGGCAGTCCAATATGACTCAGCCTGCCTTGTCAAAATGGCTCAAGGATTTTGAAGACAATATAGGCATGCCCTTGTTCGAGCGTCATGCTCGCGGCATTGAGCCTTTGCCAGCCGCCCTGGCGCTGGTTTCCCAGGCCCAGGGGGTGTTGAATCGCCTTGACCGCATGAATGCAACTCTGGAGCAATACAGGCAGGGTTTTCGCCAGCAATTTACTTTGGGTATTTCGCCTATGGTGGCTGCGGTTTATTTGCCGCAGTTGCTGGTGTATTTGCACGAGCGCGATCCACAATGCCATATCCGTATTCAGGAAGGCACGCTGGATATTTTGAGCCGTAATCTGGAACAGGGCGAACTGGATCTGGTCATTGGCCGTGTAGATGAAGCAGGCCGTAACCCGGCGATGGCGTATTTGCCTTTGGGTATGGTGCCTTTGGGGGTAGCGGCTTGCCGCAAGCATCCTTTGGCACAACAAGATGAAGTGACCTGGGAGCAGACGTTGGAGTATCCCTGGATATTGCCACCACGAAACAGCCCGATGCGGCGCAGTTTTGAACTGGGCCTGGATGCCAAGGGCTTGCCGTATCCCACCTGCGCCATTGAGTCCGCCTACGCACACACCAATGCCCGTGTGGCAGTCAATAGCGACTTTTTAGTGCCCATGACACGCAGCATGGTGCCGGTCTACCCGGAGCTGTGTATCTTGAACCTGGACTGGAGCGACCCGCGCTTGCATGGTCAGTTGGGTCTGTTGTGGCGCCCGCAGGATTCGGGCGAACCGATGTTGGAAGAGGTAATTAGCTGGATGAGTAAGCAACCTCAAGTGGTGTGATTGTAAGTCGGGGTCAGCGCGGGCTGACCCTGAAAGAACTGACAGCTTGTTTTTCAAACTCATGTAACTAAAAATTGCCGTTATGTTACTTTGTTTCTTCTTAGCGAATTGATTGATGGGAACAATTCTGGAAGGCTGGAAAAACTTGCAAGCGATCAGTATTAGCTCGGTGCGCGACACACTGAGCGGGAAATATCATTCTCGTGACTTCATTCATGCCCGAATGGAGTATTTGCGCAGCCGTGTCATTCTGGTCGGCTTGTTATTTGCTTTGTTGACCCCCCTTTGGACTTTGATGGACTGGCTGGTCTTGCCCAGCTGGCCCGCGCATTTGATGGCGATACGGGTTTTAAGCCTGGGGGGATTGATCTTGTGCGTATGGCTGGCTTTCAATGGCCACCAGCGCATTACCCGCATTTATGTTTTAAGCGGCCTGGTCTTTATTTTGCCGGCCTCTTTTTACGCTTATATGCTGCTGACCCTGTCCGGGGCCGGCCAGTACGTTGTACTGGGGTATGGCTTTATTCCTTTCCTGCTGGTGGCCACCTTAAGCATTTTTCCTTTCACTTTGCTGGAATCAGCCTTGGTGGGGGGCGCGTTAATTGCTTTGCAGGTTTTGGCCAGTGTCAGTTCGGGAACCTGGCTAAGCATGAAAGGTTTACAGGATCTTTGGCTTTTGACAGCCTTGCTGGTCGTCGCTTTAACAGCCAATTATTTCCACCTGGGACTTTTGCTGCGTTTATATCGGCAAGCCACACACGATACCTTGACCGGCTTGTTGAACCGGGGCGCGATTAGCCGTCAGCTGGGACAGGGACCAGTGCATGAAAGGCTGCATGTGCTGATGGTGGATCTGGATCATTTCAAGCAGATCAACGATACCCACGGTCACTCGGTAGGGGATGACGTGCTGACGCGTACTGCCTCTTTATTCAAGGCGCAGCTGGGGCCGGATGATCTGGCGGCCCGTTATGGTGGCGAGGAGTTTGTGCTGATTCTGGCCGGACGTAGTGATGCACAGGCCTTGAGTTTTGCCGATCTGCTTTTGAGCCAGGTACAGGCACAAACCTTTTATAACCACGACCGCGAGGCTTTTCAGATTACGGCCAGTATGGGTTTGGCGGTGTGTCAGCCCGGTCAGGTGATTGAGGATGTCCTGATGCAGGCTGACCAGCGCTTGTATCAAGCCAAGCGCGCTGGTCGTAACCAGGTGGTAGCGAGGGATTAAGCCTGCCGGGTGAAGCACAAGGAAACGGGGTCTGGAGCGTGTACCGCTCCAGGCCCCGTTTTCTATTGACGGCTTAGTAGCGCAGGGTTTGGCTATCCTGGCTGGCCTTGTCGATGTCCTGAGCGCTGATGGCATCGCTCTTGCACTTGAAGGCAGCAAACATCTCCAGCTGATCCGAGTGATGGGCGCTGGCTTCGCCTTCAGGATTGATGAAACCGCTTTGACCGGGAGCCATAACCGAGCACATGCGCACGCCGGTGGGGTCCAGCACATACTGGAATCGGGCGCTGCCGGTGTTCAGATAAGGCATGATGCGGCGCTCGTGTGCAGGGTCAGACCAAGGCACCCCAATCGCATTGCGTGCGGCGAACAGCATGGATACGGCTGGAGCACGCCATTGCTGGGCTTGTGCACCCTGTGATTTCTGTAGCGAGGCAGCAGCTTGCTCCAGTGCGTCCAGCACCAGTTCCTGGGCCGGGCGACCTTGCAGGAAATCAATTGTTTGTGGCACACCAGCAGCCGGGCCCTGGATGGCATTCCAGATCAGCTTGGCGGCCGCAGCGGGCTGGGCACTGCGCGGATCATCCATGGCCGGGTACAGGCTTTGTGTGTAGGTGTTGTAGACGCTGTCAGGCAAACGACCTTTCAGGAATACGGGCACTGCGGCTTGCATCCAGGCCTGCATCACGGCTGGGGCGCTGCCTTCGTACTGTTTGCCATTGCTGGCCACGTGCAGCTTGTAGTCCCAGCCTTTCAGTTGTTCGGCAGCCTGACGGGCCAGGGCACTGGCACGTGGCAGCTTGGCAGCTTCCTGGATGATGGGGGCGAAGTAGCGCGCATTCAGATCAGAGCGGGCACCCAGGGAGTCAATGCCCCAGATTTCTTCGTCACTCAGGCGCTGCTTGGCCTGTAGCGGTGCCAGCAGTTCCTGCACACGGTCCACATAGGAGAAGTTGGAGTTGTCTGCCAGCAAGGCACCGTAGGCCTTGTTGTTCCAGCTGGCGATATAGCCTTGCTGCGGGTTCAGCACTTTGGGGTTGTGATCAAAGCTCAGGAAGCCTTGCCATTCCATACTGCCGTCGCCCGCTGCAGGGAACTGGATCGCCTGATTGGCTGGGCGCTTGGGCAAGAGGCCCAGGGCTGCCGCACCGATATTGTTCTGGGTGTCGGCATAGAACCAGGTAATGGAAGCGCTGACGCGCGAGGCCTGAGCCATGAATTGATCCCAGTTCTTGGCCTTGGCCGCATGGGCCCAGCCCAGCAAGGTTTCAATTTCCCGGCCTTCCCAGGTGCGACGGTTGGCGTAGGCGGTGTTGTTCTTTTTGTCCCAACTGCTGACATAACCTTGAGCTGCGCGGTAAACGTCCTGCGTCACATCGTCCTGACCACGCACCTTGATGCGTACCTGCTTGTGCTCCATGGGGTGCCAGGCATTGTTGTACCAGTAACTATGCGGGTCACCGTCTTTCAAGCGCAATTGGTAGACGTCATTGGTGTCCAGTGAACCCACGGTGGAGCCCCAGGCAATCTGGCCATTGGTGCCGAACAAAATAGCGGGCAGGGCAACGGCCGTGCTGCCGGTCAGGTCGTAGCCGGCACCGTGCAGGCCGACGCTATAGGTAATGGACGGGGTGTACCAGCCTTGTTGCGGGCCGTTGTACAGCACGGCATGACCGTGGCTTGTCTTTTCGGGGCCCAGCAACCAGGCATTGCTGGCAGTAGGTGTGCCTGCGGCCACGGTGGGGCCCAAGGCCACGGCTTGCTTGTGCAGGTAGTCCTGCGCCGCTTGTGCGGACAGAGCCTGCAAATGCGTAGGCAAATCGGCCAGCGCTGCCTTGGCGTCAGGCTGCGGAATAATGGTGGGGGCAGTCGGGTCGTTCAGCCAGCGTAGTTGTTTGTAAAGCTGTTCGCCACGTTCCGCGCCCTGGTCTGCTTTCAGGGTTTCCAGCAGACTCAGGTTGGCCACTTCGGCCGTGCCAGCAAAGAAGCGGTTCAGAATCAGGCCCACCCAGACCATGGCAATGTCTTCAGGCTGCCACTCAGAAGGCTCAAACCCTTTGTCCAGAAACTCCTTGGGCATCAAGGTGTCGCGCTGGGCTTTCACCTCGCGAACGCGTTGGGTGAAACCAGCGGCATAGCCCTCGAACATGGCGCGGTCCTCTTGGGACAGAGCGGCCAATTGCTTGCGGATAGAGTCCGGATCGATATTGTTGTGAGTGACTTTATCCAGCTCCAGGAAGTCCGGTCCCAGAACTTCTGCCACGGTTCCCCAGCCAGAGCGCTTGGCAATTTCCATCTGGTATAGACGGTCTGTAGCCACGGCATAGGCATAGCCATAGAACAGGCCATAAGTGCTGTCGGCATAGATATGAGGAGTGCCGTAGCTGTCGCGCTTGATGGTGACGCTGCGCTCACTTAAGGGGGCGCTGGCACAGGCGGCCAGCAAGACGCTGGTGGTCAACACGCCAAGAGTCAGTCGGGATGGAAAGCGACGGGGAAAAGTCAAAATCTTGTCTCCAAAAGAATAGCCTGGAAGGCTACGTTTTTTTATCTCTTGAGAATATAACGTCAAAATTCTTTAGGCATTGATATTTCCAGGTGAAAACTTATAGAGGATTTCCCCAGTAGAAGCGGGGTTTGGGAACGAAACTTGCTGGTTCTTTGGTGAACACATTTATTGGGGAGCCTTGTTATGGAACGCATTATTGCGGCGGAATTCGATACGTTTGATCAGGCCCAACAAGCTGCGAGAGTCCTGCAGGGGCTGGGCTTGGAAAGTCAGGATCTGCAGATTTTCTACCTTAAACCAGGAGGTCAGCATGCGCAGTATCCGATTGGAGGTGACAGAACTTTGGACAAGGCTGCCCGAGGAGGTGGTTTGGGTGCCATCCTGGGTGTCGTTCTAGGGGCCGTCTTGGGGATCGCCCTGGGCTGGTGGTTATTGAGCATGACAAGCTGGCCTCAGCTGCTGTTGCTTGCCTTTGCGGCTTTGGGGGCTTACATCGGTGCCATGGTGGGCGGGATCGTGAAGCTGGGTGGCCATAAGCCTGAAAAAGAGCCTTTAAATCGTGTTTCGGGCGTCATGTTGGCGGCGCGTCTGGGGTCGGCTGAGGAGGCGGTACTAGTGCGCGAATTGCAGCGCAATGGGGGCTACGCGATTGAATGGGCCAACGGCAATTGGAGTGATGGCCAATGGCAGGACTTCAACCCAACGCGCACCCCTCAGTTATACGATTTACCCTCGGCGGGGCAGAAAGTTCACGAGACTCGCAGTGGCTGATTGCCACTTTGGCGCGGTGACTCCAGAGCAGTAGCTCATAAGCCTTTCTAGCGTTTTTAGCCGTTTGCTTCCCCTTTGCCGGATATGATGGAGCAGTTTATGAAAACCATGATTCGGCGCGTGCAGGAACCAGGCGGGGTGGTTGCGTTTTAATCCTTGGGCTTATTAAGTGTAGTCACTGTATATCGGTAGTTATCTTCGTTTCAGGCTATCTACTTTTTCTGCTCATTTCTTCTTGATCTCCTTGCTGTAACGGCTTTCTGCTTGGCTTGTTGTGTTTTATGCTTAAAGTGTTCAAGGGTATATCCCTAGGTCTTGGCCGATTTACTCCAAAAAATACCATGTGTACACTTTAAATCACTAGAACAAGACAAGTTGCTGAGTCGTGTTTCGCCTCACAAGCCCACGGAGAAGACAATGAACAAGACATTTGCAGGGGTAGCACTGGCAGGAACGATGATGTTGCAAACCTTGGGGGCCACCGCTGCCGCCGAGGGGGTGATCAAGATCGGGGAGCTGAACAGCTATAAATCCCAGCCCGCGTTTTTGGGGCCCTATCGAAACGGGATGGAGCTGGCGGTTGAGCAGATCAATCAGGCCGGGGGAATTCACGGCAAGCAGCTGCAATTGATCATCAAGGATGACAACTCCAATCCCGGCGATGCGGTACGTGCGGCCGAGGAATTGATCTCGCGTGAAAAAGTGGATGTGCTGACCGGGACCTTCCTGTCCAATATCGGTCTGGCCATTACCGACTTTGCCAAACACAAAAAAGTATTCTTTCTGGCCAGCGAGCCGTTGACCGACAAGATCGTCTGGGCCGATGGCAACCGCTACACCTTCCGCCTGCGGAACTCTACCTATATGCAGGTAGCCATGCTGGTGCCCGAAGCCGTCAAGCTGAACAAGAAGCGCTGGGCGATTGTGTATCCCAACTACGAGTATGGACAGTCCGCCGTGGCCACTTTCAAGACCTTGATGAAAGAAGCCCAGCCCGATATTGAATTTGTGGCTGAACAGGCTACCCCGCTGGGCAAGGTCGATGCCGGTGCCGTGGTGCAGGCCTTGTCCGAAGCCAAGCCTGATGCGGTCTTTAACGTACTGTTTGCGTCCGACCTGGCTCGTTTGGTCCGTGCCGGTAATCAGCGCCAGTTCTTCAGCCCTGCCTTGCCGGTAGTCAGCATGTTGACTGGCGAGCCGGAGTACCTGGACCCCTTGGGTGAAGAAACGCCGGAAGGCTGGATTGTGACGGGCTACCCCTGGTACGCCATCGACACGCCCGAGCACAATGCCTTCCTGAAAGCCTATCAGGACAAGTACAAAGAGCACCCTCGCCTGGGCACGATTATTGGTTACAGCACGATTGTGTCGATTGCCGCCGGTATTGAAAAAGCCGGTTCTACCGACACGGAAGCCATGATCAAAGCCTTCCGTGGTCTGGATGTGGTCACACCTTTTGGCCCCATTACTTACCGTACGCAAGATCAGCAATCCACCCAGGGGGCGTATGTGGGTGTGCTGGCCAAACAAGACGGCAAGGGCATCATGACCAATATCCGTTACGCCGATGGCAAAGATGTACAGCCTACGGATGAGCAAGTCAGCCAGTGGCGTCCTGCCGCGGCCAATCAATAATTCCAGGAACGCAGTATTTCGTAGATCGGCGCACCGTCTGGTGCGCCACTTCTGACGCGAGGCAGTAATGGCCTTATCGGGTTTATGGGTGCAGTTCCTTAACGGGCTGGCCGAGGCATCGTCTTTGTTCCTGGTGGCGGCGGGTTTGTCCCTGATCTTCGGGGTGACACGCATCGTCAACTTTGCACACGGTTCCCTGTATATGCTGGGCATCTACATGGCGTACTCCACCGTGCAGTTCATGGGGGGCTCGGCGCTGGGGTTCTGGGCAGGCTTGATTGTGGCGGCCTTGCTGGTCGGCGCTTTGGGAGCCGTGCTGGAGATCGTGCTGCTGCGGCGTATTTATAAAGCGCCCGAGCTGTTCCAGTTATTGGCCACTTTTGCCCTGGTGCTGGTGATCAATGACGGGGCCTTGGCCGTGTGGGGGCCGGAAGATCTGCTGGGACCGTTGGCTCCGGGTTTGAACGGTTCTATTTCCATTGCAGGTCGCTTCTTTCCAGTCTATGACCTGGTGCTGATCGTGATCGGTCCGGTGGTGCTGGGCTTGCTGTGGCTCTTGCTGACCCGTACCCGATGGGGTGTGCTGGTGCGCGCCGCGACCCACGACAGACAAATGCTGGGTGCGCTGGGTGTGAATCAGGCCTGGCTGTTTACGGGTGTGTTTGCCTTGGGTGCCTTCCTGGCGGGTTTGGGTGGTGCCGTGCAATTGCCGCGTCAGCCCGCCAATCTGCTGCTGGACCTGAGCGTGATTGGGGATGCCTTTGTGATTGTGGTGGTCGGCGGCATGGGCTCCATCCCCGGTGCTTACGTGGCTGCGCTGATCGTCGCTGAATTGAAGGCCCTGTGTATTGCGCTGGGCACGGTCACCTTCTTTGGTGTGGACTTTGCCTTTCCGAAGTTGACGCTGGTGGTGGAATTCATCTTCATGGCCGTGGTGCTGGTGTTCCGGCCTTGGGGCTTGTTTGGACGTGCTCAAGCCGTCAGCCGTAACTCGGCCCCTATCGAAGCGCCTCTTCGTGCTGGTAGTGGAGCGTTCCAGGTCATGGTGCTGGTAGTTCTGGGTGTGATGGCGGCCTTGCCTTTGATGAGCGACTGGTTCCCGTATGCGCCCGTGCTGGCTCTGGATATTCTGGTTTTGTCCCTGTTCTCCTTGAGCCTGCATTTCATGATGGGGCCAGGGGGCATGAACTCCTTTGGTCATGCTGCTTACTTTGGTCTAGGCGCTTATGCGGCTGCTCTGTTGTTCAAAGCGGCGGCCTTGTCCATGGGCTGGTCCCTGGTTCTGGCTCCAGCTGTCGCAGGCTTGGGTGCGCTGATCTTTGGCTGGTTCTGCGTGCGTCTGTCCGGTGTTTACCTGGCTATGCTGACCCTGGCTTTCGCACAGATTATCTGGTCGATTGTGTATCAGTGGGACAGCTTTACGGGTGGCTCCAATGGCGTGGTCGGTGTCTGGCCTGCGGAGTGGCTGTCGGGTGATCGCTACTATTACTTTGCCTTGCTGCTGGTGGTGGCAGCGGCCTTCCTGTTGCGTCGCATCTTGTTCTCCCCCTTTGGTTACGCCATGCGTGCCAGCCGGGACTCGGCCTTGCGGGCCGAGGCCATTGGTATCCCCGTCAAGCGCGTGCAGTGGCTGACCTTTATTCTGGCAGGTACGTTTGCCGGTCTGGCCGGTGCCTTGTTTGTCTTTTCCAAAGGTAGCGTCTCGCCTGAAGTGATTGCAGTGAACAAGTCCGTGGATGGCTTGGTCATGGTCTTGCTGGGTGGTTTGCAAACTCTGGTTGGGCCAGTGGTGGGTGCAGCCGTATTCACGTTGCTGCAGGACTTCTTCCTGGGCATCACGCAGTATTGGCGCGCCTTGTTTGGTGGCGTGATTTTGCTGCTGGTTCTGGCTTTCCCGCAGGGTATTGCCGGCTTTTTCAAACGCTGGGCACATCGCCGCGTAGCACCGGAGGCATCGTCATGAGTTTGCTGCAAGTACGAGATCTTAAAAAAGCGTTTGGCGGCAATCTGGCCGTAGACGGTATCGAGTTTGATGTGCAGGCCGGAGAGTTCCTGGCCCTGATCGGCCCCAATGGGGCTGGCAAAACCACCACCTTCAATATGGTGGGCGGGCAATTGACGCCTACAGCCGGGTCAGTGCGTTTGGGCGATCAGGAACTGGTAGGGCTGGCCCCGCGCAAGATTGCTGCCTTGGGGGTGGGCCGTACCTTTCAGATTGCCGCAACTTTTGCGTCCCTGACGGTGGTGGAAAACGTGCAGATGGCCTTGCTGGCTCATCAGAAAAAACTGTTTTCCTTCTGGCGTCGGGCGGCTCAGTTCGAACGGGCTCGTGCGCTGGATTTGCTCGATCAAGTAGGCATGCTGGCGCAGGCCGAACGGCCTTGCAGCGAGCTGGCTTACGGGGACGTGAAGCGGGTGGAGCTGGCGATTGCGTTGGCCAACGACCCCCGTCTTTTGCTGATGGACGAACCCACGGCAGGCATGGCACCCAAAGAGCGTAATGAGCTGATGCGCCTGACCAAAAAACTGGTGATCGAACGCAATATGGGTGTGCTGTTTACCGAGCACAGCATGGACGTGGTGTTCGAGCACTCGGACCGCATGTTGGTGCTGGCCCGTGGTCGGCTGGTGGCAGAAGGGGATGCAGACTATATTCGTCAGCATCCCAAGGTGCAGGAGGTGTACTTTGGCACAGGCAAAACATTCGAGAATAAGGAGCCAGCATGACGCAAGATTTAGTAGCCGGTTCTGAGCGAGTTGCCACAGGCGTGGCCGACAAGCAGCCTTTGCTAAGTGTGGATGGCTTGAATGCCTGGTACGGTGCCGCGCATATCTTGTTTGACCTGTCACTGAACGTGCAACGTGGTGAAGTGGTCGCCTTGATGGGGCGTAACGGCGCGGGCAAGTCCACTACCTTGAAATCCATTATGGGTTTGATGGAGCGCTGCGACGGTCACATTGAATTCATGGGCCAGGCCATTCACTACAAGCAGCCATTTGAAATCGCACGTGCGGGTTTGGGCTTTGTGCCCGAAGACCGGCGTATCTTTACCGACCTGAGCGTCACGGAAAATCTGGAGGTGGGACGTCAGCCAGCACGGCGCTGGCCCGATGGTACAGCAGCTCCGCACTGGCAGCCCGAGCGCTTGTACAGCTTGTTTCCGAATCTGGGTCAAATGCAGGACAGGCCCGGTGGGCAGATGAGCGGGGGCGAGCAACAAATGCTGACCGTCGCGCGCACCTTGATGGGCAATCCTTATCTGGTCTTGCTGGACGAACCATCCGAGGGCGTGGCTCCCGTGATTGTGGAGCAGATGGTGCACATGATTCTGGAGCTGAAGCAGGCCGGAGTCAGCATCTTGCTGTCCGAGCAGAATTTGCATTTTGCCGAGCTGGTGTCGGATCGGGCTTATGTGCTGGAAAAGGGGCAAATACGGTACAGTGGCGCCATGCAGGAATTAAGTGCCAACGAGCAAGTGCGGCGCACTTACCTGTCCGTCTAACTTTGGGCCTCCCAGTAATGGAGGCCAGACCGGCTTCAGGAGAACACCATGGCAGATGCAAGTCCCAATCCTCAGGCAGTGATTGATTTCTGGATTGAATCAGGGCCAGAGAAATGGTTTCGCAAGTCCGATGACTTTGACCGGGAATTTCGCGAACGGTTTTTGGATTGGCACGAACGTGCGGCCAAGGGCGAGCTGGATGATTGGGCACAGACGGCAGAAGGAGCCTATGCCTTGCTGATTCTGCTGGATCAGTTTCCGCGCAACTCTTTTCGCAATACCACGCGCATGTATGCGACCGATGAGAAGGGGTTGGCGATTGCCAAGGAAATGGTGGCCAAGGGGCTGGATAAACAGATTCCGGTGGAGCGTCGGGTGTTCTGCTACCTGCCGTATTCCCATGCAGAGAACCTGGCCGATCAGCAAGAGGCCGTGCGTCTGAATCAGGAAATTGGCCGTCCCTGGCTGGACCACGCTGAGGAGCATCTGGATGTGGTGGAGCGCTTTGGGCGCTTCCCGCACCGTAATTCGATCCTGGGGCGTACTACCACGGCGGAAGAGCAGAAGTTCCTGGAGGCCGGTGGTTTTTCCGGCTGATGGGTTTTGAGTCCGGGCCAGGCTGGGATCTTGGGCTTGGCCTGGGCCAAGTCTGAAGGCGATGCACCATGAAACAGAGGCGGCCAAGTGAAAACTTGAAGCCGCCTTTGGTTCGTTTACCCCTTATCTAAACACTATCTGCGGACCAGCCCAGTCTACAAGTGTCCCTTTTGCTCCCGTATGGTTGCAATCTTGTCTTTCAGTCCTGTCCAGGCTGGTTTGTCCGGAGCAAAACGCGCCCGCATATAGTTGAGCAAATCTTCCATCTGCTCGTCATTCATGCTGTTCTTGAAACCGGGCATGGAGCCCAGAGCAGGCTGTGCCGGACGGGTAATGCCGTGCATCAATACCTGAATCGTATTGTCCGGATGCTCGCTGTGCAGATTGCTGTTCAAGGCAAGGGACGGGCGGGCACCAAATAGCACCGGCCCACCGCGCGGGTCGTGACAGACAGCGCAAGCGCCGTTGAACAGGTTTTCGCCCGGCATCAACATCACTTCCTTATTGCTGCGGCTGTTCTGCTCCAAAAGCGCGGCCTGGGCGGCGTGCGTTTGTTCTTGTTCGCTCTCGACCGGGTTCAGGCTGCTTAGATAATGCGCCATGGCGCGGACATCGGATTCAGGCAGTTCTGCCAAACCCGCCACGACCGGTCCCATTGGTCCTGCTGCCACGCCATGACGGGGCGAATAGCCGGTACGCAAGTACTGGTATAGCTCCTGCTCTGTCCAGGGGATGGGGGCTTTGGACAAGCTATTGAGTGCAGGCGCTTCCCAGTTGTCCGCAAAACCACCGGCCAGGAAATTCGCTTCACCCCCTTTCTCGGCACCCAGCATATTGCGCGGGCTATGGCAGGCCGCACAGTGTCCGCTGCTGTTAACCAGATACGCGCCCCGATTCCATTGCACGGTTTGCGTGGGGTCCGGCACGTAGGCATTCGGATCACGGTGAAACAGCAGGTTCCAGCCCGCTACCAAAGGCCGCATATTCATGGGGAAGGGCAGTTTGGTTTCAGGCACTTCGGATTTCACCGGCTCTTGCGTCATCAAGTAGGCGTACAGGGACTGCATGTCCTCATCGCTGATCTTGGCAAATGCCGTGTAAGGGAAGGCCGGGTAAAGGTGGCGACCGTCCTGATGAATACCTTCGCGCATGGCGCGTTCAAAGGCTTTGTAGCTCCAGCTGCCTATGCCGGTTTCCTTGTCCGGGGTGATGTTGGTGGTATAGATCGTGCCAAAAGGCGTATCCAAACCCAGACCGCCCGCATTGGGTGTGCCGCCTTCAGCAGTGTGGCAGACCATGCAGTCGCCCGCAATTGCAACCAGGCGGCCGCGTTCGATGGCAAGCTCTGAAAAGATGGAGGTATCCACCTGGCCGACCGGTGCAATGGCAGGTCGCCAGGGCAGGGCACTCAAGACTGTGCCGGTGGCGACCGCGGCCAAGGCACCCCACCAGGCTTTGCGTTTTTTGCTGCTGCCTGTCTTATCGGCCTGATAGCCCAGTGCCAAAGACTGTTCGCTAAAAGGCGCGCTGGTCAGACGTATGCCACTGGCATTGAAAATTGCATTGGCAATGGCGGCAGCGGCAGGCAGTTCCACGCCCTGATTCCAGGCCAAAGGCTGGCCTACAGCAGACTCCCGTTTGACCAGCTGAACGGCTGGCTTGTCGGCTGTTTCTTTGACGGGGCTGTCGCTATGACCTTCACCGCCTTTGCCCACGCCGTTGTTTAGCAGTTGCTGCGCCCAACGACTCAGTCGGTCGGCCAAGGCAGGCGCGGACTCCGTGGCCTGCTCGGGAGTGCCCAGCTCGGTGCTGTCGTGGCCAATGGTCAGCTTGTCTATGCTGAGTGTGCCTTGGCGGGTATCGACGCTAACATCCACGGCCCAGGCGGACCACTGCTCGCGTGCAGCTTGCCCGGGGACGTGTTCAACAATATGGCTGTAGGCCAGCCCGCGACCCTTGCGTAAAGGGCCTTGATGGGCGGGCAAGGGTTCGGACCAGTCCGACTGTTCGGCAACCCGTTGCAGCAGATCTCGACCTTGGGGACTACTGACTTGTTCCAGTCGTGCCGCCAAGGGGTCCAGTCCCAGGCTGTGGCAGTCTTGATCGAACTGCGACTCTTGAGCAAAGATCGTGGCCTGGGCCAGGCTGTCGGGGTCGCTGCTGGCGGCTGCGCCATCATAGTTAGGTGTAGGGGCGGAGAAGTAATCGTTTTTTACGGCCGGGCCGCTGCTGGGCAAACCTGGCTGACCACAAAGAATGGCCGCCAGAGAAGGGCGCGCACCGGACAAGGTATTCAGTTGCCAGCGGGTGGCCCGCAAATGGGCATTCAGATCGTTTGGCTCTGCAGTGCCTTTAAAGACACTCAGGCGAATGATGTCTGCACTGTGGCTGGCACGAACTTGTACGGCCTGGGGGCGCCCAAAGGCCATGACTGCCGCATCCATGGCACAGTCGTAAGCATCGGCCTGATTGCCGGCAATATCCTGCAAATGGATCTGTTCGCTGGGCAGGCCGCTCAAGGCTTGCAGCTCAATCAGCAGGGCCGCGGGGCGCTGCGTATGCGCCCAAACATAAAGCTGTTTGTCGTGATAACAGGCACGGGCCCAGGCAGTTTCCTGATGCTCGGCGGCAGATTGCCATTCATAGCTTTGATCGGGGGTGCTAAGCGTAGCAGCAACATCCTCATTCGCTGGAAGCGTAGCCTGGTTTGCCGCTACGGGCGTAGCCCAACGTGCATCCAGCAAAGCAGCGCCTTGCTGAGCCTGCTCGGCTTGCACCGCCAGCACACCCAGAAAATTGCCCATACGCACACAGGCCACGACACCAGGCACTTGCAGGGCGGCCTGCTGGTTTACGGTCTGTAATTCAGCACCCAGATACTGCCCGTTTTCGTAGGACCAGTAAGGAGGGCGTACAACAGCGCCATGCAGCAGGCTGGTGCCATCAGGCAGTTCCGGCCACAACGCTCGGGAAAGGTCTTGTACTGAATGACTCATGGCCTAGCCTTTGCGACGCGTACAGCGGCTTGCATGATTTCTACGTGCGTGCCGCAACGGCACAGGTTATAGCGCAGCTCGTCCCGAATTTGCTCTTCGGTGGCTTGCGGATTGCGTTCCAGCAGGGCCTGCACGGTCATGACCATGCCATTGAGGCAATAGCCGCATTGTGCGGCCTGGCAGTCAATAAATGCCTGCTGAACATCATTAGGCTGGCCGTTCCGGGCCAAGCCTTCCAAGGTAGTGATCTGGCGGTTTTCTACCAGGCTGACAGGCACAACACAGGAGCGGGCGGCCACACCATCGACCAGCACCGTACAGGCGCCACATTCACCCAGGCCACAGCCGAATTTGGGGCCATTCAGTTCCAGGTCGTTACGCAATACATAAAGCAGCGGCGTATCGGGTTCCACCTCGATGATGTGGGTCTCTTGATTGACCCGCAAAGTATGCGGGCGAGTACAAGGGTTCATGGATTTCACCTTTGGTAGATCGCACCTTGTTGTCGGACAGCGTGTGCGGTGCTTTTATCAGCTCGGTATTGATATGCTTAAATTAAGTGTATACACTTTAATTTATCGAGTAAATAGATTCTACTACTCCCTTGAGGTATCAATCAAAGCCCTCTTGGGAAGCCGTTCGAAATTCGGTCTAATCTTATTTAATATAGGGTTTACACTGATTATTAAGCCCTTGATTTTCTCTTTATAGTAGTTGCGATAAATGGGTTGAAGCGCACTGCATTTGTTTTTATTAGGGCGTGTACGCTAGTAATCAATGTTTTGCCAGGGGGCGTTTCAGGCAGGTTTTCAGGGATGGAGCCCTGATGGCCGGTTTCCAGCCCCTTATATAAAGCCCAGCCAGGAGAGTGTGATGTCTTACGATGCGCCGCGCCACCAGCAGCAAGACTTGCTCAGGGCGTCTGGCACCTTGCTGATTTTAGCGGCACCGGCGCGGCCTCCCAAGCCTTCGCCCGGCCAGCCCGGCGTGGTGTCCGAGTATTTGCAGGCGCACGACGATGTCTTTGTCGCCGTGTCCGAACAGGGCTGGGTGCGCGCTTTTAATGGGCACGTGGATCTGGGTACCGGCATTCAAACTGCACTGAGTCAGATTGTGGCCGACGAGCTGGATGTGCCCATGGCACGCGTGCAAATGGTGCTGGGTCATACCGATGCGGTGCCCAATCAAGGCCCCACCATCGCCAGTGCTTCGATTCAGATTCATGCTGTACCGCTGCGCAAGGCGGCGGCTCAGGCACGTCAATTGCTGCTGGCACAAGCCGCAGAACGCTGGGCACTGCCTGCCGATCAATTACGCGTGGAAGACGGCACCATCATTGCCCCGGACGGGCGCAGCCTGACTTACTGGAAACTGCTGGAGGGTCTGGAACTGCGGGCCTATCTGGATAAAGAAACTCCCACCAAACCGGCCGAACAATTGCGCATTGTAGGGACAGCCCAGGCGCGTGTCGATATTCCGGGCAAGGTCGCAGGGCAGTGGGTGTATGTGCACGATGTGCGCGTGCCCGGTATGTTGCATGGCCGCGTTGTGCGTCCTCCTTATATAGGGCGTGATAGCGGCGACTTCATCGGTCGCAGTCTGGAGTCCGTGGACGAGGAGTCCATCCGTCATATTGGCGACGATGTGCGAGTCGTGGTGATTGGCGACTTTATTGGTGTGGTCGCGCGTCGTGAAGAACACGCCATGCGTGCTGCCCGCGAATTGAAAGTGCGCTGGAAAGCGATTCCTCCGCTGGAGGATATGAGCAATCTGGAGCAGCTGATTCGTCGTCAGCCCATGACAGAGCGTTTGCTGGCCGATAAAGGGCCGGGTTTTGACGAGCTGCCGCCAGAAGGCAAACGCTTGAAGCGTAGCTATGTCTGGCCTTTTCAACTCCACGCCTCTATTGGTCCGTCTTGCGCGGTGGCGGACTATCAGCCCGGTCATAGCCGGATCTGGTCAGGCTCGCAGAACCCGCATATGTTGCGCGTTCATTTGAGCCAGTTGCTGGACGAGGACGAGGCCGGTCTGGAGATCATCCGTCACGAAGCGGCCGGTTGCTATGGCCGTAATTGTGCTGACGATGTGTGTGCGGATGCCTTGCTCTTGTCCCAAGCCGTAGGTGCGCCGGTGCGTGTGCAACTGACGCGAGAACAAGAGCACGGCTGGGAGCCTAAAGGCGCTGCTCAGTTGATGGATGTCGAAGGCTCCATTGATGCCCAAGGGCAACTGCGTCATTACGATTTTGTGACCCATTACCCCTCCAACGATGCGCCGAATCTGGCGCTCTTGCTGACGGGGCGGGAGTCGGCGGCCCCCCGTCAATTGGAAATGGGGGACCGTACGGCCGTACCGCCTTACAGCTATCCCAAGCAGCGCATTGTGTGTCAGGACATGCCCGCGATTGTGCGCGCTTCCTGGTTGCGCGGCGTGTCGGCCATGCCCAACTCTTTTGCGCATGACTGCTTTCTGGATGAGCTGGCAGTGGAAGCGGGTGTGGACCCCTTGACCTATCGCCTGCGTTATCTGGATCAGGATGAACGTGCTCAGGAACTGCTGCAGGCGGTGGCGGATAAGGGGCACTGGCAGATTGGGCAGCGTGGTTCGCGCGGGCAGCCGGATGAGCAAGGCTATCTCTACGGTCGTGGCTTGTCGTACGCCCGTTATATCCACAGCAAGTTTCCTGGTTTCGGGGCGGCCTGGTCAGCCTGGTTACTGGATTTGCGGGTCCATATAGAAACGGGCGTGATCGACGTGCAGAAGATTTATGTGGGTCAGGATACCGGGCAGATGGTGAACCCGGCCGGTGTGCGCCACCAGATTCACGGCAATGTGATTCAGTCCTTGAGCCGCACGTTGTATGAACAGGTGCGCTTTAACGCACAGGGCGTAGTCAGTGCGGAGTGGGGTGCCTATCCCATTGTGGATTTCCCGCGTATCCCGCCCATAGAGGTGATTTTGATGGACAGGCAGTCCGAGCCGCCTATGGGGTCGGGCGAATCCGCCTCCGTACCCTGTGCCTCGGCCATTGCCAATGCTTTGTTTGATGCAACTGGCCGACGTTTTCGGCAGGTGCCTTTTACACCGGATGTGGTCCGGGCCGCGCTGGCTGCTACGCCTCAAATGGCCTAGGCAGCAGCAGTTTTCATGGGTCGGGCTTAGGGCCTGACGGTTTCAATCCAAGGACAGATTAATGAGTACCTTTCTTTACGGCGGCCATGTTCATGCCAATGGCATTCGTCAGCATTACTTGCGTTACGGTGGTTCCAGCGAGGGTCGCGATCAGCGCCCAGCCGTCATCATCGTTCCCGGCATCACCAGCCCGGCGGTGACCTGGGGCTTTGTGGGCGAGCAGTTCGGCAAGCACTTTGATACCTACATTCAAGACGTGCGTGGTCGCGGCTTGAGCGAAGCGGCTGAAGGCATGGATTACAGCCTGGATGCGCAGGCGGATGACTTGATTGCACTGGCTCAGGCGCTGGGCCTGACGGACTACATTGTGGTTGGTCACTCCATGGGTGCCCGCATTGGTTTGCGTGCCGCTCACAAGAACAGCGATGGCCTGAACCGTCTGGTGATGGTTGATCCGCCAGTGTCCGGCCCAGGTCGTCGCGCTTATCCCTCCAAGTTGCCCTGGTACGTGGATTCCATGGCCATGGCGCGCAAGGGTTGTACGGCTGAGGATATGCGTGCCTTTTGCCCGACCTGGACCGAAGAGCAATTGCAATTGCGTGCCCAGTGGCTGCACACCTGCCATGAGCCTGCGATTCTGGCCAGCTTTGAGGGCTTTCATACCGACGATATTCATGTCGACTTCCCGCATTTGACCGTGCCTGCCTTGCTAATGACAGCCGAGCGTGGTGACGTGGTGCGTGACGAGGATGTGGCCGAGATTCAGCAGCTGGCCCCTGGCGTTCAGCACGTTCGCGTGCCTGATGCCGGTCACATGATTCCTTGGGATAACGAAGCAGGCTTTTACGAAGCCTTCGGTGACTTCCTGGGCCAGCGTTTGGTGTGATGTTGAAAGGGCCGCACGGGCGGCCCGTCGTGATGCAAAGGTTCCGCGTCAGTGTCGGAACCTTTCACAAGGAGAGACAAGATGGCAGTTAGTGATTACCAACTTATCGAGGCATGGCAAGAAGTGCTACGCCTGTCCAAGCTGCAGGCCGGTCAAACCGTGACCTTGCTGACCAGCTCGACCACGCATCCGCAAACCATGCAGTGTGCGCAGATTGCTGCTCAGTCCATGGGTGCGATTGTGAATCGCC
>NZ_AVOG02000007.1:0-49388 GCF_000465875.3 Alcaligenes sp. EGD-AK7 | reverse complement strand
GATCTACACCCTGGCCTCTGTCTTTCTTCTTTTATCGCTTAGCTGGGTACGCTTGCGCGACTTTCCGCGCCGCTACCTGATCTGGGGCAGCGTTTTGTTCGTCTGCTATGAGCTGTGCCTGGCTCTGTCCATTGGCTACGCCCACAACAGCCAACAAGCGATTGAGGTAGGGATGGTTAATTATCTGTGGCCCACTTTTACCATCGTGGCCGCTATTTTGTTCAACAAGCAAAGAGCCAACTGGCTGATCGCACCTGGCCTGCTCTTGTCCATGATGGGTATCAGCTGGATTCTGGGCGGTGAGCAAGGTTTGAGTCTGCACAGCATCTGGCTGAATGTGCAGGACAACCCCTTGAGCTACGGCCTGGCCTTTAGTGGCGCACTGATCTGGGCGGGCTACAGCACCATGACTGCACGCATCGGCCAGGGCAAAAATGGCATTACCTTGTTTTTCATGCTGACAGCCACCGTCTTGTGGATGAAATATCTAGGCCAAGGGGCACCTGCAATGACCTTTACCCTTCCAGCACTGATTTACTTGCTGCTGGCGGCCATGGCGATGGGCTTTGGCTATGCGGCCTGGAACGTGGGTATTTTGCACGGCAATGTCACCATACTGGCCGGCGCCTCCTACTTCATTCCAGTATTGTCAGCCGCCCTGTCTACTTTTTTGCTGCAGGCTCCCTTGACGCCAAGCTTCTGGCAAGGCTCGGCCATGGTGTGTTCGGGCGCCTTGTTGTGCTGGCTGGCCATCCGGGTCCGCAAACCCAGGCGAACGAAAAGTGCTACCTGAAAAACCCTATTCATTAATCCGGGCACGGCTGTGCCTGATGAGCAAAAATCAAAATTAAATTCTATTTGCTGCACTGCAATAAAAACAGCATAAAAAAACCGCCCAACCTTGAATTAAGGGGGGCGGTTCTTTTTATCTATTTTGATTAGCCAGCAAATTAAATCAGGCGGTTCCACCTACGGTCAGATTTTCCATCCGCACGGTAGGAATACCGACTCCAACCGGAACGCTTTGACCTTCTTTACCGCAAGTCCCCACTCCTGAATCCAACTGCATGTCATTACCGATCATGCTGATTTGGTTCATGGCATCGGGGCCGCTACCAATCAAAGTGGCGCCTTTGACGGGATACATCAGTTTGCCGTTTTCAATCACCCAGGCTTCCGAGGCCGAGAAAACAAACTTACCGCTAGTAATATCGACCTGGCCGCCACCGAAGTCTACGGCATATAAACCCTTTTTAACCGAGGCAATAATTTCCTGGGGGTCTTTATCGCCACCCAACATAAAGGTGTTGGTCATGCGTGGCAAAGGAAGGCTGGCGTAGGACTCGCGTCGACCGTTGCCCGTAATGGCAGCCCCCATCAGACGCGCATTATGGGTGTCTTGCAAATAGCCTTTCAAAATACCGTCTTCAATCAAGACGGTACGTTGTGTGGCATTGCCCTCATCATCCATATTCAAGGAGCCACGGCGGTTTTCCAGGGTGCCATCGTCAATGACGGTCACGCCCTTGGACGCCACGCGCTGGCCAATACGACCCGAGAACAGGCTGCTGCCACGACGGTTAAAGTCCCCTTCCAAACCGTGGCCCACGGCTTCATGCAGCATGACACCTGGCCAACCTGGGCCCAAAACCACCGTCATCTGACCGGCAGGTGCGGGTTTGGCTTCCAGATTCGTCATGGCCGAACGCACGGCCTTATCCACGTAGCTGCGCAGCATATCGTCGGAGAAGTAGGACAGATCAACCCGTCCACCACCTGCCGCCGAGCCGCGTTCACGGCGGCCATTTTGTTCAACAATGACCGACAAGGACAAATGCACCAAGGGGCGTACATCGGCGGCCAGACGACCATCGCTACCGGCCACCAGCACGACATCGTATTCCGCACCCAGACTGGCCATGACCTGTACCACGCGCGGGTCCGCTGCACGAGCCAAGGCATCCAGTCGCCCCAACAGGGCTACTTTCTCAGGAGCAGGCAGGCTGGCAATAGGGTCTGTGCCCGTATACAAGGTGGGGCGCTGCGTGTCGGCTGGCACCAAAATGCCGCTTTTGCCTGAACCGCCCTGGCGGGCAATCGAGCGCACCACACGGGCCGAAGACAGTAAAGCCTCGGGGCTGAGGGAATCCGAATAGGCAAAGGCGGTTTTCTCGCCACTTAATGCACGCACACCCACGCCCTGCTCAATGGAAAAGCTGCCGCTTTTGACGATTCCTTCGTCCAGCGCCCAGCCTTCGCTGCGGGTGTACTGAAAATACAAGTCGGCATAGTCAGCCTGATGGGTGAAGATCTCACCGAGCGCGCCGGACAAATGGCTTTCATTCAAGCCCCAGGGCTCAAGCAACAGTCCACGGGCGCATTCCAGGGCATTGATAGCCGGATCAACTAACTTCATCGTTTATTCCTACTGACAGATCCCCGGCAAACCCATGGCTGCAAGGGACGAAAATGGGTACCAAAAGACGTGCTGACATCAACTTGGCTTCCGTCCATCTGAGCATTAAAACAGAATGTGCCCCCGTATGCGATGCCGACGTACCGATCGGGCAGTTTCCGGGCTTTCAGAACCATGAATCAGCCTGTTGAACTAATAGGTTCAAAAATTCCAATTACGACATTTTCTGATACGGAATTAAAACTATTTTAAAAACCTCCTAATTAGAAACCCACCTATATGGTTTTGATATAAACCCATTCAAATTCATGATAACCCCTGATTAGATTAAATAATCAAGAGTCATTGAATTGTCTAATGACCTTAAATAATTACAAAAACCAAACACCTTTTTGATTAAGCGTTTATTTTTTACCCAAACCACTTATATTTTCAAGAAAATCAAAGTACACTGTTTTCGCATGATAAACACGAGCTTGTACAGGCAGGGTTTATCAGATAACTACAATCATGAAACAGGAATCCCATATGTCAGTCGAAACTTACAGCTCCGCGAAGCAAAAGATAGAAAAAGAGATTCTGCGTCTGCAAAAGCAGATGAAATCCCTTCGAGTCAAACAGCGTCGTCCTGTCATCGCGTCTATCGTCAAGTCCATGCAAGATAACGAGATCACGATTGAAGAAGTCGCTGAAGCGCTGGAAAATTCCGCCCGCCGCGGTGCTGGTGCTGGTTCCAACGGCCCTAAAACCAGCCTGCCTCCCAAATACCGCCACCCCGGCACCCAGGACACCTGGACGGGCCGTGGCCGCCCACCACGCTGGATTATCGATGCTGAAGCCAATGGTCGCAGCCGTGAAGAGTTCCTTATCAAATAAGTTTTGGGCACCAAACAAAAGAAAGGGACCGCTTGAAAAAGCGGTCCCTTTCTTATTGATATAAATCCCCTACATAATGCCGGGATTCTGGCGACTCAATCCCGAGCTAATGGATATCGGATATCAATCACTTGTCCATTATTACCCGGGAAACCATCAAATATGGCCTGGGACAAAAACGGCATCTGCTGGTCCAGGTTGTCAGAATGGCTATAAGACACGGCGGTGGCGCGATACACTTCTGCGCCCGAGTTTTGATTATCTGTAATGATTACATTTAGATAATTTTTATACACAGTGACAGGAACATTCACTACATTCGGAGAATAAAAGAAACCTCCGCCCCAACCATCATTTGGCGCATAATAGCCGCGCCCGATTCCCCACGCCGATGGACCATAAAAACTATCTGCAAATTGAGGCACCCAGGTTTGTTCTTGCGGATTGCCATAATCCATTTGCACCACAAAACGCGCAGACTTCAGATCCGCTGCTTGCACCAGTCCGGTCACACCAATAGAAGCCCGTACAGAATCTGCAAAAGACTGGTATTGCAGACTACTGCTTTTGTCCGGCGAGGACTTGATGTAATAGGTATCGCCACTGGTCGCCGTGGGCCATTGCTGATAACGCGTCAATTTGGCGGACCAGCTAGGCGCAGCGCAAGCCGTGGTCAAAACCGCCAATACCAGGCTCATCAGGCGTAGGGCGCGCCAGGAAAACCCTTCAGAAAATAACGTCATAGTTTCACCCTTGCTTGTTTTTCGCTTGCACGTTCAAGCCCGATTAATGACAGCGCCGTAGCGCCGACGAACAATTAGTTTACTGCCTGTTTCCGGCGTCCAGTGTGGGCGTTCAAACAACATTACAATAGACCATCTTTTTCGATTGTCGGACCAGGATCACATGCGCACAGACACCTTACCTACGATCTCCCGCCACGATTACCAGCCCTACCCTTATCAAATAGATAAGGTACGGCTGGAATTTGATTTGGCGGCCGAGCAAACCTTGGTTCGTCTGGCTTTTCGAGCCAGCAGCCGGGACGGCCAGATCCGCCCCCTGGTACTGGATGGCGAAGACATTGAACTGCTTGAAGTCAGCCTAAACGGGGTCGCCCTGACCGCACGGGATTACCAGCTTGATGAACAGGGCCTGACGCTCTCGCCCCAGACCGCAGAATGTGATCTGGTGCTGGTAAGCCGTTGCCGCCCCCAAGACAACACCATGCTGATGGGCTTGTATGTCTCGGGCCAGAACCTGTTTACCCAATGTGAAGCCCAGGGCTTTCGTCGTATTACCTTCTTCCCGGACCGTCCTGATGTGATGTCCCGTTATGAAGTGGTCCTGCGCGGCGATGCCAAGCTCTACCCTTATCTGCTGTCCAACGGCAATTTGCTGGAAAGCACCACACTGGACGATGGACGCAGCCAAGCCATTTGGGAAGACCCATTTCCAAAGCCTTCTTATTTATTTGCACTGGTTGCTGGCGACTTTGATGTGCGCGAACGCGAAATCAAAAAAGCCAATGGCCAGCCTGCCCTATTGCAGGTTTATTGCGATCGTGGTGACGGCGATAAAACAGAATGGGCCATGGAATGCCTGGAACATTCAGTACGCTGGGATGAACAACGTTTTGGGCTGGAACTGGATCTGGACCGCTTCATGATTGTGGCCGCTCGCGACTTCAATATGGGCGCGATGGAAAACAAGGGCCTGAACATCTTTAATGCCGCCTACGTGCTGGCCGATGCACAAAGCACTACCGATGCGTCCTTTCACGCCGTGGAAGCAGTTATTGGCCATGAGTACTTCCATAACTGGACCGGCAACCGCGTCACTTGCCGCGACTGGTTCCAGCTATCCCTGAAAGAAGGTCTGACGGTTTTTCGCGATCAGGAGTTTTCGGCTGACATGCTGGCTCAAGGGCTGGACGGCGCTCAAGCCGCCAGCGCCCGCGCCGTCAAACGCATTGATGATGTCAGCGTCCTGCGCGCGGCCCAGTTCCCTGAAGATGCCGGCCCAATGGCTCACCCCATCCGCCCCGAGAGCTATCAGGAAATCAGCAACTTTTACACCGCCACAATTTACGAGAAAGGTGCGGAAGTCATTCGCATGCAGCACACCTTGCTGGGTGAAGAAAACTTCCAGGCTGGTATTCGTGAGTACTTCAAGCGCCATGACGGCCAAGCAGTCACTTGCGACGATTTCGTGGACAGCATGGACAGCGTGTATCGCCAGGTCAAACCCGGCCAGAGCCTGGAACAGTTCCGCCGCTGGTATCAGCAAGCGGGAACACCACGCGTTCAGGTCAGCCTGCAGCACGACCCTGCCACCCAAACCGCCACGCTGACCCTGCGTCAAAGCAATGCGCCCGCCGGGATCGAAAACAAATCCACACCCAAGCCACCTTTGCACATCCCCTTTGCCTTGGGCATGCTGGATCAGCAAGGCGCACCACTGACCCTGCACCTGGATGGTCAGCAAGGCGATACGCTGGTACTGGATTTCACGCAAGCCGAACAAAGCTGGACCTTCACGCAGATTCCTGAGGCGCCCGTCCTATCCTTGTTGCGCAATTTCTCTGCGCCTGTGCGGGTGGACTACTACCGTCCGGATTCCGAGCTGGCTTTGCTGGCCCGTCACGACACGGATCCATTTGCACGTTGGGAAGCGGCTCAACTGCTAGCGACCCGTCTGATCTTGTCCTCGGCATCGGGACGCACACCGTCGGCCGCACAATTGGCGACCGTGGTTCAAACCTGGCATGCGCTGGTACAGGACCCGGCCTTGAGCCCTGCTTACAAGGCGCGCATCCTGTCCCTGCCCAGCGAGCGCGAATTGCTGGAACAAACCAAGCCCATGACCCCGCGCGCCGTGGTTCAGGCCCGTCGTCAGCTGCAACGTGAGCTGGGCCTGGCCCTGACTCCCTACTGGCAGGAACTGTATCAGTACCTGAGCCTGGAACAAGCCCCGTACAGCCCCGACGCCTTGCAGGCTGGCCAGCGCTCCTTGCGCAATCTGGCCCTGAATTACCTGCTGGTTGCCGGTGTGAATACCGGCCCGCAGTTGGCACGCAATCAATACGATCAGGCCACCAATATGACTGATCGCATGGGTGCCTTGAGCGCTCTGGTGAATTACGGTGACCCAGAGGATCGTCAAGACGGCCTGGATGACTTTTTCCAGCGCTGGCAGGACAATCCTCTGGTGCTGGACCGCTGGTTCAGCTTGCAGGCCACCGCCCCCAGCACGCAAGTTGCCCAGGTGCGCGCCCTGATGCTGCATCCCGCTTTCTCGATGCGCAATCCCAACCGCGCCCGCTCTCTGATTTTCCAGTTCTGCATGAATAATATGCAGGCTGTACACACGCCGGAAGGCTATGCCTTCTGGGCTGAGCAAGTCATTGCCCTGGACAAGCTCAACCCGGAAATCTCTGCCCGTCTGGCCCGTGTGTTTGATAACTGGGCCCGCTTTGAACCCGAAGCCCGCGACCTGCTCAAGGCAGCGCTGGAGCGTATTCAGGCCGAACCTGGCCTGTCGGGCAATGTGGCCGAAATCGTACATAAAGCATTAACTCTTTGACCTCGGAGTCTGTCTTGAAGAAAAACCTTACTCAGTATCTGGTGGAGCAACAGCGCCAGAAGAAAACGGTCACCGCCGACGTGCGCCTGCTGCTGGAAACAGTGGCTCGCGCATGCAAGGCCATTGGCCATGCCGTCAGCAAAGGAGCGCTGGGCGGCGTTCTGGGTTCTCTGGACTCCGAGAATGTCCAGGGCGAAGTTCAGAAAAAGCTGGATGTGCTGTCCAACGAAATCCTGCTGGAAGCCAATGAATGGGGCGGTAACCTGGCGGCCATGGCCTCCGAGGAAATGGATACCCTGCACCGCATTCCCGATTACTACCCCAAGGGCGAAAACCTGCTCTTGTTCGATCCGCTGGATGGCTCGTCCAATATTGACGTGAACGTGTCCATCGGCACGATCTTCTCGGTCCTGAGCGTCCCACCTGAAGCACGTGATCGCGTCATCGAAGAGCAAGACTTCCTGCAACCCGGCGTGCGTCAGGTTGCCGCCGGCTATGCCATTTACGGCCCGCAAACCATGCTGGTCCTGACTGTCGGTGACGGCGTCGCCGCCTTCACTCTGGACAAGGAAATGGGCTCCTGGGTGCTGACCACCGAGCGCATCACCATCCCCGAGGACACCTCTGAGTTCGCCATCAATATGTCCAATATGCGTCACTGGGAAGCCCCGGTAAAACGCTATATCGACGACTGCCTGGCTGGCCCGGACGGCCCACTGGGCAAAAACTACAATATGCGCTGGATCGCCTCCATGGTGGCCGATGTACACCGCATCCTGACCCGTGGCGGTATCTTCATGTACCCGCGCGATGCCCGTGCCTCCGGTCGCAAGGGCAAGCTGCGTTTGATGTACGAAGCCAACCCCATGAGCTTCCTGGTCGAGCAGGCCGGTGGCATGTCGATTGACGGTACACAGCGTATTCTGGACGTGCAACCTACCGAGCTGCACCAGCGCATTGGCGTGATTCTGGGTTCGCGCAATGAAGTCGAGCGCGTGCGTCAGTACCACGAGCAAGGCTGATTCCTGTCCGCTGAATCCCAGCGGATGCAGCACTGCTAAATAAAAATGGCCTCCGCTAAGGAGGCCATTTTTTATAAGTAGAACTATTGGGGCTGCGTGCTTATCGGGCTTTCAAAATACCTGACATACAAATCGGGATATCAGGAAAGACAAGCAACACCAGAAGAGTGGATTCCTGACTTGCACCTGTTATCTCAAGCGCAGCGCTGAGCAAGGGCTAGCTGCTCCCCCCTTCTTACCCGATAATCCGCCTTAATCCAGCGTCAACACCGTCGAGCCCGTGGTACGACGCCCTGCCAATTCCTCATGGGCCTTGGCAACCTGATCCAGCGGGAAACGCTGACCGATCAGCGGCTTGATCTTGCCTTGCAGCACCAGCTCGAACATTTCGTCAGCGGCATCTTGCATGGTTTCCTGTGTAGGCACATAAGCCCCCAGCACAGGACGGGTCACATACAAGGAGCCCTTCGATGCCAGCGTCGCCAGATTCACACCGGTTACCGGGCCGGAAGCATTGCCAAAGCTGACCATCAGGCCACGCGGCTGCAAGCAATCCAGCGAGCGCTCCCAGGTATCCTTGCCCACGCCGTCATATACGACAGGTACTTTCTGGCCATTGGTCAGTTCCAGCACGCGCTGCACCACGTCTTCGTGGGAGTAATCAATCACTTCCCACGCACCGTTCTCTTTCGCCAAAGCGGCTTTCTCGGGACTGGACACCGTACCGATCAACTTCACGCCCAAAGCACGTGCCCATTGGCAGGCGTACAAGCCCACGCCACCCGCAGCGGCATGAAACAGAATCGTCTGGCCTTCATGCACGCGATAGGTCTGGCGCAGCAAATACCAGCACGTCAAACCTTTGAGCATCATGGCCGCCGCCTGCTCAAAAGTGACGCCATCAGGAATGCGTACCACACGATCAGCAGGCACATTACGAGCCTCGGCATACGCACCCAGCGGGCTTTGACCGTAGGCAACACGGTCACCCACTTTCAGATTCGTGACACCCGAACCGACTGCTTCCACAATGCCGGACGCTTCAAAACCCAAACCATGCGGCAAGGGATTGCTGTAGAGGCCATTACGGAAATAAATGTCGATAAAGTTCAAGCCCACTGCTTTTTGGCGTATGGTGACTTCCTTCTCCTGCGGAGCGGGCAGCTCTACCGAAGCCCACTGCAATACCTCCGGACCACCATTACGCTCAATCCGTATCGCCTTAACCGTCTGCGTCATTGTTTTACTCCTTTGATGAGGGGCCCGTAGCAATGTCTTAGAATAATGCCTTGCTCTTATTGCCTGCCCGACCCACTAGCCCTATCACTGGCTGATATAAAACACCAGAATAGCCTAAATTGACTCCTTTTTTCTCGGATCGCTTTCCATGACGCATGGACGTGCTCTGGCTGCCATTCATGTGGCCGCCGTACTGTTCGGACTGACCGGCATTTTTGGTGAGCTCATTCAGGTCGGCGCCATGCTGATCACCGCGGGCCGAGCCAGCTTTGCAGTCCTGGCCTTGTTTATCAGCATTCGCTCTCAAGGGCGCGGTTTGGGTCAGGGCATGAAAACAGCGGACTTTCGCACCCTGCTAATGGCCTCCATCATGCTGGCCATTCACTGGGCCACTTTTTTTGTGGCGGTCAAAGTGGGCGGCGTGGCCATTGCCACCTTGGGCTTTGCCAGCTTCCCGGCCTTTATTACCTTGTGTGAATGGGCCGTACTGCGCGAGCGCGTTACCGTATCGGAGTGGATCATTCTGGCCTTGGTCACCGTGGGCTTGTTGCTGGTGACCCCCTCTTTTGATTTCCAGGATCAATCCACCATTGGCCTGGCCTGGGCCATTGCCTCCGGCTTTACTTTCGCCATGTTCACCCTCATCAACCGACGCGCAGCCAAGCACTTGTCGGCACAGCAAGTGGCCTGGTGGGAAAACCTGTTTGTCGCCCTGATGTGCTGGCCTTTTGCCATACCGCTGCTGGGCGACAGCACGCTGGTGGACTGGGTATGGATTGCACTGCTGGGGGTATTTTGTACGGCCTTGTCGCATTACCTGCTGGTCTCTGCGCTAAGCGTTTTGAATGCCCGCAGTGCCGGGATTGTGATCGCCTTGGAGCCTGTCTACGCCATCGCTTTTGCGGCGCTGCTTTTCGCTCAATACCCCAGCAGCCGTGCGCTGCTGGGTGGCGCCATCATGATTGGAGCCATCACTTGGGCAGGCTTGCGCCCACCCAAGTCCAACTGATGGCTCAGGCCATCGCTTCCAACACTTGGGCGATAGCCTCGCCTACTTGTGTTGTGCTGGCCTGACCACCCAAATCAGGGGTACGTGGGCCATTGGCCAGAACCTGCTCAATGGCTTGCACTACTTCGGCGGCTGCCTGGGGGTAGCCCAGGAAATCCAGCATCAAGGCACCACTCCAGATCTGACCGACCGGGTTGGCAATGCCCTTGCCATAAATATCCGGTGCCGAGCCGTGCACGGGCTCAAACAAGGAGGGGAATACGCGTTCGGGGTTCAGGTTGGCCGAGGGTGCAATGCCGATGGTGCCGGTACATGCCGGGCCCAGATCGGACAAGATATCGCCAAACAGGTTGGAAGCTACAACAACATCAAACCAGTCCGGATGTTGCACAAAGTGTGCACACAGAATATCGATGTGATACTTGTCCCATTTCACATCCGGGTATTGCTCGCCCATGGCGGCCACGCGGGAATCCCACCAGGGCATGGAAATCGAAATACCGTTGGACTTGGTCGCAGCAGTAACGTGTTTACCGCGTTTTTTAGCCAGTTCAAAAGCGAACTTCAAGACTCGGTCCGTACCCGTGCGGGTAAAGACACTTTCCTGAATCACCACTTCGCGCTGCGTGCCTTCAAACATGATGCCGCCGCTATTGGAGTATTCACCTTCGGTGTTCTCGCGCACGATAAAGAAATCGATATCACCGGGCTCACGACCTGCCAGTGGCGAACGCACACCAGGCATCAAACGCACAGGACGCAAGTTGATGTATTGATCAAATTCACGACGGAACTTGAACAGAGATTCCCACAGCGAAACGTGGTCGGGAACCAGATCAGGCCAGCCCATGGCGCCAAAGAAAATGGCCTCGGTATCCATTAATTGGGCTTTCCAGTCCGAAGGCATCATGGTGCCGTGCTTCTGGTAGTAGTCCGAGCTCCAGTCCAGAACTTTCCAATCAAAATTTATGGCGTGACGGCGAGCGGCCACTTCCAGAATACGCAGCCCTTCAGGCATGACTTCCTTGCCGATCCCATCTCCCGCGATCACGGCAATACGATGAACTTTACTCATTCCTCTTTCCTTGTGGTTTTACATGGCCTCCACGGCCTTATTCTGAAAAGACGCTGCTCTGTTCACAAAACAGCAATTAGCCTGCCAGCTTCCACGGTGCCGGCAGGCTAGTCCAAATCGGTTAAGGATTAATAGCCCTGACTGTGATTCACCCGACCAGTCGCAGGCTTGCCTTGCTGCAAAAGCTCGATGCGCGAGCCAATTTGCTCCAATGCCAATTCACGAACGGTGATACCCGAAATATGAGGCGTAACCATCACAGAAGGAACACCCCAATACGGATGATCGGCTGGCAACGGCTCCTGGGTAAAGGCATCCAGCAAAGCGCCTGACAGATGACCGCTCTTCAGGGCGTCCAGCACATCGGCATCGACCAAGTGGCCACCGCGAGCGACGTTAATCAAATAGCCACCAGGCTGCAAATTCGACAATACGTCGCGGTTGATCAAACCTTCTGTTTGCGGAGTCAGTGGCAAGGCGTTGACCAGGATACGGCTGGCAGAGACGCACTCTTTCAGGCCCTTTTCACCGGCATAGCAAGGGAAGTCCGCTTCGTGCAGACGACGCGACCAGCCATGTACGGGATAGCCCAGACTGGCGATGACCTTGGCAATCTTGCTGCCAATCGCGCCCAGCCCCAGCACAGCGACTGGCCACTGGCGGCGGTCGATCGGGCGGTAGGCTTTCCACTTTCCCTCACGCGCCTGTTCCTCGTAGGGCTGAAAACGGCCTACCGCACGCAGCACGCCATACAAGGCATATTCGGCCATTTGCTCGGCCATGCCCGCATCTTCCAAGCGGTACAAAGGCATCTCGGCCGGGATGGTCCCTGCGACGGCATCCACGCCCGCCCCCAGATTGAAGGTGGCGCGCAAATGGGGTTCCTGCTTGAACAAGGCCGCATCCGGCTGCCAGACGATGGCGTAAGTCGCCCCGGTGCTGGGCTGACCTGCTACAAACTCATCAACTTTCCAATCAGGATAGACTTTGCGGAATTCATCCGCCCAACGTGCTGTTTCTGATGGCCTTGTGGTGGCAACAATTAAATGAGGCAGTTGCGTGGGCATTAACGTTTCCCTCCAAATAAAGAACCCAATACCCCACGCAGCACTTTGGTGGCAGCCCGTTTGGTCTCGGTTTTGATCATGCTTTGCACCAGGCCGTCCTTCTTGCCACCACGCGGCCCGGTTGATCCAAACAGAAAGTCATTGACGACACCCATCAGGCCTTCGTCCTTGCCTGCCGCCGCTCCCGGCTGCGTGGCACCCGCGGCACCATTGGCAGCCGCATCAGCCGCTTTTTTGGCCAGCACCTCGTAGGCGGATTCGCGGTCAATTGCCTGGTCGTACTTCAAGCCAAACAAGGACGCTTGTCGTACCGTTTGCCGCTCCGCATCGGTAGCGGGGCCAATTCGGCTACCCGGAGCCACCAGCCAGGCACGCTCGGTAGGCGTGGGAATCCCCTTGGCATCCAGCATGGACACCAGGGCCTCGCCAACGCCCAACTCGGTAATGGCCGCTTCAATATCCAGACCAGGATTGGGGCGCATGGTTTGCGCTGCTGTCTTGACGGCTTTCTGATCACGCGGTGTGAAGGCGCGCAAGGCGTGCTGTACTCGGTTACCCAGCTGACCCAGAACGGTATCGGGAATATCCAGCGGGTTTTGTGTCACGAAATAAATACCCACACCTTTGGAGCGGATCAGACGCACAACCTGCTCGACTTTCTCCAGCAAGGCCTTTGGTGCACCTGTAAACAATAAGTGGGCTTCATCAAAGAAGAAAACCAGACGCGGTTTGTCCAGATCGCCCACTTCCGGCAGGCGCTCGTACAGATCGGCCAGCATCCACAGCAGGAAGACCGCGTACAAGCGAGGTGACTGCATCAGCTTGTCGGCTGCCAGCACATGGATCATGCCGCGCCCGGCCGAGTCGGTACGAATCCAGTCCATCACATCCAGCGCTGGCTCACCAAAGAAGCGATCCGCCCCCTGCGTTTCCAGGCGCAGCAAGGCGCGTTGGATTGCCCCCACACTGGCTGCCGCAATATTGCCATACTGATTGCGAAGCTCGGCGGCACGATCCGATACGTCTTGCAGCACGGCGCGCAAATCTTTCAGGTCCAGAATCAACTGGCCCTCGTCGTCTGCCAGACGAAAGACGATATTGAGAATCCCTTCCTGGGTATCGTTCAACTCCAGAATCCGGGACAGCAGCAAAGGCCCCATGTCGGAAATCGTGGCCCGGACCGGATGACCCTGCTCGCCAAAAATATCCCAGAAGGTGACCGGGTTCGCCCCCCAGGCTGGCTCGGGCAGGCCCAGCTTTTGCAGACGCTCCTGCAATTTCGGATTAGGCTGGGCGGCTTGAGAAATTCCACTCAAATCGCCTTTTGCGTCGGCCAGAAAAACCGGTGTTCCCAGGCGGGAAAAGGCTTCGGCCAAAACCTGCAAGGTGACGGTCTTCCCCGTCCCGGTAGCCCCCGTAATACAACCATGCCGATTGGCCAGCGCAGGCAACAGGTAAATGGGAGTATCGCTATTCTGAGCAAGCAAAATTGGATCAGCCATGATTGTTTGTTCTCTTCCGGATAGAATGCCAAGTGCCTAGATTCTAGCGACTTTCGCCCAAGCTCGGGCCTTGTCGCGCAGACAGGTTAAAATAGATCTGTTTTTCTTTGAACGTAGTCTACTGAATTGGTAATACTTTATGGCCGGACATAGTAAATGGGCGAATATTCAGCACCGTAAAGGTCGTCAAGACGCAAAACGGGGCAAACTTTGGACCAAGATCATTCGTGAGGTCACCGTGGCCGCACGTACCGGCGGCCCTGACCCCGAGTCCAACCCACGTTTGCGCATGGCCTGGGACAAGGCAACCGCTGCCAATATGCCCAAAGACAACATTCTGCGCGCCATCCAGCGCGGCGCAGGCGGCGCGGATGATGCCAACTACGAAGAAATTCGCTACGAGGGCTACGGTATTAACGGCGCGGCCGTGATTGTGGACTGCATGACCGACAACCGTCAGCGTACGGTCTCGGATGTGCGTCACGCCTTTACAAAAAATGGCGGCAATCTGGGTCTGGACGGCTCGGTCGTGTTTCAATTCCGCCACTGCGGTCAGTTTCTGTTCGCTCCGGGCACTTCGGAAGACACGATTATGGAAATCGGCCTGGAAGCTGGTGCCGACGATATCGTGACCGACGAAGAAGGCCTGATCGAAGTGCTGTGCGCTCCTACGGACTACCCGGCTGTGCAAGCCGCGTTCCAGGCCGCTGGCCTGACGCCTGAAGTGGAAGGCGTGGTCATGAAAGCCCTGAACGAAACGGAACTGAGCGGCGACGATGCCGTCAAGATGCAAAAACTTCTGGACGCACTGGAAGGCCTGGACGATGTCCAAGAGGTCTACACCACCGCCGTCATGGACGAAGCCGAATAAGCTATTTCTGAAAACTCCTCTTTGCGGGCCCTGCCCGACTCATCACTATGAAGCTACTTGTTGTCGGCAGCGGCGGCCGTGAACACGCCTTGGCATGGCGCCTGGCCCAATCTGCACGCGTGCAGACTGTCTACGTTGCCCCGGGCAATGGCGGTACCGCGCGTGCCGAACGTATTGAAAACCTGGCCATCACCGATATCCAGGAACTGATTGCCTTTGTGAAGCAAGAAAAAATTGCCTTCACTGTCGTCGGCCCGGAAGCACCGCTGGCCGCAGGCATTGTGGACGCCTTCCGTGCGGCCGGTCTGAAAATCTTTGGTCCCACCCAGGCTGCCGCGCAGCTGGAAAGCTCCAAGGACTATGCCAAAGCCTTCATGGTGCGCCACAACATCCCGACGGCGGCCTACGCGACCTTTACCGATCCGGACGCCGCCAAGGATTACATCCGTCAGCAAGGCGCTCCCATTGTGGTCAAGGCCGATGGCCTGGCCGCTGGCAAGGGCGTGATTGTGGCCACCACGCTGGAAGAAGCATTGGGCGCCATTGACGACATTCTGGGTGATGGTCGCTTTGGTGCCGCCGGTGCCCGCGTGGTCGTGGAAGAATGCCTGACCGGCGAAGAAGCCAGTTTCATCGTGATGTGCGACGGCAAGAATGTGCTGCCCATGGCTACCAGCCAGGACCACAAACGCCTGAAAGACGGCGACCAGGGCCCGAACACAGGCGGCATGGGTGCTTACTCCCCCGCCCCTATCGTCAGCCCCACGCTGCATAACCGAATCATGCGCGAAGTCATTCACCCCACCATGCAAGGCATGGCCAAGGAAGGCTTGCCCTACTCCGGCTTTCTGTACGCGGGCGTGATGATTGACGATGGCCCGGATGCCACCCGCCCCATCAAGGTGCTGGAATTCAACTGCCGCATGGGCGACCCTGAAACCCAGCCCATCATGATGCGCATCAAGAGCGATCTGACCGAAACCTTCGAACTGGCTCTGGCTGGCAAGCTGGACGAGGCCACCATCGAATGGGATCGTCGTACCGCGATTGGCGTGGTACTGGCCGCGGCCAATTACCCCGAAGAGCCTCGTACTGGTGATGCCATCACGCAATTTGCGAAAGACACCGACGAGTGCATCACCTTCCATGCAGGCACGCAGATGAAAGACGGCACCGTGGTCACCACGGGTGGTCGTGTATTGTGTGTCACCGCCATGGCCGACTCCATCCGTCGCGCTCAGGAAGCCGCCTACGAGGCCATTTCCCAAACGCATTTCGACGGCAAGCAATTTCGCACCGATATCGGCTGGCGCGCTCTGCCCAGCAGTGAATCCTGATTGTCGCAGCAAGGTCTTTTCATGTCTTTACCCATTGATACCGTCCAGGCTTATTTCCGTCAGTTGCAAAGCCACATCGTGGACACTCTGGAGCAGCTGGATGGCACGCCTTTCGAGTCGGACCAGTGGGATCGTCCAGAAGGCGGTGGCGGTCTGTCCCGCCTGCTGGAGAACGGCCCTGTTTTTGAACGGGCTGCCGTTCTGTTCAGCCATGTCAAAGGCCACACCCTGCCTCCATCGGCCAGCGCCCACCGCCCTGAACTGGCCGGACGCCCTTGGGAGGCCATGGGTGTTTCACTGGTGATTCACCCGCGCAATCCCTTTGTACCCACCACGCACATGAATGTGCGCATGTTTGTGGCCCAGGCCCAGACAGCGGATCAAGAGGATGTGTTCTGGTTTGGTGGCGGTCTGGACTTGACGCCCTACTACCTGCACGAAGACGATGCCCGCCATTTCCACCAGGTGTGCCACGATGCTCTGGCGCCGCACGGTGCGGATTACTACCCGCGCTACAAGCGCTGGTGCGACGAATATTTTTATCTGAAGCACCGCAACGAGACCCGTGGCATTGGCGGCATTTTCTACGACGACCTGAACGAGCCCGGCTTTGAAGCCAGCTTTGCCCTGACCCGCTCCGTGGGCAATTCCTTTACCGATGCCTATGCACCTATCGTGCGTGCCCGCATGGATCAGGAATACACCCAGGCGCATCGAGACTTCCAGGCCATTCGTCGCGGCCGCTATGTCGAATTCAATCTGGTCTTTGACCGTGGCACCCTGTTTGGCCTGCAATCGGGTGGCCGTACGGAATCCATCCTGTTGTCCATGCCACCCCAGGCGAGCTGGCGCTACAACTGGTCGCCCGAACCCGGCACGCCAGAAGCGGCCCTGGCGCAATACCTGGTGCCTCGCGAATGGATTTAAAGCGTGTCGGGCTCCTGGGTGGCAGTTTCGACCCCATCCATAAAGCTCATGTGGCGCTGGCGCTTGCCGCGTTCGACCAGCTGCAGCTGGACCAGGTTCAGTTGCTGCCCGCTGCCCAGCCCTGGCAACGCGACGCCTTGGGTGCCAGCACCCAGGATCGTTTGGTCATGGCCGAGCTGGCCGCCCAAAGCCATCCGGGCTTGCAGGTCAACCCCGTAGAGATCGAGCGCGGTGGCCCAACCTACACCATCGACACGGTGCGCAGCTTGCCCGCCGGGTCGCGCTACTACTGGATTTTAGGCAGCGACCAACTGCATAATTTTTGCAGCTGGAACGACTGGCAAGAAATTCTTGAATACGTCGAACTGGCTGTTGCCCAGCGCCCCGGCAGTCCTTTGGAGACGCCCGTCGCCTTGCAGCAGGAACTGAGTCGACTTCAGCGCCGTTTGCATCAGATTGACTTTCTGCCCATGGACATCTCGGCCACCCAGATTCGGGAGCGAGTGCAGCGCGGTGACAACATCACCGCCCTGGTCCCGGAAGAAGTCGCTCAATACATTGACAAAAAACGGCTCTATCTTTCCCACCCACAGGCGCGCCCTGTATAGTTCTTTTTATGAATATAGAAACACTTCAACGACTCGTCATCGATGCCCTCGAGGACGTCAAAGCTCAAGACATCAAGGTCTTTAGCACTACCCACATGACCGGCCTGTTCGATCGTGTGGTCATTGCCAGTGGTACTTCCAACCGGCAAACCCGCGCTCTGGCCCAGAGCGTGTTTGACAAGGCACGCCAAAACAAGGTCGAAGTCCTGGCCCATGAAGGCGAGGACACCGGCGAATGGGTGTTGCTGGATTTGGGTGACATCGTGGTGCATTGCATGCAGCCGGCCATCCGCCAGTACTACAACCTGGAAGAACTTTGGGGCGAACGCCCTGTCGAAGTGGAACTGCTGCCGCAATCGCGCCAGGTTCCACCGGCTGGCTTTTTCGCCAGCGCCGACGAAGACGAAGACTAAGCCCTTCCACTGTCCTGTCGGCAATACCCGGGCCGCAGCTTACGATGCGGCCTTTTTTCTTTTACGACATTCCATGAAACTCATTGTCATCGCGGTAGGTCAGCGCATGCCCGACTGGGTGGAACAAGGCTGGCAGGAATATGCTCGCCGCATGCCCCAGGACTGCGCCATAGAACTGCGCGAAATCAAGGCCGAACCCCGTACCAGCGGCAAGACGCCTGCCCAGATGATGCAGGCCGAGGCCAAACGCATTGAAGCGGCCATTCCCGCCCAGGCGATGCGCATCGCCCTGGACGAACGCGGCAAGGACCTGACCACCGTCAAGCTGGCTCAGGAGCTGGAGCGTTGGCGCAGCAGCGGTCAGGATATTGCCATTCTGGTCGGTGGCCCGGACGGACTGGATGCGGCACTCAAGCAAAGCTGCCACGGCATGTTGCGTCTGTCCTCCCTGACCCTGCCCCACCCCTTGGTACGTATCTTTCTGGCCGAGCAACTGTATCGCGCCTGGTCCGTCATGACCGGGCATCCTTACCACCGCGCCTGAACCTTCTTTTAGTCCTGGTTTCTTATGCCTTTTCAGCCCATCTATCTGGCCTCAGCCAGTCCACGTCGCCACGATCTGCTCAACAGCATCCAGATCACTCATGAAGTCCTGCATGTGCCCAGCCCTCCGGGCGAGGATGAACCGCGTCTGGAACAGGAAGCGGTGCTGGATTATGTCCGTCGCACGGCTCGCGACAAGCTGCTGCGCGCCCTGGAATGGCGGGCACAGTACAGCAGTCTGGATCAGGAGCGCGCTATTTTGAGTGCCGACACCACGGTCTGCATGGACGAGACCATATTTGGCAAACCTGCTGATCTGGCCGATGCCGCACGTATCTTGCGCGAGCTCTCGGGCCGCCGTCACAAAGTGATGACCGCCTTATCCCTGGGCGTAGGTGGTGTGGAGTTTGAAAGTATCAGCATCAGCGAAGTCAGCTTCAAAACTCTGAACGAACAAGAAATTGCGGAATACTGCGCCAGCGGCGAGCCTATGGGTAAAGCGGGAGCCTATGGCATTCAAGGTCTGGGCGGTGCCTTTATCAGCCACTTGAGTGGCAGCTATACCGGCGTAATGGGCTTGCCTGTTCACGAAACCTACCGCTTGCTGGAACTGGCCAATCTGAAGATCCGCGCTTAAAGACCGGCTAATGCAGAGAAACAACCTGATCAGAGCAGGAATGGGGAACTATCCAGGCAAGGCCTAGTCCCATTCTTTTATTCAATTTTGATCTTAGTATATATTTTCTGGATATATACATTCACCGACTGTTTTGCAGGATTAACCACCATGCCGCTTTCCTCTTTTTCGATCCGTCTTGCCTTGGCCGGTTTACTGTACGTCAGCACCGTCGTCCAAGCCGCCGACCGCCCCGCTGCCCTGAAGGCCCTGGAAGAGCAAGGGCTATCCATTGTGGGCGAATTTGATGCTCCCGGTGGTCTGAAAGCCTGGGGTGCGTATAGCGGGAATCGCGCATTGGCCATCTATAACCTGCCCGACGGGCAGCACATGATGGTGGGCACCATGATCGATGCCAAGGGTGAAGAGGTACGCCCGGCCGGTCTGGACGAACTGGTGCAACCCGCCATTGCCAAGGACATGCTGGGCAAACTGGAAAAATCCCGCTGGATCAAGGATGGCGACGACAAGGCCCCACGCGTGGTCTACGTGTTTACCGACCCGAATTGCCCTTACTGCATGCAGTTCTGGCAAATGGCTCGCCCCTGGGTTGAGTCCGGCAAAGTACAGCTGCGCCACGTCATGGTGGGCATTCTGGCCCCCAGCAGCAGCCTGAAATCGGCTGCCATCCTGGCTGCCAAGGATCCCACAAAGGCCTTGAACGAGCACTCTTTGGCCATGCTGAAAGATCGCAGCGCCGGAGTGAAAGGCCTGGACAGCGTGCCCAGTGATATTGAAGCCGATCTGACCCGCAATGAAGATCTGATGATGGGCTGGGATTTGCGTGCCACCCCCGCCATGGTCTGGCAGGATGAGCAAGGTCGCATTCAAATGCAGACCGGCGCTTCACCCGATATTACCGAACGCGTTTTTGGCCCACGCTAATTTCAAGCAGGACGTTTATTCATGAGCACTCGTGTTCTCTTGCATGCCCCCACCGTTCATGCCCTGGAGCGCGCCCGCAGCAATGCGCGCAACTTGCTCAAGGACATACCGGATGCCCAGATTCGCATCATCGCCAATGCGCAGGCCGTTAAAGCTTGCGTAGAAGGCGCGGAACACGATTGCGACGCCTACACCTACCTGTGCCCCAACACGCTGCGCAATCAGTCCCTCAGTGCGCCAGAACGCTTCCAAACCTTGGAGCAAGGGGCCATCACTGCCCTGGTGAAACTGCAGGCGGAAAACTGGATTTACATTCGAGCCTGATGGGGTGTAGGGCCAGAACAACAGACCATACTGGCCGGTCATGATTCTGCCTGCCCCCACCCAAACCTTGATACGATAGCTAAGCTCGCGACAAGCGGGCCTGTTTTTACCCGTATCACAAGGAATCTGTCATGCCCACCCTCGTCCGTTCTGCTCTGCGTCCCTGCCTTTTACTGGCTTTATGTGCTTTAGGAACCAGCCAGGCACTTGCACAGCAAACTACCGTGGGTGTCGGTGTTGGTTTTGCCCCCAAGTACGAAGGGGCTGACAGCTACGACGGCCGTTTCTACCCTCTGCTCTCGCACCGTAACGGCCATTTTTTCCTGGCCCCCAAAGCAGGCATGCCTGCCATCGGTCTGCAAACCAATCTGACAGACAACTGGACTATCGGTACTTACGCCGCTCTGGCCCGTGCCCGTAAATCCGGTGATGCCGACCGCCTGTACGGAACTGATGATATTGATCGTCACGGCAATCTGGGTGTATTTACTGCTTACCAACTGGGCAATGCCAAGATTGAAGGCAGCTACTACCAGGCACTGAAAAGCGGTTATGGCGCCACGGCCGTTCTGGATTTGAGCTACCGCCTCTGGAATGATCAGGACAGCAGCTTCTCGCTGGGTGCCGAATTGAAATGGTCCAACGAAAAAGCCATGCGCACCTACTTTGGCGTGAAGTCGCATGAAGCCGCTGGCAGCAATGGACAACTGCGCACCTACCGCCCTGACGCGGGTTTGCGCTCTTATGCCTTGTACGGCCAGTACACCCACAAGATCAGCGAAAGCTGGTCCCTGCAAGGTCTGCTGGGCGTGAACACCTTGGGTGAAGAAGCCAAAGACAGCCCGCTGGTCGAGAAGAAAAGCAGCGTCTTTGGTGGCGTAGGCTTGGGCTACAGCTTCTAAATTCCTGTCAGGGTCTGCCGACCCGCTTGACCGTCAAGCCGTTGTGTTCCAGGCGTGCCTGCACAACGGCTCGATGATCGCCCTGAATCTCCAGCGTTCCCTCTTTCAGCGTCCCGCCCGCTCCACAGGCGTTCTTCAGTTCCTTGACCAGCGCCTTGAGCTGCTCCTCGGGCATCACCAGGCCCGTTACCACGGTCACTCCCTTCCCTTTTCGCCCCTTGGTTTCCAGACTCAAGCGCACCGGCCCCTGAGCCTGAGACAGGCTTTGCTCGCGCCGATTCTCCTCGCAACGACATTGCTTTTGTGGCTGCCCGCAATCAGGACACATACGCCCTTGTTCCGTGCTGTACACCAGCCGAGACAGCTGATCCGATAAGCTGGCCATAAAATCTGGCTCCCTTCGCTGATTAAATAAAAAAGGCCCCCCACGCTGCGCCTTCGGCTTGCGCTCCACCCTGGGACGGCCCGACAGTAAAAAAAAGCCCACCGAATTTCGGTGGGCTTTACGCTGGACCAGGCCCAGACGAATTACATCATGCCCATCAGGACCAGACCAAGCAATTGCTCGGAAGTGAAACGCTGACCGTTGATGTCGAACACGCGATCCTTGCCCTCGTACTTGATGGTCGTGGAAATGCCGTTCTCGTCATTCTTGACCATATTGGATTCGGCGTAGGGAGCGACAGCCGCATCCAGAATCATGTCCAGCATGGCAGCATTGCCTTCTTCAGGCGACAGGCCTTCAGCCTTGTCCATCTCGGCAGCCAGGCCACGCAGCATGGGCTTGGAAATCAAAACATCCAGCTGAGCAGCAGGAATGGCTTCGATCCACATTTCAGGGCTGGTTTGCAGCTCTTGCAAGGTCGCATTGGGCTTTTGGAAGTCCATGCGCAGCGTGGCTTTGGACTCGCCAGCGGCGGTGTACCAACGCAGAGGCTCAACACGCAGCACAGGCTTGTGCTCCAGCGCCTGCAGCACCAGTTCCATCATCTTCTGAGCCGTTGGGCCATCTACCGAATCCATATCGTTTTGCAGATTGGAATCGGAAATCAGCTTGGACAGAGCGGAGATTGCAGGTGCGTAAACGCGGTCAAAGTTCATCGACAGCTCAACCGAACCCAGCTTGACCTTGTCTTCAAACACCAGATCAGTCAGCGCGTAAACAACCTTGGTATCACTGACGGAGTCTTTGGTGACCGCATCGGAATTGATGGCGATCTGCTTGAAGGTAATGCCATCGGTCTCGGCAGATTGCATCTTGACGTCATCAACGCTCAGCTTGCCGACCTGGGTGCCGCTGACATTGATGTCACCGTCTTGCTTGAAGTCCACCACGAAGTTGGAGGCCTCAAGCTTCAAGGGATCTGCGCTGATGTCGTCAACAAACAGCTTGGGGAAGCTGCCGGTCACAACAATATCTTTGCTCTTGCCACCGGCTTTGGTGCGCAATTGACCGCCGCTGAAGTCCACTTTGACTTCGTCGCCTTGGTGCTTGATGGCTTCAAAATGCACATTGGAGTCCACGGCACCGTCAAAACCGACCAGGCTGTCCGCCCACAAAGGGGTCTTGTCGCCCGTCAGCTTGTACCAGCCTTCGGTGTCTTTGGTCTTGACCAGAGTGCTGTGCGACAAGGCGGCAACAGGGGTGAAGTTACCCAGAGCCATTGCCGACATAGGCAGCGGGCCATGGCTGATCTTGTCATCAAAAGTCAGCTCCAGAGGCTTCTCTTCAGCGTCGGAAGGCTTGATGGTGATGGTGTAACGAGCAGTAGAGGAAAATACGCCACGTTGGTAGTCCACCACGTTCATGACGACCGACTCGCTCATGCCCATTTGCTGCATCTGCTCGGCAGCCAGGGTGTTGAACTGGGCCACTTTCTCACCCACCAGCGCTTCAGTTTTCTTACCGGTGTACCAGGTCGAACCGCCGTATGCGGCCGCTAACACGACAACCAGTGTGACCAGCCCTGTACTTTTCTTCATGACTTCCCTTTTGTAGACCTACAGTCCCAACTTCAAATAGCCGACATAATACCGAAACTAAGTTTGACTGATGGTAGTTTATTCCCCGTAATTGTAACTATTCACATGCGTAATGCGAGCGACATCGTCTGCGCCCAAGCCCAAACGATGGGCCGCACGATAGGTTTGCTGGGCCGCATGAGCCACCGGCATGCTGGTGTGACTGACACTGGCCAGCTCCGCCACGGTATTCAAATCCTTCAACATGGTATCGACCGACGCTTTTACTTGATTGTCGGGCGTAGTCATGCGCGGCACGAACAATTGCAGCAAAACCGAATCTGCCCAACCGCCCCCCAGGGCCTCACTGATTTTGGAGGCGTCCACGCCATTGTCATTGGCCAGGCTCAAGGCCTCGGCGATAGCGGTCAAGGTGGTGGCCACAATGGTCTGATTGCATAACTTTGTTACTTGGCCGGCCCCTACCGCCCCCATCAAGGTGACGCGCTGCGAATACGCGGCCAGCACCGGACGAACACGATCCAGCTGCGCCGCCTGCCCGCCCACCATGATGGCCAGCGTGCCTTGTTCTGCTCCGCCCACACCACCGGATACCGGAGCATCCAGCCAATGAGCCCCGCAACGTTGCTGCAATTGGGCAGCCATCTCGCGTGTGGCCTGTGGAGGAATCGAGGAATGGTCCACCACAATCCGCAAGGCTCCCTGTATCGACGCCAGGCCCTGCTCGCCCAGGACCGTGTCGTGCACCGCCTGTGCATCGAAGACACACAGGAAAACGGCTTCGCACTGCTCGGCCATTTGCGCCGGGGTATCGCACCAGTGGGCACCGGCTTCGATCAGGGCTTGCCCCTTGTCTTTGGAACGATTCCAGATACGAACCTGATGACCGGCCTTCAACAAGCGGTGCACCATAGGCTGACCCATACGGCCCAAACCACAAAAACCAATATTCATGTCTCGTCCTTTACGCCCCCAACATCATCCAGCCAATTGAAGCGGGGCAAGAAAAACCCGCCTGTCAGGCGGGTGAAGTCTGGTCGGCCCAACAAGGGACCGCCCTTATGCTGATACTCAAGCCGCGTCGGGCTGGCGGTCGGGGGCCGCTTCCTGAAAGGCGGACAGCTCCAGACATTTTTCCTCCACAGCCAAGAGGCGTGGAAATGTGCTGAGATCAATGTCAAAACGACGGGCATTGAACATTTGAGGAATCAGGCAGATTTCGGCAAGACCAGGAGTATCACCAAAAATAAAGTCATGATCCTTTTTGCCATGGCGCTGCACCAAGGCTTCCAGGCCTTCCAACCCTACGCTGACCCAATGGCGATACCATTGATTGCGAGCATCCTCCTGGGCGTGCAGTTCGTTTTTCAAATACTGCAACACGCGCAGATTATTCAGCGGATGAATATCACAAGCCACGGTTTGGGCCATGGAACGTGCCCAAGCCCGCTCTGCCGACGCTTTGGGCAACAAAGGCAGTTCAGGATAGCGTTCGTCCAGATATTCCAGGATGGCCAGGGATTGCGTGATGATCAGACCATCATCATCCAAAGCAGGCAGCAGTTGCACGGGATTGACCTGCACATAATCGGGCTGATGCTGCTGACCACCATCCTTGAGCAGGTGTACAGGCTTGATCTGGTAGTCCAGCCCCTTGAGGTTCAGACCAATCCGCACCCGGTAAGCGGCGGAACTGCGAAAGTAGCTATACAGAATCATCTTGTCTCCTGTCCACCCTGCAAAAATCGTTTTTTATTTGTTCAGGCTTTCAATCTTGCGCGACAGTTCTCGGGGCAGCGGGAAGGCAATGTTTTCTTCCACACCATCCAAGGCCCGCACTTTGCCTACGCCCAGTTCCTGCAAGCGCTGTATCACCTGATTCACCAGAACTTCCGGAGCAGAAGCGCCGGCCGTCACACCCACGCGCTTTTTACCGACCAGCCAGGCCGGATCAATCATTTCCGGTTTATCCAGCAGATAGGCTTCAGCCCCCTTGCGTTCGGCGACTTCGCGCAAACGATTGGAGTTGGAGCTATTGGTACTGCCCACCACCAGGACCAGATCACACTGTGGAGCCATGATCTTGACCGCATCCTGACGGTTCTGTGTGGCATAACAGATATCGCTTTTCTTGGGTTCCACAATATTGGGGAAGCGCTCGCGCAAGGCCTGGGCCACAACTGCCGCATCATCCACGGACAAGGTGGTTTGCGTCACAAAGGCCAGCTTGTCGGGATCGGCCACTTTCAGGTTAGCGACGTCCTCGGGCGTTTCCACCAGGTACATGCCGCCGTCAGCCTGCCCCAGCGTACCCTCGACTTCAGGGTGTCCGACGTGACCAATCATGATGATCTCCCGGCCTTCGGCGCGCATGCGAGAGACCTCGATATGCACTTTGGTCACCAGCGGGCACGTGGCGTCAAAGACTTTCAGACCACGCTTTTCGGCATCGTCACGCACCTGACGCGATACGCCGTGAGCCGAAAAAATAACGATTGCACCCGAGGGAGCCTCGTCCAGCTCTTTAATAAAGATCGCCCCTTTATTGCGCAGGTCTTCCACCACGTAACGGTTATGGACGATTTCATGGCGCACGTAAATGGGTGCGCCGTGCAATTCCAAAGCGCGTTCGACAATATCAATCGCGCGGTCGACCCCAGCACAGAATCCACGGGGCTGGGCCAGAACAACCTCAGCGTTCTGAACGGGAGTAGCTTGACTCATTACAGAATCCCCAAAATATGAACATCCAGGCGCAAAGCCACACCGGCCAAAGGATGATTGAAATCGAACAAGGCAGTCTTGTCGTCGATTTCCTTGAGCACGCCCGAATAGCGACTGCCATTAGGGGCGGCAAACTCCACCATATCACCGGGCACGAATTCCGCGCCTTCGGCGGCGTTGCTGGCCAGCATTTCGCGAGTGATGCGCTGCAAGAGGTCCGGATTACGGGCGCCGTATGCATCCTCGGGAGTAATGTCGAGCTGAAAGCGCTCGTCTTCACGGTGACCCAGCAGTTTCTCTTCCATACCGGGGGCCCACTGACCATTGCCCAGTTGCAAGGTCGCCGGGCGGCCGGTAAAGGTATCCGCAAATACAGAGCCTGCCGCCGGGCCACTGGCCAGCTCTATACGATAGTGCAAAGTCAGGTAGGAATCCTGACGGACAATTCCAAGCTCGGAACTAGCAGAGTTACTCACGATCGCTCACTATAGAAAATCATTCAATTACCGCATTTTAGCGTTTCTTATGGCCACATCCACTTTACGCCGCCAAGGGCCCCGTGAGCGCATGTTGGCGCACGGCCCTGCCTGTCTGAGCACCCCGGAACTGCTAGGCATTGTCCTGCGCACCGGTACACGCGGGCGCAATGCTGTCGAGCTGGGCCAGATGTTGCTGGACCATTTTAACGGACTCAAAGGATTATTATCGGCTGATGCATCTGCCCTGCGCCAACTGGACGGCATCGGGCCGGCCAAATGTGCGGAACTGTTGGTTATCCGGGAACTGCAACGCCGCTGCGCCCTGGAATCACTCACGGACTTGCCGGTGCTGAACCAGGCGGACAAGGTGCGCGAATATTGTCTGGCCCATATTGGACATTTACCCGTGGAGCATTGCCTGGCCCTGTTTCTGGACAATCAGCTGCGACTGATCTGCGCCGAGGAGATCAGCCGGGGCACAGTCAACCAGGCTTCAGTCTACCCACGGGAGATTTTGCGCGCCGCCCTGCGTCACCACAGCTGCGCCATTATTCTGGCGCACAATCACCCTTCCGGTGCCGCCTATCCCAGCGCCTCCGATATCCGGCTGACCCGGCACATTCGCCAGGCACTGGCTTTGGTTGATATACGCTTGCTGGACCACATTATTGTCACGCCCAGCCAGACTGTCTCCATGGCCGAGCGCGGAGATCTATAGACGATTCAGGGCGATGAATGCCACCTTATTTTTGATACAGTTCCATGAGCTTCCCCGTAAAATCCAGAACACACTACAAGAGTACGGAGCGCCATGTCTGATCCCGCCGTCAAGTCCTTTGTTGGACGCGTACGTGACATTCTTCACGATCTATCCCCATCAGAGCGACGTCTGGCGGAATTTGCCCTGGACTTTCCGGGCGACCTGGCCGGCTACACCGCCTCGGAGCTGGCCTCCCTGGCCAATGTGTCCAATGCGACGGTCACCCGCTTTATTCGACGCCTGGGTTACAGCAATTACGAGGCCGCCCGCAAACAAGTGCGCTCCGAAAAGAAAGCAGGTTCACCCCTGTTGCTGGCAGCCACTGAAACGGAAGCCGAGCGCTCGCTGGCCACACACTTGCAGCAAAGTCAGAACAACCTGGCCGCTACCTATAGACGCATCCCCGACTCGTTGCTGAAAGAAATCGCCCAGGCCATTCTGGGTGCGCGCAAAGTATGGGTTCTCGGGTTTCGATCCAGCCATGCCCTGGCCAATTACTTTCGCTGGCAGTTGCTGCAAATCGTCCCTGAGGCTCAACTGATTCCCGGCCCTGGCGAGACCATGGGGGAACATCTGGCAGGCATACACGCTGACGATGTCGTAGTGATTTTTGCCCTGCGTCGCCGGGTGCGCAATATGGATCAACTGATTGGGCAGATGGCGCAGCTGAACCCGAATGTGTTGCACATCACTGACCAGCTCAGCCCGGAGAAAAGTGCTTGTCGCTGGACTCTGCGCTGTGATGTCCAATCGCCTGGTGTGCTGGATAACCACGTGGCGGTGATCGGGCTGTGCCATCTGATCCTGAGCCAGGTGATGGATCAGGCCGGTCCTGCCGGGCGTCGTCATCTAGGCTTGGTGGAGGCTTTCCACGACAGCTTTCTGGAGCTGTAGACCGCTACTCTCGTATTACGGGCCCATATCAGGCACTCCGTAGACAAGCCAGCCCAGAAGTTTCATGGCTGGAATCAGATAAGGATCCTACGCAAACGGCGATGATCCTTTTTTTTATTAAAAATCCTTGTATATCAACGCCCTGCTCAGTCAATCAGTAGACACTGCAAAATCTTTCTCGTTTACCCTAGTTTTGAAAATATTTTTTCATGGCAATAATGATTGAAAAAATAATGCTGGGCTCATACACGCCCTGAAACGAGGAGAAACCATGTCTAGCAAGCAGCAACCCTTGCCAGCCGATACCGGGCAGGCACAGGCCAGTTCTACGGCCAACAATCACACGGTTCAGCAGCAACTGGAAAATTCGCTGGAAACCATAGGCGTCACCAACTCGCACCGCAAAGTGCTGGCCCTGATTTTGCTGGGCGTCCTGTTTGACGTGCTCGAGCAAAATGCCGTGGGCCTGGTCGGCCCGCTGCTACAGGAACACTGGGGGCTGACGCCTCGTGATGTCGGGTTTCTGAACACCTTGACCTTCGCTGCCGCCGCCCTGGGGCGTTTGCTGTCCGGCTATATCGCCGACCACTACGGTCGCCGAGTCATGCTGACCATCAATCTGGCCCTGTTCACGCTGGGCGCCCTGATCTGCGCCCTGGCTCCCAGCTACTGGGTACTGGGCCTGGGTCGCATGATTGTGGGTTTTGGGCTGGGTGGCGAAATCTCGATTGCCGTCACCATGCTGGCCGAGTTCTGCTCCTCACGCTTTCGCGGCACGGCTGTCGGCACGATCAACGTCGCAGGTGGCGGTCTGGGCAATATGCTGGCCCCGGCCTTCGGCTTGCTGGTCTTCACCCTCTTTCCCGGCCCAGAAAGCTGGCGCTGGGTGTTTGGCCTGCTGGTCATGCCTGCCTTCATGGTGCTGTTCTATCGTCGCTACATTCCTGAAACGCCCCGTTTTCTGGTGTCTCAAGGGCGTATCGAGGAGGCCAATCAGGTTTTGAATATTCTGGCCTCGGGCAAGCTGGGCCGTCACGTTGCCAATCCCTATCCTTATTTGCACAGCGGCCCGCAGGCACAAAAAGCAGAACGGGTGCGTTTGAACGAGATTTTTCAAGGCCCGCTGGCCATGCGCACCCTGGTGACCGGCATTGCCGTGTGCATGACTTATGGCGCACAGCTGACGGTTCTGACCCTGATGCCTACCCTGCTGGTGGAGCAAGGCTATTCTTTGGTGAAAAGCTATACCTTCACGATCCTGATGCAGTCGGGCAGCCTGCTGGGTGCCTTGACCGCCTCTTACCTGGGCTCCCGCGTGCCTCGCAAGCGCGTCTTCACCTACGGAGCGTTACTGGCTTGCGCCAGCGGTCTGGCCTTTGGCTTCCTGAGCTTCAATATCTACCTGGTGCTGCTATTCGGTGCAGCTTTCCAGTTCTGCGTGCTGCTGCTCAACACCACGATCTGGATTTTCTCCCCCGAACTGTATCCCACCCGCGTCCGCGCCTTTGGCACCGCCTTCATTCTGGCACTAGGCACCCTGGCGGGCGCATTTATCCCTACGCTTAGCGGCTGGGTGCTGGAAGGCTACGGCGTAGCCGGCATGTTCACCTTGATGGCGGGCATGTACATCACCTTTGCCGCTGTCCTGCAGTTGGCGCCCGAAACCTTTGGTCGCCCCCTGGATACCTGATTCACTTAAAAAGCCGCCTTGCTGCGGCCCTTGTATTTATGTCTCATACCGTACTGCTCATCAACCCCAATACTTCCCGTCCCACCACGGACATGATGGTGGCGCTTGCCCAGGCTTGTTTCCAGAGCCTGCAGCGCCGCGACATCCAGGTCCGGGGACTGACCGCCCCTGAGGGACCGGGCATGTTGACCGAAATGGAAGAGCTGGAGCAGGCCGCCGCCATGGCCAGAGACCCGCAGGTGCTGGCTCAGGTACAGGACGCTGACGGCGTCATCGTCGGCGCTTTTGGAGATCCCGGCCTGCAAGCACTGACTGAACGCCTCACGGTTCCGGTTATCGGCATCGGTCAGGCCTCCATGATGCTGGCTGCCCGAGCAGGCACGCCTTTTGGTATTGCCACCACCACCCCCGGTCTGAAGCAAGCCATTCTGGATCAGGTACAGTGCTATGGCTGGAGCGAACAATTCTCCGGCCTGCGCCTGACCCCTACCGCCCCGCTGGATCTGGCCCAGGCCCCTGATCGTCAGGATCAGGAACTGGCCGATAGTGTCGCGGCGTGTATCGAACAGGACGGTGCCCGCGCCGTCATCATCGGCGGCGGCCCACTGGCCCAAAGCGCCCAGGCCCTGCAAAGCAGGCTGGCTGTGCCGGTGATCAATCCCATCATTGCTGCCTGCGAGCTTATGGCCGAGCGCCTGCCCCCAGATCAGCCATAACACGCTGTACCACACAAGGAGACACCCCATGACAAGCAGCACCCTTGCGCATGGCCTTCATCAGCCTGATTATTGCCGTGTCCGGCACCATGGGTTGCATTCCGGTGTACTGGCAACTGCCTAACGCCGTTCTGGCAGGCTCGGCAGCAGCCATTGGCGTGGCCTTCATCAACTCGGTCGCCAACCTGGCCGGCTTTGGCGCGCCCTTCATGTTGGGTGCCCTGAAAGACGCCAGCGGTAATTTTCAAAGCGGTTTGTGGATTATTGCGGCACTTGAGCTGGCGGTCGGCATCTGGATTCTGTCTTTCCGCAAGCGCAAACAGATCGACTGAAGACCTTATCGACCATCAAGCAAGACGCCCCGAACCCTGACAATCTCCGGGTTTCGGGACCTGACGCCTATCATTAGGCGGCTTCTTGTTGCACTTGTGCCGCGCTTTGATGGAGTTTTCTTTGAAAAGCGGCGGCTCAATGCTAAAATTTCAGGCTTCATCGGATACGTGGCAAAAAGTCTTTAGGCATTATTCAATCGGGCAGGATGTCAAAACCCAAACCCGGTTAAAAAAACAGCCCTCTAGCTTTTTAGTGCCGGTACTTACAAAAGATTGGAAATCTGCCCTGCGCAGCTTTATTTTTGTAAATACGTGCCTTGCTGGCGGTCCTTATTTGTCAAAACAGGAATCATCATGAAAGAAGGCATTCACCCAGAATACCGTGACGTGGTGTTTCTGGACCTGCAAACGGGCAACTCCTTTATCACCCGTTCCACTGTCCAGACTCGCGAAACCACCGAAAAAGACGGTCAGACTTACCCGCTGTTCAAGTGTGACGTGACGTCCGAGTCGCACCCCTTCTACACGGGCGCTCAAACCCGTATCGTGGAAACTGGCCGCGTTGAAAAATTCCGCGCCCGTTTTGCCCGTACGGCTGGTACCGTCAAGAAAGGCGAATAAGCTCTCTTTCTCGGCATACCGCGTTCAGCGCAAAAAAGGCAGCTTCGGCTGCCTTTTTTTTACCGCACATTTCCCGGCCAAGGCGCCCCCTTTGCATTAAGATAGGGCGAATCAACAGACTGTTTTACCCTAGACGTGTCATCCAGCCTCATACCCACCTCCACCCCTGCTCGCCTGACTGCTACCGCTGCCGTCAAACTTCCCCGATTGGTCCTGCTGGTCGTTGGGACTATTTACATTCTTGCGGGTCTGTTTTTCCGCGATCCCTGGAAGGCAGACGATGTCATCGGGCTTGCAACCATGCTTACCGCTTTGTCAGATCCCAGCGGTCAGGCCTTGTTGTTGCCGCAGGTGGGCGATCTGGCACATGCCCAGGACGGGCCGCTGACCACCTGGTTGGGTGCCCTGTTCATTACGCTGTTTGCGCCACTGCTCAAACTCTTTACCTCTGAGCTGAACGCCAATATTGTGGCGTCCCGACTGCCTAACCTGCTGTGGTTCGGCATGTTGGCGGCTTCGGTCTGGCACAGCGCCTACTGGCTGGCTCGACGCCCTGAGGCCCAACCGCTGCGCCTGCCCTTTGGGGGCGAGCCCTCGCCCACGGACTATGGGCGCATGATTGCCGACGCCACCTTGCTGCTGACGGTAGCCACGGTCGGCATCCTCTGGCGTATGCACGAAACCTCGGAAGTACCAGCCATCATTGCCTTCCAGGCTCTGGCTTTGTACAGCCTGGTGCGCATGTTTGACCGTCCCGCTTCCGGTGCGATCATGCTGGGCCTGTCTTTGGGCGCCTGCTTCCTGACCCGTGGCTGGCTGGGCGCTGGCCCCATCATGCTGGCCACCGTTCTGTGCTTCATTCCACGCGGCCCCTTGCGTCAGCACAGCCAATGGCTGGCCCTCAGTGCCGTCCTGACCCTGGCCATCATCATGGCCTGGTGGATTCCCGCCAAACGCGTCAGTGTGTACTGGACTGAACAGTGGCGTCTATGGCATCTAGCCGCCTGGGGCTGGGCGGGTTTCAAGGAACAACTGAATAATTTGCGTGACTTGCTGTGGTTCCTCTGGCCGACCTGGCCTTTGGCACTGCTGGCACTGTGGCAGTGGCGTAGCTGGTTCAAGGCCCCGCATATTTATGTGCCTGCCATCAGCCTGCTGGTCCCGCTGCTGAGCCTGCTGTTTATCCGCGATGCCTTCGAGCCTGAATACGCCCTGCTGGTCGTACCTTGCGCCGTCCTGGCCGCGTTCTCGCTGCCCACCTTGCGGCGTGGCGTGGTCAATACGCTGGATTGGTTTGCCATCATGTGCTTCTCACTGACGGCAACCACGGTCTGGCTGGGCTGGATTGCGCAACAAACCGGCTGGCCACGTCAGATTTCGCACAATATCGCCCGCCAGACTCAAGGTTATGACACCTTTATCTCCTGGCCGGTCATGATTATTGCCGCGCTAGGTACGCTCGCCTGGATCGCCCTGGTACGCTGGCGCCTGTCCACCAACCCGCCAGGGCTGCTGCGCGGCACGGTCTTGTCTGCAGGTGGCCTGATTACGACCTGGCTCCTGCTGGTTACCCTGTGGATGCCCTCGCTGGACTACGTACGTAGTTACCGAGACGTCTCCGGTGAACTGTCCGCCGCCCTGCGCGAACACAGACAGCCCGGCGAATGCCTGCGCTCCTGGGGCCTGGGTTCGGGACAACGAGCCTCCTTCCTGGTGTTTAACAACATCAAGATCAATTTCGACAACCGCTGCTCTTTGGTGCTGGAACAGTTCTCCCTGCGCGACCTGCAAGATGGCAAGGCCCCCATTCCTGACAATGCGGTCCAGCTCTGGCAAGGTAAACGCGGGCCAGATCGTCACGAGGCTTTCCGTCTGCTGCGAGTACAAGCTCAGTAAGTTTCAATCATGTCCTCCGTGTTTCATCACAACTGGAAAGGCCAGGCAGGCCAAATCCTGCGTCAGGCCTGGCCTGTGCTGGTCGGCTCCTGGGCGGGTATCGCCTTTGGGGTGCTGGATACCGTTATGGTCGGCCACAGCAGTCCGGTCGACTTGCAGGCCATGGGCCTGGGCGTATCCATTTACATCACCGTCTTTATCGGCTTGATGGGTGTCATCCACGCCCTGATTCCTATCATTGCGCAGCAATTTGGCGCGCGCCGCCTGACTGAAGTAGGCCGCTGGTGGGGGCAAGGCGTGTGGCTGGCCCTGTTGCTGACCTTGATCGGCACCCTGGCGCTGGCCTTTCCCAATATCTGGCTAAGCTGGTCGGGCGATTTGAGCCCTGAGGTTCACGACCGGGTGACCTGGTATTTGCGCAGCCTGATTCTGGCCCTGCCCGCCTCCCTGGTTTTCCGAACGATTTACTGCCTGGGCACGGCAACCTCTCGCCCCAAAGCCGTCATGCTGATCAATCTGTTCAGCGTGGCCTTCAAGGCCCTGTTCAACTGGATGCTGATTTTCGGGAAGTTTGGTTTGCCAGCCATGGGAGCCGTCGGTTCAGGCCTGGCGACTACCGTGGTTTCCTGGCTAATGCTGGCTGCTGGGCTGTGGCTGCTGCGCGCCGACCGCTTCTACAAGCCCTTTAGCTTGCGACTGGGCCTGCCTAGCTGGACGGCGCAGAAAGAACTGCTGCGCCTGGGCCTGCCCATGGGCGGCTCTTACCTGATCGAGATCTGTGCCTTCAGCTTCATGGCGTTGCTGGTAGCCCGCGAAGGGGTCTTTGCTTCGGGTGCTCACCAGATCATGGCCAATCTGGCCGCTGTCTGCTTTATGGTGCCCATGGCCGTGGGTGTTGCTGCGGCCTCGGTCAGCGCTCAAGCCATTGGAGCCGGGCAATATCATCGTGCCCGCCATGTGGGAATGTTAAGTCTGGGGATTGTGTTGGCCGGGGTCACCTTGACGATCAGCCTGCTGGTTCTGCTGCGCCCTACCTTGGCCCATGCCTATACCGACGATGCCGACGTGGCCCTGCGCGCCCTGCTCTTGCTGCAACTGCTGCCCTTCTTCCACTTTTGCGACGCGTTCCAGTGTCTGATTTCCTATCTGCTGCGCGCCTATAAAGTGGCTTTTGTCCCCATGCTGCTGCAATTTTTTGCCTTGAGCGTGCTGGGCTTGGGTGGTGGCTGGTGGCTGGGCTTCGGGCCTGCCGCCGGATCGCTGGAAGGAGTCATTCAGTGGCTGGCACCGGGAGCGCCTGTAGGGGCAGCCAGCTTGTGGACCATGTCCAGCCTGGGTCTGGGAGCCTCGGCCTTGCTGCTGCTGTTCTGGTACAGCCATATTCTGCGTATCTACAATCCGGCAAGACGCAAGGTGCGGGCGTCCTAACAAGCAAAGCATGAGCTGCCGGCATTCAGGTCCATGGCAGACTCAGACATCCAGCGGCGCTTTGCGCTTTGCTCTTTGCTCTTTGCTCTTTGCTCTTTGCTCTTTGCTCTTTGCTCTTTGCTCTTTGCTCTTTGCTCTTTGCTCTTTGCTCTTTGCTCTTTGCTCAGCAGTAGAAGCCTAAGGCCAAAATAAGCCAAGCCGTGAAAGCACAAACAAAAAAAACGGGGCCAGTTATTCAACGGGTCCCGTTTTCTTTACCGCTTTAGCAAGACAAGGCTAACTCAGGCAGCAGGTTTACTGCCTTCAATGGCTTCCACGATCTTGGCAGTATCGCTCGGAGTCGACTCGGCAGCCGCATCCGGCGACGCTTCAACCGCATCAATAAGCGGGCTGACCAGGTCCACAACCTTGCTGCGCGAGAGCAGGCCCAGGAACTCGTCGTTCTCGCCCGTGACGGCCAAAGGTTCGCTGCTACGCAACAATTGCCCCAGGATTTCATCCAGACCCATGGTGGCGGGAACGGAACTCATCTCGTCCACAAAACCGGAAATATCCCGTGCACCTTGTTGCACCGCCTCTTGAGCACTGGAACGCATCAAGACACCGGCCAAACGCTTGCCATCGAGCACAGGCGCATAACGCACGCCCCGTTCGCTCAAGCGCTCCAGCGCATGAACAGCGCGGGTACGCATGGTGAAGGTCAGCGTCTTGCTGGAATCGCGCACCGCATGAGCAGCGTTCAGCACTTTACTGCGGTTCACATCCTGCAAGAAGGCCTGCACATAATCGCTGGCGGGCGAGAGCAGAATATCCTCGGGCGAGCCTTCCTGGATCAGTTCACCATCTTTAAGAATGGCAATCCGGTTGCCCAGACGCAGCGCTTCGTCCAGATCATGCGTAATAAACACAATGGTCTTGTTCAGACGGGCCTGCAGTTCCAGCAACTGGTCCTGCATTTCACGTCGAATCAGCGGATCCAGCGCAGAGAAGGCTTCGTCCATCAGAAGAATGTCGGCATCGGTGGCCAAGGCACGCGCCAGACCCACACGTTGCTGCATACCGCCAGACAACTGATGCGGATACTGATTCTCGAAGCCTTGCAGCCCTACCTGCTCCAGCCAGTAAGTGGCTTTCTCTTCACGGGCGGCACGTCCTATGCCCTGCACTTGCAGACCATAAGCCGCGTTCTCCAGCACCGTGCGATGCGGGAACAGGCCAAAACGCTGGAAGACCATGCTGATCTTTTGCTGGCGGAACTGCATCAGCGCCTTGCCATCCAGGCTCATCACATCCACATCATCGACCAGAATCTGCCCGGCTGTCGGTTCGATCAGGCGGTTGAAATGGCGGATCAGGGTGGACTTGCCCGAACCGGACAAACCCATGATGACATAAATGCTGCCATGTTCAATGGACAGGCTGATGTCACGTAGCCCCAAGGTGTGGCCGCTTTTGGCCAGTAGCTCGTCCTTGCGGACACCGTTGCGGGCCTCTTCCAGCCAGCGCTCGGGTTGGGAGCCAAAGATCTTGTAGATATTGCGAACTTCAATCTTGCTCATGAGGCCTCCCGTGTCTGAAAGCGGCGGCCAAATTCTTGTGTGATACGGTCAAACAGAATAGCCAGCAGCACAATACCCAAACCGGCCATCAGGCCACGGCCTACTTGCAGGCGGTTGATACCTTGCAGCACTTCGTAGCCCAAACCTCGCACACCAATCATGGAGGCGATCACTACCATGGCCAGCGCCATCATGGTTGTCTGGTTAATACCCGCCATGATGTTGGGCATGGCCAATGGCAATTGCACCCCGTAGAGCTGCTGCCAGCGGTTGGACCCGAAGGAGCGCGAGGCCTCCAGCACTTCGCTGTCGACCAGGCGTATACCCAGATCGGTCAGACGAATTACCGGCGCAATGGCGTAAATAATGGTGGCAATCAGGGCGGCGATCTTGCCCAGGTTGAACAGCATCACTACCGGAATCAGATACACAAAGCTGGGCATGGTTTGCATCACGTCCAGCACCGGCATCATGATGCGGCGCAGCCAGTTGAAGCTGGCCATCAACAGACCTAGCGGTATGCCTATCAGGACAGACAGGAAAACGGCCACGATCATCAGCGCCAGGGTCTGCATGGCAGCATCCCACAGGCCGATCAAACCAATGACGAACAGCATGGCACCCATGGCCACGGAAAACAGGACGCGACGGCTGGCAGCCCAGCCCAGAACGACCACCACCAGCACAACGGCCCACCAGGGACTGCTGCGCAAGATGGACTCCATAAAGACCAGCATGTCCAGCAAAGGCTGGGTCATGGCGCGCAAGGTACTGGAATAATTGGCAACCAGATCACCCACGAACTGATCGATGGGCAAACGTAAGGCGCGCGGATCAATCAACTCAGGAAACATAAAAAACACTCCGTAAAACTCGTGCATGCGGCGCGGGCATATCGCCCGGCCATGAGCCTGCCGGCCACAATGGGACCAGGCAGAAAAGCGAGGTACGGCTCAGTACCCGCACCCACATGGGGTGCAGTCACCGAGGCCGGCCTCGCCCTACAACGACACGAATACTAAAGAGCGGCTTTTACGCGCTGAGCCACTTCCATGGGCACCCACTTGGACCAGGTGTCCTCGTGCTCTTTCAGGAACCAGTGCGCCACATCCTCAGGCTCGCCTTCGGTTTTTTCCATGTGGGCCATGGTGTCGTTCATCAGCTCCAGGGGCATGCTGACATTGGCCAGGAAGGCCGTCAGTTCGGGAGCCTGCTTGGAGAACTCCGTATTCACAGCCGTGAACACCGGATTTTCGGGGTAATCGCTAGGCTCTGGATTGGCACAATCCGGGTCCGTCAGACACCCGTGCTTTTTCTCGTCATAAGCGGGCAGTTCCAGCTTGACCAGATCCATGGAACCCACCAGCGGCGTAGGGTACCAGTAGTAGAACACCACGTTTTCCTTGCGCTGATAAGCAGAGGTCAGAGCCGCTTTCTGCGTGGCACCAGTACCGGGCGAGAACAAGGTGAAGGTATCACCCAGCTTCAAGGCATTGAACAGATTTCCGCTGACCACTTCACAACCCCAACCTGCCGGGCAGCCATAGAAGCGGCCTTTACCGGGTTCTTCAGGGTCCTTGAATTCATCCTTGAACTTGGGCAGGTCCGCTGCGGACTTCAGTTCAGGCAGGCGCTCGGCGGTGTAGCGTGGAATGAACCAGGCTTCGCCACCCATATAAATATCACCAATACGTTTTACGTTTCCCTTGGCTTCAGCCTGTTTCCAGGGATCAGCCACACTGTTGAGCCAGATTTCAGTGTTGACATCCAGGTCGCCTCGCTCCAATGCGGCCAAGGCCGGAAGCGTCTCGACCGAGATGACCTCAGTCTTGCAGCCATAACCCTTGTCAGCGATAAAACGCTCGACTTCAGTCAGGACCAGATTGGATTCCCAATTCATGCCGCCAAAGCGAACCGTGCGGTCCAGTTCGCAGGCAACCGGGGTAGCGGCTTGTGCGGCGGACGACAAACCCAGCAACACGCTGGTCAGCACAGAGGCTTGAATCAGGGGAAAGCGGTGCAAGCGCGACTTGGCACCGGCGTGAGGGAAGTATGAAGACATGATGCTCCTCCTTGAGTTACTGTGGACGCGTCCTGCATGATCAGTCGGCGCCAAGGCTAAAGGGGTGTGCGGAAGACGATGCTCTTATCGCCAATACATACCTACGTATAGAGCGAGTGCCAGGCACTCACGAAAAACCCGGAACAATATTCAGGGCTGAGCCCTTTTTGTACTGTTCGCTGCCTTGACCGAAACAAAACGGCTGGGCCAGGGTTACACCGCGCGGCGCGATGATTTGGTGCGAATAGAACACGCAGTTTCAGGCGGTTCTAGATCGAATTGATGAATCTGGTAAGGAGGCCATTCTACGGGCCTTTGCAATCAAAAACAAATTCTTACCTCGAAAAACCATCAAAATCCTGGAATATGTCAATGGCAAAAACGCAACAAAACCCTTGTTTGGCGTGGTTTTAGCGTTTTTCTAAATTTTTTTTTGTTACCTATTAATTCAGAATTGATGGAGTGGCGTAAAAGCAGCCCCAAAAAAGACAAATGACAAGGCATAAAGCCTTGTCATTTGCCCCTCCAGACCGCGCCCTCTAACGCTGGTACATATAGTCCCGACGCCATGGATACACCAGGTCTGGCGCGTAATCCAGCTCCTGTGCCCGCCCAGCACTTTGCGCCTGAGCCAGAACCTGGTGCAAGGCAATCCAGCCATGCTCAAAGCCCATGGCGCAACCAGCCAGATAAACCCGGTAAGCACGCAAGGATTTTTGACCCTGCTCGGAATCCAGCGTGGCCTTGGCCTTGTCCAACTGACTTTCCAAGGCATCGCTCCAGGCCCACAACGTGCGTGCATAGTGCGGACGCAGATTCTCAATGTCCAGGCCTTCCAGACCACCTTCAGCCAGATGACGCAACACATGGCTGATATGGGTCAGCTCTCCACCGGGGAAAATGTATTTCTCGATAAAGTCGCCCATCCCGGCACCCAGCTGGCTATTGTCCACGCCACCGGCTGTAATGCCGTGATTCAGAATCAAACCACCGGGCTTGACCAAACGGCGCAACTTGTCGAAATAGGCGCTGAGCTGGGCGCGGCCCACGTGCTCGAACATCCCGACCGAGGCCAGCTTGTCATAAGGCTTGAGTTCATCCAGCTCGCGATAATCCAGCAACATCATGCGGGCCCGGCCCGACAGACCTTTCTGCTCGATCAGCCCGTTCACATAGGCATGCTGGTTACGGGACAAGGTGATGCCCGTCACGTCCACATCGTAGTTTTCAGCCGCCCATATCAGCAGCCCGCCCCACCCGGCTCCCACATCCAGAAAGCGCTCGCCCGATTGCAGACGCAGCTTGCGGCAAATGTGGTCCAGCTTGGCTTCCTGAGCCTGCGCCAGCGTCATGTCCGGTTCGCGGTAATAGGCGCAGGAGTAGACCCGACGCGGGTCCAGCCACAAGGCGTAGAAATCATCCGATAAATCGTAGTGAAACTGGATCTGTTTGGCGTCCCTTTCCTGGGAATGGCGCCAGACGGAAGTCAGATGCTTGACGATGGAAGTCAGCCAGCCTGCCTGGGCAGCGTCAACCGGGGAGCCCGGCAAAATATCCGCTGCCAGCTGCATCAGATCCCGCATGGAGCCCTCAAAGTCCATACGCCCTTCCACGTAGGCCTCTCCCAACTGCCCGGATTGCCCGGCGGCCAGCTGCGCCAAGGTGGCATTATCTTTAATGATCAGATGAACCGCTGCATCAGCCGGGCCAACTTGCTCGCCGTTGGGCAAGGTCAGCCGAACCGGAATGCTGAGTTGATCTAATTTGGCCTGGACCATTGATGAAATTGAACTCAACTTCGCCTCCTTGTATGTAAACAAACAAAGATGACAATGTGTCGCCTCTTTCGACACACCGCCCGTAAGCTGTCAATCCTGTAGCCTAATACAATCAGCCCCTGAATCCGTTGCGTCAAAGTCACGAATCATATGCTTTACACCTAAAGCACTTAGACCGGAGTTGAGCTTGCCCCATGCTAAACTGCCTGCCTTTGGCCCATTGCATCGGTTTGCATTGATGCTCGGCACAGGGTAGTGGGTTCAGGCTCTCGGCCAGGATCTGCCCCACCTTAATACTTGGCCCGATGACACGCAACCACTCCCCTGCATTTCCCCCTTGGCTCATCTTGATGGGGCTGCTCACTGCCCTGGGGCCACTGGCCATTGATATGTACCTGCCCGCCTTCCCGGCAATGGCCCAGAGCCTGAACACCTCGGCGGGCATGGTAGAGCGCACGCTGGCGGGTTTCTTGCTGGGTGTGGGCGTGGCTCAATTAGTGTACGGCCCCATGGCCGACCGCTTCGGGCGCAAGCTGCCCTTGCTGCTGGGCGTGCTGATTTTCACCACCGCTTCCTTTTTCTGTGCACGCGCCAGCGATATTGATGAATTGACCGTGTGGCGCATTGTGCAGGCCTTTGGTGGTGCCGCTGGCATGGCTATTCCCCGTGCCGTGATCCGGGATCGTTTCGAGACCCGTGAAGCCGCCCGCGCCCTGTCCATGCTGATGCTGATTATGGGCGTCATGCCTATTCTGGCCCCGCTGATCGGTGGTCAGATCCTGCTGTTTAGCGACTGGCGCGGTATTTTCTACTTCATGGCTGGCTGTGGCGTGCTCTTGTGGCTGCTGACTTTTTTCACCATGAAAGAGTCCCTGCCCCCCGAACGAGTCCTGCCACTGCAACCCAAACTGATTGCCCATAATTACAGTGCCTTGTTACGCGACCGGCCTTTCATGTTTTATTCGCTGGCCGCCGGTTTCAGTTCTGCAGGCATGTTTGCCTATATCGCCGGATCGCCACGCGTCTTTATTGATTTATTTGCAGTCGAGCCGCGCCATTTCGGTTTTTATTTTGGCGCGAATGCCGCCTGTCTGATTGTTTTCTCTCAAGTCAGCGCCCGTTTGCTCAATACGTACAGCCCGCCCACTTTGCTGCGCGTGGCACAGGGACTGCAAGTGATCTTTACCCTGCTGGGTGCCGTTCTGACCCTGCTGGGCGTACTGGACCTGACCTGGCTGATGGTGACGCTGATGGGCTTTATGGCGTGCCAAGGCTTTGTGAACCCCAATTCCGCGGCCCTTGCCCTGTCTGAACAAGGCCATCGCCTGGGAACGGCCTCGGCCCTGATGGGCGCTTTGCAAATGCTTTGTGGTGCGCTGGCCGGTTTTGCGGTCAGCAGCTGGTCCTCTTCCAATGCTTTGCCATTGACCGCCGTATTGGCCAGTTGTGCCGTCTTATCGTGGCTGTTTGGCCGCAACGCAGCAAGGAAAGCACGGTAAAACTTGATCTAAGTGATTTTTCCATATTAGAATAATCTTCTTTGTACCCCAGCACTGGGGTTAACACGATCCTAATTTTACAATCGCCCGCGGCTTTTTTCGTTTAGCGGAGGCTGATTTAGATCTCAAGGGGTATGACCATGGCACGCGTATGCCAAGTGACCGGAAAAGGCCCAATGTCGGGCAACAATGTTTCGCACGCCAACAATAAAACCAAGCGTCGCTTCCTGCCAAACCTGCAGTCCCGTCGTTTCTGGGTTGAAAGTGAAAACCGCTGGGTTCGCCTGCGCGTTTCCGCTAACGCTATCCGCACCATCGACAAGAACGGTATCGACTCCGTTCTGGCCGAAATGCGCTCCCGCGGCGAAAAATACTAAGCTGCGCTTCTTAAACATTTAACCAGGAGCTCATCATGGCTAAAGGTATACGCGAAAAAATCAAACTCGAATCGTCCGCCGGCACCGGTCACTTCTACACCACCACCAAAAACAAGCGCAATATGCCTGAAAAGATGGTGATCAAGAAATTTGACCCCGTCGTTCGCAAGCACGTCGAGTACAAAGAAACCAAGTTGCGTTAATTCGCGCACCGCTCCTGCAGCGGATTGGTTTTCAAAAAAAGCCCCTGCCCTGCAGGGGTTTTTTTTGCCCTTCACAGGCTGCTGTGACAGGCCTGCCTCCTGTCTGCCATTACGCTCATGCACACTGCCCACCTTGCAGCCGTCCACAGCGAGATTTGCCCCGTATAATGGCGGATACTCCTTTACTTTTGTCTAAAACGGTATTGCCACTCATGCAGGAACGTTACAACCCCAGCGAGGTTGAACAACTCGCTCAGCAAAACTGGACCGATCGGGACGCCTATCGCGCCGTCGAAAACGCCACCGCTCCCGATGGCTCGCTCAAACCCAAGTTTTACGCATGCTCCATGCTGCCCTACCCCAGTGGCAAGCTACATATGGGCCACGTGCGCAACTACACCATCAACGACATGATGGCGCGCCAGCTACGCATGCGCGGTTTTAACGTTCTCATGCCCATGGGCTGGGATGCCTTTGGCATGCCCGCTGAAAACGCCGCCATCAAATCGCAGGTTCCGCCCGCCAAGTGGACTTACGACAACATCGCCTACATGAAAAAGCAGATGCAGGCGATGGGTCTGGCCATCGACTGGTCGCGTGAAATGTGTGCCTGCGATCCCGAATACTACAAATGGAACCAGTGGCTGTTCCTGAAGATGCTGGAAAAAGGCATTGCCTACCGCAAGACCCAGACCGTGAACTGGGACCCGGTGGATCAAACCGTTCTGGCCAACGAACAGGTTATTGAAGGCCGAGGTTGGCGCTCGGGCGCGCTGGTTGAAAAGCGTGAAATCCCCGGCTATTACCTGCGCATTACCGACTACGCTGAAGAGCTGCTGGACACCGTGAAAACCGGCCTGCCCGGCTGGCCCGAGCGTGTCCGCCTGATGCAGGAAAACTGGATCGGCAAGAGCCAGGGTGTGCGCTTTGCCTTCCCTCACGATATTCGTGACGAGCAAGGCCAACTGATTCAGGACGGTCGTCTGTATGTGTTCACCACCCGCGTGGACACCATCATGGGTGTTACCTTCTGTGCTGTTGCTCCTGAACACCCGCTGGCCGCCCTGGCTGCCCGCAACAATCCCGAGCTGACTGCCTTTATTGAAGAATGCAAGAAAGGCGGCACCACGGAAGCCGATATGGCCACCCGTGAAAAAGAAGGTCTGCCTACCGGCTTGAGCGTCAAGCACCCACTGACCGGTGCGGACGTTCCTGTCTGGGTCGGTAACTACGTCTTGATGAGCTACGGCGACGGTGCCGTCATGGGCGTGCCTGCTCACGACGAGCGCGACTTCGCCTTTGCCCTGAAATACCAATTGCCTATTCAACAAGTGATTGGCGTTGAAGGCAAAGAGTACGACGCCACTCAATGGCAAGACTGGTACGGCGACAAGCAGCAAGGTCAAACCATCAATTCCGGCAAGTACGACGGCCTGGCGCATGCCGCCGCCGTGGACGCAATTGCGGCAGACCTGAATGCTCAAGAGCTGGGCGAGAAACAAACCACCTACCGTCTGCGCGACTGGGGTATTTCCCGTCAGCGTTACTGGGGCACCCCGATCCCGATCATCCACTGCGAGGATTGCGGCCCGGTTCCTGTTCCGGAAAAAGACCTGCCCGTCGTTCTGCCCGAAGAGCTGATTCCCGATGGCAGCGGCAACCCGTTGAACAAGCACGAAGCCTTCCTGAAGTGCACGTGCCCTTCTTGCGGCAAGCCTGCACGTCGCGAAACGGACACCATGGACACCTTTGTGGACTCGTCCTGGTACTTCCTGCGCTACACCACGCCCAATCTGAACGACTCCATGACCGATCCACGCACCGATTACTGGATGCCCATGGATCAGTACATCGGCGGTATCGAACACGCTGTGCTGCACTTGCTGTATGCCCGCTTCTGGACCAAAGTCATGCGCGACATGGGCCTGGTCAAGATTGACGAGCCCTTCACCCGCCTGCTGTGCCAGGGCATGGTGCTGAACCACAGCTACACCCGCCGCACACCTCAAGGTGGTATCGAGTACTTCTGGCCTGAAACCGTCGAAAACGTCTACGACGAAAAAGGCGCGATTATCGGTGCCCGTTTGAAGAGCGATGGTCAGCCCGTGCAGTACAACGGCATCGGCACCATGTCCAAGTCCAAGAACAACGGCGTGGACCCCCAATCCCTGATCGACACGCTGGGCGCGGATACCGCCCGCCTGTTCATCATGTTTGCCAGCCCGCCAGAGCAAACCCTGGAGTGGTCGGATTCGGGCGTGGATGGCGCCAACCGCTTCCTGCGTCGCCTGTGGGCCTTCTGCTATAACCACGCCGATGCTCTGCGCGCTGGCAACGCCCAACAAGCCACCGACTGGAGCGATCTGGATGCGGCCGCCAAGCGTACCCGTCTGGAAATTCACTCATTGCTCAAGCAAGCCAATTACGACTACGAGCGTATTCAATACAACACCGTGGTTTCGGCTTGCATGAAGATGCTCAACACCCTGGAGCAGACTCAATGGGAAGACACTCCCGCCGCACAACGTGCACTGGCTGAAACCACGTCCATTCTGTTGCGCGTGCTGTACCCTGTCGTCCCTCACATCACCTGGCAGTTGTGGCGTGAACTGGGTTGGGCAGACAGCCTGGGCGATATGCTCGACGCCCAATGGCCTGCTGTGGATGAACAAGCCCTGATTGCCGACGAAGTGGAGCTGATGCTGCAAGTCAATGGCAAGCTGCGCGGTTCATTGGTCGTACCTCAGGGAGCGGAAAAAGCCGCCATTGAACAAGCCGCAGCCGAACACGCTGCCGTGCTCAAGTATCTGGAAGGCCGCCCCGCCAAGCGCATCATTGTGGTGCCTGGCAAACTCGTTAACGTCGTAGGTTAATCATGCACCTAGCCCGCCTGCTTCCTTCCAGCTCCTTGTCTGTTCCTGCACCCAGGTTCTGGGGACTGGCGGGCTTGATGATCCTGCTCAGTGTTGTTCTGACAGCGTGTGGCTTTCACCTGAAAGGGGTGGCCCCGCTGCCGTTCGACACGATTTACACCAACATTACGGACAACAGTGCGTTTGGCGCGAATCTGCGTCGAACCTTGTCGGCCAGTTCACCGCAAACCCGCTTTGTGGAGCGCCCGCAAGACGCTGAAGCCATCTTGCAACAGCTCTCCCACAGCCGTAATCAACGCGAAATCTCCATCAACGCCAAAGGCCAGGTGGAAGAGTACGAACTGCAACTGACATTTGTGTTCGAGTTGCTGGACGCCAAAGGCCGCGTGATCCTGCCGCCCACAACACTGAACGTCATTCGTGAAGTGCCGTACGATGCCGAGGCCGTGCAAGCCAAAGACAGCGAAATCGAGATGATTTTCCGCGATATGGAACAGTCTTTGATCAATCGCATTGTGCGTCGCTTGAGTTCGCCCGACGTGACCAGCGCCTACCATTACATAAGCAGTCAACCAGAGGCCAGCTCCATGGAAGAGATTGAACTGCTGCCCACTCGACAACAGGCTCCGCTGTAAGAATGAGACGCAGGGCCGACCACGACACCTTGCTGCGCGAACTGGCCACGCCAACCGCCGCTTTCCAACCGCTTTATGTGGTGTCCGGTGACGAGCCTCTGTTGCTGGTTGAAGCGGCGGATGCGGTGCGTGCCCGCGCCCGCCAGGACGGCTTTACCGAACGCAGCAGCTTTACCCTGGATGCACGGGCCGACTGGTCGCAGCTGTTTGCTGTAGCCCAGAACATTTCCCTGTTTGGCGATCAAAAACTGGTGGATGTCAATATTCCCAGCGGCAAACCTGGCAAGCCAGGCGGCGACGCCCTGCAAAAGCTGTGCGAGCTGATCAGCGGGGGGCAAATGGATGGCACCAGCTTTCTGATTCAACTTCCCCGGCTGGACAAGGCTACACGCAACAGCAAATGGTGTCAGGCTCTAGAGCAGGTGGCCTATTGGGTTGACATTCAGCCCATCAACCGCAACTCTCTGGCAGGCTGGATTGCCCAGCGCCTGAAAGCCCAGGACCAAAGCCTGGAGAGCAACAGCCTGGAATGGATGGCTGACAAGGTTGAAGGCAACCTGCTGGCCGCCCATCAGGAAATTCAGAAACTGGCCCTGATTTACCCACCAGGCCAGCTTAGTCAGGAAGAACTGGAAAACGCGGTTCTGAACGTAGCTCGCTACAGCGTGTTTGATCTGCGTGACTCCATGCTGGCAGGCCACAGTCAACGCGCCCTGACGGTGCTTGATGGCTTGCAGGCAGAAGGCGAAGCCCTACCCCTGGTCTTGTGGGCTGTAGGCGAAGAAGTGCGTACCTTGGCCCGCTTGTCACAAGCGCGTCAGCAAGGACAGGACCTGTCCAACCTGTTTCGCCAGTACCGCATTTTTGGCCCGCGTGAAAAACTCGTTCGTCAGGCCCTGGACCGTATCCCGCCTCAAAGCTGGCCCGCTTCGGTTCTGCATGCACACGATATAGACCGTTTGATCAAAGGCCTGCACCCTAACGGACGTCAGCAAGACCCGTGGGAAGAAATGCGCCGCCTGACCATGCGTATCGCGGTCGCGACACAAGCGCCCCGCCGCTAAGCGTCCGATACCCCTTAACTTCTTAATTGTTGCGATAATGCTCTCTTGAACCGGAGAGTTACACGGCTATGAACGATATCACCCAGTCCTCTGCCGCCACCCAGGTCGGCGATCTGTCTTCCATGATGCAAGATTTGGGCAAGCGCGCCCAGCTTGCTGCCCGTCGTATGCGCGCGGCCACAGGCAAAGCCAAGGCCGACGCCCTGCGCTATATGGCTGATGCCCTGATTGAGCAAAAAGCCCAGTTGCAAGCAGCCAACGAGCTGGACTTGCAAGCGGCACGTGAACGTCAGATTGCCCCGGCCATGATCGAACGCCTGGTCCTGTCCGACCGCGCCCTGGAGATCATGACCACCGGCCTGCGTCAAATTGCCGATATGGATGATCCGGTTGGCCAGATCAGCGCCTCGCGTACCCGCCCGAATGGCATGCGCGTGGCTCAGATGCGTGTCCCTTTGGGTGTCATCGGCATCATTTACGAGTCGCGCCCCAATGTGACTATTGACGCCGCTGCCCTGTGCCTGAAATCGGGCAACGCCACGATTCTGCGCGGTGGTAGCGAAGCCTTTCATTCCAACCAGGCCCTGGCGCAGATCATCTCCAGCAGCCTGGAACGTGCTGGTTTGCCCAAAGAAGCCGTGCAAGTGGTTCCCACCACGGACCGCGATGCTGTTGGCCTGCTCGTAACCATGAACGACTACGTGGACGTCATTGTCCCGCGTGGTGGCAAGAGCCTGATCCAACGACTGAGCGCCGAAGCCACGGTTCCTCTGATCAAGCACCTGGACGGCAACTGCCACGTCTATGTGGACGAGTTTGCCGATCTGGAAAAAGCGAACCGCATCGTATTCAACGCCAAGACCTACCGCTACGGTATTTGCGGCACCATGGAAACCTTGCTGGTTCACCGCAGCATTGCACCCGCTTTCCTGCCAGAAATGGCCCGCCAATTGCAGGAAAAAGGGGTGGAACTGCGTGGCTGTGAGCAGACCCGTGCCCTGGTTGCCAATGTGGCCCCTGCTACCGAGGAAGACTGGGAAACCGAATTTGCCGCGGCCATTCTGGCAATCCGCATTGTGGACTCCATGGACCAGGCCATGGACCATATTGCCCAGTACAGCTCCGAGCACACCGAATCCATCGTGACGGAAAACCTGAGCCTGGCCGAACGCTTCCAGCGCGAAGTAGACTCCAGCTCCGTCATGGTGAACCTGCCTACCTGTTTTGCCGACGGCTTCGAGTACGGCCTGGGTGCCGAAATCGGTATTTCCACCAACCGTCTTCATGCCCGCGGCCCTGTTGGCCTGGAAGGCCTGACGACCTACAAATGGGTCTTGCACGGCAATGGCCAAATGCGTGGTTAAATCATGCTTTGGCTAAAAACATTCCACATCTTGTTTGTGACCTCCTGGTTTGCAGGGCTGTTCTACTTGCCCCGCATCTATGTCAATCTGGCCCAGGAACAAGATGCCAGGACCTATGAAACGCTTCTGGGCATGGCCCGGCGCCTGTATCGCTTTATGGCTCCTCTGGCCATTTTGACTTTGCTGACAGGCCTGGGATTGTTTTTGTATTACGGCATAGGCAAAGGACAGGGCTGGATGCACGCCAAACTGACCCTGGTCTTGATCCTGTTTGCCTTTCACGGTGTGTGCGGACGCTATCTGCGGCAGTTCCAGCAAGGGCAACAAAGCCGCTCACACGTATTCTTCCGCTGGTTCAATGAAATTCCGGTCATCGTTCTGCTGCTGGTCCTCATCCTGGTGGTTATAAAACCCTTCTAATACCTTATTCATGTCAGACCAATCTGAACGCAAGACACTAAGCCTGAACCCAGGCACTAAAAAGAAAGCCAGCAATGCGGAACCCCGCGTGCGCTCGGGTGCGCGCGCACGAGCAGCCAGCCTGCAGCAAGACCGCCAGGGCGGCCCCAAGCGCGAGACCCGCCCCTACGTAGAGAAACGTGACCAGGACCGCCGCGAGCGCCCTGCTTTCAACCGCGACCGCGCAGATCGTCCTCAATCGGGCGAGCGTCGCGAATTTTCCGGTGAACGCCGTGAGCGTCCCGCATTTAACCGTGACCGCGACAGCCGCCCACAATCAGGCGAGCGTCGTGAGTTCTCCGGTGAACGCCGGGAATTCTCGGGCGAACGCCGTGAACGCCCCGCATTCAACCGTGACCGCGACAGCCGCCCACAATCGGGCGAGCGTCGTGAGTTCTCCGGTGAACGTCGGGAATTCTCGGGCGAACGTCGTGAACGACCCGCATTCAATCGTGACCGCGACAGCCGTCCACAATCGGGTGAGCGTCGTGAGTTCTCCGGTGAACGTCGGGAATTCTCGGGCGAACGTCGTGAACGACCCGCATTCAATCGTGACCGCGACAGCCGCCCACAATCGGGTGAGCGTCGTGAATTCTCCGGTGAACGCCGTGAGCGTCCCGCATTCAACCGTGACCGTGACAGCCGTCCCCAATCGGGCGAACGTCGTGAATTCTCCGGCGAGCGTCGTGAACGTCCTGCATTCAACCGTGACCGT
>NZ_AVOG02000008.1:0-49041 GCF_000465875.3 Alcaligenes sp. EGD-AK7 | reverse complement strand
CCTTGAATCTGGTCAAGAACCGCCTCAAGCCTTATACGCCTCGCAGTCTGGTCAAGTTTGGTGATTTGCGGCGAGAGTTGGAGCAGGTGCGTGAACAGGGCTATGCCATTAACCGTGGCGAATGGCGTGAGCAGGTCGTGGGGGCGGCTGCGCCTATTTACGATAGTCGTGGAATGGTGGTGGCGGCTTTGGGTATTTCCGGGCCTGCGGAACGTCTGGAGGAAGCCCGGCTGGTTCAGGCCGGTAAAACCTTGATGACGGCAGCGGCACAGATCTCGCGCCGTTTGGGCTATAGCGGCCGTTAAGCTGCTACAGCCCCAGTCAGCTTGCCCTGGCTGCAAGAAGCCGCCCGGATGCCAATTGCCCCCAAAATCTGGATGCGTCTCCAGTTTTTGGGGGCAGTTCCATTCAGGAAAGAAAGTTCAAGATTTTGCGGCTTGCCGGAAGGCCGCAATTCTTTGTTTGAGGCCGGGTGCGGAAGCAGAGCGTACCAAGGCTGCCATATCCCGATCAGCTTGTTGTGGGCAGCCCGTTAACTGATGCAGATAGGTGCGACTGGTGGCGTCCAGCAAGCCCGCAGTCTGTTGAGCCTGCTCGATGACAGCAGGCCATGTATCGGGTTCTTGTATGCCGTTAATAAAACCCAGCTGCTCCGCTTTGGCAGCATCAAAAATCTGGCTTCCTGCCAGAAGTTGATGAGCCTGCTGGCCGCCGATCAGGGCAGCCAGTCTGCCCGTTCCCAACGCCAGACCAAACTGCAGTCCAGGCATGCGAAAGCGGGCGTCGGCACTGGCGATGCGCTGACGGCACACGGCAATCAAGTCCACGCCTGCGCCAAAGTTCTGCCCATGCGCCAGGGCCAGGGTGGCGCAGGGCGTATAGGCCAGCATCTGCAAGAGGGTTTCAATGCGGATAAAGCGCAGTACCAGGTCCCCCTCGCTTTCTTGCTCGTAGTCGCTGAAGTCAAAACCGGCACTGAAATTGCGGCCTTCACCGCGCAATATCAGCAGATCCGCCTGGGCCTTTTCCGCGGCCTGCACGGCCGCGATCAAGGCTTCGACCAGATCGGCCGACAAGGCATTGCGCTTGTCAGGCCGGTTCAGCGTCAGTGTCCAGACTTTGCCCGCGCAGTCCACGATCAAGCCGGGACTGCTGCTGCAATACGGCTCTGTCATGGGGTAACTCCGTGCAAGATGCTGTCGTTATGTTCGCCCAATGCCGGGGGGGCCATGCGGACGGGCAAGCCCACTCCATTGATACGCAGGGGCGAGACAAAGGTGCGCGTCTCGGTGTCTGTGCCCGGCAGGCGAATGTTTTGCACCCACTCCATGTGCTCGACCTGCGGGTCTCGCAGCACGTCGGAATAGCGGTTGATGGGACTGCAGGGTACGCCTTGGGCACGGAATTGCGTCAGCCAATGTTCGGAGTCGTGCTGCGCAAAAATGGCTTCCAGCAGTTCACGCAAGGCGTCTTGATGTTTGGCGCGCAGGGTGGTGCTGGTGAAACGCTCGTCCTCGATCAGGTCCGGGCGTTCTACAACCTGACAGACGGAGCGCCACAGCGCATCGTTGCCCGCTGCCATGGCGAAGTAACCGCCTTTGCACTGGAACGCCTGGTAGGGGGCATTGCGTGGGTGGGCGGAACCCAGCTTGTCCGGGTCGCGACCACTGCCGAAATACTCGGAGGTTTGCAGTGCGGCGATGGCCAGGGTGGTCCCCAGCATGGGCACGTCGATATGTGCCCCCTGACCGGTGGCGCGGGCTTGAGGCAAGGCGGCACTGATGGCAAACGCCGCATACAAACCGGCCGCAAAGTCCGCCAGTGGAACTCCGCATTTGACGGGGGCTCCACCTGCTTCGCCCGTCACGCTCATCACGCCGCTCATGGCCTGAATCGTCAGGTCAAAACCGCCTTCCTGCGAGCGGGGGCCGCTTTGTCCGTAGGCAGAAATTGAGCAGTACAGCAGTCTGGGATTCAGGGCCTTAAGGCTTTCATAATCCAGCCCCAAGCGCTGCATGACGCCGGGCCGATTGTTTTCCAGCAAGACGTCTGCATCCAGTACCAGTTGGCGTGCCTTGGCTACATCTTCGGGGTTCTTCAGATCCAGCGTTACCGAGCGCTTGTTGCGGTTCAGCGAAGCAAAGTTCTCGCTATATCCTTGGTTGATGGGCGGCCAGCTTCGCAAGGTGTCACCCCCTTTGGGGTGTTCGATCTTGATGACGTCAGCCCCCATATCGGCCAACAACATACCGCAGTACGGGCCAGCGGCCACATTGCAAAATTCCAGTATCCGAACCCCGTTCAGGGGCAGTGTCGTATCCATGAATCAGCTCCAGAGCATGATAGGTAGATGGGGGCCGACAGGGCCTTATGCGTTCACATCAACCACGATGCGGCCGCGTACCTTGCCTTCCAGTAACTGGCCGGCTTGATCAATGGCTTGGGAAAGTGTGATGGTGCTGGCGCCGATGCGCTCCAGGGCTTCGATAGACAAATGCTTGGCCAGCAAGTCCCAGGCCGCCAGGCGCTCGGGTTTGGGGCAATGGACGCTGTCCACCCCAATCAATTGCACACCACGCAGAATGAAGGGGGCCACGGAAGCGGGGAAATCCATGCCCTGGGCCAGACCGCAAGCGGCGACTGCGCCCAGGTATTGCGTGCCTGCACAAACATTGGCCAGGGTATGGCTGCCTACGCTGTCGATGGCTCCGGCCCAGCGCTCCTTGCCCAGTGGCTTGCCCGGTTCGCTCAAGGTGTTGCGGTCCACAATCTCGCTGGCGCCCAGCGCCTTCAGATAGCTTTCTTCCTGAGGTCGGCCTGTGCTGGCCATGACGGTGTAGCCCAGGGCATGCAGCAGGGCCACGCTGACACTGCCCACGCCACCCGCGGCACCTGTCACCAGAATCGGGCCCTTGTCCGGCGTGACGCCTTGGCGCTGCAAGGCACGCACGCACAGGGCAGCGGTATAGCCGGCGGTGCCTATCATCATGGCTTGCTGGGTAGAGAAGGCCTCAGGCAGGGGAATCAGCCAATCGCCTTTCACGCGTGCCTGTTGTGCCAGGCCACCCCAATGTACTTCGCCCAAGCCCCAGCCATTGAGCACCACTTTCTGGCCGGACTTGAAATTCGGGTCGCTGCTGTCGGTCACCGTGCCAGCAAAGTCGATGCCGGGCACCATGGGGAACTGGCGCACTACGGGGGATTTACCCGTCATGGCCAGGCCGTCTTTGAAATTCAGGGTGGAGTAGTCGATGCGGACGGTAACCTGGCCTTCGGGCAGGGCGGACTCGTCCAGGGATTGCAGGCTGGCTTTGTATTGGCCGTCGGTTTTGTCGATGACGATGGCAGAGAACATGAGTGAATTCCTTCGATCAGTTAAGGGTTTGTGTTCTGATATTTGGAACAGCGTTCTTTAAATTGACATGGAAAAGCAGTGTTTTCATTTTATCCAGAAGCTCGTTGCGGTCAAGCCCAATGCGACCAGATGATCGAACTGGGGAAATCCCGAAGGGGTTTAATAGTTGACACCTGAAATCAAATATCCCACTATTTGAACCGTTGTCCTAAGTTACTTGTGTTGTTGCTGTCTGTTGTATTCAAGCCGTTCTCACGGCATTTTTAATATCAAAAACAAGAACAGCGTTCTATATATTGGAACACAAAGAGAGAAAAACTCTCACACAGGAGGCAAGGATCATGTTCAGTTCTTTTTTTTCGCGCACAGGGCTTCTACGCACAGTGCTGGTCTCGGGACTGGCGGCAGTCAGCAGCTTTTCTGCCCCGGCGGCCATCGCGGCCGATACCTATCCCAGCCGTGAAGTGACCTTTGTGGTTCCCTATCCCCCAGGTGGTAACAGCGACAATCTGGCGCGTCTGTTTGCCGACCGTCTGCGCGTCAAGCTTGGCGTTCCCATCGTGATTGAAAACCGGCCCGGCGGCACCACCTCACTGGGCACGTCTATCGTGGGTCGCGCCAAACCCGATGGCTACACCTTGTTGCTGGCCACCAGCACCGCCTTTACCGTGCTGCCCTATATACGAGACGTGCCTTATGACCCGATCAAGGGCTTTGATTTTGTAGGCAGTCTGGCCGGTTACCTTCCCATCATGACGGTGCGCAATGATTTGCCCGTCTCCAATTTGAAAGAGTTTGTCGAGCTGGCCCGCAAGGAGCCCGGCACCTTGACCTATGGTTCGGCAGGTATAGCGTCTGGCGGTCATTTGGCGGGAGAGATTCTGGAAAAAGCCGAGAAACTGGACTTGCTGCATGTGCCGTTCAAAGGCTCGGCAGACACCATGACGGCCTTGATGGGCAATCACATCGATTTCTTTATTGATGGAGTCGGGCTGGAGCTGGTGAAGAGCGGCAAGGCCAAAGCCCTGGTGACCTATGCCAGCGTGCGTCATCCCGAATTGCCGGATGTGCCCACACCGAAAGAAGCCGGTTTTGATCTGGCCCTGCCTTTTGAAGGGTTCTGGGGGCTGGCGGTGCCGGCTGGCACCCCTGACGATGTCATGAAGAAGCTGGCTAAGGCTACCGAAGAAATTCTGGCCGAGCCGCAGACTCAAGAGCGTTTCCACCGCATCAGTGTCAGTGCCAGCTGGAAAGACGGCGATGCGTATGCCAAGGATCTGGAGCAGAGTCGGGCTTATTACAGCGAGCTGCTCAAGACCATCAAGATGAGCGATGACTAAACGCTCACAGAACCACCAACAGGAGACAAACGTGATGGAAACCGTCACTTGCGCCAGCACGCTGGACGCTTTGCTGGACCCGGCATCCATAGCTTTGGTCGGCGCCTCGGAAGATCAGTCCAAGTTTGGCGGGCGACTGTTCCGTATGCTGCTCAAGCACGGTTATGGCGGCAAGGTCCTGCCTATCAATCCCAGCCGCAGCAGTTTGTTTGGTTTGCCCGCTGTGCCCGGTCTGGCTGCACTGGATAGCGCTCCGGATCTGGCCGTGTTTACGGTGGGGGCCGATACCGTTCTGGAACAGGCGCAGATTGCGGCCCAAATGGGGGTACGCGGTTTGCTGGTGATCTCCGCAGGCTTTGCTGATGCAGGCGAGCGCGGGCTGGAACGCGAGCAGGCCTTGCTGCGTATCTGTCGTGACTCGGGCATGCGACTGATCGGCCCCAATTGCCTGGGCATGATCAGCCCCAGCCGCAGTCTGGTGCTGTGCTCTTCGCCGGTGCTGGACAGAGACAGCCTGCCGGAGCGGCCTATTGGTTTTGTCAGCCAAAGCGGTGCCTTGATGACTACCTATTTTGATCGGGCCTGGGCGATGGGCGGTGGCTTTACCTACGGTTTTTCGGTGGGTAATCAGGCTGACCTGGATCTGTGCGACTTTGTGGATTTCCTGATTGATGATCCCAAGACGCAAGTGATCTGTACTTATATAGAGGGCATTAAAGATACCCAGTCTTTGCGTCGCACAGCTCGTCGGGCGCAGGCCGCGGGCAAGCCCTGGCTGGCCGTCAAGGCAGGGCGCTCCAGTGCGGGCAAGGCGGCCGCCTTTTCGCATACTGCCAGCGTAGCGGGCGACCATGATGTGTTTGCCAGTGTCTGTCGCGATGAAGGCATCAGCCTGATGGACGATATGGGGGCCATGCTCTTGCTGGCAAACAGCATGGTGCGCTTTACCAGCAACAAGATCTCCAAAGTTGCGATTGTGACGCCTTCGGGTGGCGGTGGGGCCTTGGCTGCAGATGCTTTGGCAGAGCATGGCGTGGAACTGTCCAGTTTTTCCGCTACTACCAAGCAGGCTCTGGCTGCCCACTACCCGGCAGGGCAGGCGGATAACCCGGTTGATCTGGGAGCGCGTCTGACGCAGGACTCCACCGAAGTGGCCCGCGCTACTTTGGATGCCTTGATGCAGGATCAGCAAAGTGACGCGGTATTGATCACGGCTTCCATGTGTCCGCAGGAGTGGATGGCGGCCCTGATTGAAAAAATCATCCATCCCGAACCGCACTGGGCCAAGCCCGTCATGGTGGCGTTTGATGCGGGCGTAACGTCCGAGCCTTTGCGGCAGAAGCTGGCCCAGCATGGCCATGCGTATGCCAGCTCCAGCCTGGAAGCAGCGCTGGCCTTGTCCGCCTGGAAACGTCACGGTCAGTTTGTGCCGCGCCAGCAAGCCTTGCGTCCCAGTGCCTGCCAAGCGCCCACGGTCATGCCGCGCGGTGTTTTGAATGAAGATCAGTCCAAACGTCTGCTGGCGCATTACGGCCTGCCCGTGAATCTGGGCCAGGTGTGCGAGGACGTGGAACAGGCCGTGGTGCAGGCCGAGCAGATTGGCTATCCGGTGGTGATGAAGATTGTGTCTCCCGACATCGTCCATAAAACCGAGGCGGGTGGGGTGGCGCTGGATGTGGCCGACGACGCCAGCTTGCGACGCGATTTTGCCCGGCTCTACGCCAATGCCAAAGCCTATAAAGCAGATGCCCGTCTGGAAGGCGTTTTGGTACAGGCCATGGCCAAAGGGGATGTGGAACTGCTGATCGGGGCACGTCAGGATGCGCAGTTTGGCCCGGTCGTGGTGTTTGGTGCAGGCGGCATTCTGGTGGAAATGCTGTCGGACCGGGTGATTGCCGCGGCCCCTTTAACCCTGGCTGATGCAGATCGACTTTTATCTACCTTGATGATCGACAAGCTGCTGAAGGGGTACCGGGGACGCATGCTGGATCGTGACGGTGTGCTCGATGCGATTATGCGTGTCAGCTTCCTGGCCCACGACTTGCGCGACACCAACTTTGAATTGGACATCAACCCCTTGATCGTGGCGGCTACCCGCTGTCACGCCGTCGATGCCCGCCTGTCCATAGGCGAATAAAACCAAAACCTATTCTTTGAAAAATACCCAGGAGGAGTAAACCATGTCGGATTATCAGTGCATTCTTGTAGAAAACCATGATGACGGTGTTTCCATCTTCACGATCAACCGTTCTGATCGCCGCAATGCCTTGAGCGCTACCGTGGTCAAGGAACTGCAGCAGGCATTTCTGGCCTTTGACGAAGACCCCACACGCCGCGTAGCCGTGCTGACCGGGGCAGGCAATGACGCTTTTTCTGCCGGGGCGGATATTAATGAGTGGCCCGAGTTGTGGCGCGCCATTCCCACGGTAGGCTTTGAAACCGACAAGCCCATTATTGCGGCCGTCAGCGGTTGGTGCGTGGGGGGAGCCCTGGTGATGGCCATGATGACGGACTTGCTGGTAGCGTCCGAGAGTGCCAAGTTTTCTTACCCCGAAGCCAAGCTGGGCTTTACCGGCGGCATCATCTCGGGCCTGGCCTCGCGCATTCCGCATCATGCCGCCATGGAAGTGATCTTGTTGTGCCGCACGCTGGAAGCCCGCCGTGCTTACGATCTGGGTTTTGCCAATGAAGTGGTGCCGGTAGGCGAGCAAGTCCAGGCTGCTGTGCGTATGGCGCAGGACTTGGCCAAGATGTCGCCGCGTGTTTTGCAAACCTTGAAGCGCTTTATCAATAATGAAGTGCTGACGCGCGGCCCGTCCGAGCAGATGGCGCGCACCATGCGGCAACTGAAAGCGATCGAGGATAGTTATGATGCCAAGGAAGGGATGAACGCGTTCAAAGAAAAACGTGCCCCGGTGTATCTGAACAAATAAGAACTGATTCACGAATTGGGCCGCAAGGCCCAGTCAACTATGGAGACATCCCCTTATGCACCCCCGTTTTGAGCGTTTTATTCAAGGGATGAATGAATTGACCGTCCGCCCGGCTGTCGCCGAGGCGGATATCCTGCGTGATGGCCGTGTCCTGCTGGGCGAACTGGTGGCCCAGGACGATTGGCTGGCCCCGGAGTACACCCAGCCCCATCCCCAGTTTTATCAGCAGTACTTGCTGTATTGCTGTCCGCAGGAACGCTTTTCCGTGGTCAGCTTTGTGTGGGGTCCCGGCCAGAAAACCCCTATCCACGACCATACCGTGTGGGGCTTGATTGGTATGTTGCGTGGCGCGGAACGCTCCCGGCCTTTTGACCGTGATCCCGATACCGGCCATATGACAGAACAAGACACACAGACTCTGGAACCAGGCGTGGTGGAAGTGGTGTCACCCACGGTGGGTGATATACACGAGGTCTCCAATATGTATGACGACCAGGTATCCATCAGCATTCACGTTTATGGTGCGGATATCGGCAAGGTACGCCGTCACGTCTTTGACCCGCAGACTGGGCAGGCCAAGGAGTTTGTCTCCGGCTATGCCAACCGTCCGGCTGTCGCGTGAGTCAAGTGGTGTTGTTGGGCAGGTGCCCAATACGGGCGCCAATAATCATTTCCTGAATCCAGCGGTAAAGCAGCACGGAGTAATCACGCTGGGCGACTTTCTCGTCCAGTGCGTGGTTGCTGCCTTCCAGCACTCGATGTGTCAGGGAATGAGCCTGACTGAAGGCTTGGCGATACGTTAGCAAGGTCTGGCGGGGAATCAGCTCATCGTATTCCGCTTCAAACAGCAAAACATCTCCCGTGAATTTGGAGCAGGCCTGCAAGGCGCGGTTCTCTTGCGGAGAATGAGTATGCAGACGGTAGTCCTGCAGCAACTCTCGATTGAGCTGATCCTTTGGAGACAGCCAGTCGTCGTCCGGGTACAAGGCAGGAGCCAGCAAGCTGAGCCAGCGTACCGATCGAAATTCACTTAACAGGCAGGCCAGATAGGCGCCATAACTGTGCCCCACAATGGCGATGGAGCTGGAGTCCACCATAGGGTGGCTGCTCAAGGTGTCGAAGGCCGCGCAGATATCCTGAAAGTTCTGTTCTCGGGTGACGTTCTCGCGCTCGTGCTGATTGGAATTGTGTCCGGCAAGATCAAAGGTCAGACAAATACAGCCCATACCGGCAATGGTGTGGGCGCGTTTCAGGTCAAAGTGCTGGCTGCCGCCCCAACCGTGCACGAACAAAATGCCAGGGACAGGGGATTGGGGGACTAGCAGGCGTGCATCCAGGTGCTGATGGGGCACTTTGATGGTGGTGTTGAAAATTTCCGTACTCATGATGGCAGTGGGCCGCCGAAGCGGGCAAGATACGCCTCGTCTTCTTGGTCGAGGCTGTAAAGATGAGGGGAGTTTTTCACCAGGCTGGCATCGTCCAGATAGCGCTCGCGTGTCCATGCGTGAGTATGTTGGAGCTCAGGGTGGCGTTGCAGGGTGCGGATGGCCAGAATCTCTGCAATGGACGCTCCGCCAAAACGCCAGGAATGTTCCAGTACGGCTGCCTTGTAGTGGCCACGCGCATTTTTACCGACGATGAGGTCATAGTTGCGACGTGAGGCATACAGTTCAGGAAAGGCCTGCCTGATGTTTTTTTCGTAGCTTATGGTCAGCTCAAGCAGATGCTCAATGCGCTTCATGCCCGAGAGCTGCAGCAACTGCTGAAACCCGCCGCGAACCAGTAGCAAGCTGGAGCCGCCATATACGGACTCGTGCTGCAGGTTGGTGGTCTGGTGTTGCTGGCCGATATAGGAAAAAAGATGCTCGCCCACCTGGGTCTGGCCGATGCTGAAGGTCTCGCCATCGAGCAGGTTCTCCTCCAGTACCAGACCCTGTTCCAGTTGACTCTGCCACGGCGGCAGGTTCAAGAGCTCTTCCAGCTCTTGACGGCTGTAGATCACCTTCTGGCCTTTGCCTGCATTAGCACTGGCCAGTTTGGCCCGTATGCCGGTCTGGCCTGCTTCATCCAGAAGGCTCATTGTGCGTAGCGCGTCGTTTCTTGAAAAGACGCTGTAGCCTGGCAAGACCGTGTGCCGTAACGCCAGGCCCAGCTCATTGTTCCAGCCTTCCGGGCGGTCCATATCGTCCTGGGGAAGGGGATGGGCGACGGTTTTATGGGCCAGAAAGTCATATGGCACTACACCCCCATACAGTTGGGAGGCCTGTTCGATACCCAGTTGTCGCGCCTGCTCCAGGCTCAAGGTCTGCAGGGGGAGGTAGTAAGTGTTTCCGGAGCTGGGCTTTAGCTGGTCTTCATAGTCAATATGGACTCGAGGCAGATCCAGGAATTGCGCCAGTTCCCTGGCCATGAATTCCAGACTTTGGAGCGCGCCCTTGTTGCAGCCCTTGCTGGGCAGGCTGATTTGCAAGGAGGTCTTGGGCGTAGAGGTAAGTATCTTGCTCATGGGGCCATCCTTTTAAGTAAAGAGAGTGCGGCCAGTGTCAGCGAGTCATGGCGCAACCGTTTTGGCGCCTGAGGGCGTTCGCTGTGCCAGCTCGGAGAAAAAGCGCGTCTCCAGCAGACTGGTTTGCAAAAGTGTCAGCAGGTCAGAGGGGTGTGGCAAGGAAAGCTGGGCCGCGCTGGCTGGCTCCTGAGGACCGATGCGTATGCTCAGCCCGCCTTTCTGGTTCACAAACTCAAAGGCGGCCTCATCGGTCAAGTCGTCGCCAATCATGACGGGCTTGCGGTCGGCGAACGCGGGCAGGCGTTGGGCCCGGGCCAGGGCTTGGCCTTTGTCAAAGCCGCTCATGCGCAGTTCGATGACACAATGTCCGCGGATCAGATCAAAGCCGGGATATTCCGAGCACAGCACGTGCAGTTCCGTGGCCAAGGCCTCGCCAACTTCAGGGCGTTGCCGAAAGTGCACAGCCACACCGTGCGATTTGCGCTCCATCCAAACCAGTGAGTAGGGGTGGATCAGGGCGGCGACAGAGCGGGACAGGCTGTGGTGCTCAGCCGGGTTGATCGGGATGTTCCAGCATTCCTGACCCTCGGCGTCATACATGGCTGCGCCGTGGCTGCTGATCATGGCAAGCGGAAGCTTGGTGCAGGCGATATGCAGGCTGTCATGGTCGCGGCCTGAAACCAGTGCCACCGCGCCGTCGCAGGCAGCGTGCAGATTCAGCAGCAGGCCGGCGGTGGACGGGGGAAGAAATACCTGGTCAGGCCGCGCAGCCAAGGGGACCAGGGTACCGTCCAGATCCAGAAACAAGGCGGTCTGATCCAAATGCAGAGCGTTATTCATATCAGCTTCCTGGGTAACCCGTGATGGGGAGCACGGTGCCGGTGATGTAGCTGGCGGTGATCGGGCTGGCCAGGTAGACATAGGCAGGCGCCAGTTCTTCCGGCTGGGCGGGGCGGCCAAAGACCGTATCGGCACCAAACTCGGGGATTTTTTCGGCCGGGGAGTCAGCGGGGTTCAAGGGGGTCCAGACGGGTCCGGGAGCGACCGCGTTTACACGTATACCTTTGGGCGCCAGGTTGGCCGCCAGGGAGTACGTGAAGGCAATAATGGCGCCCTTGGTGCTGGAGTAGTCCAGCAGATGAGCGGCCCCGCGCAAGGCTGTGACCGAGCTGGTATTGACGATGGCATCGCCCGCGTGAAGGTGCGGCAGGCAGGCCTGGGCCATGTAGATATAGCCATAGATATTGGTGTGGAAGGTTTCATTGAGCCGCTCCGGGGTCAGGTCCAGCAAGGATTGGGCATGTTCCTGAAAGCCGGCATTGTTGACCAGAATATTCAGGTGACCGAAGCGGTCAAGTACCTGCTCAATCGCTTGTCGGCAAAATTCAGGGTCTTTCACATCGCCGCGCAGTGTCAGGCATTGGCGGCCTTCGGCCTCGACGGCCAGACGAGTGCGTCCGGCATCTTCATCCTCGTGCAAATACACAATCGCCACATCGGCACCTTCTCGGGCATAGAGCACGGCAACGGCCCGGCCTATGCCCGAGTCCCCACCGGTAATCACGGCTACTTTTCCTTCCAGCTTGCCGCTGCCCTTGTAGCTGGAGGCTTCGTAGCGGGGGGCCGGGTCCAGATCACTTTCACACCCAGGCTTTTCCAGGTGTTGTTGCGGCAGGGGGGGAGTGGGGTAATCGCTGCCTGGGTGGCTCTTATCGTGCGTGACGGGCTCGTTCTGGCCGACCCCGTTCTTGTCCTTCTGGTCCTGCTGTTCTTGCAGGTGACGTTGCTCTTTCACTGTTTGACGCGTTGTCATGACGGCTCCTGAAATAGACAAGGAATGGGACAGGGCGCGGCGGCCCTGGTGGGTGCGCCGCGTCCAACTGGGGCTTGGTTAAGGCTTAGCGTCGCTGGTCCTGGGTGGCCTTGCCACCTTTGGCGCCGGCCTTGCGGGCCTCCTCGGAGTCGAACTCATGGGCCGTGCCCTTTTCATGGGCTGCCCGGCCACCCTTGGCACCGGCTTCACGGGCTTCTTCAGAAGTGAACTCGTGCGCCGTACCGCGTTCATGGGCTACACGGCCGCCTTTAGCGCCAGCCTCACGGGCCTCTTCCGGGGTGAACTCGTGCGCGGTGCCTTTTTCGTGCGAGGCACGCCCACCTTCAGCAGCAATCTCGCGCTGCTTTTTGTCGTCCATGGAGGCAAAGCCACGTTGATCTTTATGATCCTGTTTGTTGGTGTGCTGGGTCATATAACTCTCCTTGAGAAAGAACACCAATCACGTGATTGGTTATGACTGACCCAGCACAAAGCGTGCCTGACTGCCTGGGGGCGGGGCGCGGCACACAAGTTGCTGTATCTGGAGACATGGTTTTCAGGAGAGCAATCATGATGTCAATGACGTGGTGGATGTGGCTGCTGTTATTGCTGGGCGGCTGGGCGATACTGCTGCTGGTGCATTTTCTGGGTGGCAAGATTATTGAAAGACTGGCCTCGCCAGAGCACTTTCTGCGGTTTTTCAGCGAACGGATACGCTGGCCGTCGCGGCTGTTTTTTCTGGCCGTATTTTTGCGCATATGTATTCCGCTGGCCCCCATCTCGGCCAAGTGGCAGTCCTATCTGATCGTTGGGGACATGCTGGTGCTGATTATCTGCACGACCTGGATGCTGATGAGTGCAGTCGAATCTCTGTTCCAGCTTGTGGTGGTGCGTCACCCCTTGAATGTGTCCGACAATCTGCGTTCGCGTCAGATCTACACCCAGGCGCGTGTGCTGGCACGCAGTGTGCATTTCTTGCTGGTCTTGCTGGGCTTGTCCTTTGCTTTGATGGTTCTACCCGGCGCACGGCAACTGGGCACCAGCCTGCTGGCATCGGCCGGGGTAGCGGGGCTGGTAGCCGGTATTGCTGCCCGGCCGGTGCTGGGTAACTTTATTGCCGGTTTGCAGATCGCATTCACCCAGCCCATACGCATTGACGATGTGGTGATTGTGGAAGGGGAGTGGGGCCGGATAGAGGAAATCACGGCCACTTATGTGGTGGTACGTGTGTGGGACGAGCGCCGTCTGATCGTTCCCTTGCAATGGTTTGTAGAAACTGTCTTCCAGAACTGGACCCGTCGCAGCGCCTCTTTGCTGGGCACGGTATTTCTATGGGTGGACTACAAGGTTGAAATCCAGGGCTTGAACACGGCATTCAAGGACTTGTGCGAGTCCTCTGAATTGTGGGATGGGCGCGTTCAGGTGTTGCAGGTGACCGATACCAATGAGTGGGGGATGCAGTTGCGCTTTCTGGTCAGTGCTGCCGACTCGGGCCGTTTGTTCGACTTGCGCTGTTTGTTGCGCGAGCGCTTGGTGGCCTATCTGGGTCAGCACCAACCGGATGCATTTGTACGCGTCAGGATGCTGGAAGCTCAGCCAGAGGGTCATGGGCCTGATTCAAGCCCGAGCTGATGCCAAGATCATGCAGGAACTGTTCGCACCACTGCCTCAGGTCCTGCTGTCGCAGTTGCATCATTAAATGCTGGTGGCGTCGGCGTCGTTCCTCTAGCGACATGTTCAAGGCTTGATACAGGCTGCGGGCGGTGGCGTCCGCATCAAATGGGTTGACGGGCAGGTAGCCGCCTTGCAGGGATTGTGCCGCGCCCGTAAAGGTGGACAGAACCAGGACACCGGGGTCGGCGGGGTCCTGGGCAGCGATATATTCTTTGGCCACCAGATTCATTCCGTCACGCAAGGGTGCGATAAAACCGACGCGGGCGCGGCGCAACATGCGCATCAGCTGGCCGGCCGGAAAGGCGCGGTTCATGTACACCACCGGACTCCAGCCTGGCGTGGCAAATTGACCGTTAATCTGTCCGGCCAGACTTTCCAGCTCTTCACGCATGACTTGATAATCGTGAATATCGCCGCGGGTAGAAGGGGCGATTTGGACATACGTTGTTTGCCCGTGCAGCGTCGGGTAGCTGCGCAGCAGCGTATCCAGGGTGCGCAGCCGATAGGCCAGACCCTTGGTGTAATCCAGCCTGTCCACACTGATAATGGTGTCAGGCCCGTTGACTGGCTCGATTGGTGTGGCGCTGTCGGTCCATGAGGGGGCCTTGGCCAGAGCCTGAACCAGATCCACATCGATACTGATGGGATAGACGTCCGTGCTGACGGTACGGGCGCCTGACTCGCTCGTGCGCGGTGGCACTAATGTCTGGAGTGCGGCTGTCAGCGCATGATGGTCGCCACGGCTCTGGACGCCAATCTGGTCGTAATGGTGCAGCATGGGCAGCCATTGTTCATAGCGGGGAATGGAGCGCAGAATCTCCGGGCACGGAAAGGGGGTGTGAAAGAACAGGCCAATGGCCTGCTGCATTCCTTGCTCTCGGCAAAAATGGGCTAATGGCATCAGGTGGTAGTCATGGACCCAGATCAAGTCGTCCTCTTCGGCAATCTGGCGCAAATAAGCGGCAATTTGCCGGTTGATCTCCAGGTATTGCTGGAAGTGGTGGGTCTGGAAGTCCATCAGGTCCAGGCGGTAGTGAAAGGCGGGCCAAAGGCAGGTGTTCGCGTAACCGCAGTAAAACTGTTCGTATTGCTCCTGGGTGAAGGAGAAGGTGACGGCTTGGTAGCTGCCCCGATCTTCGGTACGCAGCGAACCCGGCTGTGAATCACATTGACCGTTCCACCCCAGCCAGATGCCCTGGGTCTGCGGGTGCTTTAACAATTGATCTACTGCGACGGCCAGCCCGCCTGTGCAAGGTTGATCGGAACTGGCCACGCGTACGGACACCACAATGATTTTGCTCATGCTGATTCTCGCTTTGTTTTATTAAGGGATCTTCGTTGGAGAATCAGCAAATTGCGTACCCGTTCAATTCAAGGGGTGCACATCCTGCCCGCTGACAGCACGCAGGCGTGCCCGTTGCAAACGTTCGCGGGCATTGGGAATACCCAGTTGCAGGCGGTACTTGGTGACGGTTCGTTTGGATAGCTCCACACTGTTCTGACGCAGCGCCTGATGCAAGTCGACATCGCTTAAAGGCTGACGTTCTGGTTCGCTGGCAATCAGCCGGCGTATCTGCTCCTTGACCAGGGCGGTGGAGCAACTGCCACCGAAATCAGTCTCCAGCTCGCCGGAGAAAAAATGCCTGAAGCTCAAGGTGCCAAAGGGAGTGCTCATGTACTTGTTGGCAGTCGCTCTGGAGATGGTGGATTGATGCAGATCCAGCTCCTTGGCCAGATCGCTGATGCGCAGGGGTTGCAAGCCTTGCTCACCTAGCTCGAAAAAAAGGATCTGGTGCCGGACGATGAATTCAGCGACACGGCACACCGTGCTGCGTCGCATCGCCAGACTCTCGGCCAGCCAGCGAGCCTGAGTCAGGGCGCTGTGCAAAGGGCGGTTCTGTTGCGTGCGTGCCTGTTGCTCCAGGGTGGCGGCATATTCTTGATGCACCTGAACGCGTGGCAGGCTGCGAGGGTCCGCGAGCACACGCCAATGCTTGCCATCGCGGTAGACGTGGACGTCTGGCGTAATGGCCTGGCGTAACGGCTCCAGATAAGCCAGACCGGGCTTGGGGTCCAGGCTTTGCAGTTCGCGCAGCGCCTGATGAAAGTCTGCATCGGACAGATTCAGGCGGCTCTGCACTTGTGACCACTCGCCTTGCGCCAGCGCGGGCAGCTCGGTAGCCACTAACTTGAGCAGTCTCTGTTTCAGAACCGGGTCTAGAGACTGACGCGCCTGGATCTGCAAGCGCAACGCGTCGGACAGGCAGTGGGCACCTGTACCGGGAACAGAAAGGGACTGGACCAGCGCCAGCGCGGTTTGCCATTCGGCAAGGGGGATGTGTTCGTAGCCGGTGGGGAGCAGGTCTTCAAAGTGATCGCGCAAGTATCCGTTGTCATCCAGGGCGTTCACGATCAGGGCACATAAGGCCTTGCAGCGCTCACTGGCGTGACTCAAACGTACATGCTCCAGGATCTGTTCGTCACGGCTGCGCGGAGCCGGGCTTATGTCGTGCTTATCGATCAGGTGAGCGCTTTGGCTGGACCCAGGATGGGACAGGCCCTCTCGTACGGGGGCGGCGGGTTCTGGAGCGGGTTCCAGTAGGGGATTGTCTTGCAGGCTGTCTTGTACCAGCGTTTGCAGCTCCTGCGCCGAGAGCTGCAGGATTTGTGCGGACTGTTGCAGTCGCTGCGAGAGGGTTTGCTGCATGTGCAGCTGCGGAACCATTTCCAGCTTCATGGTGGCGTCTCCTTGTGCTTGGTGATGCGAACCGACAGTTCTTCGGACACAGTTGCCGGGATGATCCGGGCCCTGTGCTATCTACATAGCAAGTTCCGTTCCTGCCCCAAGGTTGAAGGCGCGGGTACGGCCCTTGCTAGGACACCGTCAAGGCTTTGCTGGCCATGCGGATTGGCCTCAGGTCAGCAAAGATGTTCTGGCTTCAGGCAATGACTGACGTTTTTGGAGGTGTGCGATGCGAGTAAGACATCTGATGTGTTTGGCGCTGGCGGCGGGTCTGGTATTGGGTTTGAGTGTTCGCAGTGCTTCTGCCATTGAGCTGTTTTCTCCGGATAAAGGGTTTTTGAGAGATGCGGCACAATCGGGACATTTTGAAGTGACGGCTGCCAAGCTGGCTCTGGAGCGCAGCAACAACGATAGAGTGGTCGAATTTGCACAAATGATGATCGACGACCACGAGCAGCTGGCCAAGGAATTGCAGACGCTGGCACAGGCCCGCAAGGTGGAACTGCCCACCGAGCCCAGCCTGATGCAGCGCGGCAAGATCTCCATGCTAGAGGGCGCGGAGGGTGAACAGTTCGATGCGGACTATGCCAACGAAGCGGCAGTCAAAGCGCATGAGGACACCATCAAGCTCTTTGAGGACTACATCAAGGATGGCAAAGACAAGGAAGTCATGGGTTTTGCTCAGGACGCTTTGCCCATGCTGCAGCAACACTTGCGGCATGCTCATGCGCTGGCAGACTCCATGAAGCCTGCCGTGGCCCAGTAAGCTTTTGCCAAGCTTGCTCAGTTCCACACTGGGCAAGCATTTATTCCATGGGGTCGGCCTCCATATTGATTTCCACTTGATCGCTGTTGCTCATTACATAGCTGCGCAATACTGCATTGCGTAGCTGGCGTATATTGCCCGGCCAGTGATAGCGCTCGATCTCCTTCATGCTGGCCAGGCTCAGTGAGCGGTTCTGCTGATGCTCCTGGTTCAGCTGTTCTACCAAGTGCTTGGCGATCAGGACGGCATCGTTGCCGCGTTCACGCAGGGGGGGAATTTGAATCGGAAAGACCCCCAGGCGGTAATACAGATCTTCGCGCAGTTTCTTGTCCTCAATAGCGCGCATGGGCGTGCGATTGGTCGCAGCGATGATGCGGGCATCATGTTTGATCAACTTGTCGCCACCTACCTTCATGTATTCGCCATTTTCCAATGCGCGCAGCAGCTTGGTTTGGGCGTCTATGGGCATTTCGGTTATTTCGTCCAGGAACAGCGTGCCCTGGTCCGCCAGTTCAAAGTAGCCCTGCCGATTACGTTCGGCTCCGGTAAAGCTGCCTTTTTCGTGGCCGAACAGCTCGCTTTCGATCAGTTGTTCTGAAATGGCTGAACAGTTGATGGGTACATACGCCTGTTCCTTGCGAGCGCTGCAGCGGTGAATGGCCCGGGCCGCCAGTTCCTTGCCGGTGCCACTCTCGCCAATCAGCAGCACAGGCAGGTCGGTGCTGGCCACTTTGCTGATCTTTTCATAGAGTTTTTTCATGGGGGCGGAACAGCCTACAAACTCGCCAAAGTCATGATGCTGCTCGGCTTGAAAAGCACAGGCACCGTTTTGATACTTGGATTTTAATTGCTCCAGCAAGGTGCGCAATTGCGCCTGGTCTTGCCGGGTCGAGCCACTGTAGGCGTGCAAGGTATAGCTTTCCACCGCATCCAGTCCGATGCGACGGCTCAACTCCTGAGCCTGCAGGGCGCTGACACTGGGGCCAAACAGCAGGGCATCAGGAGTTTTCTGGTGATAACGGATCAGAACATCTTCTGGCGTATTTGCAGCGATGGCGGAAAAGTTCATCTGCCGCGCCAATGCCAAAAAAAGGCTTATAAAAGCTGAATCTGTCTCCAGCAATAATAGGTGGGGCATTTTTTCCTCTGGGATAGACAAAGTTAATTTGAGATCCGATGTCTTATCCTAATCAGGATAGAAAGGGCATTCGTTACCAGATATGGCAAGGACGAACCCGCTTATTTTCTGAAAATACCTTATGGCCGCGTCCCCATGCCTTGAGCTCTTATGGCGTTTTTTGTCGCCTGGTCATGTACGTATTCAACTTACACATCTGTTTACCTGTCAGCGACGGGCAGGTTTGCCTGCGCCTGGGGGGCACAAGGCAGCAGGTCAACCTCTGACCCAATCGCAGGTGGGGGTCAGGACTGAGCTGGAGGCGGCTGAGTCACATCAATCCATTGCGCGCGGGTCAGCTCGGCCAGGCGCTGCGGGGTGATGCGTACCGCAGAATTAATAGAGCCTGCTGCGGGCAAGACCGTGTCGTAGTCCTGCAAGGACAGATCGCAGTAAATCTCCAGCGGGGTAGCCAGACCAAAGGGGCAGACCCCGCCAACCGGGTGACCCGTCAAGGCTTCAGTGCTTTCCAGGTCCAGCATTTTTACGCGCGTACCGAAGGCGGTACGCAGCTTCTTGTTGTCCAGACGGGCATCACCTCGAGCGACCAGCAGTACTACTTTATCGCCCACTTTCAAGCTAAGCGTCTTGGCAATTTGTCCCGGCTCGACTTGGTGCACTTGCGCAGCCAGCACGACGGTGGCTGTGCTTTCGGTGGTTTCAATTACCTGAATATCGGCAGCGTGTTCGTTAAAAAACTGTTTGACGGAATCAAGACTCATGGCGGATCAGGACGGATTAGTGTGTTTTGTTAAACTTTTTTGCGAGTGCCTAGTCTTAGTCAAGTGCATGAGAGTGTCAACCAGAGCGCCGTGGCGCTGCAAAACAGGAATGTAATTGTGATTAAACCTTTATTGTTGACGGCCAGCCTGATGGCCTTCAGTTCCATGGCGTTGGCAGAGGGTCCCGCTATTACGATGTACCAGGATCCTAACTGTGGTTGTTGTGGGGGCTGGGCACAGCACATGCGCGATGAAGGCTTTGAGGTCAAAGAGGTCAAGGTCGTGAAGATTCAAGACGTGAAGCGGCTTTTGAGAGTGCCGGAGAACCTGGCGTCCTGCCACACCGCGATGATTGAAGAGACGGGGCAATTGATTGAAGGCCATGTGCCTGCCAAGGTCGTCAAACGCATGATGAATGATGGCAGTGTGCGTGGGGTGGCCGCGCCAGGCATGCCCGCCAATTCACCCGGCATGGGCCAGATGGACGGCAATTTGGTAACCGTGGACTTTAATGGACGTCCTTACTCGCGCGACTGAAGTCTGTAACGGGAAGGGTGGCATGCAGATACACGAAACTACATTGAGAAACTTGTAAGCTGCTGCCGCTCTTGTCATGATGATCGTTCATTGACTCTGTTTAGGAGGTTCTATCCATGCAGCCCCCAGTTAAAGCTTTTCTTGCTGCTACCGCAGTCGCATTTGGCATGTACAGCCCTTTTGCGATGGCCCAGGGCAATGCGGCTCCGGCCAACTCGGCAGCCCCTGCTGCCACCCAGATCGTTAAACCTACGGATTCTCAGCTGGAGCAATATGCGCGCACCTACAAGAAGGTCGCCCAAACTGCTTCGGAATATCAGCCGCGTCTGGATGCGGCCAAAAGTGATGCAGAGCGTCAGGCTATTGTTCAGGAAGCCGACCAGCGCCTGGTAGGCGTGGTCAGTGCCAATGGCATGGATCTGGCGGACTACAACGGCATCAGTCTGGCGATTCAGCAGGACCCGGCCTTGCGCCAGCGTGTTGAAGGGATGCTGAAATAAGGCTTGTTTGTGATCCTCGGGTTTGACAGAGCGCCGGGTGTCATTTTGTAGTGACCGTAGTGGGTAAATTTAAACCCTGGACGTAATCGTCCAGGGTTTTTTTTGGCGCCGTGCTGCCCTAAAGCTCGGCGCCCCCGGTAAAAAGCCCCTCGGAGGCACTAAGCCAAAGGCGCAGCGTGGGGGCTTGTTGTGTGGATCGCTTCAAGACGAAGCGTGCCCGCCAGAGCCGGCATGACTGCCTGCATTGAGACTGGAGCCTGACGCCAGGTTTACGGCTTCAAGCTCAGTCTCTGGGTGCCATTAGCAACGGGGATAGTTAAGCGCCCCGATCATTGCATTGAATTTCAATTGCAAGCTGCTGGCGTCATTTTTTATGGGGTTATTGATCTGCCAGCTGATCGAGCCTTCCTGAGGTACGTAATTGCCTTCAGAGGCATGCTGGATGACGCTTCTGCCCTGGGCCAGGAATTCATTCATTTTCGACATGATTCGTGGGCATCCTTGCGGCGTTTCTTCCTTGAATTTTTTATCCCAGTTACTGATCATCGCAGCTGCCTGGTCAAGACTTTCCTGGAAGGGGGGGATGCTCTCTTTTGCCCCCTGCTGCTCGAAAATAGCGTCGACTTTGTTCATGGCCTGCTTGCTGAACAGCACGGCACCCAAACGGTAATGCTCCATGGAGTCCTTGGGAGCTTTATCGAAAGAGGTCTGGATGTTTATCTCATCCTGTTTCTGAATGCCTTGGAGAAATGCAGCCTCTGCCTGTACGACTTCTGTCAGGGCGTTGACGAACGCCTCGTTATTGTCGGCTGCCTTTTTGCCGCCATCCGTCAGAAACTCTTTTGATTCGGCATAGTTGTTCAACTCGGAATTGAGAGGTGCCAGCTTGGTCAAGGAGTCGTCAAACTGCTTTGCTGGTCCATCTATTTCCGGCATGTTGGCTTCCAGTGCCAAGGCGGACTTCAGTTTTTCCTGGGTGTTCTTGATGCTTACCAGTGAAACAACGGAATAGTTATCCAGCTTCTTGCCCGAGCGCACGGCAGGCTCGTAGACGGTTTGATAATCGGAAAGCGCACGGTAGAAAGGCGTATGCAAGCTATTGGCAACTTCAACATAGGCATTGTATTTCTGGATAAAGCCTTGCTCGGATGAGACCGCTTGAGATGGTGCTTCTGTCGCTTCTTCGCTGTTGCAGCCCGCAATAGCGATGCAAAGGCCCAGCGTGGCGAAAACAGATATTTTTTTTAAATTCATGATGAAAGTGATTGATGCTTTTGATGCGTTGGCAATACGTTAAAACCCCTATCGGGCAGGACGCAATTTTATAGCTTCACCACTTCGTATTTTGTATCAAGCTAGGACCTTATGTTTCAGGAGCGCGTGCTACACGCGGCCGGGCGGGCTAGCAACAGTTGGCTATGCCCACCTTGCACAGGCCCGTCTCCATCTCTGGTTTTTGGCCTTGCTTAATCCATGTCCTGGAAATCTGGGCTTGCCCTGGGAATAGGTACACCGGCATCAATGCGTTTGGCCCATTCTTGTAGCGGTAGCGGTGGAGTCGGCTCCCAAATACGACGCAGAACGGGCTTTAGCAAAGCAATATTGTGGCCACTGGCCCAACGATACGGAATCACGGGCAACCAGGTGTCGTCTGCAATGCGTTCGGCTACGACAAAGCGGAAACTGTACTGGCCGGGGCCCAGGCTCATGCGTATATCACTGACCACCAGCAGGTCATCGATGATGTCGTAGCGCAGCCAATCGTCCGAAAACCAGCGCAGTTGCTCCAGCTGTTTCAAGGGGGGGAACAACTGGGTGTAGTCGCTATGAACGGGCAGGCACAGGGATTCGTATTGATGCCCCTTGGGTGCACGCAGCCGGTCCAGCAGGCCCACCATGACTTCGCATTCCCGGTCCTGTGTGTCGCGCACCAGTACACGCCAGAGCAGGATGTTCATGGGTTGGGCGGCGGAGTATACCCGCGTGATTTCCACCTGCTCTTGTTTGAGCTGTGCGGTCGCCTGTTGCTCGGCCCAGAACTTGGCACCTACCGAGGCTGCCAGATACAGGCTGCTCAAGAGCAAGGCCCAGTTGCAGGCCCGTATCGTTGCGGGTGCCGGTCCACGTATCAAGCCTATGATCGTGGCGATCAGTAAGGGCACGGTATAGAGCGGGTCAATAATGAAGATGCTGGACCAGGTTGCCGGGGTAGCGGCCAAAGGCCACAGCAATTGCGTTCCGTAACTGGTGAAGGCATCCAGAAGAGGGTGGGTAATCAGCGCCAGCCAGACCGCCATCCCCAGCCTCCCCGCAGAGGCACGTGCTTGTGGAAACAGCAGTCGCCATAAAAGGGTGATCAGGATGCCTGCCGCGCTCAACACAAATAAAGAGTGCGAGAAACCGCGATGACTGACCATGGAGGTAATCGGGTCCCCATATTGAATGAAGACATCCAGATCGGGCAGGGTGGCGATGATGGCACCGGACAGGATCGCCTTGCGGCCATACTGCCGCCCGAGGAGGGAGCCGCAGATGCTGGCACCGAGGACTGCTTGTGTTACGGAATCCATAGCTCTCGTGCAAAGTGAAACAGGGACCGGGGCCAGATGCGGCCTGACGGCTTTAGCGTTATGATTTTAAAGTTGAATCCCCGGCCCGCCCTATTTTTTTGACGGGCGTCAAAGGCCCAAGGGGTATCAGTCGCGTATAGTGTACGACGGCCTACGCTGTCCTACCGCCTGCGGGCTGCGCCACCGCTTCTATCCAGAGAATTCGTTTACCTATGTCTACCTACCTGATCGCGGCTTTATATAAGTTCGTGGAATTGCCCGATTTCGCACAAATGCGCGACCCCTTGTTTGCTTTTTGCGAGCAGCATGAAGTCAAAGGCACGCTGTTGCTGGCGCGCGAAGGGATTAACGGCACGATTGCCGGCCCTCAGGAGGGTATTCGTGCCGTCTTGGCATATCTGAACTCCGATCCACGTATTTCTGGCCTGGTGCATAAAGAATCCTATGCCGACAAGGCTCCGTTTTACCGCCTCAAGGTGAAGCTGAAAAAAGAGATCGTTACCCTGGGTGTACCGGATCTGAAAACCGCCGAAATGGTGGGCGAGTATGTTGCTCCCGAAGACTGGAATGCCCTGATCAGCGATCCGGACGTGGTGGTGGTGGATACCCGCAACGATTACGAAGTGGGTATTGGCACTTTTAACCGTGCCATCAACCCCAAGACCCAAAGCTTTACCGAGTTTCCTCAGTGGGTGGCCGAGCAGTCCAAGGAAGGCGGTGTCTTGCATGGCAAGCCCCGTGTGGCCATGTTCTGCACTGGCGGTATCCGCTGTGAAAAATCCACGGCCTTCATGCGCTCGCAGGGTTTTGATCAGGTTTACCACCTGCAAGGCGGCATTCTGAAATATCTGGAAGAGATTCCAGCAGCAGAAAGCCTGTGGGATGGTGACTGCTTTGTGTTCGACGAGCGCGTATCGGTGCGTCACGGTCTGGAACCCGGCGATTATGATTTCTGCCGTGCCTGTCGCATGCCTATCAGCGAAGAGGAAAAAGCCTCGCCCCAGTTCGAAGAAGGCGTCAGCTGTCCCTACTGCCACGGCCACAGTTCCCCCGAGCAGATCGAGCGTTTCCGTGAGCGTCAAAAGCAAGTGGCCTTGGCGCGCGAGCGTGAAGAGCGTCACATTGGCGTCAGCATGGACGAGTTGACCGAGCGCCGTGAGGCCGCCCGCCGCAAGGCGGAAGAGCAACGCCTGCTGGCTCAGCAAGGCAAGGACGCCTAGCCCTGATCGGGCCACTGTGTTACCTCTACTAGCTTGATTCTGGCGCTGCGTCGTTTATAGTCCGCCCTTCTGCTACAGAAGGGCGCTTTGCATAAACGCCAGCGCTTTAAGTCCGTGCCTGTGGCGCGGCTTTTTAACGGGATTGAGCATGTCCTTATCTGATCTGCCCATTTTGTATTCCTTTCGCCGTTGCCCCTATGCCATGCGGGCACGGCTGGCTATTGCGGCCAGCGGCGTAACTTGTCAGTTGCGTGAAGTCGTACTGCGCGACAAACCCGAGGCCCTGCGCCTGGCCTCTCCCAAAGCCACCGTCCCGGTGCTGGTCTTGCCCGATGGCAAGGTTATTGATGAAAGCCTGGACATCATGCGTTGGGCTTTGGCGATTCAAGATCCCAAGCAGTATTTGCAGCCTGAGCAGGGCGATGTCGAGCAAATGCTGGCCCTGATTGCGGCCAATGACGGGCCTTTCAAGCGGCATCTGGATTGCTATAAATACCCGGATCGCCATACCGAGGATGAACAATTCACGGATGCCGCCAGTTTTTCGGCCCTGCATAGAGCCCAAGCCAGTGAATTATTGATGGGCCTGAATGCCCGCATCGAACAGCAGGGCTACCTGATGGGACAGCGTCCTTGTCTGGCAGATTTGGCGATTGCCCCCTTTGTGCGGCAATTCGCACAAGTGAACAGGGACTGGTTTGATGCGCAGCCTTGGACGGACTTGTCGACCTGGTTGCTGAACTTTCAGTCCAGCCCTTTGTTCCTGAGCATCATGGATAAATACCCTGCCTGGACGCCAGACAGCGAGATTGTGCGGTTTCCTTCTGTCTGACTGAGTCGCTAACGACCTGCCCAAAGCAATACGAGCGGGAGCAGCTTGGCAAGAACAAGCAGACAAGCAAAAGGCCGGTTCTCAATTGAAAACCGGCCTTTCTTTTTCAAGTGCCCGAATCAGGCTGCAACAGTCGCGCGCGGCTCGCTGGCCTCTTGTGCGGGAATCTCCATGTCACCGCGCTGATGCAAGGTGACGCTGGTATCCAGCGGTGGCAGCTCGCCATTCATGGCGCTGTTGAGTTGATCGGTATCCAGTTCGCCTTCCCAGCGGGCAACCACAATGGTGGCAACCGCATTGCCCACCAGATTGGTCAGCGCACGGCATTCGGACATGAAGCGGTCAATCCCCAGGATCAGAGTCATGCCAGCGATAGGTACCGAAGGCACCACGGACAGGGTAGCCGCCAAGGTAATGAAACCGGCCCCCGTTACACCCGCCGCGCCTTTGGAGCTGAGCATGGCAACCAGCAATAGCAGAACCTGCTGCTGCAAGGTCAGTGGAATATCACAAGCCTGGGCGATGAACAGGGCCGCCATGGTCATGTAGATATTGGTGCCGTCCAGGTTGAAGGAGTAGCCGGTAGGTACAACCAGGCCGACAACCGACTTGGCACACCCGGCGCGTTCCATCTTCTGCATCAAGGTAGGCAAAGCCGCTTCCGAGGAGCTGGTACCCAGCACCAGCAGCAGTTCTTCACGAATGTAGCGGATCAGCTTGGTGATGGAAAAGCCGTTGTAGCGGGCCACGGCACCCAGAATGATCAGCACAAAAAGCACGGAGGTGACGTAGAAAGTCACCACCAGCAGCGCCAGGCTGGACACGGATTCAATCCCGTATTTACCGATGGTGAAAGAGATGGCACCGAAGGCCCCGATGGGAGCGGCTTTCATCAGGATGGCAACCAGCTTGAAAACAGGCGTCATCAAGGCTTGCAGCAGTTTCAGCACGGGTTTGCCGTGATCGCCCACAGCGGCCAGGGCAATACCAAACAGCACGGCCACAAACAGCACCTGCAGAATGTCGCCGCCGGTAAAGGGGCTGATCAGGGTGGCGGGGATGATGTTCATCAAAAAGCCCGTCAGCGTGCTGTCATGGGCTTGCTGCACGTAACCCTGGATAGAGCTGGGGTCCAGGGTGCTGGGGTCAATGTTCATGCCATGGCCGGGCTGCACGATATTGCTGACCACCAAGCCTACAATCAGGGCCAGCGTGGAGAAAGTCAGAAAGTAAATCATGGCCTTGCCCACCACACGGCCCACTTTTTGCAGGTCTGTCATGGCGGCAATGCCGGTGGCTACCGTCAGGAAAATGACGGGCGCAATAATCATTTTGACCAGCTTGATGAAGGCATCGCCCAAAGGTTTCATGCTCTCGCCCAGCGAGGGGTAAAAATGGCCCAGCAAAATCCCGATAGTGATGGCGATGATGACCTGTACGTACAAAATTCGATACCACTTGATTTTGACGATCTGCGGTACCGAACGGTCTCCTGTGCTTATATCCATCATGATGTCGTCTCCGTGACTTGATGTAGCCGACCTGGCAGTCAGCTGGTGGCCTGCTTGGAATTGTGTGTGGGCAGGCGGTTTAAGCTCGCCGGGATCCTTGTCCCGGCCCATAAGCTCATGACTAAAGCAACATCCGTGCCAATCTGTTCGCCGGCAGAAAACCAGTAAATAAGCGGCTTGCGGACAGGAGACTTCCCCGCTATCTGCTTATGTGTGCGAAAATCCGCACAGCTATTACTAATTTTTGGCGATATTTCGCACAGGTTTCATGAACTCCATTCCGGTTTCTTCGAGCATGCGGCGGCGCTTCAGGCTCGAATGGTTGCTGCTGCTGAGCTTGGCCGTCGTGCTGGGGCTGTTTGCCTTCTGGCGTTCGGCCGATTTGGGCACGGCTCGTTTGCTGACACAAAGCGAACAGCGGCTTGATTCCTTGATGCGCGGTAATGCCGGCTGGATCAGGACTATCCGAGACAAATTTCGTACCCTGTCCTTTGCGCTGGCCCAGGACGAGGCTCTGCGCCAATACCTGATGGGCAATCCTGCCTATGGTGATGCCGAGGCTTTGAATCGCAAGTTCCAGCAATTGGCCGAAGATACGGGCGCTCCTGTTCTGTACCTGCTGGATATTCGTTCGCAGACGCTGGTGTCCAGTAACTGGCAGGAGCCCGACAGCTTCGTGGGCAATCACTACGGTTTCCGCCCTTACTTCACCAAAGCCCTGGAGCAGGGGCATGCGGAATACTTTGCCTTGGGGACTGCCAGCGGCAAGGCGGGTTTGTACATTTCACGCATGGTGCAAGATCAGGACGGCAAGCCGGTTGGTGTGGTCGTCATCAAGCTGGTATTCGATCTGCTGGAAAAAGAATGGGAAGGTTATGGCGATCGCATGTTTGTAAGCGATCCCAATGGCGTGATCTTGCTAAGCGGTGAACCGGACTGGCGTTTGCATAGTCTGGATCAAGCCGCGCCCGAGCAACTGGTCAAGCTGCGGGCCAGTCAGCAGTTTGGTAATGAGCCCTTGGAGTCAGTGGGCTTGAATATGTCGGATTCCGGCGAACGGGCCTCCTTCTGGACATTGGGGCAGGAGCGCTTTTTGCATGTGCAGCAGCCTGTCGCAGGCAGTGATTGGGTTTTGCACGCGATGGCTCCCATGGATGCTGCATTGCAGACCCAGGCCTTTCAATCCCGTCTGACGGTGATGGGGTTGTTATGTGCAGCGCTGGTACTGACGGCCTTGGCCCTGCAACGCAATCAACAGCGCCGGGAAGCACAGGCGCGTCAGGAGCTACTGCGTGATGCGCTGGAAGAAGCGGTAGAGTCCCGGACCGCTCAGTTGCAGGTGGCGCGTCGTCGCCTGGAGCAGGAGATGCAGGCCCTGCAAGAAGCCCGTACGCGTGCGCGTGATCTGCGTGAGCAGTTGGAGCAGGCCGAGAAGCTGTCCTTTCTGGGGCAGGTGACGGCCGGGGTGGCTCACGAGATCAACCAGCCTGTCGCGGCGATTGAAGTCTATGCGGACAACACTTTGCGCTTGCTGGATCAGGGCCAGACGGAAACGGCACGGCAGAACCTGTCCCGCATCCAGACGCTGACCCAACGCATTGGCAGTATTACCTCCCAACTGTGTCATTACGCCCGCAAGCCCCAGGAACAGGAAGGCCCGGTACGGGTTCGTTCGGCTGTGGATAGCGCCTGGCAATTGCTGGAGCACAGGGCGCGGGCCCAAGGTGTGGGCCTGGAACTGGAGGGCGTGAGCGAGTCTGTGCGTGTATGGGCCTTGCCGGTACGTCTGGAGCAGGTTCTGGTGAATTTACTGCGTAATGCGCTCGATGCTCTGGATGGGAGCCGTCAAGGGCGTATCCGTATAGAAGTCATGAGCGAGCAGCAGCATGTGCGCATTGTTGTTTCCGACAACGGCCCCGGCCTGAGCCCGGAAATCCGCCAGCGTCTGTTTACGCCCTTTAGCTCCAGCCGCCGTCAAGGTGTGGGCTTGGGGCTGGTGATCTCGCACGATATTGTGGCGGCCTTGGGTGGCCGTTTGGAAGAAGGGCCTTCGCGCCTGGGTGGCGCCACGTTCCATATAGTGCTGCGCAATGCCGATAGCGAGCTGGGCCAGGGAGAGAGATAAGAATGGAAGTCGCGTTTGTTGATGATGATGCGGACTTGCGTGCCGCCGTGGTGCAAAGTCTGGAACTGGCGGGCCTGAAAGTAGTGGCCTGTGCCAGCGGGCAGGAGGCCTTGAGCCGCTTGCCCAAGGATTATTCCGGCGTGGTGGTGACGGATATTCGCATGCCGGGCATGGACGGGCTGGCGCTGATGCAGGCCTTGCATGCTCGCGATCCCGAGCAGCCCGTCGTGCTGATTACCGGCCACGGCGATATTGATATGGCCGTGCAGGCCATGCACGATGGCGCCTTTGACTTTCTGACCAAGCCTTATCAGGCCGAACGCCTGCTGACGGTAATACGTCATGCCACCATGCAGCGCAGTTTGGTGCTGCAAAACCGTGCCTTGCGCGAGGAATTGGACGAGGACGGCCAAGGCCCGGCGCTCCTGGGTAATTCCGAGGTCATGGTCAATTTACGCACTACCTTGCGGCATCTGGCCCAGTCCGATGTGGATGTGCTGGTGGAAGGGGAAACCGGCACGGGCAAGGAAGTGGTGGCCATGTTGCTGCACCGCTGGAGCGCCCGAGCACAGCATCGTTTTGTGGCACTGAACTGTGGTGCCTTGCCTGAAACCATTATTGAAAGCGAGCTGTTCGGTCACGAAGCCGGGGCATTCACGGGCGCGCAGCGCAGACGTGTAGGCAGTGTTGAACATGCACACCGTGGCACGCTGTTTCTGGATGAAATCGAAAGCATGCCCATGATTGCGCAGGTGCGCTTGCTGCGTGTGCTGGAAACCCGTTGCGTAACTCCTTTGGGTTCCAACGAAGAGCACCCGGTAGATATCCGCGTCGTTGCCGCCAGCAAGGTGGATTTGTCCGACCCCGCCCAGCGTGCGAACTTCCGCGCCGATTTGTATTACCGACTCAACGTGGTCACCTTGCGACTGCCGCCTTTGCGGGAGCGCAAGGAGGATATTCCCATGCTGTTCGCCCACTTTGCGGCGCTGGCTGCCAAGAAGTACGGCATGCCGCAAAAGATGCCCGATGCGCGCAGTCTGGCCTATATGCAGTCACATCACTGGCCGGGCAATGTGCGCGAGCTGGCACACTTTGCGCAACGTGAAGTGCTGGGGGTGCAGCACCCGGAGATCAAGGAGCTGGAAAACGAGGACTTGAGCCTGCCCGCCCGCATGGAGCAGTTCGAGTCGCAGCAGATACGTCAGGCGCTGGCACGCCATCGTGGTGATATCAAGGCGACCTTGCAGGATCTGCGTATCCCGCGCAAAACCTTTTACGACAAGTTGCAGCGGCATGGCATTTTGCGTAGCGACTTTGTGGAAGAGGGGGCGCAGGGTGATTGATTCGCTAGACCCTTACAGGCTTTTCTACCCTGTCTGATTTGGGCAGGCTCTGTTCGGGTTGTACTCCTGGAGGCAAACGGCAGCTTGCCTATGCCTTGTCTAGACGTCCCTGAGCAATAAAAATAGCGGCCTTGGCCGCTATTTTTTTACATCAAGGCGTGGGGCCTTACTCCTGCATACCCGGAACGATGCAGTTAAAACCGGCGTCAACATGCGTGATCTCGCCTGTGATACCGCTGGCCAATTCGGACATCAGGAAGGAGGCCACATTGCCCACTTCTTCAATGGTGACGTTGCGCTGCAAGGGAGCGTGCGTCTCTACGAATTTCAGAATGGTGGAGAAGTCCTTGATGCCGCTGGCAGCCAGGGTCTTGATAGGACCGGCCGAGATGGCGTTGGCACGAATGCCGTACTCGCCCAGCGCCACCGCCAGGTAACGCACCGAGGCTTCCAACGCAGCTTTGGCCACGCCCATGGTGTTGTAGTTGGGAATGGCTTTTTCAGCGCCCAGGTAGGTCAGGGTCAGCACCGAGCTCTTGCGGCCTTTGAGCAAGGGCAGGGCAGCCTTGGCCAGTGCGGGAAAGCTGTAGGCGGAAATGTCATGAGCGACGCGGAACGATTCGCGCGACAGGCCGTCCAGGAAGTTGCCGGCAATGGCTTCACGGGGTGCAAAACCGATGGAGTGCACCAAACCGTCCAGACCGTCCCAGCGCTCGCCCAGCGAGGCCATGGCCTGTTCGATCTGATCGTCTTCAGACACATCACAGGGCAGCACGATATCCGTGCCCAGTTCTTTGGCAAAGCCTTCAACACGTTCTTTAAAACGCTCGCCCACATAGGTCAGGGCAATATCAGCACCTTGTTGGCGACATGCTTGCGCAATCCCGTAAGCAATAGAGCGATTCGAGAGGACGCCTGTGACCAGGATGCGTTTTCCTTGCAGGAAACCCATGCTGAAAATCCTTTATGTAATTAGTGGGTGGACTTAGCCACGAATATTGGAACCGGGAACACGCAAACGTGTCCCCCTGGAAAGAGAGCTGCCTTTGATATTGTTCAGGCGTCGCAGTTCTGCCACCGAAGTGTCGTACCGTTTGGCCAAGGCGTAAAGTGTATCGCCCTGTCGAACCGTATGGGTGCGCACATTGGCGCCGCGACGCAAAACAACAGTGTCATTCTTGCGGTTGACGCTGGCCGTTTGCGTACGAGCACGGCGTGTGCTTTGCGCTACCGGGGCGGCAGGTGTATTGGTCAGAGAAGCCAGTTGCAGGCTGCCTTCACCCAAGGTGGTGCTGGGCACCAATAGTGTCTGGGCCACGGCCTTGGTGCTCTTGCTACCCAAACCGTTGATGGAGCGCAGCTGCGACAAGGTAATGCCGTGACGCTGGGCAATGGACAGATAGCTTTCGCCGCGCTTGGATTGGTAGGCCTTCCAGTTGCTGAGCTTGCCTTGATAGGCCGCCAGATTGGCATTGAAAATATCCACCTTGTTGGCGGGCAGCAGCAAGGTGCCGCGATCGGCAGGGATCGTGGGGCGATTGTGGGCAGCGTTCAAGGCCTTGAACTCGTCCACGGAGATTTCAGCCAGCTCAGCAGCAAGGGCTACGTCAATGTCCTTGTTCTTGCGCACGGCCGTGAAATACGGTGTGTTGCTGATTGGGGGCAGGGTAATGCCATAACGCTCCGGGTTAGCCACAATGTTTTTGATCGCTTGCAGTTTGGGGACGTAATTACGTGTTTCGTCCGGCATCTTCAGCGATAAGTAGTCAACATCCAGGTTGGCCTGTTCATTACGCTCCATGGCGCGGCGTACCGAACCTTCACCCCAGTTGTAGGAGGCCAGGGCCAAATACCAGTCGCCCTGGAACTCGTACAAGTAAGACAAGTAGTCCAAAGCAGCGCGAGTGGACTCGACCGGGTCACGGCGCTGGTCTACCCACCAGTTCTGCTCCAGCTTGTATTGTGTGCCGGTGCTGGGGATGAACTGCCACAGACCGGACGCATGGGAGCGCGAATAGGCGACGGGGTTATAGGCACTTTCCACAAAAGGCAGCAAGGCCAGTTCGGAAGGCAGGCCACGGGCATCGAGCTCGTCCATGATGTGGTACAGATAGCGCGAGGCGCGCTGGCTCATGGTACGGATGGATTCGGGGTGCGAAGCGTAGTAGTTGGTCCAGTAATCAACCAGATCGGTATGCAGGTTGGGGATGGAGAAACCCCGGCGCATCCGGTCCCACGCGTCTTTGGGTGGGTGGGTCAGATCAATGGTGCGAGACGTATCGGCGGCAATGCTGGTGGAGGTCTTGGCGGCTTTTTGAGGGCTGACCTTGGGGCCTGTGGCGCAGCCTGCCAGCACGAAAGCGCATAGCAGCGCAAAAAGTCTCATTAGGTTCATTGCGGAATCTTCAGAAATTGTTTTTCCAGTCGCGCAGGCTGGCAAATACCTCGACAGGATTATTAAGGGACTGGGCAGCATGGTGCTCGGCAGCCTTGATAACAGCAGTCGTCTCGCAACGCAGAAATGGATTGGTAGCCAATTCTGTTTTCAAGGTGGAGGGCACCGTAGGCAAGTTTTGCTGACGCTTGAGATTATCCTGTTCCCAACGTTCATGCAGCTGGGGATTGTCCGGCTCTACCTGTAGAGCCCAGCGTAAATTGGATAAAGTGTATTCGTGCGCACAGCAGATCAGGGTGTCCGATGGCAGTTTTGCCAACTTGCCCAGGGAATCCGTCATTTGTGCCGGGGTGCCTTCAAACAGGCGTCCGCAACCAGCAGCAAACAAGGTATCACCACAGAAAACAAAGGGCTGTTTTACCTCATTTTGACCAAAGTACGCAACGTGTCCGGCGGTATGGCCGGGGATGTCCAGCACGTCCAGCGTCAGTTCCAGAGTAGGTAACTCGACCTTATCGGACTGGCCGACAGGCACGTCACAGGCAGGCAGACGCTCGTTGGCGGGGCCCCAGACGCGAGCCGGGTGCCTGGCCAGGATATCCATGACACCTCCAACGTGGTCTCCGTGGTGGTGTGTCAGTAAAATGGCATCCAGTTGTAAGGACTCGCGTTCCAGCCAATCCAGAACCGGGGCGGCCTGGCCGGGGTCCACAACCAGGGCATGACCGTTTCGACTTAAAGCCCATATATAGTTGTCGTTCAGGGCTGGTAGTGGAATCAGGCGAACATCGCTTGGCACAGGCCAGGTAAATGCATTCATCATGGTAGAGGGAGAGAGCGCCAGTGGAGCAGACTTTGAATGATCAATTTGCCCAGTGGTTGGAAACCGTACCGGGGCGATATGTGCGGGCTTGGGAACAAGCCGGAATCGATGCGGAGGTGGTCAACACCTTCGGGTATCATGCCATACAAATTGGATTGCCGCATTGGGACCTCCTGGCGCATAGTCGCATCTCCTGCAAGGTATGTACGGCTCAGGCCGGCGTCCTGCCCGCCCAGCAGAAGAACCTGGTTTATGCCGAACCCGAGCATCTGCCTTTTGATACGCAAAGCATTGATCTTTTAATCCTGCCCCATACATTGGAAAGCGCCCGCGACCCGCACCAGGTGTTGCGAGAGGCCGAGCGCGTTCTGGTGCCAGAAGGGCGCATTCTCCTGACGGGTTTCAACCCCTTGAGTTTGTGGGGTGCCCACGACTGGATTCCGGGTCTGGAGCGGGGCACGCCTACCTTGCCGGGAGATGTGATGTCACCCTCGCGCTTGCGCGACTGGTTAAAGCTTTTGTCCTTTGATGTGCAAAGTACGCAGATGGGCTGTTATGCACCGTTGTGCCGTCAGCAGTCCTGGCTGGACCGCTGGTCCTGGATGGAGCAAAGCGGTGCGCGCTGGTGGAGCTTTGCGGGGGCCGTCTACATGATTAGTGCGGTCAAACGCACGCCGGCCTTGCGTATGGTCGGGCCCAAGTGGAAGAAAAACCGTCGGCGTGTGCGTCGGCCAATGGTGGTTGCTGGACGCGCTGCCGATGAAGGAATTAGCAAGACATGACTGATGTTGTCGATATTTGGACCGATGGTGCCTGCAAGGGCAACCCCGGTTTGGGGGGCTGGGGCGCCTTGTTGCGTCATGGCGGACGTGAAAAAGCCATTTGCGGTGGCGAGGCCAATACTACCAATAACCGCATGGAACTGATGGCCGTGATCGAGGCACTCAAAGCCTTGAAACGCCCTTGCCAGGTGCGGGTACACACCGATTCGCAGTACGTACAGAAAGGCATGAACGAATGGTTGCCCGGCTGGAAAGCCCGCGGCTGGCGTACTGCCGATAAAAAGCCCGTCAAGAATGCCGACCTGTGGCAGGAGTTGGAGCAGCAGGCCGCAAAACATGAACTGACCTGGTTATGGGTGCGTGGCCATGCGGGTGATCCCGGTAACGAGCGTGCGGATCAACTGGCCAATGAAGGGGTGGAAATCGCCAGGCAGTTATAAGATCTTGGGCAGAGTTGTAGCCCGCTGATAGTACTATTAGCCACCCGTCATATTTTGTCAGACAGCTTCACCGGCCTGGCCGGTCAGGATAAGCCGCCCATGATTTCCACGCTGCGTCCCACGATTTTTTCTCTGTTTCTTGTACTGTTTGCCAGTAGCAGCCCCAGTTGGGCGCAGTCTGATGCCACGCGGGTGGAAGTGCTGCCCGTGCGGCAAAGTGAGTTGATTCGTGATGTGGCGGCGGTGGGAACCCTGGTGGCCAGAGAGTCCGTCGTGCTGCGGCCCGAGATCAGTGGCCGTATTTCAGCGATCAGCTTTGAAGAAGGTCAGCCCGTCAAAAAAGGCCAGCTCCTGATTCAATTGGACCCGGCCATGGCGCAGGCGCAACTGAATCAGGCACAGGCAAATTTGAATCTGGCCAATAGTCAGCACAAGCGATCTTCGGAATTGAGCCGTCAGGGCTTTATCAGCCAGCAGGCCAAAGACGAGTCCGGTAGCCGCTTGGCTGTTCAGCAAGCCGAAGTGCAATTGGCGCGTGTGCAGCTGGACAAGACCCGTATCCGTGCCCCCTTTGATGGTGTGACCGGCTTGCGTAATGTCTCGGTGGGTGATTATGTTGGGCCGGGTACGGATCTGGTGCAGCTGGAAGCGGTTTCGACCTTGAACGTGGACTTCCGTATTCCCGAACAATATCTGGCCGATGTGAAGGCCGGCATGCCGGTCGAACTGCGCTTTGATGCCTTCCTGGGCGAAACCCGCCATGGCTCGGTGCTGGCTGTCAGCCCGGCGGTGGATACGGCTGGCCGTTCCATTTTGCTGCGGGCCCAGGTACCGAATGAAGATGGCGCTCTGCGCCCCGGTTTGTTCAGCCGTGTACGCCTTGAGCTATCGCGTTATCAGGCCTTGATGGTGCCTGAAACCGCCTTGGCTCCTTCGGGGCAGGATCAGTACATCTATATTGTGAAAGACGGCCGGGCAGAGCGCCGTCAGGTGCAGGTTGGTGTACGCGAGCAGGGCTGGGTACAAGTCACAGGCGATCTGAAAGCGGGCGACAATGTGCTGGTGGCTGGGCTGCAAAAGGTTCGTGATGGAGTGCCGGTCGATATTCAGGAAGTGATCGACGTCCAAACACAGCCGCAGCAATAGGACGGAATCATGGTTCTTTCTGACTTATGTATCCGTCGCCCGGTATTTGCCACGGTTCTGTCTTTGGTGATTGTGCTGGTCGGTTTTATTTCCTATGAACGCCTGACCGTACGCGAATACCCCGCTATTGACGAGCCGGTAGTCTCCGTCATCACCAATTATAAAGGGGCCTCACCGGAGGTGATCGAGTCCCAGGTGACCAAGCCTCTTGAAGATCAGTTGTCCGGGATCGAGGGCGTGAACGTGATGACTTCACGCAGCCGTTCCGAGCGCAGCCTGATCAACATTAAATTCAATTTGGACCGGGCCCCCGATGCCGCTGCCGCCGATGTGCGCGACAAGGTGTCGCGTGCCCGACGTTTCCTGCCCGATGAGGTGGACGAGCCCATCATCAATAAGGTGGAAGCAGACTCCACCCCGATTATTTATGTAGGTGTGGATACCGGCGACTACAGCATGCTGGAGGCCTCGGACTACATCAACCGCTACATTAAAACGCGCCTGTCCGTCTTGCCTGGTGCCGCTGAAGTGCGCGTGTTTGGCGAGCGCTTGCCCGCCATGCGTATCGACCTGGATCGCACCCGCCTGGGAGCCTACCAGCTGACCGTGCAGGATGTGGAAGATGCTCTGCGTAAACAAAACGTGCTGATTCCGGCGGGCCGTATCGAGTCCGATGCCCGCGAGTTTTCCGTGGTTTCCTCCACCGACCTGGAAACGCCCGAGGAATTTCGCAACATCATCATCAGTCAGGCAGCCGGTTATCCGGTGCGCATTTCCGACATTGCCGACGTGCGTATCGGGCCTGCCGAAGAGCGGGTACTGGCCCGATTCAATGGGCAAAACAGTTTGAACATTGGCGTGACCAAACAGTCCACCGCCAACCCGCTGGATCTGTCCAAATCCGTGCGGGCAGAAGTGGAGCGCATCAACGAAAGCCTGCCGGGCAATATGAAGTTGTCCGTGTCTTACGACAGCTCCATCTTCATTCAGAAATCCATTGATTCGGTGTACACCACCATTGCCGAGGCCATCTTGCTGGTGGTGCTGGTGATTGTGTTTTTCCTGCGCAGTTTCCGCGCCAGTGTGATTCCCATTGTGACGATTCCGATCTCCCTGATCGGGGCCTTCGCCATCATGTACATGCTGGGCTTTTCCATCAACACGCTGACCTTGCTGGCCATGGTGCTGGCGATTGGCCTGGTGGTGGACGATGCGATTGTGGTGCTGGAGAACGTGTACCGCCATATCGAAGAGGGCAAGACGGCCATGCAGGCTGCCTTTTTGGGTGTGCGTGAAATTGCCTTTGCCGTGATTGCCATGACGCTAACCCTGGTGGCGGTGTATGCCCCACTGGCTTTTGCCACAGGCCGTACCGGGCGATTATTCATTGAGTTTGCCCTGACCTTGGCGGCTGCCGTGCTGGTATCCGGTTTCGTGGCCCTGACCCTGACGCCCATGATGTGCTCGCGCATGCTGCGTCCACATGGTGCGAAAGTGGGCCGCGTCAGTCAGGGTATCGAAAACTTCCTGGTCTGGCTGACTCGAGGCTACCGCCGTATCCTGATTCGCGCCTTGCGCTGGCGTTTTCTGGTCCTGTTCATTGGTGTGGCCGTTGCCGCGACCAGTGGGCTGCTGTTTACGGTCATCAAAAGCGAACTGGCTCCGATTGAAGACCGAGGTGTGATTTTCGGGATTGTGAATTCGCCCGAAGGCGCTACGCTGGATTACACCTTGCGCAATGTGGAGCGGGTGGAAGAGCTATATCGCGGCATACCGGAGACAGAGGGGTATCAGTCCATTATTGGTTTCCCTACCGTCACCGATTCCTTTGCAATTTTGCGCTTGAAGCCGTGGGAGGAGCGTACACGTAACCAGCAATCCATTGCGCGTGAACTGCAACCGCATTTCTCCGCCATTCCCGGTGCGCGTGCTTTCCCCACTAACCCGCCGTCGTTGGGACAGCGGGCTACGTCCAAGCCGGTGGAGTTTGTGATCATGAGCCAGGCACCGTATCCGGAGCTGGCTAAGATCGTGGACGGTTTTCTGGCTGAGCTGCGAGACTATCCAGGGCTGTTGAACGTGGACACGGACTTGCGCTTGAACACGCCGGAAATCCGTATTGATGTGGACCGCGACAAGCTGGCCGATACCGGCGTATCGGTGGAAGCGGTAGGCCGCACTCTGGAATCCATGCTGGGTGGGCGTCAGGTCACGCGCTACAAGAGTGATGGCGAGCAGTACGACGTGATTGTGCAGGTGGACAAGCAGGCTCGTTCCAGCCCGCAAAACATTCTGGATATTTACGTGCGCACTAAAGATGGTGGCATGGTGCAGGCCTCCAACTTCCTGAATGTGCGCGAGAGCGTATCGCCGCAATCGCTGAACCACTTCAACCGCTTGCGAGCGGTCATTGTGGAAGCATCGGTGGCCCCCGGCTATGCCTTGGGTGAGGTGCTCGAACACATGAATGAGGTGGCTCGCAAGACTTTGCCGGAAACGGTGCAGACAGACCTGGATGGCCAGTCGCGCGAGTTCCGGGATTCCTCGGGCAGTATCTATCTGGTCTTCCTGATGGCACTGGCCTTTATTTATCTGGTGCTGGCCGCGCAGTTTGAAAGCTGGCGCAACCCGCTCATCATCATGCTGTCCGTGCCCTTGTCCATGACAGGGGCCTTGCTGGCCCTATGGCTGTCGGGCGGGACCTTGTCCATTTACAGTCAGATCGGTTTGATTACCCTGGTGGGGCTCATTACCAAGCACGGTATCTTGATTGTGGAATTTGCCACTCAACAACGCGAAGCGGGGGCCAGTTTGTACAATGCCGTGGTGCGCGCTTGCGAGATGCGCCTGCGCCCCATCTTGATGACAACCGGCGCCATGGTGCTGGGGGTCTTGCCGCTGGCCTATGCCTCCGGGGCGGGTGCCGAATCCCGTCAGCAGATTGGTTGGGTGCTGGTGGGCGGCTTGTCCCTGGGAACCTTGTTGACCTTGTTTGTGGTGCCGGTGGCCTATACGCTGATTGCGGGCAAGAAAGAAGGGCAGGACAAGCAACTGGAATTGATTGATAAGCCCGAGGCCTCTGTCTGAACCTGTGGTGCTGGTCTGCGGGGAAGCTGTTTGTATAGCCTCCTTGTCGAGTGCCATTACTGTGATTGAATTTGTAGGGAAAGTGAATGCGTCAAATTATTCTGGATACTGAAACCACCGGTCTGGAGCCTCGTGAAGGGCACCGCATTGTTGAAGTGGGTGGGGTAGAGCTGTTCAATCGTAAATTGACGGGCCGCCATCTGCACTTGTATCTAAACCCGGACCGGGACTCTGATCCTGAAGCTTTGGCAATTCACGGCTTGACCACGGAATTTCTGTCCGGCCACCCACGTTTCAAGGATGTGGTGGATCAGGTGCTGGATTTTGTGCAGGGTGCGGAAGTCATTATTCATAACGCCTCTTTTGATACACGCTTTCTGGATGCCGAGCTGCAAAAGGTAGGTAAAGGCCCGTTCTCCCAGTACTGCGACAGCATCACCGACTCCTTGTTGGTGGCGCGGGAAATGCACCCCGGCAAACGGAACTCCCTGGATGCCCTATGCGAACGCTACGGCATTTCCAACTCCCACCGTACCTTGCACGGCGCTTTGCTGGACTCGGAGTTGCTGGCTGATGTCTGGCTGGCCATGACCCGTGGCCAGGACGCCTTGTTGATGGACTTTGACGAGTCTGATGGGCAAGGTGGGGATGGCAGCAATCTGAGCCTGGGCAAGTTTGACGCCAGCGTGCTGAAAGTGCTGCGCGCGTCCGAAGCCGATCAGGCCGAGCATGAGAAATACATGGACGTGCTGGAAAAGCAGAACAAGAAGCCGCCCATGTGGCGTGAGATGCTCAACCCGGCAACGGAGTAATTATTTAAGAAAAGAGCTGGCCCTGAACTTGTAAATCAATCAGGGCCATGCTATAGTTTTTTTCTTCGCAGCTTTTGTAGTTCTTTAAAGCTCCGGGCGGTTAACTCAGTGGTAGAGTGCCACCTTCACACGGTGGAAGTCACAAGTTCGAACCTTGTACCGCCCACCATCTCTACCTTCATTTAATTCCCCCTCATAGTGTCATTGCCCTTTTTTGTGGCGGCTTGTTTGCGTCCTGCTTATGCTTGGGCTAATTGCTGCCTGCTCAATGCAAAACGCCCCATGGATATTCACGGGGCGTTTTTTATTGCCAGTCAGGATACGGTGCCTGATGAAGGCATCCCGGCCTGTCTTACAACCAGGTCAAACCAATCGAGATAACAATACCCGAGACAATCAGCTGAATCAGGCAAAAGCCCATGATGTCCTTGGCTTTCAGACCGGCAATCGCCAATACCGGCAAGGCCCAGAAAGGCTGGAGCATATTGGTCCAGGAGTCGCCCCAGGCAACGGCCATGGCGGTGCGCGCCATGTCAGCATCCAGAGCCTGTGTGGCAGCAATCACGACCGGGCTTTGTACCGCCCACTGGCCACCGCCCGAGGGCACAAAGATATTGACCAGACCGGCGCTCATGAAGGTCCAGAAGGGCAGGGTGGTAGCAGTGGCAAAGGACACCAACCACTCGGACAGGCTGGCAGCCAGACCGGAGTCGATCATGATGGCCATGATGCCTGCGTAGAAGGGGAACTGAATCACAATCCCGGCACCGCCGCGAATGGCTTCATCCAGGCTTTTCAGCAGACGACGTGGAGTCCCGTGCAGCAAGATGGCCAGAATCAGGAAGGTGAAGTTGATCACGTTCAGGTTCAGGGTTGCACCACGCAGCACGTAGTAGTCAAACAGGTAGGCCAGGCCAGCGACACCAATCACGATGGAGATCAGACGGCTGTTTTCCAGACGGTCTGCTGGGCGATCGGTGGTCTGGTTGACGTCGTTTGGCGTGTCTTCCAGCAGCTTGGGGTCGACGTAAATGCTTTCCTTGTCGCTGGGCAGCATCAAGCGGTTGATCAGCGGCACCAGAATGAACAGGGCGATCACAATGGCCAGGTTAAAGAAGGCGAAGATGGTGTCAGATGTACTGATGATGCCGATCTTGTCTTCAGAGAAGTGGCCCGAGGTGGCAATGGTCAGTGGTACAGAACCGGCCAGGCCACCGTGCCAGACCAGAAAGCCCGAGTAGGCACTGGCAACCAGCAAGCGGTAGTCCACGCGGACCTGACGAGCCAGTTCTTTGGCGAACAGGGCACCGACCACCAGGCCGAAACCCCAGTTGATCCAGCTGGCCGCCAGCGACACCAGGGTCACCAGAATGATGGCGGATCCAGCCGAACGGGCCAGCGAGGCCAGGCCACGCAACCAGCTTTTTACCAGTGGCGTGCTGGCCAGCATGTGACCGGTCAGCAAGACCAGCAACATTTGCATGGCAAAGGTCAGTAGACCCCAAAAGCCGTTACCCCAATATTGGATGATCTCCATGGGAGAGCGTTGCTCAAACGCCATTGCCGCAATACCGGCAATCAGTGTGAGCAGGATGACGAAAATATACGGATCGGGTAGATAGCGTTCAACCAGGCGGACCGAACCGCGCGTCATGGCTTTAAACATAAATTGTGCTCCTGTGGATTTGCGCCAGTATTTGCGCGGGTCCAGATGTCTTGGGATCGTTTTGATGCCTGTTTGTGCAGGCACTTTGCTGGCAGCATTTTGATAGGAATGCTCAGTACAGCCGTATTGTTGGCGAGAAGCCGCAAATTGGGAAGACGGGAAAACCTGAACCTTAAAGTTTCTGGCTAGTTGTAGTTCTTCGCTATATGCTCTACTATATAGCGGTGTTTTCGAAAGAACCATCACTCATCGCTCGATGATGGGTTCTATTTACGGGCCCCTTGGGGTCCGTTTTTTTTTGTGCCGCATCTTTGCGTGGCGTCAGTTCATAAATCAATTAGAAAGATCGAATAGGGAAGGGGAATGAGACATCAGTCCAAACGTGCCACAGCAGCGCGTCATCAGTCCGTCTGCTTTGTGCCGCGCGCATTGGTCTTGAGCATGATGGGGGCCTTGGCAGTTAGCCAGGCTCAGGCTCAGGAAAACAATGACCGTGTGTTTCAGCTGGGCAAAGTGGTTGTTCAGTCCAGCCTGGATCGCGAGGCTCCTTTGGGGGAGAGCGCAGTCAGCCAGAAAGAAATGCAGGCTTTTGATTTGCGCGATGTGGGTGCCGCCGTTAGTGTGCAACCCGGCGTGACCGTTTCGGCGGGCGGTGCTCGTAACGAACAGATGGTCTATGTGCGTGGCTTCGATTCGCGTCAGGTGCCCTTGTTTCTTGACGGTATTCCACAGTACGTGCCGTACGACGGCTATGTGGACTTTACCCGTTTCACCACCATGGACCTGAGCGAAATTCGCGTGGCCAAGGGAGCAGCTTCCTTACTGTATGGCCCCAATATCATGGGCGGTGCCATCAACCTGGTGACCCGTAAACCCGTCAAAGAGTTTGAAGGCGAGTTCCGCGCCGGTTACGCTACGGGCGATCAACGCTACAGTGCCTTGAACGTGGGCACCAATCAGGGTTCCTGGTACATGCAGGCAGGCTTGTCCTGGTCAGGCGAACGCAGCTTCCCCTTGGGTCGTGGGTTTGAAGATCAAAAAGCACGTCCTACCGACACGGGTGGCATGCGCAGCAATGCTTCTCAAATGGACAAGAAAGCGTCCTTCAAACTGGGTATCACTCCCAATGCGACGGATGAATACGTTATTGGCTACGTGAACCAGAAAGGTCAGAAAGACAATCCGGTCTACACCGGCGTGAACGATGCCAAGCTGGGTCAACGCTACTGGCGCTGGCCATACTGGGACAAGGAAAGCCTGTACTTCCTGAGCTCCACACAGATTGGCGAGAGCAACACGATCAAGACCCGCGTGTACGAAGACAAGTACAAGAACGGTCTGGATATGTATAGCAATGATCAATACGCGACCCTGACTGGCCCGACCAGCGAGTACACGGACCGTACCCGTGGCGCTGCCCTGGAATGGGTCAACACCAGCCTGGACAATCACGAGCTGCATTTTGCCTTGCACTACAAGGAAGATCAGCACCGTGATCCCAAGCCATCGGGCACTGAGCACTACAAGGACGTGACCACGTCTCTGGCGTTTGAAGACCGTATTGCTGTGGGTGAGCTGTGGCAGTTGCGCGTGGGTGCCAGCCACGAACGTCGCAAAGCCAAAGAAGCGCACAACTTTGAAACCGGCGATACCGATGCCACCAACGGTTTGCTGGAGCTGGGTTACGACTGGAGCGATGCCATGCAGGTCTACGGTAGCGTGGCTTACAAGACTCGTTTTCCCACGATTAAAGATCGCTACTCCAGCCGCATGGGCTACGCCCAACCTAATCCGGATCTGAAACCCGAGCACGCCATTCACTATGAACTGGGCTTGCGCGGTCAGCCATGGGAAGGTGCACAGCTGGAATCGGCGCTGTTCTTGAGCCAGGTGCGTGACATGATTCAAAGCACGGTTATTCAGGCTCCCGGTTGTGACAAGTACCGTCCAGTGGGTTTTTGTGATCAGGCCACCAACGTCGGCAAGGCTCGTCAAATGGGTCTGGAGCTGTCTTTGCAGCAGGAGCTTTCTGCTCATTGGTCGGCAGGCCTGGCGTACACATATTTGAATCGTCGCAACCAGTCTGACCCGGACGTCAAATTGGTGGATACACCCAATCATCGCCTGTTTGCTCACCTGAGCTGGAAGCCCACTGCGCAGTGGGAAGTGATGGGTTCGGTGGAAACCGAAAGCGGCCGCTACTACTCCTACGCCAATAGCAAGGGTGATCAGATCTACGAAAAAACACCGGGCTTTGCCTTGTTGAGCTTGAAAGGTATCTGGCGTCCGAATTCGGACATCACACTGGAAGCCGGTGTGCGTAATCTGGGCGACAAGCTGTACCAATACAAAGAAGGCTACCCCATGCCCGGACGTGTCTGGTTTGTGGGCGGAAGCTATCGTTTCTAAAGCCGTTTTGTGATTTGCAGTTAAAGGGGGAGAGGCATAAATGAAGCGTCGTGATGTATTGCGTGCCTGGGTGGCACTGACTATGTTGGCGCCTCATGCCCGTTTGCTGGCCCGGTCCGAACAGGCCGGGACCAGCCGCTCTATCAGCTTGCATATCAGTGTGGCGGGCAAGCTGCCTGATCCGGCTCAAGTGGGGCGGGTAGTGGCAGCCGGTCCGCCCGCTTCTGTGCTGGTGTATTGCCTGGCACCCCACGCGCTCTTAGGTTGGCCTTTTCAGCTGGCTCCTGCTGCACGCAGCATGATGGAGGCCGCTGGTTTTTCCTTGCCGTATCTTGGCCGTCTGGCCGGTCGGGGCAGTACCTTGTCCCTGGAAAGCCTGCTGGCCTTGAAGCCCGATATGGTGGTGGATATAGGCGATGTGAATCCCTATTACGAGTCTGCCGCCAAATCCGTGCAAGAGCAGACGGGCGTGCCTTATGTCTTGCTGGATGGTCGCCTGAAAGACAGCCCGGCGCAGTTGCGTCAGGCAGGTCATATCCTGGGGCAGGCCGAGCGCGGCCAGCAATTGGCCTTGCGTGCACAAGCGATTCTGGATACCGCACATCAGGCCGCCAACCCCCGCGCCAAAGGCTTGAAAGCCTATTTGGCACGCGGTAACGATGGTCTGGAAACCGGCATGGGTCAATCCATTCATACCGAGGTGCTGCGGCTTTGCGGTTTGACGGTAATGGGTGACGAGAAAACCGATAATCGCCTGGGCCGTATTTCCTACGAACAATTATTGGCCTGGGACCCGGACATGCTGTTTGCTCAGGATGATGCTTTCTTTGAGCTGGCCCGTACTCAGGCTCCCTGGAATCAGCTCAAGGCAGTGAAGGAAGGACGCTTGTACCGCGTACCCGCCTTGCCCTTTGGCTGGCTGGATGGCCCGCCGGGAGTCAATCGTCTGGCCGGGGTGATCTGGCTTAATGCCTTGCTGGAAGGCAGTGCTGCCATGCCACGCATGTATTCAGAGTTGCAGGAGTTTTACTCGGCTTTTTACGGCATGTCCTTGAGCGACGAGCAGGTCAAGCGATTGGTACAAGGGCTGGACCTGCTGGGTTCGCAGCAAGGAGCATGAAGTCAGGTTTGTCCTACGGGCTACTACTGCTTTTACTGGGGCTAGTTCTGGCCGTATTGGTGGTGTTTGCCCTGGGGCAGGGGGCGTATCCCTTGTCCGGAACAGAAGTGCTGCGCGCCTTGGTCGCCGGTTTTGGTAGCGATCCAGAAGCGGGGCAGGGTCAGGCCGTACGCGTGGTCTGGGATTTGCGTCTGCCACGTATTGCAGCGGCTTTGCTGGTGGGGGCGGCGCTCTCGACCGCAGGCGCGGCGTATCAAACCATGTTTCGCAATCCACTGGTTTCACCCGATATCCTGGGTGTGTCCTCGGGTGCAGGTCTGGGGGCGATTCTGGCCATTTATTTGAATTTTTCCTTGTTCGGCGTACAGATGGCGGCCTTTGTTGGCGGCCTGCTAGCGGTGGGCATTGTCTTGAGTCTGGCGCGCATGCTGCGCCATCATCCACCTATCCTGATACTGGTTCTGGCCGGGATGGCGGTGGGTACCTTGCTGGGTGCTGCCCTATCGCTTATCAAGATTCTGGCTGATCCATACTCCCAATTGCCTTCCATGACCTTCTGGCTGCTGGGTGGGCTAAGCGCTGTGCGCTCTTACGAAGTCTGGCCCGCTGCATTGATGGTATTGGCGTGCATCGTCCCTGTCTGGCTTTTGCGCTGGCGTATCAATGTCCTGGCCCTGCAAGATGACGAGGCCCGCTCCTTGGGTATGTCCGTCTCTGCCTTGCGTTGTCTGCTGATCGTTTGCGCGACCTTGATGACGGCGGTGTGCGTGGCCCTGGCTGGAATTATAGGTTGGGTCGGTTTGCTGATCCCGCACGCGGCCCGTTTATTGGTTGGCCCGGACTTCTCCCGTCTATTGCCCGTTTGCTTGTTGGTGGGCGCCGCCTTCCTCTTGTTAACCGATACCTTGGCACGCAGCATAGGCACGCTGGAATTGCCCTTGGGTGTGCTGACGGCCTTGGTGGGTGCTCCCGGCTTCTTGCTGTTGCTGGCTCGTGGTGCGAGGCAGCGATGAGCGAACAAGGCTTGGAAGCGATTGATCTGGCTGTAGGCTACGGGCGCAAGCAAGTCGCCAGTAATTTGAATCTGCGCGTACAGACCGGGCAGGTCGTTTGTTTGCTCGGGCCCAATGGCAGCGGTAAGTCCACCTTGCTGCGCACCTTGCTGGGCCTGCAGCCGCCTTTAAAAGGGCAGGTGAAGGTGCAGGGCAAGCCCCTGGAGCGATGGAGTGCGCGTGCCCTGGCCAGACAACTGGCCTATGTACCGCAAGCGCAGGAGTCGGCCTTTGCCTTCACGGTAGAACAATGGGTCTTGCTAGGTTGTGCCAGTGAGCTGGCCTGGTACACCCAACCTCGGGCCGCCGACCGGCAATGGGTAGGCGTTTGCCTGGAGCGGTTGGGCATCGGGCAGCTAGCTCAAAAGCGCATTGATCAGATCAGCGGGGGAGAGCGCCAGCTGTGCGTGATTGCACGGGCCTTGGTGCAGCGTTCACAGTTCTTGATCATGGACGAACCCGCCTCCAGCCTGGACTTCGCGAATCAATTACGGGTACTGGATCAAGTCTCGCACTTGCGTCAGGAAGGTCTGGGTGTGCTTTTGTGTACGCATCAACCCGAACATGCGGCCCGCGTGGCGGACTGGGTGATCTTGTACCGGGAGGGGGGCATATTGGCGCAGGGAGAGCCCCGCGACATGCTTAGTCAGGCCAGTTTGCGCCAGCTGTACCAACTGCCAGCGCATGCCTTTGAACTACCTGATTGGTATGCGCGAGGGGCCTGAGGCCCCCCGAGCTTCTCACATGTTTTTCAAGGCAGCACGACCATATTGGTTGTTGTGCTCCACTACACGCGTCAGCATGGTCATAAAGGTCTGGCGCTGCTTGGCGGTCAGTGGGTCCAGCAGTCGTTCCTGGGCGCGGTTCATGCCCGCACTGATTTCCTTCATCGCCGCCAATCCTGCTTCGGTGATGTAGGTCTGGCGGGAGCGGCGGTCTTCGGGGTTGATACGGCGTCCCAGCAAACCTTTTTCCTCCAGCCTGCGGATGACATCGGCCGAGGTGGTGCGATCCAGCCCCAGCTCGTAGCCGATCGTGGTTTGATCCAGCCAGGGTGAACCCATCAACACGGACAGGACACCGTGCTGGACAGGGGTGAGGTCACTTTTGCACTCCTCGTAAAACATGGCGTAGTGAATCTGGTTAAGACGGCGGACCAGAAAACCAGGCCGGGACCACAGTTTGCGTCGATACAGCTCGGCATTTTCTTCTTCCACTGGACCCAGGATTTCGGCCTCGTCGGCTTCCAGTCGTTCTTCTTGCTTTAGCTCGGCGTGATTCTTCATGGATAAGTCAGTCATCGATTGAGTGGCCTTCAGCCCGTTGCCAACAAGGCAGCACACTGAAAGCGGGACGACCTGCAAAGGGTACGGCTGCAAGGTCGGCGTCTACAAGGAAAGCAGGGCTACGCTAACGTGAACAAAAGCCCTGATTTCTGATTTGCAGTCATTTCTACAGGCGCTGTCCACGCCCCAAAGTATATGTGATTTCCCGACTTGCTGAAAACAATAATAATCAGCATACTGATAGATATTGTTGGGGGGTCAAACGATTGACCTTATGTAAATCAATAATTTAGGGAAAATTTACGGTGAAACGTATTAAAAAAATAGCACTGGAGGAGCACTTCAACGCCGTTGGCTTTGAGGATTATTCCAAGGCCTTTGTCAAACATATTGACAGTGCCGACGCGCGTGAACTGATGGCTCGTTTGCATGACTTCGACGCCCAGCGTCTGGAGGTGATGGATCGTGCCGGTATCGAGTACGTTGTGCTGTCGCAGACCGGCCCTGGGGTACAGGTGGAAAAGGATGTGTCCGTCGCTATCGAGCGTTCACGTCAGAACAATGATTTCCTGGCGCAGCAAATTGCACGCCATCCCGATCGTCTGGGCGGCTTTGCCACTTTGCCCATGCAAGACCCGGCTGCTGCCGCGCAGGAATTGACGCGTGCGGTGCATGATCTGGGCTTGAAAGGCGCTTTGGTTAACGGTCACACGCATGGCGTGTACTACGATGGCCGCGAATATGATGCCTTCTGGGAAACCGTGCAGAAGCTGGATGTGCCGTTCTATCTGCACCCCTTTGATGCTTATGAAATGCCGCACGCTTACACGGGCCACCCGGAGCTGATGGGTGCAACCTGGGGCTGGGGCGTGGAAACCGGCACCCACGCGCTGCGCATGTTGTTCGGTGGTGTGTTTGATCGCTGCCCGGATGTGAAGTTGATCTTGGGTCATATGGGTGAAGGCTTGCCGTTCCAGCGCTGGCGCTACGACAGCCGCTTTGCCGTGTACCCACATGGTGTGACCTTGAAGCGCAAGCCTTCCGAGTACATCGGCAGCAACATCCTGATCACTACTTCGGGTGTCTGTTCTGCCCCAACGCTAATGGGCGCAATTGGTGAAATGGGTGCCGAAGCCGTGCTGTTCTCGGTTGATTACCCCTACGAGTCCACCGAGCTGGCCGCTGATTTCATCGAGGCAGCGCCTATGGATGACAAGACACGCGAGCTGGTTTGCTACGGCAACGCTGCCCGTCTGTTCAAGCTGGACCGGAGCTAAGCATGAGCACATTTCTGTACGGCGCTCATGTGCACGCCAATGGCATTCGTCAGCATTACCTGCGTTTTGGTGGTTCCGTTGGTGGGCGTGACCAGCGTCCTGCCGTCATCATCGTTCCCGGCATTACCAGCCCGGCGGTGACCTGGGGTTTTGTGGGTGAACAATTCGGCAAGCATTTTGATACCTACATTCAAGACGTGCGTGGTCGCGGCTTGAGCGAAGCGGCTGAAGGTATGGATTACAGCCTGGATGCGCAGGCGGATGACTTGATTGCACTGGCTCAGGCGCTGGGCCTGAAGGACTACATCGTGGTTGGTCACTCCATGGGTGCCCGCATTGGTTTGCGTGCCGCTCACAAGAACAGCGAGGGCCTGAATCGTCTGGTGATGGTTGATCCGCCAGTGTCTGGCCCAGGTCGTCGCGCTTATCCCTCCAAGTTGCCCTGGTACGTGGATTCCATGGCGATGGCTCGCAAGGGTTGCACGGCTGACGATATGCGTGCCTTCTGCCCGACCTGGACCGAAGAGCAATTGCAATTGCGTGCCCAGTGGCTGCACACCTGTTACGAGCCTGCGATTCTGGCCAGCTTTGAGGGCTTTCATACCGACGATATTCATGTCGACTTCCCGCATTTGACCGTGCCTGCCTTGCTGATGACAGCCGAGCGCGGGGATGTGGTACGCGATGAAGACGTAGCCGAGATTCAGCAGTTGGCCCCTGGCGTTCAGCACGTTCGCGTGCCTGATGCCGGTCACATGATTCCTTGGGATAACGAAGCAGGCTTTTACGAAGCCTTCGGTGACTTCCTGGGCCAGCGCTTGGTGTGATGTTGAGCAGGGGCCGCCAAGGCGGCCCTGTCGTGATTAGGCATGTCGGTTTGAAGCCGAGGTGTCTCACTAGGAGAGACAAAATGGCAGTGAGTGATTATCAACTTATCGAAGCATGGCAAGAGGTTCTACGTCTGTCCAAGCTGCAAGCAGGTCAAACCGTGACCCTGCTGACCAGCTCCACGACGAATCAGCAAACCATGCAGTGTGCGCAGATCGCGGCCCAGTCCATGGGCGCGGTGGTAAATCGTC
>NZ_AVOG02000009.1:0-40697 GCF_000465875.3 Alcaligenes sp. EGD-AK7 | reverse complement strand
TAAGCCTTGATCGCGGTGTGAAGGTGCAAACCTTCCCGCCGCGTCTTTGCTACCCCCAAAAGGGGTGCTTTTTAGTCAGCGTTTCTTCGAGTAATCGATAAACCCGGTCAAAAAGGCCCCACTTATATCGTTCTTTAGGATTACCCATGAAAAACCAGAAAATCCGCATCCGTCTGAAGGCTTACGATTACAAGTTGATCGATCAGTCTGCTGCTGAGATCGTAGAAACCGCCAAGCGCACCGGCGCTGTTGTTCGTGGTCCAGTACCACTGCCAACACGTATCCGTCGCTACGACATTCTGCGTTCGCCGCACGTCAACAAGACATCGCGCGATCAGTTTGAAATGCGTACCCACCAGCGCTTGATGGACATTGTCGATCCTACCGACAAGACCGTCGACGCTCTGATGCGTCTGGATTTGCCAGCCGGTGTTGACGTCGAAATCGCTCTGCAGTAATTCTGCCTAGCTGTTCGAGTTACATCGAAAGAAACGCCATGCAACCGCATGGCGTTTTTTTTCGTCTGCACGTTTCCTTCTGACGCTGCAGGAGCAATGGCGACTGTCCGTTTATCCTGAACAGAACAAGAGCTTTGCTCTCAGGTGTTTCATGGCTAGTTCATCATGGTGTTGTGATTGGGAAAAAGCGGGTTTTGGTCTACTTTTTACGACCGGACACACTTTGCCAGGGCTACAAATGCGACGATGGGCAGGGTTGAAGGAGGACAAGAATGATAAATCGGAGACGACAGCCGTTCCTGGCCCTGTGGTATTTCCTGGCGCTTTGGCTATGTCTGTGGGGAAGCAGTGCATCAGCGCAAGCGTGTGGGGACGACAAACCCATACGGCTGGCGGACCTGAGCTGGGAGAGCGCAGCATTTAGCACCGAGCTGTATCAGCAGATTCTGGAGAAGGCCTACGGTTGCAAGACCGAACGGGTTCCAGGCTCCTCGGCGGCTTTGGAAAGTGCGCTGGCGCAAAATGATATTCAAGTAATTGGCGAGATCTGGTCGGGACGTACCGAGATCATTGAAAAAGCCATTGAAGCCGGCCAGGTGCAGGTACTTGGTAATACCCTGAAGGGTGGGGCAGAACAGGGCTGGTATGTGCCGGACTATGTCATCGATGGCGACCCGGACAAGGGAATCAAGCCAACTGCACCCGATCTACAGAAAGTTGAGGATTTAGGGCGCTACGCCACTGTTTTTAGTGACCCGGAACAGCCCAATAAAGGCCGCTTCTATAACTGCCCCTCCGGCTGGGTATGTGAAACCTTCAATAGTCGCCTGTTCGATCTCTATGGTCTGGGCGAACACTATCAAAACTTTCGGCCCGGTACGGGCGCGGCTCTGGATGCGGCAATCAGCGCCGCCTATGACAGGCGTGAACCGATCCTGTTCTATTACTGGCAGCCTGCGGGCCTGATGGCCAAGTATTCCTTCAAGAAGTTAGCTAGCGCGCCTTTCAATGAAAGCTGTTGGGAAGCCGCTGTGTCGGGTAAGGGCAAGATCTGTCCAACGGACTTTATCCTGGCGCATATAGGTGTAGCGGCTTCTACTCCTTTCGTAGAGTCCCACCCCGAGCTGGTGACCTTGTTTGAAAAGATCCAGCTAGAGCCCGAACAGATGAACAAGATCATTTTGGGCATGACAGAGGGTGGGCAGAACGCCAGCACGCAGGTACAGAAGTTCCTGAAAGAGAATGCAGAGCAATGGCGTCAGTGGATGCCAATGGCCCAGGCAGATCGCTTGCAGGCAGCTTTGGAACCTCAGGCAATACAGCCGGTCGCCGCAGCGCAGTCCCGCTTCTTCCCGGAGTGGTCAGCTGCAGACTGGGTTAACCGTCAGTTGTTGGTGGCCGTGCAGGATTGGGGCACAGGTTTTCGCCAGATCAGCGCCTGGATTCTGACGCATGCCATTTTGCCGGTGGAGCGTGTCTTGCAGCAGGTGCCTGCCTGGGCGATTCTGGCTTTGACCGGTTTGCTGGCGTGGTGGGGACAACGGCGCTTTTTGCCTGTTCTGCTCTATGTAGCTGGCCTGTACTTGATAGGCGCTATGGGCCTGTGGGACAAGCTGATGCAAACCTTCACCTTGGTACTGGTGGCCACGGTCTTTTCTGTGCTGATCGGCGTCCCGGTTGGCATTCTTAGTGCTCGTAGCCGCCTGCTTAGAAAAGTGCTGACGCCCGTACTGGATGTGATGCAAACCATGCCCAGTTTCGTGTATCTGATCCCGGTACTGATGCTGTTCGGTCTGGGTAAGGTTCCCGCCGTTTTGGCCACTGTTGTCTATGCCGTCCCGCCCTTGATTCGCCTGACCAGCCTGGGCTTGCGACAGGTGGACAAACATGTGATGGAAGCAGCCCAGGCGTACGGGGTTACACGCTGGCAAATGCTGACCAAGGTCACCTTGCCGCTGGCGCGGCCCAGCATCATGGCCGGTATTAATCAAACCACCATGATGGCCTTGTCCATGGTGGTGGTCGCTTCCATGATTGGGGCTCAGGGTTTGGGTGAAGACGTGCTGGCTGGTATTCAGACACTGGATATAGGACGTGGTTTGCAGGCGGGGGTGGCGATTGTGATCCTGGCCATTGTTATTGACCGAATCTCTCAATCCTTTGGTCGTTCTCAGCGTCACCGTCGCAAGGTCAGGAGGCAAGCATGAATACCATTCCTACCCCCTCGGGTGAGCAGGCCTGCAAGATAGAACTGCGAGACGTTTATAAGGTCTTTGGGAGCCGGGCGACCGAAGCCGTAGAGCTGTTAAAGCAGGGGGCCGACAAGCAGGCCGTGCAAAAGCAGACAGATTGCATCGTAGGCCTGGCAGGGGTCGATGCCTGCTTTCCCGCGCAGCAGATATCCTGCGTCATGGGTTTATCCGGTTCAGGCAAATCCACGCTGGTGCGCCACATCAACCGTTTGATCGACCCCAGTGCCGGGCAGGTGTTGGTGGATGGACAGGACATATTGCAGCTGGACATGGCCAGCTTGCGACAATTTCGCCGCTATGGGATCAGCATGGTCTTTCAGGCCTTTGGCTTGTTACCCCATTTGACGGTGGTGGAGAACGTCGCCTTCGGTCTGGAGGTCCGAGGAGACAAGCGTTCACAGGCCAGAGAGCAGGCTCGGCAATGGCTGGAGCGCGTGGGTCTGCATGATTATGCCGATAACTATCCGGACGAATTGTCAGGCGGGATGCAGCAACGAGTAGGACTTGCCCGAGCCTTGGCCGTTGATGCAGACATTCTTTTGATGGACGAAGCCTTCTCGGCCCTGGATCCCTTGATTCGCTACGAGATGCAGGATGAGCTTTTACGCCTGCAAAACAGCCTGAACAAAACCATCATCTTTATTACTCACGATATTGATGAGGCATTACGGTTGGGCCAGCATATTGTGGTGCTACGTGAGGGCAGGGTGGAACAAAGCGGTACTCCGGCTCAAATTCGTGATGAACCGGTGAACGAATACGTGGCTCGTTTTGTCAATAAGGCGCATCAATAGAAAATGCGCGGCAGATCAATTTTTCTGATTCAGACTGTGTAGCCAAGCACCCCGAATTCAAAAAAACTGTTGTCAATCAAGCAGTTTAGGGCGGATTTTTGCAGTAAATCTTGCTTGGCTTTACAGCTGCGTGCTATATTTACTAGCTTAGCCAAAAAGTTTTGGCTATGGTCGTCGCGCAAATTATTGCGTGTACTCTCAGTTAGCCCTGACCAATCGTAGTCAGGAATGGAGAAAACGATGTCGAACTCGACACCTACGCCTGCCGCGTGGCGGCTGGGCCTTGTTGGGCGTAAAGTTGGCATGACCCGTGTGTTTACAGAGGAAGGCGAGTCCATCCCTGTGACCGTGCTGGACGTGTCCAACAACCGCATCACCCAGGTCAAGACGCCCGCAGTTGACGGTTACGCTGCTGTACAGGTTGCCTTTGGCACCCGTCGTGCAACACGCGTTACCAAGCCCCAGGCAGGGCACTATGCAAAAGCTGGCGTTGAAGCTGGCAGCATCCTGAAAGAATTCCGCCTCGACCCCGCTGCTATCGCCGAGCTTTCCGCCGGTTCCGTAGTTGCTGTGGAAAGCATTTTCGAAGCGGGTCAGAAGGTTGACGTTACGGGCACCACGATCGGTAAAGGCTTTGCCGGTACCATCAAACGCCACAATTTTGGCGGCCAGCGTAACAGCCACGGTAACTCGCGCTCGCACCGCGTACCCGGTTCCATTGGTCAAGCCCAGGATCCAGGCCGTGTGTTCAAAGGTAAAAAAATGTCGGGCCATATGGGTGACGTTACCCGTACGGTTCAGAATCTTGACGTGATCCGCGTCGACGCCGAGCGTGGCTTGTTGCTGGTCCGGGGCGCTGTCCCAGGTCACAAGAATGCCAATATCGTTGTGCGCCCTGCTGTGAAAGGAGCCTAATCCATGGAACTGAAGCTCCTGAACGAACAAGGCCAAGCTGCATCCACATTGCAGGCCAACGAAACCGTTTTCGGTCGTGAATTCAACGAAGCACTGGTTCACCAGATCGTTGTTGCATACCAAGCCAATGCTCGCAGCGGTAACAGCAAGCAATTGACTCGTGCCGAAGTCAACCACAGCACCAAGAAGCCATGGCGCCAGAAAGGCACCGGCCGCGCTCGTGCTGGTATGACATCCTCGCCCGTGTGGCGTGGAGGCGGTCGTGCATTCCCCAACACCGGTGAAGAAAACTACGCACACAAGGTCAACAAGAAGATGTACCGCGCAGGTATCAGCGCGATTCTGTCTCAGTTGGTCCGTGACGAGCGTCTGTTGGTTGTTGATTCCTTCACTCTGGAAGCACCCAAGACCCGTCTGGCAGCCAACAAGCTGAAAGACCTGGGCCTGGAATCCGTGCTGATCATCACCGACGCGCTGGACGAGAACGTGTACCTGGCTACGCGTAACCTGCCTCACGTTGCTGTGGTTGAACCACGCTACGCCGACCCGCTGTCCCTGATCCACTACAAAAAAGTGTTGGTCACCAAAGCGGCTGTCGCTCAGTTTGAGGAGATGTTGGGATGAACGCCGAACGTCTATTGCAAGTAATTCTGGCTCCTGTCGTGACTGAAAAAGCCACGTACGTTGCCGAAAAAAATCAGCAAATCGCTTTCCGCGTCGCTCCTGATGCTACCAAGCCTGAAATCAAAGCTGCTATTGAACTGCTGTTCAAAGTAGAAGTTGAGTCGGTGCAGGTGCTCAATCAGAAGGGCAAGGAAAAGCGCTTTGGCCGTTTCATGGGTCGCCGCCGCAGTGTGCGCAAGGCATATGTCTCGCTCAAGCCCGGTCAGGAACTCGACTTTTCTGAGGTGAACTAATATGGCATTGGTAAAAGTAAAACCAACGTCGCCAGGTCGCCGTGGCATGATCAAAGTGGTTCACCCTGAACTGCACAAAGGCGCTCCTTACGCGGCTTTGCTGGAAAAGAAATCCAGCAGTGCTGGCCGTAACAACAACGGCCACATCACGGTTCGTCACCGTGGCGGCGGTCACAAGCAGCATTACCGTATTGTCGACTTCCGTCGCAACAAGGACGGTATTCCTGCGAAAGTAGAACGTCTGGAATACGACCCTAACCGCAGCGCTCACATCGCATTGGTGTGCTACGCAGACGGCGAGCGTCGTTACATCATCGCCCCTCGTGGTCTGGAAGTGGGTGCAACGGTTGTGTCTGGCGCGGAAGCTCCTATCCGTTCCGGCAACACTTTGCCTATCCGCAACATTCCTGTGGGTCAAACCATTCACTGCATCGAGATGCTGCCTGGTAAGGGTGCTCAAATCGCTCGTTCCGCTGGTGGTTCCGCTGTGTTGCTGGCTCGTGAAGGCACGTACGCTCAAGTGCGTCTGCGTTCCGGTGAGGTTCGCCGCATTCACATCGACTGCCGCGCCACGATTGGCGAAGTCAGCAACCACGATCACAGCCTGCGTCAAATCGGTAAAGCCGGTGCTGTTCGCTGGCGTGGTATTCGTCCTACCGTTCGCGGTGTGGCGATGAACCCAGTCGATCACCCGCACGGTGGTGGTGAAGGTCGTACGGGTGAAGGCCGTGAGCCAGTCAGCCCATGGGGTACTCCTGCCAAGGGCTACCGCACCCGTCGTAACAAGCGCACAGACAACATGATTGTTTCGCGCCGTAAGCGCAAGTAAGGGGCGAACACTATGTCACGTTCGATCAAAAAAGGCCCATTCGTTGATGCTCACCTGATCAAAAAGGTTGACGCAGCCGTTGTGGGTAACGACAAGCGACCAATCAAAACCTGGTCGCGCCGCTCTACCATCCTGCCCGAGTTCATTGGGCTGACGATTGCCGTTCACAATGGCCGTCAACACATTCCCGTTTATATCAACGAGAACATGGTTGGCCACAAGCTCGGCGAGTTCGCCTTGACCCGTACTTTCAAGGGTCACGCTGCGGACAAAAAGGCCCGGAGATAAGTGATGGAAACTACAGCAATTATTCGTGGAGTCCATATTTCGGCGCAAAAAGCACGTCTGGTTGCGGACATGGTCCGCGGCAAGTCCGTCGCTCACGCTCTGAATACGCTGACTTTCACTCCCAAGAAAGCCGCTGGCATCATCAAGAAAGCTCTGGAATCGGCTATTGCCAACGCTGAGCACAATGACGGCGCCGACATCGACGAACTGAAAGTCACCTCCATTTACGTGGACAAGGCTCAGTCGTTGAAGCGTTTTTCTGCACGAGCCAAAGGCCGCGGTAACCGTATTGAGAAGCAGACTTGCCACATTGTGGTCAAAGTCGGCGCTTAAGGAGTCACAATGGGACAGAAAATCCACCCAATTGGGTTCCGCCTGGCTGTTAACCGTAACTGGAGCTCGCGTTGGTACGCTGACGGTGCTGAGTTCGGTACGATGTTGGCTGACGACATCCGTGTGCGCGAATACCTGAAACGCAAGCTGAAAAGTGCGTCCGTTGGCCGTGTGGTCATCGAGCGTCCTGCCAAGAATGCTCGCATCACTATTTACTCGGCTCGTCCTGGTGTAGTGATCGGCAAGCGCGGCGAGGATATCGAAAGCCTGAAGGCTGACCTGCAGCGCCTGTTGGGCGTGCCAGTGCACGTTAACATCGAAGAAATTCGCAAACCTGAAACCGACGCTCAACTGATCGCCGACTCCATTGCTCAGCAATTGGAAAAGCGCATCATGTTCCGTCGTGCGATGAAGCGTTCCATGCAAAACGCCATGCGTCTGGGTGCCCAAGGCATCAAGATCATGAGCTCGGGTCGCTTGAACGGCATCGAAATCGCTCGTACCGAATGGTACCGCGAAGGCCGTGTGCCTCTGCACACCCTGCGCGCTAACATCGATTACGGTACTTCCGAAGCGCACACGACGTACGGGATCATCGGTATCAAGGTCTGGGTCTACAAGGGCGACATGCTGCCTAACGGCGAAATGCCTGTTGACACCGTAGCCCCTGAAGAGCGCCGCCCACGTCGTCCACGTGGTGACCGCCCTGAAAACCGCCGTCCAGGTGGTCGTGGCCGCGGTCCTCGTAAAGACGCTGCTCCTGCTGCGTCCGAAGGAGAATAAAACATGCTGCAACCTTCTCGCAGAAAGTATCGCAAAGAGCACAAAGGCCGTAACACCGGTCTGGCTACTCGCGGTGCGCAAGTTTCGTTTGGCGAATTTGGTCTGAAAGCCACTGACCGTGGCCGTCTGACTGCTCGCCAGATCGAAGCAGCACGTCGTGCAATTAACCGTCACATCAAACGTGGTGGCCGCATCTGGATCCGCATCTTCCCCGATAAGCCAATTTCGCAGAAACCTGCCGAAGTTCGTATGGGTAACGGTAAGGGTAATCCAGAGTTCTGGGTCGCTGAGATTCAACCAGGCAAGGTCCTGTACGAAATGGAAGGTGTTAGCGAAGAGCTGGCACGCGAAGCATTCCGTCTGGCCGCTGCCAAGCTGCCTATCTCGACGACGTTCGTAACGCGTCAGATCGGTGCTTAAGGAGACGTCATGAAAGCCAGCGAACTCCGTACTAAAGATGCCGCCGAGCTCCAAAAAGAGCTCGAGAGCCTGTTGAAAGCACAATTTAACCTGCGCATGCAGCGTGCTACTCAACAGCTTTCCAACACCAGCCAATTGGGCAAAGTACGTCGCGACATCGCTCGCGTCCGTACCGTCATGGCTGAGACCGCAGGAAAGTAAGATGAGCGAAACTCAAACTACCGCAAAACGTCAACGTACCCTGATCGGTCAAGTTGTCAGCAACAAGATGGACAAAACTGTCGTCGTTCTGGTTGAACGCCGCGTTAAACATCCCTTGTATGGCAAGATCATCGTCCGCTCCAATAAATACAAAGCGCACGACGAGACCAACCAGTACAACGAAGGCGATACCGTTGAGATTACCGAAGGCCGTCCTATCAGCCGCAGCAAGTCCTGGACTGTTGTGCGTCTGATCGAAGCAGCCCGCGTGATCTAAACGCTTGCTCAGATGTCCAGGCTTCGGCCTGGCTCTGGTAGGTCAAAAACCCCGATCTGTTTACAGATTGGGGTTTTTTTATGCTTGTCCACTTTGCTGTTGCTCATAGACAGGAGCAATGTTCGTATTTCGTCTTGTTGCCCGTCATGGCGCTTGAACCGTAGCTGAACTGAATGATCAAGCTTGGGGCTTAGCGGCTTGTATGCGTAAGCCGGAAGCCTTCACAAAAAAGCGGGAACAGCTTGTTCTATTCTGTGCGGTGGCAACTATGGGGCGAGGGCTATATCGTGCCAGCTACCCTGCATACGTACTCGGGGTAGGACGACAATCTGGGGGGCAGAGTTGTAGCAGCTTGCTGACTTATGGACGCGCGTCTTGCTTGCGCCATTGCGCCGGGCTGAGACCCACACTGCGTCTGAACGCGGCGCTGAATGCGGCCGCAGAGCTATAACCGATACGCTCGGCAATCTGCTCCATGGTCAGACCTTGCTCCAGCTGACGCTTGGCCAGCTGCATACGTAGTTGCAACAGTACTTGGGCTGGCGCCATCCCGCACAGCAAGGTAAAGCGGCGGTGAAAGGCAGCGCGTGACATGTTCAAGTAGGCGGCCATATCGTCCACCGACCAGGCTTTGGCGGGTTCACGCAGCAGCTGCTCGATCAGGCCACCAAAGGCAGGGTCACTTGCCAGATGAATCAAGCCGGCGGGCAGGGCACCTTCGGTGGGTGTCTGTCCTATTTGCTGGCGCAAGGTATAGAACAACAACAGCTCCACCAACTTTTCCAGCAGGCTGGAGTTGGCTTGCGGCTGGCGTCGCATTTCGGCCTGGATCAAGTCCAGCAAAGGGCGTCCTGAATCTGCATCTGTCTGAGAACCATCAATCAACAAAACATCAGGCACGGTCGCCAGCAGCAATTCGCTCAAACCACGGCCCAGATCCAGAAAACCACAGAGCAAGCCCGTACTGTGTGGCACTTGCGGCTCCAGGCTCTGCATGGTTTGTCGCCGCATGGCCGCATTCCAGTCTGGCGGCGTGGGGGAGGAGCTTAGGCGATGGGGCACATCCCGCAAGAAGAACACCGCATCACCCGCCTGCAAGGCCAAGGCTTCCTGATGCTGAATATGCAGCCAGCACGGCCCATGCAAGACCACATGAAAGCCTGCGCGTTGGTGCCCGTGCAGGCTGCTTTCCCATTGATTGCAGTATTGCCCCAAGTGAAACAGGCTGGCCGAGATCTCCAGCCCGGACAAGAGCAGTTCCTCCACAGGGTGTCCTGTGTCTTTGGAGTCGACAGCGCAATGGCTGTCAGGAAAGGCAGAGTCGCTCATGCAGAAAATATGCTTATTTCTTTTCGTGGATATTTTTAATATGAATACCGCTATGTTCGCACATGGAGATAAGGCGCCAGTCAATCGACAATGAAACCTTCTCGGATTAACTAAGGAATTGTCGCCATCATGACTCGCTTAACTTTGCATACTGTGGACTCCGCACCAGAGGCGGTCAAACCAGCCCTTGAAAAAGCTGTGCGTGGTAGCGGCTTTTTGTCCAATTTGCTGGCTATTTTGGCTAATGCGCCCGTTGCCCTGCAAGCCTATCAGGATATGTCTGCCTTGAACGCTACCGCCAGCCTGTCGCTGGTCGAGCGTGAAGTCGTGCAACTGGTTGCCGGTACCACTCACGGTTGCCGTTTCTGCGTGGCCGGTCACACCGCCATTGCGACCAATAAAGCCAAGCTGGACCCGGAAATTCTGGCCGCTTTGCGTGCGCGTGGCTTTGACCAGATCAACGACGAGCGCCTGCAGGCTCTGGCTCTGTTCAGTCGCGCCGTGATTGATACCCGTGGTCAGGTGTCGGATCAGGCTCTGGCCGATTTCCGTGCTGCCGGTTACGGCGACCAGCAGGCTCTGGAAGTGATTACCGGTATTGGCTTGGCGACGATCTGCAACTTTGCCAATAATCTGGCTCGTACGCCGCTCAATAGCCAGTTGGAGGCCTACGCATGGGAAACGCCTTAAAGCGCGCTGAGCAGCCTGTGCTGGTCTCAGAGCGCCCTGTTTTGTCGCCTGGCTTGGCCCAGTGGCTGGAAGAGCATGCCCTGTCGCTGGATAGCGATGCATCCCAGGCGCAGGCCTTGTTGCCTCGCCTGGCGCAAGACGGTTTGTTGAGCCTGGGCCTGAAAGCGGATTTTTCCGACTTCGGTGATGCGGTTCAATCCATCGTGGAAGTGGCCGAACATTCGCTGACGGCAGGTTTTGTCCTGTGGAGCCAGCGTACCTTTATTGAATACCTGCGTGACGTTCAGGACCCCGCCATGCGCGAGCGCTATTTGCCCGGTTTGCTGGATGGCAGTGTTGCCGGTGCGACGGGTCTGTCCAATGCCATCAAGTTTTTGGGTGGCATTGAAGAGCTGCAAGTGCGTGCCCAGCCTGAACAAGGACATTGGCAGTTTGAGGGCCGTTTGCCCTGGATTACCAATCTGCGTCCCGGCAGCTGCCTGGTCGCCATTGTGGCCGCCATGCCTGAAGAGCAAGCCGGTATTTGGGTGGCAGAACTGGGCGATCCAGGCTTGGAGCGTTCCGCAGATCTGGATCTGGTCGGACTGCGTGGCAGCAATACCGCCGCTTTGAAGTTCAATGCTGTGCGTCTGGGACAAGAGCGTTTGCTGCATCCCGATGCAGGCCACTTTGTGCGCTCGGTACGCCCCCGTTTCATGGCGCTGCAATGCGGGATGACCATGGGCTTGGCACGTCGTTCCTTGAAGCAAGTGCTGGATGCGCCACGCTGCCAATGGGTACAGGAGCAGCCCGCCCGCCGCCTGCTGGATCGTGTGCAGGAATTGTCGGATGTGCTGGTTGATGCCGTACGTAAGCCCGGCTCGGCCACGCCGCCTGATTTGTTCAAAGTCCGTATCGAGCTAAGTAGTTTGGCGTCGCAGGCTGTGGCCCTGGAAAGCTCCGCGATCGGCGGGGCGACCTATATGCAGGGCAAGCATCCGCAACTGCTGCGCCGTTATCGCGAAGCCATGCTGGTGCCTTTGATTTCACCCACGGTGGCGCAACTGAAAGCCGAACTTGGGCAGGATGCAGTATGAGTTCCGCCGCCCCCTCGCATACCGATTCTGAAGGGACCGGACTCTTGTCCGCTCGGGGGATCAATCTGGCCTACGGTGGCCAGACGATCTTGCAGAACCTGAACTTGAGCGTGCGCGCGGGCGAGATCGTGGCGCTGCTGGGCCCCAGCGGAGTGGGTAAATCCTCTTTGTTGCGGGTACTGGCAGGCCTCCAAACGCCCACCCAGGGAGAGGTGTCCTTTCTGGGGCAGCCCGTGCGTGGGGTTCACCCCGCTTTGGCCATGGCGTTTCAGGAAGCCATTCTCTTGCCGTGGCTGAATGTGCAGGCCAATACCGGTTTTGGTCTGGGCTTTGCACGCCAGCCTTCCGTATCCGCCGCCGAACGCCGCCTGCGGGTTGAACAGGCGCTGCGTCAGGTTGGTTTGTATGAAAGCCGTCATCAGCGTCCTGGTGCCTTGTCGGGTGGTATGGCACAGCGTGTTGCCATTGCGCGTTGTCTGGCTCGACGCCCACAAGTCTTGTTGATGGACGAACCCTTTGGCGCCCTGGATGAAGTAACTCGTCGCCAGATGCAGGAGCTGATTCTGTCGATACGCGATCAGACCGGCTGCGCCATTGTGCTGGTCACTCACGATATTGATGAGGCCCTCTTGCTGGCGGACCGTGTCCTGCTGTTAGGTGGCCGTCCTGCCGGTTTGCAGCGTGAATGGAGCTGCCCGGCCCACCCCCGATCTCATCTGGATAACTGGCTTCAGGCCATACGCCTGGAAATTGTGGCCAGCCTGGAGCAAAGCCTCTCCCAGGCGGTTCACGCTGCTGTTTTGTAAGGTGCACCTCATGATTGAATCTCCTACGTCCCGTACCCGTCGCGACTTGCTGAAACTGGCGTCTTTGCTGACCGTTGCGGGTGCTGCGCCCTTGCTGGCCCAAGGGACTGCCCGTGCACAAAGTGAGTCAAATGCGCCTTTGCGTATCGGCTATTTGCCGATTACCGATGCCACCGCCATGTTGGTGGCGCATCACAATGGGTATTTTGAAGAAGCGGGTATTGCGGTTGAAAAGCCCGTGATGGTGCGCAGTTGGGCTCAGTTGATCGAGGCTTTCATCTCCGGTCAGGTCAATCTGGTGCACTTGCTCTCGCCTATGACGGTGTGGGCGCGCTACGGCAGCAAAGTCCCTGCAAAGGTGGTGGCATGGAATCACATGAGTGGCTCTGCTATCACGGTGGCGCAGAACATCAGCTCGGCCGAGCAATTGGGCGGGCAGACGGTGGCGATTCCTTTCTGGTACTCGATTCACAATGTGGTGATGCAGCATGTGCTCAAAGCATACGGCCTGACGCCTGTCGTGAAAAACTCCGCTGCGCTGGCCCCCAACGAGGTCAATCTGGTGGTGATGGCCCCTGCCGATATGCCGCCGGCCTTGGCTTCGGGGCGGATTGCCGGTTTTACGGTGGCCGAACCTTTCAATGCCTTAGCCGAAACTCAGGGCATGGGCCGCATCTTGCGCTTTACTGGCGACGTCTGGCGCGATCACGCCTGTTGCGTGGCCTTCATGCACGAGCAGGATTTGCAGACTCGCCCCCAATGGTCGCAAGCCGTGGTGGATGGTCTGGTCAAGGCACAGATCTGGATACGTAGTCACCGTGCCGAGGCGGCCCAGATTCTGTCGCGTGAAGGCGGGAACCGCTATACCCCGCACACTCAAGAAAACCTGTTGAAAGTGCTGTCCCCGGACCCGGCGGATCGTGCGCAATACGTGAAGTCTGGCGTGATTCGTCATCCGGACTGGGACGACCAGCGTATCGATTTTCAACCTTATCCTTTCCCCAGCTACACCGAGTCCTTGGTGCAAATGCTGCAAGGGACCTTGATTCAGGGCGAGCGTGGTTTTCTGGAAGGGCTGTCTCCTGAACACGTAGCCAGCGATCTGGTGGATGACCGCTTTGTCCGTGCCGCGTTGGAAAAGCAGGGGGGCCTGGCGCAGTTTGGCTTGTCCGAGCAATACACCCGCAACGAGAGCATTGTTGTATGAGTTTGAGTGCGTCTGCTTCTTCTCCGTCATTGGCGCAGTCTGATCCGCGATCGGCTGCGTCTTTGCGACGTCCCAAAATGAATGCCTGGATTGCCAGCACCCTGTGGGGCTTGGGCGGTTTGTTGGCGGGAGTCGTGCTGTGGTACTTGGCCACAGCCTGGTCCAGCAGCCCTCTGATGCAGCAATTCGGACCATCAGCTGCCTTTCATAGCTTGCTGGAGATACTGGGCTGGTCCGAGACCTGGATGCACGTAGGTGCCAGCTTGCAACGTATTTTTGTAGGGCTGGCGATCTCATTGGGTGTCGGCGTGCCCGCCGGTTTGCTGCTGGGCTTGTCAGCGCGAGCTCACGCCGCATTGACTCCCTTATTCCAGTTCCTGCGCATGATCTCGCCCCTGTCCTGGATGCCTATTGCCGTCATGGCCTTTGGTATTGGGGATGCACCGATTTATTTTCTGTTGGGTGTGGCCGGTGTCTGGCCTGTCTTGCTGAATACAGCCTCGGGCGTACGGCATCTGAATCCGCGCTGGCTGATGCTGGGTCGCAGTCTGGCGGCCACCAAGCTGGAAACGCTGTTGTACTTGATTCTGCCCGGCATTGTAGGCTCGGTACTGACGGGTAGCCGACTGGCTATTGGTGTCTTGTGGATTGTGCTGGTACCTTGCGAAATGCTGGGTGTGTCGGCTGGTTTGGGTTACCTGATTCTGGATACGCGTGATCGCATGGCATATTCCGAACTGATGGCCGTAATTGTCTTGATTGGTCTGATTGGCTATCTGCTGGATAGCGCTTTGCGAGCCTTGTTTGCGGCCTTGGGACAGCGCTAAATACTCAGCCCATGGGCCGACAGGCGAAGAGCTTTGACTGTTTTGTATTTCCAGGAAAGACAAGTGACAGAGCATGCTCAGGCTATCTGCCGCTGCCAGTTTTGTTCTTGTAGGCGCTGGCAGTTTTACCTGGTGCTTAGTGGTTTTTCAGAAGCTGCAGAAAGATAAAAAAGGCCCTCAACATTGAGATGTTGAGGGCCTTTTTGGATTCAGTTTGAAGCGGTATTCACGGATGCTAATCCCGCACTGACTGGAGCCTTAGTTGGTACGTACGTATAGAAAAGTGATCTTGAGACGAGACTCTAGCTAGGCCTTGATCACTGCCTTCATGCAGCGACCAGGGTATTGTCCGCATCCTGCGTAATTGCTGTACGTGGACTGAGCTGGTCGACTAGCTCGCCATACCAGGATAAGGTGCTGCCCAAGGTAGCTACCTGACCGATCACCAGAATGCAGGGGCTGGCAAACTGATGCTGCTGCGCATCCTGGGCAATGTTTTGCAGCGTGGACAGCAAGGTGCGCTGCTCAGGGCGCGAACCATTTTCAATCAAGGCGCAGGGCGTAGTGGCACTGCGGCCCCGTTGTACCAGCTCATGGCTAAAGCCCAGAATCTGCTGCAAACCCATGTAGACAGCAACCGTCTGGCTGGTATCCAGCAGCGGGTTCCAGTCCTCAATACCATGACCGCTTTTGCGGTGAGCCGTCACAAACTGCACGGACTGCGCGTGGTCACGATGGGTAAGAGGAATACCGCTATAAGCCGCACATGCAATGGCAGCCGTGATGCCTGGCACCACTTCAAATGCGATGCCATGCTCGGCCAGATATTCCAGTTCTTCACCGCCACGGCCAAAAATAAAGCCATCGCCGCCTTTCAGGCGCACCACGGTTTGACCTGCTCTGGCGTGTTCAATCATCAACTGATGAATGCGGTTTTGGGTCTGGTGATGATCTTCGCCCAATTGCTTGCCTACAAAAATACGGTGGGCATCGCGACGAGCCAACTCCATCACCTGATCGGATACAAGACGATCGTACAGAATCACATCAGCACGATTCAGTGCACGCAGGGCATGCAGGGTCAGCAGACCTGGATTGCCTGGACCGGCGCCCACCAGAATCACGCGGCCTTGTGTGGCGCGGGGTGACTCAGGCTGTTGCAGCGCGCTCTCCAGGCTCAAGCGGGCTTGCTCGGCTTGCTGACTGCGCAGGGCGGCACCTACCGGGCCATCCAGCAGCCAGTCGTAGAAACGGCGGCGCGCACCCAGCTCGGGGCGGGCGCGCCGAATGGCGCTGCGGTATTCCTGCGCCAGACGGCTGATCGCACCCAGGCTGTGGTCCAACATGGTTTCCAGTTGCTCCCGTACTCGCCGTGCCAACATGGGGGCCGACCCTGCAGAGGAAATGGCAATAATCAGTGGTGAACGATCCACAATGGCAGGCACCTGAAAACTGGACAATTCGGGGTCGTCCACCACATTGACCAGAATGCGGGCTTCTTGTGCGTCCTGGGCAATGATCTGGTTTACGTCCCGTTTGTCAGTGGCGGCAATAATCAGCCAGGCCCCTTGTAGATGCTGGGCCTGATAGCGCTCCCGAATCAGGATAATGCGCCCTTGATTCGCCAGCTCTTCCAGACTGTCCACCACATAGGGGGCGACCAGCGTGACCTGGGCACCGGCGGCCAGGACCAGACGCACTTTGCGCTCGGCGATTTCTCCACCGCCGATCACTAATACCGCGCGCTGCTTCAAGTTGGCGAATAAAGGAAAGAGGTTCATGTCAGGCTGGCTGTAAAACTAAAGGAATCAAGCGGCTTGTAGGCTCGGCAACCACGCCAGCGCGAACCAGAAAATCGCCAAAGTGCTCGCCTTCCAGACGCTCGGCAGCGAAGCGGCCAAACAGCTCATCCAGAATGCTCAGAATTTCTGGTTCGGCAATATTTTGACGATAGATTACGTTCAGGCGCTCGCCGCTGAAGTTCGCACCCAGACGCAAGTCATAGCGACCCAGAGCACGGCCAACCAGGGCAATTTCACCCAGATAAGGACGGGCGCAGCCGTTAGGGCAGCCGGAGATACGCAGCACAATGCGCTCGTCGCGTAGCTGGTACTTGTCCAGCAAGGCTTCCAGCTTGGGCAGCAGGATGGGGGCGTAGCGTTCGCTCTCGGCCATGGCCAAACCGCAGGTCGGCAAAGAGACACAGGCAATCGTGCTGCTGCGTATGCCGCTTTGTGTCTGGTACACATCCAGCTTGTGATCTGCGACCAGCTTGTCGATCTTGGCCTTATCTTCTTCAGGCACATCGGCAATGATCAGGTTCTGGTTGCAAGTCAGGCGGAACTGTCCCTGGTGAATCTTGGCAATTTCACGCATACCCGTCAGCCAGGGGCCGACTTCGGTATCCATGATGCGGCCCGAATCGATACGCAGGCTCAGATGCCAGCGGCCATTGCTGCCTTGGGTCCAGCCGAAGCGGTCGCCATTGTGGTCAAAATGGTAGGGGCGTGACGGCTCCAGCGTTTGACCACTGCGGTTTTGCACTTCTTCCAGGAACCAGTCGGTGCCCAGCTTATCCACGGTGTATTTCAGACGGGCATGACGGCGCTCGTCGCGGTTACCGTGGTCACGTTGTGTGGTGATAACGGCCTCGCAAACGGCCAGCAATTGCTCGGGGCGTACAAAGCCGATCACGCTGCCCAGCCGTGGATAGGTGGTGTCGTCGCCATGTGTGGCACCCATGCCACCACCAATGGCGACGTTAAAGCCCAGCAACTGATTGTTGTCGATAATCGCGATCAGGCCGATATCCTGCGCAAACACGTCCACATCATTCAAGGGAGGCACGGCAATGCCGATCTTGAATTTGCGGGGCAGGTAAGTCTTGCCGTAAATCGGTTCAAAGTCTTCGCCGTCAATGGCGTCTTCGACTTTTTTGCCGTCCAGCCAGATCTCGGCATAGGCGCGGGTTTTGGGCAGGAAGGTTTCGGAAATCTTGTCAGCCCACTCCTGAACCAAGCCATGTTGCTCCGACAGCAAGGGATTGGTGGCGCTGACCACCTGACGGTTCACATCACCGCAAGTAGCCAATGTCGTGGACATGGCCTTGTTGATGGCTTGCAGTGTGGGTTTTAAAAAGGGCTTGCGTACGCCATGCCATTGAAAGGTCTGACGGGTGGTGATGCGCAGGCCAAACTGGGCCCAGTCACAGGCGATCTGGTCAAAGGCCAGCCACTGGGCGGGCGTGACCACGCCACCAGGCAGGCGGGCGCGAATCATGAAGCTGAAAGCCGGTTCCAGCTTTTGCTTGCGACGCTCTTCACGCTGGTCGCGGTCGTCTTGCTGATAGCTGCCGTGAAATTTCAGCAGCTTGTTGTCGTCTTCGCTGATGGCGCCCGTGATTGGGTCTGCCAGACCCTCGGTAATGCCACCGCGCAGATAGCGGCTATCAATTTTTACTTGCTCGATAGCGGCGATTTTCTTTTCTGTCATGTCCTTGCTTCTCAGTAAACGTCGCGGGCGTAGCGGCCCTGCGCCGAGAGTTCTTCCAACCAGCTGCGAGCCTGGTCTGCGTCCAATCCACCTTCCTGGCGGGCAATTTCCTGCAGGGTCTGGTGTACGTCCTTGGCCATCTGATTGGCATCACCGCACACATAAATGTGGGCGCCGCCCTGAATCCAGGCATAGACCTCGGCTGCTTTTTCCAGCAAGCGGTGCTGGACGTAAACCTTGTTTTCCTGATCGCGCGAGAAGGCCAGATCCAGGTGTTGCAACTGACCGTCCTGCAAGGCGCGTTGCCATTCGGTCTGGTAGAGGAAATCGGAGTGAAAGTGCGGGTTGCCAAAGAACAGCCAGTTGCGGCCTTCACCACCCTGAACGCTGCGTTCCTGCACAAAGGCACGGAAAGGGGCAACGCCGGTGCCGGGACCAATCATGATCACGTCACGGCTGGTATCTTCAGGCAGGCGGAAGCGTGTATTGGGGTCGATAAACACCGGCACGGTATCGCCTTCGTTCAGGCGGGCCAGATAGTCGGAAGCCACGCCCCAACGATCCTGCTCGTTGAATTGGTAATGCACATTGGCCACGGTCAGATGTACTTCTTCGTCCACCTCGGACTGGCTGGAGGCGATGGAGTACATGCGGGGTGCCAGGGGGCGCAAGGCTTGCACCAGCTCGGCAGCGCTCCAGGTGGCCGGGAAGCGTTCCAATACGTCCAGCACTTGATGGGTTTTCAGCAGCTCTTGCAAAGTGCTCAAACCTTCTGGGCCTACGGCTGTCTGTAGCACGGCATCGCTATTGCGCTTGGCCAGTTCCACCAGGAAAGGTTTGGTCAGTTGCGTCAGCTCGCGGTAGTGGCTAAGCCATTCTTGCAGCGTGTGCGACTTGTCCTGAATGGTGACGGTCTCTTGCGGGTCCAACTTCAACGTCTGGATAACCGCTTCGACCAGTTTGGCGTTTTGTGTAGGCCAGACACCCAGGGCATCACCGGGTTGGTACTTCAGGCCACTGCCTTCCAGCGACAACTCGTAGTGATAGATGTTGCGGGTGCTGTCGCGGCCCGTAATGCTTTGGCTTTGCAGCACGGTGGCCTGGAATGGATTGTCGCGGGTGAAGCTGCTGCGGGTCTGGGTTTCCAGCACCGTAACGTTGCTGGATTGGGCGGCAGGAACGGCCGCAGCGGCGTGGGCCTGGTGATCCGTTTCCAGAAACCCAAAGGCTTTGTCCTGCCAGGGGGAGGCGACCGTATCAATATCCAGATCAGCCAGCCCTGCGTCCAGAATGCGTTCCGCACCCAGCGCCAGCAGACGTTGATCAATCTTTTCCGCGATCCCACAGAACAGGGGATAGCTGGAATCACCCAGACCCAGCACACCGAATTTCAGCTCGGGCAGCTTGGGAGCACGGGCGCCGGACAGGAACTCGAAAAACGCGATCGAATCGTCTGGCGGGTCGCCTTCACCCTGGGTGCTGATAATGACGTACAGCAGACGCTCTTCTTTCAGCTCGCGCGTGGGGTAACGGTCGGCGCGCAGCAGGCGCACGGGGATGCCGGCGGCTTCGCAGCGTTGGGCAAAGGCTTCGGCGACGCGTTGGGCATTGCCTGTCTGGCTGCCAAACACAATGGTGGCAGGTCGTTGGGCGGGCGCAGCGGCGGCCGGGACCAAAGACAGTTCAGGAGAAACAGGCGCTTGAGCGGGAAGGCCGGTGTGGCGCACTTGCGCGACACCCGCGAGATAGCCGGACAGCCAGTTCAGGGACAGCGGATCGAGCTCGTCGGTAATTTGAGCAATCGCCGTGCGATTGGACTCCGAGAGGCGGGACAGGGCGTGCATTCTGACACTCGCTTATATAAATAGTTTGTCCCATTCTAAAGAGCGGTATCAGGGCTACGAACGATCCGATTCTTATTTGTTTATGAATACTCCGGTTAATGAAAAAGGGGCATAAGCCCCTTTCATCTTGGTCTAAGCGCGTGCGAAATACGTGTTATGGACGCAGTTCCCGACGCAGGATTTTGCCCACATTGGTGCGGGGCAGATCGTCGCGGAATTCGACAATACGCGGGGCCTTGTAGCCGGTCAGCTCCTTGCGGCAAAAGGCAATCACGTCTTTTTCCGTCAGCTCGGGATTACGGCTGATGACATAGAGCTTGACGATTTCGCCTGCTTTTTCATCCGGTACACCGACGGCGGCGGCCTCGACAATATCCGGGTGCTGGGCGGCGACGGCTTCCACTTCATTGGGGTAGACGTTAAAGCCCGAGACCAGAATCATGTCTTTTTTGCGATCCAGCAGGAAGACATAACCTTGCTCGTCCATATAGCCAATATCGCCCGTGCGTAAAAAGCCGTCGCGATCAAAGACCTTGGCGGTTTCATCGGGACGTTGCCAGTAGCCGGGAGTAACTTGCGGCCCACGAATGCATAGCTCGCCCGTTTCGCCCAACGGCAGGTCGTTCTGGTTTTCGTCGCGTATGCGTATGTCGGTAGAAGGAACGGGCAGCCCGATTGAGCCAGTGAACTCTTTTTTATCCAGCGGATTGATTGTGGCTGCTGGTGAAGTTTCAGTCAGTCCATAAGCCTGGGCCAGGGGTTTGCCGGTCGCTTCCAGCCAGCGCTTGGCGACCACTTCCTGCACTGCCATACCGCCACCTAATGTAAAGCGCAGCGAGGAGAAATCCAGCTTGCGGAACTCGGCATTGTTCAGCATGGCATTAAAGAGTGTGTTCACCCCCGTAATGGCAGTAAAACGCAGCTTGGACATGTCCTTGATCATGGAGGGAATGTCGCGTGCGTTAATGATCAACAGGTTCTCCGCACCCAAACGCAGAAACACCAGCAGGTTCGCGGTGAAAGCGAAGATATGGTAGAGCGGCAGGGCAGTAACAACGCAGTCGATCTGGCCTTCTCTCAAATACGGGCGAATCCAGGACAAGGCCTGGCTCAGGTTTGAAACCAGATTGCCGTGGGTCAGGATGGCCCCTTTTGCAACGCCCGTCGTGCCCCCGGTGTATTGCAGGCAGGCAATATCATCGTGGGTCAGCTTGACCGGGGCCGGTGCGCGGCCTCGGCCCTGAGCCAGTACGGCTTTGAAAGAGACGGAGCCAGGCAAGGACCAGGCAGGCACACCTTTTTTAATGTGGCGCACCACTTGATTGACCAGCCAGCCCTTGAAGCCGCCCAGACAATCCCCCACGCTGGTCACAATGACTCGCTTGATGGGTGTTTCGTGCAGGATTTCCTGCAGCACGTGGGCAAAGTTCTCCGCAATGATGATGGTTTCCGCGCCACTGTCTTGCAGCTGGTGGCGCAGTTCACGGGCCGTATACAGCGGGTTGGTATTGATAATGGTGGCCCCGCTGCGCAACACCCCATACAGACTGATGGGGTACTGCAGCATATTGGGCATCATCAGGGCGACACGATCGCCTTTTTTCACGCCTTGGCTTTGCAGCCAGCTGGCCAGGGCCAAGGCATTGGTCGACAGTTCGCGGTAGCTCATGCGTTTGCCCATGCTGATATAGGCAGTGCGCTGCGCGAACTCGGTACAACTTTGTTCAAATACATCCAGCAAGGACGAGTACTGCTGGGCCTGATCTTCGATAGTGGCAGGAATACCGGCGGGGTAGTTCTGCAGCCAGACTTTATCCATGAAGCGCTCCGAGGCGTGTAGGTTCAAGACAATCCCAGCAGGGCCTTTTTGAGCGATTCTTGGGCAGGCTTCTTGCCTAGCCAGATTTTCAACAAAGCAGGGGTCAGATCAGGGTGAGAGAGCTCTCCCAGCGTCTTGTCGTTGAACAGGATCTTGACCTGAGGGGTGTGCATGTCCAGCACCACAACGTCGCCTTCCTTGGCTTCACCCACCTGGCGCATCAAGTCTTCAAATTGCTTGATGACAGAGTCCAGTTCTTGTTTTTCAGGATCAGTCAGGTTGTTGTGAATGCCGTCTTTCAGGGCATCGATCAGGGTTTGGGCATCCAGGTCGCGTTTGAGGACCAGTCGGATTTGATGCGGCCCGGGGGATTGAATAATGGCTTCGGCATCCTGGGAAGGCGAAGCGGTATACAGGGCGGCGACGTACACATCAAAAACAACTTTCTTGCGCAGGCCTGCCCCATTCAGTTTCAGGCTTTGCTGCTCGACGGTGACCGTGTCTGGCACGGTGACATTCGCAACAGTCGCGGCCTGGGCGGCGGGTAGCCCCAGGGACAGACTTAAAATCAGGGCGGCACAGCGGGGGGTAAACATGAAGCGGTCCTCCGGCAAATTAGCGTGATTGTGTTTTCTGCTTGTAGAAGTGGGCGTCGGCGATATAGATGGTGCGTTCCACCGTGGTGTAGATCTGGCCTTCGGGGTCCTGGATCTGCACGGTAAACGTGGCTTCAGCCTCGTGGTATTGGTCTAGCTGTCCTCGTATTGCGTCCAGTTCATCTGGATTGATTTGAAAATTGGCGTACAGAGTTTGGTAGCCGGGGCGGCGATACTGAATCTCTGCATTCTTGTCCCAGACAATCACATGGCGTTGCAGCCCAGCCAGAAGCATGGTGGCGTGCACGCCGTCTGTAATGGCAAACAGGGAGCCGCCAAATAAAGAGCCATTGATGTTGCGAGTGCGACGACGCAATGGCAGGCGTACGACGATGTGTTGCAAGTTCGCTGAAACTTTGTGGACCCGCCCGCCGGTTGCCCGGAAGGCGGGGTGCCAGTTAAAGCCCAGCTGCAAAAAGCGCGCACGCCATGTGGGGGGTAGGCGTGCGAGCAGCTCCATGCGGCGACTGCGGGCCATAGTGCATCCTTAGAAGCGATAGCTGAACTGCACGCCCAGGATGTCACCACTGTTTTTGTAAGTACCGCGTGTCAGACCACGACCAGCGGGATCCGTGTTGTTGTTCATGTCGGTGTTTTTCAGGAACAAGTGGGTGTAGCCGATATCCCAGGTGGCGTTCTTGCTGGCGCGATACTGAGCACCCAGGGACACCCAGTAGCGGTCGCTGTCAGGCAGGGCGGTTGGGCGGTAGTTCTTGTCGCGAACGGGAGATTGGTCCCAGGCAATACCACCCTTGAAGGTCCACTGCTCGTTGTAGTGGTAGTTCGCACCCAGGGCGACGCGCCATGCATCCTTGAATTTCAGTTCCAGACCGGAATCCTTGGCACCGGGGCCGCTGTTTTCAATGGTCAGACGCGGGATGCTGCTCCAGCCTGTCCAGGACACATCGGCCAGCAATTGCCAGCGCGAGTTCAGGTCGTGCACCAAGCTGACAATGGCGGTGTCAGGCAGCTTGATGGTGGCTTCTGCGTCCCAATTGATGTTGGGGGCAGGAATGCCAGCCGGCACGTTGCGGTTGCGCAGCTTGGTGTCGCCGTCAGCCGTGACCTTGATTTGCGAGCGATAGGAAACGCCCAAACGAGTGCTGGGGGTAATTTGGTACAGCAAACCGGCATTCCAGCCCCAGGCGTCGCCCTTCATCTTGACGCGGGTGTCCATGTCCAGTGGACCCAAAGCCGGGTGATAACCAACCGGGGTAGCCAGACGGTAGTCCGCATCAATGTGCAGCCAGTTCACACCCACACCGAAGGACAACTGATCGTTGACTTTGTAAGCCACCGACGGGTTGACGTTGATGGTTTCAATGGCAAATTTTTCAGAGTGGTAACGGCCAACCCAGCCTTCGTCATATTCAGTTGTCAGACCAAACGGGACACCAATACCCAGGCCCACCCACCACTTGGGCGAGAGCTGATGGGACAGATAAATATTGGGAACGGCGGCGACTTTACCGGCATCACCACCTGAGCCGCCAGTAGCGGGACGGCTGGCGCCACCTGTCAGGGCCAGGGGGTCGGTACTGCCTTTATCGGAGAACTTGAAGGTAGGTTTAATCGCGTTAAAACCTGCCGAGAAGTTGGTCTCGGGCAACAAGGTCATGCCGGCCGGGTTGAAGTAGATCGTGCTGGCATTGTCACCAATGGCGGCCGAGCCTGCGTAGGCATTGCCCAGGCCGCTCGCATTCTGTTCGAGCAAGTTAAAACCAGCCGCATGGGCTTGACCCATTCCCATGCTCATTCCCAGAGGAATCAGCAAGGCGGGGATGGTACGCAAAGCTACAACCGTCTTTTTCATGTCTCTTCTCCAAGGTATAGGTGCGACGTCTGACAGAGGCTTATGACAAGTTTTAAAACACCTGTTTGTTTTCTATGGTGCATGACCTAGGCCAATCGGCGTATAGGTATTTGTGCCAATCCGAACTAATTGCGTTGTTTTTGTGTTGCTTTGTAATGCAGAGGGCCCCCTCTGAATGGGGCAAAGCCGGTACCGAAAATCACGCCTGCATCGGCCAGATCGTCGTTCTCCACAACACCGATGCGAACCTGGTGTTCGGTCTGTTCGATCAGCGGTTTAATCAAGCGATCTGCCAGACCGCTTGGGACTGTTCCCGCAGGAGATTTCTGGGCTTTGCCATCTTTCCACGTGTAAAAACCCTGGCCGGTTTTACGGCCCAGTTCCTGACGATCCAGATGGGTTTTCAGGCAGGCTGGCATGGCGGTTTGCTGGCTTAATTGGGCACCTGCATCACGCGCAATATCCAGGCCTACGGTATCGGCCAATTCCAGTGGTCCCATCGGCATGCCGAACTGCACCATGGCTTTGTCCACGGTGGCCGGGTCCAGCCCCTCGTCCACGCAGCGCATGGCTTCCAACATATAGGGAGCCAGGACGGCATTGACCAGAAAGCCGGGGCTGTCTTTAACGGGCAAGGGCAGCTTGCCAATCTGGTTCACAAAGGCGTAGGCAACGCTGCGCACTTCCGGGGCCAGCAGTTCGCTTTCCACCACTTCAACCAAGGGCATGCGAGAGACCGGGTTAAAGAAGTGAATGCCTACCAGTCGTTCCGGATTGATCAGGTTCAGGCTGAGCTCGGATAAAGGCAGGCTGGAGGTGTTTGTCGCCAGCACAGCACCGGGCTTTAGCAAGGGCTCAATGGTGGCGTACAGGCTGCGCTTGGCATCGGCGTTCTCGAAGATGGCCTCCAGAACCAGATCTGCCGACGGGATGCCGTGGCCGTCCGGGTCCGGGATCAAGCGGTCCAAGGCGGCTTGTACCAGTCTGCGGTCTTTGAGACGGCGCTGGAACAGCTTGGCGGCACGACCTTGTGCCTGGGCGATACGCTTGCGGTCCTGATCCTGCAGCGTCACACGCATGCCTTTCAGTGCACATACAGCGGCAATATCGCCCCCCATGACACCAGCACCGACCACGTGAATATGCTTGATCTCCTGAGTCGACGAATGCTTGCCTACGCTTTTCAGACGCTCTTGCAAATGGAAGACACGCAGCAGATTGGCTGCGGTGTTGGAGCGGGTGATTTGTTCGATCAGTTCGGGTGCCTTCAAGGCATTGCCGTTGTGCTTTTCCCAGATCTCCAGGATGGCGCGGGGCGCCTGATAGTGCTGATAGGGATCGCGCTTTGCCAACTGCTTGCGTACCTGATTAGCAACCAGGGGGCGTAGCAGCTTGGTATTCATCAGGCGTGACAGACCCTTGGCGCGACGCGGCTTCTTACCACTGAGCACCTGTTTGATAGCAGCTTGCTTGGCCAGACGGACAGGAACGCAGGCATCGACCATACCCAGACGGGCGGCCTTGCGAGCATCCACGCTTTTGCCGCTCAGCATCAAGTCCATGGCGGCGGCAGGGCCTATATATTCAGGCAGGCGCAACATGCCGCCCCAACCGGGGAAAATACCCAGCATCACTTCAGGCAGAGCCAGGCGTGTATCGTCCTGATCTACGGCCAGGCAATAACGGCATGCCAGGGCCAGCTCCAGACCACCGCCCAGGCAGTGGCCTTGCACCAGCGCCAACGTGGGGTAGCTCTGCTTGGCCAGCTTGTTGAAGACGGTCCAGCCGCGTGTGACCAGTGCCAAGCCCTTTTCAGGGTTGTTGTTGTGTTCCGAAAACTCGTCAATGTCCGCACCGGCTACAAAACCGGCAGCTTTGCCGGAGTAAATGATCAGTGCTTTAGGAGGATGGCTGCCCAGGTAGTCCAGCGCCTGGTTCAGCTCCTGCAGGACGGCTGCCGAGAGTCGATTGACCGAGCTGCCCACGCAATCGATTTTCAGCCAGGCAATTTGCTGATCGTCCGTGTACAGCGTGAAGTTTTGCAAATCCAGGGTAGCGACGGGCATCATGATTCAGTTCCTTGCAGCGATTCGATCAGCATGGCGCCGCCTTGTCCGCCGCCAATACAAATAGCGGCCATGCCCAGGCGCAAGTTGCGACGACGCAGGGCATTCAAGCAATGCAGCACAATTCGCGCTCCGGAGGCACCCACCGGGTGGCCGATCGCAATGGCGCCGCCGTCCACATTGAGCTTGTCCATATCCAGCAGACCCAAAGCATCACGACCCAGATGCTTTTGGCACCACTCCTGGTTGTCCCATGCAGCACGACATGCTAGTACCTGTGCTGCAAAAGCCTCGTTGATTTCCCACAAGTCCGGACCATTTAGGGCCAGACGGTTGCGCTCCAAAATAGGCGTCGCGGCGAAAACAGGGCCCAGGCCCATGGTGGCTGGGTCCAGGCCAGCCCATTGCGCATCTACAATGCGGCCAATGGGTTTGAGCTGATGTTCCTTGACGGCGGCTTCGCTGGCCAGAATCAGCAGGGCAGCGCCATCGGTCACCTGGGAGCTATTGCCGGCCGTGATATTGCCCCAAGGTGGATCAAAGACCGGACGCAGCTTGGCCAGCTTCTCGGGCGTGGAGTCTTCGCGTACGCCATCGTCTTGCGGGTAGTTATTACCGCGCGTGTCGCTTAACGGCACGATTTCTTCAAAAGCGTTTTCTTGTTGAGCACGCAAAGCCAGACGGTGACTGCGGGCCGCAAACTCGTCCATATCCTGACGGCTGATACCAAACTCGTGCGCCAGAATTTCAGCGGTCTGCCCCATGGACAGGCCAACGACGGGATCAGTCAGCCCTTTAAGCAGGCCGATCACTGGTTTCAGATAGGACAGACGCAGACTGCGCAGCGCTTTCAGGCGTGCGCCCAGGCTACGCGCTTTGCCCCAGGTGGCCAGCCAGCGCACCATGTCGTCGCTGAACAGGATGGGGGCGTGAGACAGCGCATCCACGCCACCGGCCAGCACCAGATCCGAGCGGCCGGTTTGAATGGCCTGTACGCCCGAGTCCAGTGCCTGCATACCCGAGGCGCAGTTACGCATCACGGTCCAGCCCGGCACTTTGTGACCTGTGCCCAGACGCAGACCCAGAACCCGGCCGATATTGGTTTCATCGGGCGAGGGGGCGGCGCAACCCAGGATGACCTCGCTTAGCTGCGGGGCCTCGAAGGGTTGGCGCAGCAACAGCTCGCGACCCGTTTGCACGGCCAGATCTCCAGCAGAGAAGGGGCCGGGCGCATTGCGCGCTTTCAGAAACGGGCTGCGTGCGCCGTCAATAATATAGACCGGTTGAAAACTCATGCTTGGCTCCCACTGGCGGCTTCAGCGGCAGGATTTTCCCGACGCAAATCGAAGGGGAAATCATCCACGGCAATAACGCGATCACGCACGATGTCGCGGGCCTGGATTTGCTCGTATTCCTGGGCCGTGATGCCACCGGCCTGAAAGACGGCTTCGGCCAGATCGCGTACGTTGGCTTTGGGGTTGTCCTGCAATTGACCGCTTTTCTCGAACTGACGGATTTTGGCGTCAATATCGCGGGTGTTCAGCGAAGCCAGCAGGGCTGCTTCAATCGCACCGACGGGTTCCATATCGTCGTCAGGCAAGTAGGTGTCGTAAGTCAGACGATCACGAGTGGCGCCGGGCTTGGTCAAAAGTTTGGCAACGGTGTGGTCCAATTTGTCATCAGGGCCCAGACGGCGCAGACCCAGAGGGAAGACCAGGAAGCGCAGCACGGCCGCCAAAGGACGGTTCGGGAAGTTCTCCAGTACTTTGTCCAGAGCGTGTTGAGCGCGCATCAAGGCGTCTTGAGCCGCCCAGTGGGCCAAAGGTGCATCTTCCTGATGACGACCTTCGTCTTGGTAACGCTTGAGCACGGCGCTTAGCATGTACAGCTCGGACAGCACATCCCCCAGACGCGAGGACAGGCGCTCGCGCATTTTCAGGGAACCACCCAGAACCAGCATGGAGGCATCGGCCAGCAGGGAGAAAGCAGCACTGTAACGGCTGGCCTGGCTGTAGTAGGTGTGCATGGCCTTGGAGGTGCCAGTAGGGCCACTTAGCAAGCGCCAGCCACCCAGGCCCAGCCAGAAGGAGCGGCCTGTATTGGCCAGTGTGTAGCGGATGTGCGCCCAGAAAGCCTGGTCAAATTTACGCAAACCGGCTTCGCGGTCAGGGTTCAGGGCGGCTGTCATCTCTTCAAGGATGAAAGGATGGCAACGGATAGCGCCTTGACCGAAGATGATCAGGCTGCGCGTCAGAATATTGGCGCCTTCCACCGTAATACCGACGGGGATCTGTTGGTAAGCACGGCCCAGGAAGTTTGATGGGCCAAGGCAAATACCTTTACCACCAATGACATCCATACCGTCATTCACCACAATACGACCACGCTCGGTCACATGGTATTTGACGATGGCCGAGACCACGGAAGGTTTCTCGCCCAGGTCCACGGCGGCTGCCGTCATGGTGCGCGCCGCATCCATGGCGTAGGTGTGTCCTGCGATACGGGCCAGAGCCTCTTCCACGCCTTCAAACTTGCTGATGGCGCTGCGAAATTGGGTACGGACGGCGGAGTAACCGCCCACGGCGCGGCTGGTTAGCTTGGCCATGCCAGTAAAGGAGGAGGGTAGAGAGATGGAGCGGCCAGCAGCCAGACATTCCATCAACATGCGCCAGCCCTGGCCAGCCATGGCGGGGCCACCAATGATGAACTCCAGCGGCATGAACACGTCTTTGCCACGGGTGGGGCCGTTCATGAACATGGCGTTCAAGGGGAAGTGACGACGGCCAGTATCCACGCCGGGGTGGTCGCTTGGAACCAGGGCGCAGGTAATGCCAATGTCTTTTTCGCCACCCAGCAAACCGTCCGGGTCATATAGGCGGAAGGCCAGACCCAACAAGGTGCAAACCGGAGCCAGGGTGATGTAGCGTTTGTCCCAGGTGACGCGCATGCCCAGCACTTCCTGACCTTCCCATTCGCCCTTGCAGACAATCCCTACGTCAGGAATAGAGGCGGCGTCTGAACCGGCCCAAGGGCTGGTCAGTGCGAAAGCGGGGATGTCACGGCCATCAGCCAAGCGGGGCAGATAGTGTTGTTTCTGCTCGTCGGTACCGTAGTGCAGCAGCAGTTCTGCCGGGCCCAGCGAGTTGGGCACCATGACCGAGACGGACAAGGCCGAGTTACGGGTGGAGAGCTTGGCGACAACCGCCGAGTGCGCTTGCGCCGAAAAACCACGACCGCCGTATTCCTTGGGAATAATCAGGCTGAAGAAGCGGTTTTCTTTCAGGTAGTTCCAGACCTCGGCAGGCATGTCGAAGTCTTCCTGGCTGACTTGCCAGTCGTCAATCATGGCGCAAGCCACATTGACTTCATTGTCCATGAACTGGCGCTCTTCATCGGTGAGCCGGTAGGCCGGATAAGAGCTCAGGGTATTCCAGTTGGGTTTGCCGCGAAACAGCTCACTTTCCCACCAGACCGTACCTGCTTCCAGCGCATCGCGCTCGGTTTGGGACATGGCAGGCAGAACGCTGGAAAAGGCGCGGTAGATTGGGCGGCTTAGCCACTTGGTGCGTAGATTCCGGTTTTTGAGAACGTAGACGCAGCCAAGCACTAGCACTATCAATAGCAAGGTCACAAACATAGCAACTCCGAACTAGCTCAGAAAAAAAAGAAGAAGGCCCCCACGCTGCGCCTTCGGCTTGTTGCCCCCGAGGGGACACTTTTTACCGGGGGCGCCGAGCCTTGGTAGCGGCCCGGCGGTAAAACCCCCTCATGCTGCACCTTCGACTTGCTGCCCCTAAGAGAGGGGCGCGGTTCACCGTGGTGTAGCTTGGTGGTCAGGGCCGTTCAGCTCAGGTGCTGGCGGGTAACGGAGCTCGTAATCCACCCAGCAGGAAACTCATCAAGCGCTGTTGCAGTTGTTGCTCACTTTCCGGGCTGTCGCTAAGGGGTAATTGCAAAGCCCGACGCAGTGATTGGGTGCCCATCAAGGCATAAGAGGTGGCACCCAGCATGAAATGGAATCGCCAGATGATTTCTTCTTCAGGCACGGTAGGCAGAGCTTCATGCAAAGCCTGCTTGAAGGGCAGGAAGATGGCGACTTGTTCGTCCCAACAGATGGACTGAATGAAATCCTGCGGCGCCGGGCGGTCCTGCCCCGGCAAAGGAATAAACGAGCGTGGGGCGCCGTTGCCTGAACCCGCCAGGCGGATCAGTGGGCCAAAAAAGGCATCCACCACCTGGGATGCTTTCAAAGGACCTTCACCGGCTTGCTGGCGATAAAACGCCAATTTTTCCAGGCGCTCTTGATTGATGCTGTTCAGGCGGCGCTGGAACACGGCCTGTGTCAGTCCGTCTTTACTGCCAAAGTGATAATTGACAGCCGACAGGTTCACCTTGGCTTGCGCCGTAATCTGGCGCATGGAGGTATTTTCGTGGCCATACAGCGCGAAAAGATGTTCGGCTGCATCGAGAATGGCGGACTGTGTCCGATCAGAGCGTTTCACCGTTATTTCCTAATTTCAAACGAGTGTTTGAATAATGTAACGGGAATGCGCAGTTAGTACAGTAGGGGTTCACCCTAGCCCCGCAAAGCGGGGCCAGGAGCCAGTCTTAGATCTGGGTCACAAATTTGGTGACTAAGTATCCGTCAAAGGTTTCGGCACCACCTTCGCTGCCAATGCCGCTGTCCTTGACGCCGCCAAACGGAGTCTCGGGCAGGGAACTGCCGAAGTGATTGATATTGACCATACCGGATTCCAGTTCGGTGCCCAGTCGATGTGCATCTTGCAAGGATTGCGTAAAGGCATAGGCCGACAAACCGTAGGGCAGGCTGTTGGCACGGGCGATGGCATCGTCCAGATCGCTGTAGCGCGTCAAGGGGGCGATGGGGCCAAATGGCTCCTCGGTCATGACCAGTGCATCGTCGGGCAAATCCGTCAGCACTGTGGGCGAGAAAAAGAATCCATCGCGCTTGATCTGTTCTCCTCCTAGCAACACTTTGCCACCCAGAGAACGGGCGTTGTCGACAAACTTTTGCATCATGGGCAGGCGGCGCTCGTGAGCCAAGGGCCCCATTTGCGTATCCGGGTCCATACCATCGCCCACTTTTACATTGGCCAGCTCTTCGGTGAAGCGGTCCACAAATGCAGTGTAGATATCGTCGTGGATATAAAAACGCGTGGGCGAAATGCACACCTGACCAGCATTGCGAATTTTGAAACGAGCCAACTGACGAGCAGCGCGGGCTACATCGGCATCAGGCAGGACCAGCACAGGCGAGTGACCGCCCAATTCCATGGTGATGCGTTTCATATGGGCACCGGCCAGTGCAGCCAGTTGCTTGCCTACAGGTACAGATCCGGTAAAGGAGACTTTACGCACGATGGGCGAGCGGATCAGGTAGTCCGACACCTCCTGTGGCACACCCCAGACAATATTCAGTACACCCGGAGGCAGGCCCGCATCATGAAAGGCTTGGGCAAGAGCCATGACCGCACTGGGGGAGTCCTCGGGGCCTTTCAGAATAATCGTGCACCCAGCACCGATAGCCGCGCAGATTTTGCGAATGGCCTGGTTGTAGGGAAAGTTCCAGGGCGTAAAGGCCGCGCACACTCCGATGGGCTCGCGCAGAACCATTTGCTGCACTTTGGGGTTGCGGGCGGGGATGACGCGGCCATAAATACGGCGGCACTCCTCGGCGTGCCAATCCGCATGATCCGCGCAGGACATGATTTCGCCCACCGCCTCGGCCAAGGGCTTGCCTTGGTCCAGTGTCAGATTGCGGCCAATTTCCTGGGCGCGTCCACGCGACAGTTCCGCGACCTTGCGCAGGATCGCGCTGCGATCCATGGGCGAGCTGTGACGCCAGCTTTTGAACGCGTCCTGGGCGGCGTTCAGAGCCGCGTCCAGATCCGCCTGGGATGCCAGCGGCAGTTGGCCCAAGGTGCTGCCATTGGCAGGATTGATGACGGCCTGGGTCTGGCGACCTTGTCCATCCAGAAATTGACCATTGATATACAGGGCCAGGTGTTGATACATGAGCGGCCTCCAAGTTGTCTGTGTTGCTAACTAAATACGTACCGTTCGATGGTATCGGGCGAGCAGAAACGGGACAAGCGTGGGCGGCGGATATTGCGGCAACGGATTGTTCAGAGAAGCAACAAACGGGCGCGAAACAGGGGGGTTTCAAGAAACCGTTATAAGTTTTTGATTTCACATCTCTTTTTGAAGGCCTGGCAAAGAGATGAAAACCGACATCTAGCTGCAATAAGAAATCGTTACAAGTGCAGCATTCGTAATGTGAGCGATTGTTATATTTTTAACGATGAAAATATTTTTATCGCTTGGTGATAAGCTGGTTTTATCTTGATGTAACCTAAATGCTTATTAAGGTGAAAGTTTTTTGTAGATTATTACCAACGATCGCGCTACGTGGGATAAGCGCAACAGTTATTGGTTAAGCGCCTAATCGCCCGAAATCGTTTAATTTCAGTGTATTGTTGCTTTTTTTATCACAGGCTATTTATCATTTTTAACATTGTCGTCCACGAAGCCCCTTGTAATCTAAGATACAATTTGTCCCGTGATCTACGTGATGAGTTTCACTATGCGTCACGTAAAAAGTCACAATCAGACACAAGGTTATGCTCCAAGAATACAGGTCAGAAGCCTGTAGCTCCGCCTTGTCTTGCCCCGGTCCATTATGAACATACTGCTGCGGCTGGCGATGTACTTGCCAGCCTTAGATGTAAAGCCCATGTGCAATACATAGGTATTGGGCCCTCGGGTGGTGTTTCTTTCGCTTTGTTTGAGCGACACACCGAACCCATTCTTCTTTCATTTTTGTACTTAAATTTGATCTGGCAATGCGTTGCAACGCTGACGTAATGACGTCTGTTGCGAACGCGGCACAAGATCTTACGGAGGCCGACGTGCGTGGTAAGAAAACTCTAACGGTAAGTGCGCTGCTGACAGCGCTACTGCTGGCGCAACCAGCGCTTGCCCAGCAGGAAAACAGCCTGAGCTTCAAGGACAGTATTGAGCGGGCAATTATGTCCAATCCTGAACTTGGCGCTCGCTTCCAGGATTTCCAGTCTGCGCTTGAAGGTCAGAACGTTAGCCGTGGCGCCTTGTTGCCCGAGGTCAATGCCCAGGGTTGGGTTGGCAAAGAGTGGCGTGGCAGCACTTCGGGTGCCCCGTCTACCGACTGGTCCCGCAGCGGCTACAGCCTGCAACTGCGTCAGTTGATTTTTGATGGCTTCTCCTCGATCAACCAGGTTCGTCAGTTGGGTTACGAAAAACTGGCTACTTACTACGAGCTGCTGGCTTCGGTAGATTCCCTGGCTCTGGAAGCGGCCAACGCGCACATCGATGTGCTGCGTTACCGCGAAATGGAAAAGCTGGCCCGTGAAAACTACGGCATGCACATGAACATCCTGAGCCAGATTCAGGAACGTTCGGCATCCGGCGTGGGCCGTGGTGTGGACCTGGAACAAGCTTATGGCCGCCAGTCCCTGGCTCAAAGCAACATGATGACCGAGGCCGGCAACCTGAACGACGTGCTGCAACGCTACCGTCGCATTGTGGGTGTGGCTGCTCCTGAAGTCATGCAGGCGGCCCCTAGCCTGAGCGAGTCGATTCCTGCCAATACCACCGACTTCTTGCCATCCTTGCGCACCAGCCCTGTGATTTTGGCCAAGCAGGCCTTGTATCAAGCTGCTGAGTCGGGCAAACACGTGGCTCAAGGCCGTATGTCGCCTACGCTTGAACTGCGTGCAGCTACCGGTAAGGACAAAAGCGATCCGCCAGGTTCCGCTTACCGCGATTCGCAAAGCAGCAACGTGCAGTTGATGCTGTCGTACAACCTGTTCCGTGGTGGTGCCGATGCTGCTCGCATCCGTCAAACCACAGCTCAGCAATACGCTGCCCGCGACGTGCGCGATTACACCTGCCGCAACGTACAGCAGGATCTGGCCGTGGCCTGGAACAACATCGAGCGCCTGCGTGCTCAGTTGCCATTCCTGAAACAACACGAACTGGCTACGTCCAAGGTTCGCGTTGCTTACATGCAGCAGTTCCAGATCGGTCAGCGCTCCTTGCTGGACTTGCTGGATACGGAAAACGAACTGTTTGATGCGCGTCGTGCTCTGGCCAATGCCACTTACGACCTGCAACAAGCCGAATACCGTTGGTTGACCTTGTCGCACCGTCTGGTGTCGGCAGTTGGCCTGTCCCAGCCTTACTCGGAGCAGCCTGAAGAAGCCGCCAAGCTGGACTTCCCCGAAGAGGCATTCAAGGCATGTATGACGCCTGTTCCAGATACCAGCAACCTGACCCCGGTTTCTGTTGATTACCGCGACGGTATTGCTCCGCCAGTCCTGCGCGAGAAACCAGCCGGGCTGTAAGTAGCTGCTTCTTGGCGTTATTGGATAGTGAAGGGAGGCACGTATGAGTCAGAACGAAGATGACTACAAACAAGAGCTCTCAGTCTCGGATGCCAGTTTTATCCGAGTGCTGGAGGATTTGATTGACGCACTGGTTGCTAACGGTGTGCTTCGTATGACTGATCTGCCTCCCCAGGCCTTGGCCAAATTGAACGAGCGCAAACGTACCCGTCAACGCCTGCGGGATTCGCTGGATTTGATTAATGACGATGAACCACTCATCTGACAGCACGACACAAGCAAGCGGGCAATACAGTATCCCGCCTCATCTGACGCATGATGATCCTCTTCTGACCTGCCTGGCAGAGATTACCCGTATCCACGGTAATCCTTGCACGCCGCAGCACTTGTCTGCAGGCTTGCCTTTGCCTAAAGGACGCTTGACCCCTGCCCTGCTAAGTCGGGCAGCGGCCCGTGGTCACTGTTCCTCTCGTATATGGCGCCGCTCTTTTACAGAGTTGAATTCGAGCTTGTTGCCGGCGATTTTGTTGCTCAAGGATAATCGGGCTTGTGTGTTGCTCAGCTACGGAGAGGAGAAAGCGCAGGTTCATTATCCGGAAAGTGGGAGTCCTAGTGAAATAAGCGTTGAGGCGCTGCAGGAGCAGTACTCGGGGCTATTAGCCATCGTACAGCCAGAGTTTCGGGTGGAGGCGCGTGCCAGAGAAGGTGTGTCCGCCTTAAAAGGCAAGCATTGGTTTTGGGCCACGGTCCTGGGAAATTGGCGTCTGTATCGTGATGCGCTGGGCGCTGCTGTACTAATTAACTTGTTTGCCTTGGCGATTCCTTTGTACACCATGAATGTGTACGACCGGGTCGTGCCTAATAATGCGATAGAAACTCTTTGGGTTCTGTCTATTGGGATTGGGTTGGTCTTGCTGCTGAACTTTGTTTTGACGACGGTGCGGGCATACGTTGTCGATGTTGCCAGCAAGAAAGTTGATGTGCAGTTATCAGCGCTAATCATGGAACGAGTGTTAGATTTGCGCATGGAGAGTCGGCCGGCCTCTGTAGGTTCGTTTGCGGCTAATTTGCGCTCATTTGAGTCGGTGCGAGACTTTATTGCATCAGCTAGCCTGACTACTTTGGTGGATTTGCCTTTCATCTTATTGTTTCTGGTGGTGCTGGCCTGGATTTCGCCCTGGATGCTGATCCCGCCCGTTGTAGCGATTGTGATTGCGTTGGTTGTTTCGTGGTTTGCCCAAGCCCGTATGGAACAGTTAACTAAACAGACCTTTCAAGCTGCCGCGCAGCGTAACGCCGGGCTGGTTGAGTCCTTGGCCGGTCTGGAAACCTTGAAAGTGTTGAATGCTCAAAGTGGTGCGCAGCGCTCTTGGGAGCAATCAACTGAGTATTTGGCTCGGCAGGGCGCAAAGATCAAACTGACGTCTTCGCTTACGGTCAATACCGTGCAGACGTTACAGCAAGTTGTCACGATCGCTGTAATTATCATTGGTACGTACTTGATTCAGGAGGCTCAGTTGTCCATGGGGGGGATTATTGCCTCATCCATGATCGCTGGGCGTTGTTTGGCACCTTTAGGGCAAGTGACAGGCCTGATGATGCAGTATCAGAATGCGCGGACATCGCTCGATTCGGTTGATATGTATATGTCGTTGCCGGTTGAGCATCCTGATGATCGCAACTTCGTGCCACGGCCTTTCCTGAAGGGGGAGATCGAGTTTCGAGGGGTTAGTTTTAGCTATCCAGGAACTACACAAAAAGTGTTGGATTCGCTTAGCTTTTCTTTAAAGGCGGGCGAGAAGGTTGCGATTATCGGCCGCATCGGATCTGGTAAAACGACTCTCTCGAAGTTGATCCTTGGGTTGTTTCAACCGACAGCGGGAACAGTCGTGCTTGATGGCCTTGATAACCAGCAGATTGATCCGGCCGATGTACGTCGATCGATGGGCTATGTTTCGCAAGATCCCGTGTTGTTCTATGGAACCTTGAAACATAATCTGACCATCGGTTCGCCTTTTGCCAGTGATGATCAGATGTTGGCAGCCGCTAAGCAGGCGGGGGTGGATGAGTTTGCCTCGCGTCACCCAGATGGCTACGACATGATGATTGGCGAGCGTGGCGAGTCGTTGTCTGGTGGGCAAAGGCAGGCTATTGCGGTAGCCCGTGCCTTGATTGGGAATCCCTCCATATTGTTGCTCGATGAACCCAGCAGCAATATGGATAACCAGAGTGAATCTGCGTTGCGTGAAAGTCTGCGTAAAGAATGTGACGGTAAGACTGTTGTGTTAGTCACGCATAGAACTGCGCTGTTGGATCTGGTTGATCGCTTGATCGTCATGGATATGGGACGCATTGTTGCGGATGGTCCTAAAGATCAAGTGATTGCGGCATTGCGTGGCGGACAAATTGGTAAGGCCCGGAGCGCAGTATGAAGAAAAGTAATTGGCGCAAATGGCTTCGGACACAACTGGAGGACTCTAACGCTCCTCCTGCGGGTAATAACATTGTTAAGAATGCGGCGTGGACTGCGCGCCATCAAGAGGCAAGAGGTTCGCGTCTTTTGATTTGGGTGACACTGCTTGCTATCTGTGTGCTGATTCTATGGGCTTCTTTCGCCAGCATTGATGAGGTGGTGCGTGGTGAGGGGAAAGTGGTTCCGTCACGTCAGGTTCAGGTCATACAGAATCTGGATGGCGGTGTTGTTGAGGAAATTTTGGTTCGTCCTGGGCAGTCTGTCGAGGTCGGCGAGGTTTTGCTGCGGATTGACCCGACTCGGGCTTCTTCTTCCTTAGGAGAGAATGAGGCGGAGTCTTTATCACTATTGGCGAAAGCTGCACGATTGGAAGCAATTGCGGGTGATCAAGCTCTTAACATGCCCGTCGATGTGTTGGAAAAAGCTCCTGACCTGGCGGAAATGGAGCGGCGAGTTTGGCAGGCACGGACGGATGAGCTTCGCTCCAATCTTTCCTTGGCCCAAGAGCAATTGAATCAACGCCAACAAGAGCTGCGAGAAACACAGGCTAATAGGGACCAAGCCGCATCTAGTTGTGGCCTGACTTCGCAAGAGCTGCAAATGACTCGGCCTTTACTGAAAAGTGGGGCTGTGTCAGAGGTGGATTTATTGCGTCTGCAGCGTGATGTGGCGCGTTTTTGCGGTGAGCAAAAGGCAGCTAATGCGCAAATCAGTCGTATTCAGGCAGCTATCCAGGAAGCCCAAAACAAAATTGGTGACGTGGAAATTACCTTTCGCAATCAAGCGCGTACTGAACTGGCGGAAACACGTGCCAAGTTGGCTTCTTTAGAACAAGGCCAGCGGGCCTTGGCTGATCGTGTGCGGCTGTCTGAGGTGCGCTCGCCGGTGCGTGGCACGATCAAGACCTTAGCTGCCAATACTGTTGGCGGTGTTGTGCAGCCAGGCAAGGATATTTTGGAAATTGTCCCTACAGATGACACCCTGTTGCTAGAGGTGCGCATTAACCCTCGGGATATTGGGTTTTTGCACGCTGGACAAACGGCCGAGGTCAAATTTACAGCGTATGACTTCGCAGTCTATGGAGGTTTGGCAGGCGTGCTGGAGCAAACCAGTGCCGACACTATCACGGATGAAAAGGGTAATTCATTTTATATAGCGAAGGTACGCACCGAAACGGTGTATGTCGGTGATGATAACCGGCCTATTTTGCCCGGTATGGTAGCCGAGGTACATATTTTGACAGGAAAGAGAACGGTGATGCAGTACTTACTCAAACCTATTCTCAGGGCCAGATCCAACGCCTTCAGGGAGCGTTAAGACCGATCTGTCCGTTGGGGGAGTAGCGCTGACGATAGAGGTGTAACACCCGAGTCAGACCAAGAGCTGATGGCTTATAGCTCGTGTTACCAGTAAGGGAAAAGCGGTATGCGACAAGTAAATTCGGTTTTATTTCTGACTGCTGATGAAGCGTTGTGGCAGCATTGGCGTCATCTGGATTCGGTCACCTGGCTGCCCGCCAGAGGGCAGGGCATGGATGATTTATTGCGTTGGAAACAACAGCAGCGTGATCTTGTGGTGATCGATAGCGCCCTGGCCTTGTGGAACCATCCCCAGTGGGCCCAGGCAGTGCAGGGCATGAAAATTATTGTCGCCAGCCCCCGTCCTTTGGATACCGAAGGTCAGGCTGTTCTGGCCTTGGGGGCACGTGGCTATATCCACGCCTACAGTTCCTCGCCTTTGCTGGTGCAGGCGCTGGATCATGTGGCCAGTGGACAGGTCTGGGTAGGGGAGTCCTTGCTGAGCCGTTTGCTTAGCGATGTCACCCGTCGTCTGGAACCCAAGGCAGGTTGGGAAAGCACATTGACCAGCCGTGAAGTCGAGGTTGCGCAACGCGCCTCGCTGGGTCACTCCAATCAGTTGATTGCCGACGATCTAGGCATCACTGAAAGAACGGTTCGCGCTCACCTCCAAGCTGTTTTTGAAAAATTGGATGTAACAGATCGTTTGATGTTGGCGCTAAAAGTACACGGCATAGCCTAAGACCTTGCTCGTCGTCCCGTTCGCTTTGTTAAGTTAGGTCAATAACAATAAATAAAACAGCGAACTGGCGGCGACGCCAATATTGGGTAGATAGGCAACTCGATATCCTTATATCAAAGAAATTAATTTCGGATTGCTGCGTGGCGGCAGTCTTTTTTTTAGGAATTAGACAGTCATGGCTCTGGATACTGTTTTAGTAACCCGCGTTGAAGGTACGGCATGGATTCGTACGAGCGATGGTTCAAAGGTAGCTCTAAAAGAAGGGATGCGTGTCCCTGTTAACGCCGAAATTATCACCGAAACAGGTGCTAGCGTTGAGCTTGAAATCCCCGGCAGTCCGTCCATGACGATTTCTGATAACCGCTCTTTCCTGGTTAGTGGTGATATTGCGGAAACTGATGCTGACGCAGTCGCTGCAGCCTTGGCCAATCCGGACGATCCAGCAATTACAGCGGTTTTGGCAGCTTTGGAAGCGGGGCAAGATCCATTTGAGCAATTGGATCCGACCGCAGCAGTGCTGAGCGGTGGTGGGGAAGGTGGCGGCAGTAGCTTTGTCCGCTTGATGAGCATTGTTGAAACTACTCGTCCCCTGGCGTTGGAGTATCCCAAACCGTCCGTTGCTCCTGTCGAGTTACCTCGCTTGGGTGGTTACTCGGGGGATGATACTGATCCGAGTTTGGTTACTGGCACAACGACTATTACGCTGGAAACACCCCAAAATATTGTCGAAGGCGAGCCCTACGACATTATTGCGCGTGTTGATAGGCCTGTTACAGGCCAGGATTTGGTTATTACCCTTACTAACGGCAGCACCATTACGATTCCGGTGGGGGAAAGTGAAGGTCGTGTAACTGTTGAGAATCCGTATCCAGATGACTCGTATAAGCAAGGCGATCGCCCTGAAGATGTCGGGATTAGTACCACTACAGGTGGTAACTATGAAAATCTGGATACGAGCAGCACGTCCAGTAGCACTATCGTCGACGACGAGGATCCAACGATTATTACCTTGGAAGGGCCTGCGACCGTTGTTGAAGGTGAAAATGTCACTATTACGGCAACCGTAAGTAATCCGCCCCAAGGTGGTGATCTTGTCATCAAGCTCACAAATGGTGAAGAAATCATCATTAAAGAGGGAGAGACCACGGGTTCGGTGACCTACCCTGCGCGTCCTGACGACAACACGGTTCAGGGTAATATTCCTGAAGATGTCGGTATCGAAAGCAGTACCGGCGGAAACTACGAGAAAGTTGAATACGGCGACCCAGTCACTACTGTCGTTGTGGACAACGATGTGCCAGCCATTACAGTATCTGACACCGTCATTAATGAAGGCGGTACCGGTACGTTTGACGTTAATTTTGGCAAACCTGTCGATAACGAAACCACTGTCACCTTGAAGCTTGGGCACGGGACGACAGATGGTGATGATATAGACCTTGGTCAGCCCCCCGTTGTTCGTTTGCCAAACGGCGATACTGTCGCTGTCACTCCAAATGGTGATGGCACCTATAGTTTCACATTGCCGCCAGGTATTACTGACGTCACCGTTACGGTCGAAACCAAAGATGACGATATTTTTGAGGGTGAAGAGGACTTCACCCTGACGGTCACCCAAGAGGGCGAGACCCAAAATGGCACCCCTGTTGACAAGGTTCAAGGAGAGGGTAGCGGTAAGATTGTTGATGAT
>NZ_AVOG02000010.1:0-27108 GCF_000465875.3 Alcaligenes sp. EGD-AK7 | reverse complement strand
CCCAATTCTACAACCGCCATTCCGAAGCCCAAACACAAGCACCCCAGAACAGCAAAAACCTTACAGCTCCCCGTAGGAATGCAGCCCCGACAAGAACATATTCACGCCCAGGAACGCAAAGCTGGTAATCAGCAGCCCACCCAGCGCCCAATATGCCGCCATCGTGCCACGCAGCCCTTTAAGCAAGCGCAAGTGCAACCAAGCCGCATAGTTCAGCCACACAATCAAAGCCCAAGTCTCTTTCGGGTCCCACTGCCAGTAAGTGCCCCAAGCATCAGCGGCCCACAAGGCCCCCAACACCGTTGCCACCGTAAAGAAGGCAAAACCCACCGCAATCGCCCGGTACATGATGTCATCAAGCACCTCCAGCGAAGGCAGTTTGCGCGAAATCGGACCACGGAAATACAGAATCGTACCCACGATCACACTACCGATACCGAAATACAGCATCCAGGTAGGCGACAACTCGCGCGAACCAAAAATCATGGGCTCGGCACACAGAATCGCACCCAGCAAAAACACCGGAATCAGCTTGGCACGCGAACGCGTCTCGCCATTTTCCTTAACCAGATACGCAAAACCCACCATGGCCGCCAACGAGAACGTACCGTAACCAATAAAGTTGGCCGGCACGTGCAACTTCATCCACCAGCTTTTCAGCGCAGGCACCAAAGGCTGAATCTGATGCGCATCACGCGTGAAGGAATACCACAGCAGGAAAATAACCAGCGAACTGATCGCCAACAGCACAAAGCCACCCAAGGCTCGCGTGTTGTAACGACGCTCGTAATACATGTAGAACAAGGCCGTAATCAGCGCCAGCAGCACAAACACTTCATACAAATTGCTGACCGGAATATGACCGATGTCCGGACCCAACAAGTGACCTTCGCGCCAGCGTACCAGCAAACCTGTCATCCCGGCATAGATCGCCGCCCAGGTCAGCCCCGACCCCATCCAGGCCGCCGTATTGCTGAAAAAACCAGCCCAGTACATCACCGTAGCCAGAATGAACAGCGCGCACATCCACAAAATGGCGGACTGGGAAGAGAACAAATACTTCAGCAGAAAAACCGAATCGGCCTTTTCAATATCGCCGGTGCCCAAACCATCACCCGTGCTGTACAGCCAGACCGCCAGCAAAGCCGTCAAACCAGACAACACCAGCAGCGTGCGCAGCGGACGCCACAACCACCCCAGCCAGGCCACAAACGGCACGAAAGCCACCAGAATGATCTTTTCGTAGTAATCCATGCTGGTGCTGTACACATTGAGCGCATACGCCGCACCCAAAGCCAGTGCCACCAGAAACAGCACATCCGTCCAGTCCGGACGGCCACGGATACCGCGCCGGTCACCACTGGAAGCGATATTGTCTTGCCACATCGAAGGAGTGGCCGAAGAAAGGGTCTGCGCCATAGTAGCTACACCTTGTCAGACAGATAGCCGGTTGAACGCCGCTTTAAGGCGATCAAACTCGAGGTTAAAGTCCAAGTTGCGACGTTGAGATGTCATGGCAGCCATGACACTGCTGCCTTGGTTGTGAGGGCGAATCCAGACCCACACACGGCGATCCCGGATATAGAACATCGAGAACACGCCAATAATCAGAAACAAGCAACCCAAGTACACAATGTACATGCCTGGGCTGCGCGCCACCTGGAATACGCTGGCTTGAACTTGCTCAAAGCTGTCCAAGGTCAACATAACCGGTGCCGGGTAATCAGGCAGGTTGGCAAACGCCAGTACAGCAGACTGAATCCAGCGATTGGCATCGCTATTTTCCTGACTGTAATCCAACTCCGGCAAACCTTGTTGCTGCCTGATCAAGTCACGCAATTCCGACAGTGTGAACTGAATCATGGGAATTGCAAAACCCAGAATACGCTCGCGCTCGGCCTCGGGGACACGGCTGATCAAGCCATCAAAACCGGCACGCACAAACGTCTGCAAAGCAGTTCTGGACGCGGAGAGCATCAGCTCTTTTTGCTCGGGCGACGAAGAGTTACGCTCGGCAAAGCGCTCGGCCGCCTGGGTCACCAGGGCCTCGTTCTGCGTGGCCGCACGCAAATCCATGAATTCTTTCAAGGAACCCTTGTCGTCAGCCGGGAAACGCACATAGCGGAACGGCTCGGCGGGCGAAAAGCGCATACCGGCCAGAAACACCAGGGTGCCATCCAGCTCCACCGGCAGCATGTAGTTCACAAACTCGCGGGACTGGCCCTGATCGTCGATCAAGCGATAGTTCACGCTGGGGCCGACGTTCTTCAGATGCTGATCTTTCTTGTTGGCAGCGCTACCAGTAACAGCGGCCACGTGCTCAATCATGGCCTTGGGCTGAGGATCACCCTCACTCAGGTTTTCCACGTTGATGGGGCGCAGCTCGGTCAACTGAACCGTCAAAGCGTGTTCGTTGGGGCTTTCCTGGGCCGCAATGCCTACGGTTTCGCCCACTTTGCCATTTAGCGCAAAGGTCTTGGAACCAGGGCCTACCAAGGGATAGCCCTTCAGGCTGAGGATACTGCCGCCATCGTCAAAACCGGACTGGTAAACCGTGACCCCCTTGTAGCGCAGCGGCTCGTTCACCTCGATGGTGCGCTCGAACGTATCGCCCGTGACGGGATCGGTAACTTCCACTTCACTCTTGAAGCTGCTGGGCATGCCGGTTGAGTAGTACTCCACCAGGAAACGCTTGAGTTCCAGGGCAAAAGGCAAAGGCTGAATAAGGACGCCTTCACCGGAATTGACCACGGCAGTAGCCGTACGGGCTCCCTCTGGCACCAGCATATTGGCGCGGAAGCTGGGATTGCCCAAGCCCAGTCGACCCGACTCGGGCACCTGGGAAATCAGCATGTTTTCAGTAATGGGCTGTTTACCACCCAGCCACACCTGCAGGCGCACGGGCAATTCGCTGTCGAGCAGGCCGCCCACACAGATCACCACAATCGCCAAGTGGGCAAAAATGTAACCCAGCTTGTTGGCGCTGCCCTTCTTGGCTGCCATCATCATGCTGCCGTCGTCATCCTGACGCACGCGCACGGCGTAACCCTGGGACTGCAACCAGCCTTGCACCTGCTCGCGATTATGTTCGGGAGCACCGGCGCTTTCCAGTTCAACACGGTGGGGAAAGGCTTTCAGACTGCCGCCGCGCACATGCTCTTTGAACGTGCGCATTTCACGGATCATCTTGGGGGCATTACGAATGACGCACAGCGTGGTCGAGACCACCAGAAACGTCATGATGACCATGAACCAGCCACTGTTGTAGATGGACCAGATCGAAAAATGGTCGAAAAATTCAAACCAGTACGGCCCGAATTGATCGATATACGTATTGGCGGGCTGATTTTGCGCCAGAACAGTGCCGATCAGACTAGCTACGCAAATGAACATCAGCAAGCTGATGGCAAAGCGCATCGAACCGAGCAATTCCAGAAAATCGGCCGCAAAGCGACGTACGGGGGATACTTTTTTCACAAAGGCTAGCTTAGGAGGTGGGGGGTTTCACCGGAAACATCCAGACTTTGAACGCAGAACGCGCACAAAGTTCGATCGCTGGACAAAACACCAACACGAGACCCGGCCCAAATCGGCACTGCCCGTTGTTAAGGCTCCCAAACTGCCATGACTATCAGGAAGCTGGGGCCAAAAAGCGAATGTCAGGCTTCAGACAGTCAGGGGGCCAATGGCCCCCTTGGGCTGATTAACGCAGGCCAGCTGCGAAATCTGACACGGCTGCAATGTCGGCGTCCGACATGCGATCCGCGATGTCATGCATCATCGGGCCATTGGCACGGTCGCCGCTGCGGAACAATTTGAGCTGTTCGGCAATGTAGCCAGGGTGCTGGCCAGCCAGACGGGGGAACTGACCGGGCATACCAGCGCCATCAGGCGAGTGGCAAGCGGCACAGGCCGCAACACCGCGCTCGGGCAAACCGCCGCGCCAGATCTTCTGGCCACGTTCCATGGTGTCTTCTTTGGTAGCGTTAGCTGCCTGATCCCAGTTCACGGGCTGTTGGGACAGGAAGAAAGCCACGTTTTGCATGTCTTCTTCGGTCATGCCGGCAGCAATGGCGGTCATCAGGCTGTTGGCGCCTTCAGGGCCGCGACGGGAAGGCACAGACTTCTCGTCCTTGGCACGGAAATCGTGCAGCTGCTTGACCAGGTACTCGTACGGCTGGTGAGCCAGCGACGGGTTGACCGGAATAATACTGTTGCCGCCATCCCCGTGACAGGTCACACAGGCCAGCACGCCACGCGACATCTCACCTTGCAGGTAGAGCTGCTCGCCTTTGGCGGCATCTGGCTTGGGCAGACCAGCTGCATTGGCCACGTTAGCGGTAAAAACCACAGAGCAAGCCATCGTCAGGCTGCTTGCGATAACGACTCGGGAAAGCGCACGCTTCATTTGGACCTCGATAATCGCGAATCAATCGGGGTGCCGCATGCGCCCCGCAAAAGCCACCGTAAGCCGCTGGTCAGTACCCAGTGGACTACGACATTACTGTTTCAAATCGAGAGATTATACAATAGGCGCTGAACCAATATGGAATTACGCTGCAACCATGTCGATACTGCACCGCGCTCACTTCACGATTTCAGCTGCTCAGATCGATCAGCTGCCTCCTCCCGGACCGCCAGAGGTCTGTTTTGTGGGGCGCTCCAATGCGGGCAAATCCTCCGCCATCAATGTGTTGGCCAACCAACGGAAACTGGCTTTTTCCAGTAAAACGCCGGGACGAACACGCCTGATCAATATGTTCGGTATCCCCGACCCGCTCTCGCCGGGCGACTTTCTGGGCCACCTGGTGGACTTGCCCGGCTACGGCTACGCCGCCGTGGCGCGCCACGAAAAGCAGGACTGGGCCGAAATTCTGGGCGAGTACCTGGTCTCCCGCCCCTCGATTGCCGGCATTGTGTTGCTAATCGACATCCGACGCGGCGTGACCGACCTGGATATGCGTCTGGCCGACTGGATTGCACCTACCGGCAAGCCCGTACTGGCTCTTTTGACCAAGGCCGACAAACTGCCGTATGGTCAACGCATCAAGGCGGTGGCCGAAGTGCGCCGCCAACTCCGGGAAATTGGCGCCCTGCATGCGCTGCCCTTCTCCTCCACTGATCGTATCGGCTTGCCCGAAGCGACCGAATGCATCGAAAACTGGATTTCTCCGAAGGTTGTTCCATGACTCGTTTTATTCCTCCTGCCGACTTTCCAAACACTCGCCTGCGCCGTAACCGCCGCGACGAGTTTTCCCGCCGTCTGGTGCGTGAAAACCGCCTGTCCACAGACGACCTGATCTACCCGGTCTTTGTGCGTGAAGGCGAGAGAGTTCAGGAGCAAGTGGGCTCCATGCCCGGCGTCATGCGCTATTCGCCTGATGAACTGATGCGCGTGGCCGAACAGTGTCTGGAGCTGGGCATCCCCGTGTTGTCCCTGTTCCCGTCCATCGACCCGTCCCTGAAAACGCCGGATGGCAGCGAAGCCGCCAACCCGAACGGCCTGATTCCGCGCGTGGTGGGCATGCTCAAGCAGCAATTCCCCGAGCTGGGCGTGCTGACTGACGTGGCTCTGGACCCCTACACCAGCCATGGCCAGGACGGCATTCTGGACGAAGCCGGTCACATCCTGAACGAAGAGACGGTCGCCATGCTGATCCGCCAGGCCCAGACGCAAGCCCAGGCTGGCGTGGACATTGTGGCCCCCAGCGACATGATGGACGGCCGCATCGGCTCCATCCGCGCTGCTCTGGACAAGGACCAGTTCATCCACACCCGCATCATGGCTTACTCGGCCAAGTACGCCAGCGCCTTCTACGGCCCCTTCCGCGACGCGGTGGGCTCGGCTGCCAATCTGGGCCGTTCCAACAAGAACACCTACCAGATGGACCCCGCCAACCGTAACGAAGCCCTGCGCGAAGTGGCCGCCGATATCCGCGAAGGTGCCGATATGGTCATGGTCAAACCTGGCCTGCCTTACCTGGACATCCTGCGCGACGTAAAAGACGCCTTTGGCATGCCAACCTACGCCTACCAAGTCAGTGGCGAGTACGCGATGATCAAGGCTGCCGCCCAGAACGGCTGGCTGGATCACGACAAGGTAATGATGGAGTCTCTGCTGGCATTCAAGCGCGCTGGTGGCGACGGCATTCTGACCTATTTCGCCATCGAAGCCGCCAAGCTGATGCGCGAACAGAACTGCTGATTCACATCAATCAGAACGCAAAAAACGCAGCCTGTGAGCTGCGTTTTTTGTTGTGTGTACGCGACGATCTGTCGTCTGTTAAGCCCTGATAAGCCCTATTCGGGGCAAATCAGGAACTTCAGGCACCGGCCAGAACCTCATCCAGCACCTTGGAAAAGCGACTGGCATCCTGAAAACCGATCACGCGCAATTGTTCCAGCTGTTTGCCCTTGGAATCGAAAAACATGATGCCGGGAGGGCCAAACAGGCGGAAATGTTTCAGCAACTCCCTGTCCTCGGGAGTGTTGGCTGTCACATCCACCTGCAGCAAATCAAACTGTGCCATACGCTGTGCAACCGCAGGATCACTGAACGTGAAATTCTCCATTTCAATGCAGGACACACACCAGTCTGCGTAGAAATCCAGCATGACGGGGCGGGTGGTCTTGGCCAGACGTTCTTCCAGCTCCTGCAAGGTGAGTACGCGCTGGAACTCCACTTTGCCTTGAGCGGCTGCCACCGTACCGGACGATTTCAGCCCTTCCAGTGGACGAATCACGCTAGGACGACCCAGGGCAATACTGATCATCATCATGATGGCCCAGACCGCCAGCATCATGCCTACGCCCTGGCGCAAACCCGACCAAGGTGTGCGCGCTGCCGTACCGCGCCCAAATGCACCCAACAAGGCCGCGGCCCACAAAGCCAAAACGACCCAGCCAAAGACCGCGATCGTGCCAGACATCAAGGGCGATACCATCCACCAGGCCGTAGCCAACAGCAAGACACCAAATGCGGTTTTGACACTTTCCATCCAGGCACCGGCCTTGGGCAACACACTGCCAGAACCCGCGCCCACAATCAGCAGCAACACGCCCGACCCCCAGGCCAAGGCGAACAGAGCCGAGCCGCCCAGGACCACATCACCCGTCTGCGAAATAAACAGCAGCACACCCGCCAAAGGCGCTGCTACGCAAGGGCCGACGATCAGCGCAGACAGCATGCCCATCAGGAACACGCCACCCATCTGCCCACCCGGCAAACGGTTCATGGTTTCATTCAGGCGATTTTGCAGCGCTGCCGGGGCCTGCACCGTAAATACATCCAGCATGGACAAGGCCAGCACCACCAGGATCAGGGCAAACAAGCCCAAGACCCACGGATTCTGCAACCAGCTTGCCAAGCCTGCGCCCAGCAAACCTGCCGCCACACCCAGCAAGGTGTAGACCAGAGACAAGCCCAGCACAAAGGCAAAAGCCATTTTCAAACCATGCCAGCGCGATGGCGCAGGCTGACTACGGCCCGCAATGATGGACAGCAGAATCGGCACCATCGGCAAGACGCAGGGTGTAAAGGACAGCAGCAAGCCGAACACAAAGCTCAGCAGCACAATCTGCCCCCAACCTGCTTGCTTGAGGTAATCCGCCAAGCCCACATCACTCAGGCTCAAGGCCGACGCGACACCACCTGTGCTGGCAGATGTAGCCGTAGACGTCGTGGCTGCGGTGTCTGCTTTCTGATCCGAGCCTTCACCCGGCGCAGGCACCGACACCACACCAAAGGGGCCTGCCACTTCCCAGCCCTGTCCGGTGGGGATCAGGGTCAAGGTTTGCGTAGAGGGGGAATAGCACAGGCCAGCATCGGCACAACCCTGGCTGACTACATCAATTTTCAGATCCTGGCCCGTACCGCTATCGGCCAGAACAGGCACTCGCAGAGTGACCGAGTTGCGGTAGACCTCCATGACTTCGTCAAAGGTAGGGTCGTACACCTTTTCGCCATCGGGAAGCTGGGGAGTACCCAAATGCTCGGCCTTCTCGGTCGATATCCCGAAGCGCTTGCGATACATATAGTATTCAGGCGCAATCTGGAAATGGATATCCAGCTGATCGGGCTGGCTCATGGCCGCGGTCAGTACAAAAGCCTGTTCCGGGTCCAGAAACTCTTCTTCTGCCTGCGCCGTCAATGGCGTTGCCAGCCAGGCCAGCATCAGGACAAAGAAAACAGCAAACCACGCGCCAAGACGCTGGGCAGAAAACGGAGAACGCTTCAAAGACAAAGGCACAAATCTATTCCGGTTTTTTAGGCTGGGCTATCTGAGATCACGCTGGACGCGTCTGGGTGCGGACCCAATCCAGATAAGCGGTGAAACCACCAACAACCGGAAGCACAATCAATTCAGGCAGTTCGTAAGGATGCTGCTCTCGCAAGCGATCTGCCAGTTCCGGTAGCCGGGCCACTGTGGTTTTGAAAGTCAGCGTGATTTCCTCATCACCCTGTAACTCCCCTTGCCACATGTACATAGACAAACTGGCGGGCGCAAGGTTCGCACAAGCGGCAATTCCATCTTCAACCAGGTGATGAGCCAGGTACTTGGCCAGCATCATATCGGGCACCGTCGTCTGCACCAGCACCAATTGCTGTGCATCCAGATCGGGCAAGGTCAAGGCCAGTTTGGGTTTGGAACTGGAGGAATTCTCAGAGGACATGCAGGGCTCCTAATCAAGCCCTTAGTGTAGCGCCGGATGCCGGCGCTTAGATGCTGGACCGAGGTCGAGTCAGGCCGCTTAATGTTTCAGAGGGGCGCTCGCCATAGCGATGTCGATAGTCAGCAGAGAACTGTCCCAAGTGGGCAAAGCCACAGGCCAGGGCCACTTCGGTGACTGACATGCCACCTTCCTGCAAATATCGGCGGGCCGCTTCCAGACGCATCTGCTTTAGACGCGCCATCGGTGCGACACCCAAATGTTCCCGGAACCCCGCATACAGACTGCGCACACTAACACCTGCCGCTTGGGCTATATCGCCAATCGTGATGGGCTGGCCGGTCTGACTTTCCATGAAATCCAGGGCACGTCGCAAAACATGCGGCAAGGCTGCCGCGGTCTTATGGGCGGGCTGATTGTGCTGGTGCAGCTCGAACAAGGCATAAATCAGGGTCTGCTCGAATTGGCGTACCTGACGGGGCTGATCAAACAAAGTGCCGTCCGACACTTCGGCAAACTGCCAATCCAGCAAGCGGCGCAAACTGGCCCCGCCAGGCGCATCCAAAGGAATGGAAGGCTGAAACTCCAAGGGGCCGCGTACAGGCTGCGCAAAATACTCCTGATAGTGGCGCTCCAGCCCTTGGCGTCCAATACGCACAAACAGCTTATCGGCCTCCAGACTATGTTCCATGCTGAAGTCTTGAGTCGGGCTGATGATGGAAGCCAGGCGAGAGGTAGACGCGAAACGTCCGTGCGCCGTATGAATCTGCTCTTGTCCCGACAGAGGAATTTGCAAGAGATAGAAGTCGTCCAGTGGCTGGGGCTGAATCTGCACCTGCGCGCCATAGCGCAAACGACCATAGGCCACATCCTGGCCTTGGCGTAGATACAAGCGTGCATTCAGACGCTGACGAGTATCCGCCAGGGTCAGACTATGCGGGCAGAAAACCTGGGAGATATAGTGCTGAACGCAGTCCACATCCTGCGAATGCAGCTGGGCATAGCGATTCAGTATGGTGGTCATGAGCGTCGCAACAGGCGATAAAAAAAGCTGTGCCTTAGTGTGGCACAGCCTCTTGCACTGCAACATCGAGACTATCCCTAGGCCCGGCTAAGGTGCCAAGACAGAGACAGCGATCCCGACGATTTACTGGCCCTGAAAACGGCCAAAACGTCCCTGCCAATACAGCAAAGGCGAATCCTGTGCCTGCTCGGCATGGTGCACCTGCAAGACACGGCCCAATACCAAAGCATGGCTATGACGTTCAATTACTTCCACGATCTGGCAGGCCAAAGCGGCAGGAGCTTGTCGTGCCAACCAGATACCGTGCTCGGTACGCAGCCAATCATGTCCGGCATAACGCGCATCGCCTTGCTCGCCTTTGAAACCGGCAAACTGCAAAGCCATGCCTGCCTGCTCGACACCCAGAATATTCACACCGAACAGGCCACTGTCACGCATTAAAGGCCAGGACGAGGAGCTTTGATTCACACAGACCAGTACCTCTGCCGGATCTGCGGCTACCGAGGTGACCGACGTTGCCGTCAGGCCGCTACGCTGGCCCTGGTGTTCGACCGTAATCACATTGGCCGTGCCACCCAGATGGCGCATAGCAAGTTTGAACTGCTCGGCAGAAACTCCAGGCGCGTGCAGCGCTTGGTCTGTCGGCAAGGAAGCCAATTCCACAGGCATGATTCACCCTTTTTTAATCTTATGGGCAGCACAGTCATCAGGACGGTGCTGCCTGCGTGGCGTACGTGAACTGGCTATCCCCCAGAGCAAACCCAAGCCTGCCCGATAGCCAGAAAATCGCTCTTAGCGAATGCCACGCTGCTGCAACAAAGGCAGCACAGTATCACGGAAATAAGGGAATTCCTTTACATAGTCCACAAAGGACAAGGTTGTTCCCCGGAAACCGGTTTCGTGCAACGCACACAAACCGTCAGCCACTTGCTCGGGCGTACCCACCAGCGGGAAGCCACCATGGCCCGCGGCCATACGCTCGCGAATCTGCTCCAGCAGCTCGTGCGGGAAGGAATGGGCGTGGGCAAACTGCAAATTCATCAGGTTATCCACGGCACCATTGTCGATATTGGCCATGATGCGTTCCCACTCGGCCTTGGCCTCGGCTTGCGTCGGACGGCAAACCACGTGCGAGAAGGTCATCACATCAACCTTGCGGCCTTGCGCTTGGCCTTGTGCCTTGAGTTCAGCCACTTCTTTCCTGGAGCGCTCCAACTCCATGGCAGGCGTGAACAGGAAGTTCGCGTTGCGGCTGGCGAACTCGCGGCCCTGACCGGAACCAGCGGCGTTAAAGATAGGTGGATCAAACTCAGGACGAGGATTGCCGTAGACGCCTTTGGCCTGAAAGTACTTGCCATCCCAATCGAAGCGACCGTCGTGGTGCCAGATCTTCTTGATCAGATCGAACCACTCTTGTGCATAGCCATAGCGGGTTTCGTGATCATCAGGCAACTTCACACCCAAAGCGTCGTACTCGGGCTTGTTCCAGCCAGCCACAATATTCAGACCGACACGGTTGCCGCTCATCTGCGCCATAGTGGCGATCTGCTTGGCGATCACAACGGGGTGGTTCGCAACGGTGTGCACAGTGGCAAACACGCTGATATTGCGAGTATTGGCCAGCAAGGCCGTCGCCCAGGTGACAGTTTCCAGTACATAGCCGTGGAAATCGGTTTCGCCACCGTAACCAATCCAACGGGCGATAGGCAGCATGAAGTCGATGCCAGCATCGTCCAGCAGCTTGCCCAACTTCAGATTGTTTTCCCACGTAGCCTGCCAGCGATCGGGCAAGGTCGATACCGTCATGCCACCACCGCAGTTGGTAGCAAAGGTTCCCAGCAGAAACTTATCGTGTGTGAGCAATGTATTCTGTGCCATCGCCAGTCTCCTGAAAATCGTTGTTCTTTACAGCTCACCACCATGGCGAAGCTGACATAGCGCAGATTTTAGGGATTGGCTTTACGGCCCACTATCGGATCACTGCCGGTTTTATCAATTGCCTGCAATTATTTGAACTTTAAAGCTCTACAGGCCACCCAACCTAGAAAAAACCCTTACATAACAGAGATTTGTCGTATTTTCAGAACTTTTTTCAATAGTCAAAGCACCCTGCTTTACACCTTCACACTGTACTGAAATGGAGTCCACGTTCTGGCTCAAGCCCACGCTTGGACTTATATGATGGGTAGGCTTGGCACTAAGCCTGGGGCAAAAGCAAAACGAAGGTGAGAAACAAGGCCAGCAGCAACAGCAGCAACAAGGTTAAGGCTTTCCCAAAAACGCCCAGCCCGTGATGAACAAAACCCCGCGCCGCCAATAAAAAAACGGACTCCTGAGAGTCCGTTTTCAATACTACTGTAGAAACAAGCGGCGCTTATTCAGCAGCGGCTTCTTCCTGAACTTCTGGACGATCCACCAGCTCCATGAATGCCATAGGAGCATTGTCACCCTGACGGAAACCCATTTTCAGGATGCGGGTGTAGCCGCCGTTACGCTCTTGGTAACGTGGGCCGAAAACTTCAAACAGCTTGGTCACTGCATCGCGGTCGCGCAGACGGGCGAAAGCCAGACGACGGTTTGCCAAGGTTGGGTTTTTAGCCAAAGTGATCAGAGGCTCAACCACACGGCGCAGCTCTTTAGCTTTAGGCAGGGTGGTTTTGATGGCTTCGTGAGTCAGCAGGGACACGGACATGTTGCGGAACATGGCCAAACGGTGGCTGCTGGTACGATTCAGTTTACGTAGACCGTGACGGTGACGCATGATGATTTTCCTAAATAATGAATCTAATTGGCACGCCGCTTATGCGACATGCGTAAATCCGGTTCTTCTATCAGCTAAGCTGCGGACCAGATGGACAGCGCAAAACAATAGCACATTTTCAGCCGCCACCTACACTTTTTGCAGGTGTACAACACCAGAAAAAGTGTAAGCGGCGTCTAAGTACGTCTGTCTTGCTTACTACTTATGGACGCTCAAGACCCAGTGGTGGCCAGTTTTCGAGCTTCATGCCCAAAGTCAGGCCACGTGCAGCCAACACTTCCTTGATTTCGTTCAAGGACTTGCGCCCCAGGTTTGGAGTCTTCAACAGTTCGTTCTCGGTACGCTGGATCAGATCGCCGATGTAGTAGATATTTTCGGCTTTCAGGCAGTTTGCGGAACGAACCGTCAGTTCCAGATCGTCGACAGGACGCAGCAACACAGGATCGATCTGTGGAGCGCCACGCACTGGAGCTTCGTAGGCATCGCCCACACCTTCCAGAGCAGCAAACACAGAGATTTGATCCATCAGGATGCGAGCGGACTGGCGCACGGCTTCCTCGGGCGAGATCACGCCGTTGGTTTCAATGTCCAGAACCAGCTTGTCCAGGTCAGTACGCTGTTCCACACGGGCGTTTTCGACCGCGTAGCTAACACGACGCACTGGGCTGTAGGAGGCATCCAGCACGATACGACCGATCGTGTGGGTGCGATCATCAGCCAGGGCGCGCACGTTACCAGGAACGTAGCCACGGCCTTGCTCAACCTTGATTTGCATTTCCAGCTTGCCGTCGTCGGTCAAGGTGGCAATCACATGATTGGGGTTGATGATTTCAACGTCGTGCGGCAATTCGATGTCGCTGGCCAGAACTTGGCCGGCGCCTTCCTTGCGCAGGATCAGGGTAACTTCTTCACGGCTGTGCAGCTTGAAGACCACGCCCTTCAGGTTCATCAAGATATCAACCACGTCCTCGCCCACGCCTGGCAGCGTGGAGTACTCGTGCACCACACCGGTAATCTGCACTTCAGTGGGTGCATAGCCGGTCATGGAGGACAGCAAGATACGACGCAGTGCGTTGCCCAGAGTGTGGCCGTAGCCGCGCTCGAAAGGCTCCATGATCACCTTGGCGTGATTTTTGCTGATCGGTTCAACTTCGATGGAACGGGGTTTCAAAAAACCTTGAGACATTCGATTTCCTTTTCAATACCCTCGGCTCGTTACACCGATAAGGCTGACGGAAACTGGCAAAGCCAGCGGGATAGTATCGCAAAGCCCACTTGCCGAAAATCGGGAAGTGGGCCTGCGATTACTGCATTGCGTAAGAGGTCTTCGCGTACAAAATTAACGCGAGTACAACTCAACAACCAGCGATTCGTTGATGTCTTGAGCGACATCAGCGCGATCAGGAGCTTGCTTGAACACGCCGGACAGCTTGGCGGTGTCAACTTCTACCCACTGAGGCAAGCCAATGCCCGTAGCCAGATCCAGGGATTCTTTGATACGGCCTTGGGATTTAGCTTTTTCGCGCACGGAAACAACGTCACCAGCCTTGATCAGCATGGAAGCGATGTCAGCGGTGTGACCGTTGACTTCGATTGCACGGTGGTTCACCAGCTGACGTGCTTCTGCACGTGTAGAGCCAAAGCCCATGCGGTAAACCACGTTGTCCAGACGCGATTCCAGCAATTGAATCAGCGTTTCACCGGTGTTGCCACGACGGCGGTCAGCTTCAACGTAGTACTTGCGGAACTGCTTTTCCAGCACGCCGTACATACGCTTGAGCTTTTGCTTTTCGCGCAGCTGCAGACCGAAGTCAGACGTACGAGCACCGGAGGTGCGGCCGTGCTGACCAGGACGCGATTCCAGTTTGCACTTGGAATCCAGCGAGCGACGGGCGCTCTTCAAAAACAGATCGGTACCCTCGCGACGCGAGAGCTTGCATTTTGGTCCAATATAACGAGCCACTTCGCTTCCCCTTAGATGCGACGACGCTTGGGCGGACGGCAGCCGTTATGCGGAACCGGTGTGATGTCTGCAATGCTGGTGATCTTGATACCCAGAGCATTCAGAGCACGCACAGACGATTCACGGCCTGGACCGGGGCCCTTGATGCGAACTTCAAGATTTTTAATACCGTATTCCATGGCAGTACGGCCGGCTGTTTCAGCGGCAACCTGCGCGGCAAACGGCGTGGATTTACGAGAGCCTTTAAAGCCCGCGCCACCCGACGTAGCCCAGGACAATGCGTTGCCCTGACGGTCAGTAATGGTGATGATCGTGTTGTTAAAAGAAGCGTGGACGTGAGCAATCCCGTCCGACACGCTTTTTTTGACTTTCTTGCGTGCGCGTGAAGCGCTGCTAGAAGCTTTGGCCATCTTCTATTCCTCGATTATTTCTTCAGGGACGCGGCGGCGCGACGCGGACCTTTACGGGTGCGAGCGTTAGTGCGTGTACGTTGGCCGCGCACTGGCAGACCGCGACGATGACGCATGCCACGGTAAGTTCCCAAGTCAGCCAAACGCTTGATCGAGAGCTGAACTTCACGACGCAGGTCACCTTCTACGGTGAACAGGCCGATCTGTTCGCGAATGCGCTCGAGTTCCGCGTCGGTCAGATCTTTGACCTTCTTGGAGTATTCAATACCCGATGCTTCGCAAATCTTGCGAGCGCGGGTGCGACCGATGCCGAAAATCGCGGTAAGACCGATTTCGGCGTGTTGATGCGGCGGGATGTTAATGCCGGCAATACGGGCCATGGTTATTCCTTGTTAAATCGGTTGCGTTTCGGCAACTTAGCCTTGACGCTGCTTATGACGTGGATCGGTGCAGATGACACGCACCACGCCATGACGTTTAATGATTTTGCAGTTGCGGCAGATCCGCTTTACTGATGCCATTACCTTCATGGTTTGACTCCTAGTTTCCTGTAACCGGCCGCTTATTTGGAGCGGAACACAATTCGTGCTCGGGATAGATCATAGGGCGTGAGCTCCACAGTGACCTTATCGCCCGGCAGAATCCGGATATAGTGCATACGCATTTTGCCTGAAATGTATCCGAGCACTACGTGACCATTTTCCAGCTTGACGCGAAAAGTTGCGTTGGGAAGGTTCTCAAGAACCTGTCCCTGCATTTGAATGACGTCGTCCTTTGCCATTTTCGTGAATTACCGCATCGGCAAGCTCGAGCCTTTGAAGTTAGCCTTCTTGAGCAGCGAGTCGTATTGTTGTGACATGACATAGGCCTGGGCCTGCGCCATGAAGTCCATGGTTACTACAACAATAATCAGCAAGGATGTGCCGCCAAAATAGAACGGTACATTCCAGCGCATTTGCAAGAACTCTGGTACCAAACACACCAAGGTAATGTAGATCGCACCGGCCAAAGTCAGACGCATCAAGATCTTGTCGATATAACGCGCTGTCTGATCACCGGGACGAATCCCTGGTACGAAGGCTCCACTCTTTTTCAGGTTGTCTGCAGTTTCGCGGCTGTTGAACACCAGGGCCGTGTAGAAAAAGCAGAACAAAATGATCAGCGCGGAGAACAAAGTAATGTAAAGCGGCTGACGCGGCGACAAAGCAGCCTCGATTTCACGCAACCAACCCAGACCGGGTGTGCTGGAGAACCAATTAGCAATTGTCGCTGGCAACAGAATGATGGACGAAGCGAAGATCGGAGGGATCACGCCAGCCATGTTCAGTTTCAGCGGCAAATGCGAGCTTTGACCACCATAGATACGGTTACCTACTTGCCGTTTGGCGTAGTTGACCGTGATACGACGCTGACCACGCTCGACAAAGACGACGAAGTACGTGACGGCGGCTACTAAAACGAGGATAAACAGTGCCGATAGAATCGACATGGAATCCGTACGCACCAGATCAAGCATACCGCCCAAAGCATTAGGCAGACCCGCTACGATACCGGCGAAGATCAGGATGGAAATACCATTACCCAATCCACGTTCAGTGATTTGTTCACCCAGCCACATGACGAACATGGTGCCAGTGACCAGTGTTACCACTGTCGTGAAGCGAAACAGCATCCCTGGGTCGATAACCAGACCGGGCTGCGATTCTAGAGCGATGGAAATCCCAACTCCCTGGAACAAAGCCAAAAAGACCGTTCCGTAACGGGTGTATTGCGTGATCTTGCGACGACCCGACTCACCCTCTTTCTTGATTGCTTCCAGCGTGGGCACCACAGCGGTCATCAATTGCATGATGATGGACGCAGAGATGTAGGGCATGATTCCCAGTGCGAACACTGAGAATCGCTCTAAAGCACCACCGGAGAACATATTAAACAAACCCAGAATACCACTCTGGTTTTGAGTAAACAGTTCGGACAAGGCATCAGGATTGATGCCTGGTACCGGAATGTGCGTACCCAAGCGGTAGACAATCAGGGCGAGCAACAGGAAAACGAGACGACGTTTCAAATCGCCGTAGCGCGGACCCGACTTACTCTGTGCCTGAGCTTTTGCCACCGTGACCCCTTTTTATTCCAGCGAGCCGCCGGCTGCTTCGATCGCGGCGCGAGCGCCGGCCGTTGCATTAATGCCTTTCAGCGCAACTTTACGGGAAAGTTCACCGGACTTGATGACTTTAGCGTAACGCACCATTTGGCCAACCACGCCAGCCTGCTTCAGTGCCTGGACGTCGATAACTTCGGCATCCATTTTTTGCAGTTCGGACAGACGTACTTCTGCGTACAGGTGGTCGTCCAGGGTGGTGAAACCACGCTTGGGCAAACGACGTTGCAAAGGCATTTGACCGCCTTCGAAACCGACTTTATGAAAACCACCCGAGCGGGATTTCTGGCCTTTATGACCACGTCCGCCGGTTTTGCCCAAGCCGGAACCGACACCGCGACCAACACGACGTGCTGCGTGTTTGGCGCCAGCGGCGGGCTTGAGATTGTTCAATTGCAATTCAGACATCCCGATTCCTTTCAGGCTTCCGAGACCGTAACCAGATAATCCACCTTGCGGATCATCCCACGAACCTCAGGAGTATCAACCAATACACGGCTGGTGTTGACTCGGCGCAGACCCAGGCCGCGAACGGTGTCGCGATGGCTTTGCTTTGTGCCGATGACCGAACGCACCAACGTAACTTTGATTTGTTTCTGTGCCATGACTTACCCCAGAATTTCTTCAACTGTCTTGCCGCGCTTGGCAGCAATGTCAGCAGGTGTCGAGCAAGCACGCAAACCGTTCAATGTAGCGCGAACCATGTTGTATGGGTTGCTGGAACCCAGGCTCTTGGCTACGACGTTGCGCACGCCCATCACTTCGAAGATAGCGCGCATTGGGCCACCGGCGATAACGCCAGTACCTTCAGCTGCGGGAGAGATCAGAACGGTGGCTGCACCGTGCTTACCAACTACGGTGTGATGCAAGGTGCCGTTCTTCAGAGGCACTTTGATCAGACCACGACGGGCCTGTTCCATTGCCTTCTGAACAGCAACGGGTACTTCGCGGGCCTTGCCCTTACCCATGCCGATGCGACCATCGCCATCACCGACCACGGCCAGCGAAGCAAAGCTCATGGTGCGACCACCTTTAACGACTTTGCTGACGCGGTTGACCGCAATCATCTTTTCTTTCAGGCCGTCATCGCGCTCTTGCTCTGGAGCCTGTCTGCCTTGTGCTTTAGCCATTTGATAATTCCTTTAGAATTTCAAGCCGGCTTCACGCGCGGCCTCGGCCAGCGCTTTCACGCGGCCATGGTAACGGAAGCCCGAGCGGTCAAAAGCAACCGTCTCGATGCCCGCAGCCTTCGCCTTTTCGGCGACGCGCTTGCCAACCAGGCTGGCTGCCGCTACGTTGCTGCCAACGGCCAATTCTTTGCGAACTTCGGTCTCGACAGTGGAAGCACTGACCAGAACGCGGTCGCCTTCGGGCGAGATGATGCTCGCGTAAATATGCGTATTCGTGCGATGCACCGACAGGCGGTGTACGCGCAGCTCGGCGATCTTGCGGCGAGTAGCCACTGCACGACGCATACGGGATTGTTTCTTGTCCATGATTCGTCCTTGCCTGCGGGCTTATTTCTTCTTGGTTTCCTTGAGGATGACGCGTTCGCCGACGTAACGTACACCTTTGCCTTTGTAAGGCTCTGGTGGACGATAGCCACGAATTTCTGCGGCAACCTGACCAACCACCTGCTTGTTCGAGCCCTTGATCACGACTTCCGTCGGAGTTGGGCACTCGGCTTTGATGCCTTCAGGCAGGTCGTGCACGATGTCGTGCGAGAAACCCAGTTGCAACTTCAAGGCATTACCCTGGACGGAGGCACGGAAGCCCACGCCAACCAGACTCAGCTTGCGTTCGAAACCGGCGCTCACGCCAACAACCATGTTGTTGACCAGTTGGCGCACGGTGCCGGACATTGCGTTTGCGTGACGAGTTTCGTTCGCAGGCACAAAAGACAGCTGACCGTCTTGAAGTTCAATAGTGACGTCGCCAGTCAGAGTTTGAACCAAAGTGCCCAGAGGGCCTTTGACCGTGATCTGATCAGCGGCAATGGTCGTTTCTACGCCTTTAGGCAGGGAAACGGGATACTTAGCGATACGTGACATATGATGTTCTCCTTATGCCACGTAGCACAGCACTTCGCCACCGACGCCAGCTGCACGTGCTTTGCGATCGGTCATCACGCCGCGAGACGTGGACACGATAGCAACACCCAAGCCGTTCATGACTTGAGGGATGTGTGTGCTGCCTTTGTAGATGCGCAGTCCAGGACGCGAAACGCGGTCGATGCGCTCGATGACTGGCTGGCCGGCATAGTATTTCAGGGTGACTTCCAGTTCTGGCTTGGCTTTTTCGCCAACGATACGGAAATCTTCGATGTAGCCTTCGTCTTTCAGCACAGCAGCAATAGCTGCTTTCAGCTTCGAGGAGGGCATGCTGACCGATGTCTTGTTGACCATTTGCGCGTTACGCACGCGGGTCAACATATCGGCGATTGGATCGCTCATGCTCATGTGTATTTCTCCTACCAGCTGGCCTTGGTCATACCGGGGATCTCGCCGCGCATTGCCATTTCGCGCACTTTATGGCGAGTCAAACCGAATTTCTTGAAAACACCACGAGGGCGACCGGTGATAACGCAGCGGTTGCGTTGACGGGTCGGGTTCGCGTTGCGTGGCAATTGTTGCAACTGCAAACGAGCTTCGTAGCGCTCTTCGTCAGACTTGGACTGGTCGTCAATGATCGCTTTCAGTGCTGCACGCTTGGCGGCGAATTTCTCAGCCAGCTTGGCGCGCTTGATGTCGCGATTGATGAGGGAAAGTTTAGCCACGTTGCGCCCCTTAGTTGCGGAACGGGAAGCTGAACGCGCTAAGCAGCGCCTTGGCCTCTTCGTCCGTCTTGGCAGAAGTAGTGATGCTGATGTTCAGACCACGCACTGCGTCGATTTTGTCGTACTCGATTTCGGGGAAAATGATTTGCTCTTTAACCCCCATGTTGTAGTTGCCACGGCCGTCAAACGCACGACCCGACACACCACGGAAGTCACGAACGCGTGGCAGAGCCACAGCGACCAGACGATCCAGGAATTCGTACATGCGTTGACCGCGCAGGGTCACCATACAACCGATCGGGTAATCTTCGCGAATCTTAAAACCGGCAATAGCTTTGCGGGTTTTCGTGATAACGGGCTTCTGACCAGCAATTTTGGTCATGTCCGATACCGCGTTCTCGATAATCTTCTTGTCAGCAACCGCTTCCGAGACACCCATGTTCAGAGTGATCTTGGTGATGCGGGGTACTTCCATAATGCTCTTGTACTCGAACTGCTTTTGCAGATCGGCAACCACTTTTTCGCGGTAGAACTCTTGTAAACGTGCCATGTTATCCGCCCCTTAAGCCTTGGCGCCAACGGCTTTGCCGCTGGAACGATAAACACGCGTCTTCTGACCGTCGATCACCTGGATACCAACGCGGTCGCCCTTGCCGGTTTCCGGGTTGAACAGTGCAACGTTCGAGATGTGGATAGGCATGGTCTTGTCGACGATACCACCCTGCGTGCCAGCCATAGGATTGGCTTTAACGTGTTTTTTGACTACGTTGATGCCTTCCACGATGACGTGGTCTGCATCGACGCGTTGCAGTACTGTGCCACGGCGTTTTTTATCACGGCCGGTCAGCACAATAACTTCGTCGCCTTTACGAATTTTTTGCATTTTTTCGCGCTCCTTACAGCACTTCGGGAGCCAAGGACACGATCTTCATGAACTTCTCGGTACGCAGTTCACGCGTAACGGGTCCGAAGATACGGGTGCCGATGGGTTCCAGCTTGGCATTGAGCAATACGGCGGCATTGCCACCGAAACGAATCAGCGAACCGTCTTTACGGCGCACGCCCTTAGCGGTACGAACCACTACAGCGTTGTAGATTTCGCCTTTTTTGACGCGTCCGCGCGGGGCCGCTTCTTTAACGGTAACTTTGATGATGTCACCAATTGCGGCATAACGGCGCTTCGAGCCGCCCAGCACCTTGATGCACATTACGGAACGCGCACCTGTGTTGTCGGCCACGTCCAGCGTGGTCTGCATTTGAATCATGATTTTTCCTGTTCCAACTTAATTGCAACGATCCAGTCAAAATGACTGGGTCACACAACCAGTTTTGGTCCCGTCAGATTCGGATCCAGCCAGTTCGATACCGTAAACCCGATCTCGATCTGGTCCGGCAAGCCGAACCCTAGGTTGAAATCTTGCGAGAGACAAAACGTTGTATTACCAACTTCAATCCGGATAGGCGACTAAGCCTCTCCGGTCAAAATAAAGAGGTAAGCCACATATACTAGCAAATAAACCCCAGAAAAACAAGGATTTATTTGCTAAGGCCTTGGCACGACGGCGTTTTCACGCAACAGCTCGTCCAGCTGGGCACTATTGCTGCCTCGGGTTACCCGGCGCAAACCTATCCCCAATTCCTGCAGGCTCTGCAGGAACGCTGTCAGCAAATGTCGGCCACCCACCTCGGCCTGCAGCGTCTGGGCGCGCTCATCGTCCAGGACAATATATTTGAGTGCCATCATGTGCAACCACAGAATCGATTCGGGCTGCTCCAGAACACGACGCAGACCAAATTGCACACCCAAGGGCCGCAATTTATCCACGAAAGCAACCGTTTCCACATCGTGCTCACTCAGACAATAAGCATCCAGTTCAATAATCAGACGCCGCGTCTTGTCACCGGCCTTGGCCAGAACCTCAGCCACCTGATCTGCAAATCCAGGCTTGATCACCGATGCCCAGGAGACACGGACACTCAAACTGCCCTCGTTATCGGCTAACCAGTCGCTTGCCAGCTCCATCGTACGCAAGTCACACTGCCCCGACAGACCCAGACGCACCGCCACCGGAATGAACAAATAGGCAGGCAAACTGGCCTGTCCCGGTTGCTCGGGCAACAAATTCAGGGTTGCATCGTGAATCTGGCCCGCTTGCCCCCAGACTTCAACGCCCGGCTTCACACTCAATTCAATCCGGCCCTGCTCCAGACCACGCTCAATACGTGAATGCCATTCCTGCTCACCAATGGAAGAGCTCGCCTCGGAGTGAACCCCTTCAGACGGACGGTATTCCACTTCCTGATGCCCTGCCCCTTCGGCGCGCATCAAGGCATTGTCCAAACGCGTCATCACGGCGCTGAGCGAGTCCTGACCTTCATAGTTCGTCATCGCCATGGACCAACGGCACAAACTGCCATCGGGCAGAGGCTGGCGCAATTCCTGCAAGGCAGTACGCAGTTCCTGGGCAAAGCCCATCACTTGAGGACCCATCTGGCCCTTGAGCAGCACGATAAAATCAGAACCATTCAAGCGCGCCAGATTGCCCGCGTCCATGCCATTTTTCTGCAATAGCTCCGTACAACGCTGAGTCACCAGCTTCAGCCAGGCATCCACCGCGTCACGAGATAGGGAGGTATTCAATGGCAGCAAGTCCCGCTGACGGAATAACAGCACATGGCCGCCCTCTTCCTGTTGCAGCACCTGACGGAACATATTCACGAAGTACTTGCGATTGGCCAGGCCCGTGACCGGATCGCAGTTCAACTCCAGCTGTAACTGCTCGATTCGGGCATTTTGCTCCTGGCTGCTGACACGAATACGTTTTTGCACCGTGCTTAAGGTATGCGTGACGGCTTCCAGCTCGGGGATCGTGCGCACTTTCTTGCGGCTGGGTACAGACTCGCTTTGATCCATCTGTTGCAGCTCGAACTGGACGTGTTCACGCAAAGCCCGGCGCAACCAGGCCATGACCATCAATACAAACACACCCCAGGCAACCCCGGCGCCCAGCACCAACAAGGTGACGCGCACAAAGCTTTTCCACAAACTGGCGCGGGCGTACTCGTCAGCAGGTTTTACTTCGATCGTACCAATCTGATTCCAGCCATTACTGACATGAGCCGAGGCCACGGGTACATCAATCGGCAAAGAGTTGGCGAACCACGCGGGCGAAGATCCGCTGATCTGTGTTTCTTGCTGAGCACTACGCTCCACCAGGACCGTATCGGAGGTGTCAATAAAGCGGATACGCTCAAACTGCCCGGTATCGTACAAGGCGGCAATCAAAAGCTCCTGCGTCACCGGGTCCTGGTTGCTGGGCTGGGACAAGGTCAAGGCCAGCGAAGTCGCGGCCGACTCACCCTGCGCCTGCAACTGACTGCTTAAATACTGCCTTGCCGAGTCGACGCTGAACCACAGCGTGCCAATCAAGATAGCAAGAATCGCGCACGAGACACTTAGCAGGAGCTGTTTAAGTAAAGACATAGCGCTTCCGTATATTCCATAAATTCTGGTCTAGCCCACCCGACAAGGGTGTCCTGAGGTCTGTTTCCATTTGGTGCTCTAGCCCAAGGGCCGGCACATCATCAAGGAACAAAACCTTCCTTACGCATTTTTTCCAACAAACCACGCCACCGGCTGATACTGTCCACCGAACCTTTCTGGGCATTACCCACATACACCCCTTGCGAATTGAAGCTGAACACAGGGGTCAAATCAGGACGCTGGCTGGCGGGGCGAATAGAGCCACTTAAATTATCCAGCAGCAAAGGCTCGGCCTGGGGCGTGGGATAGTAGCCCAGAACCATGTGCGCAATGCTTTGCCCACCTACTTGAGCCCGCACGTAAATCAGTCGCAGTTTTTCATTGGGCACACCCAAGTGCAACAAGGAAAAATACTTGCCGATGACAAAGTCCTCACAGTCACCCGCCGCTTTGCCCAAAGTCTCGATGGGCGTGGCCCAATAGTCCAGCTGGCCCCAAATATGAATGTCCTCGCCAGCCATCACATTCATATTCCAGAAATCATTGACGGCCTCCAGCTGACGACGCTCGCTTAAACCACGGGCGGACTCCAGATTGGCCATCCACCGATCCACGGCAGTCCCGGCACGGGCCCCAAAGCGGGAAACGGCGGTCTGGCGAATCTTGCTGACCTCGAACTGCAAGGCAGGCGCCGACAAGGGCAGCCACACCACAACCAGCAGTGCGACCAGCACAAACAGCGCAATCCTAGATCGAAGAAAAAGGCGTAGCCAGGCAAGAGACAAGAGCACGTCAATCCCAAATAAGCAAATCCTTATAACGGCGTTATAGCTTGCCTATTTAGTGAACGCTTGGCAATCGACAAAATTAAGACCTTTAATATGAACTGCCCCCCAAAAAATTGGATGTTAATCCAAGCTTTGGGGGGCAGTTCAATACTGCAAACCTTCTTAACTACTACTTACTGATCGATATTCAACTTACCTTGTTGAATCAAGTTTTTAATCAGATCAGACTGGGATGCCTGTCCATCACCAACCAGATTCACACCATCGAACTCAATAATCTGGTTGGCGTTGTCACCCTGACTACCCAACTGACCTTTGGTGTTGATACTAAGAACCGTCTTATTGCTAGAACTATCAAAGTTCAGCTGCAAGTACTCGTCCAGATTCCCGGAGTTAATGCCAGAGCCCTTCAGCATATCCGCCAGATCAATCTTATCCTCACCAAACTTGCTGCCAGCACCCATGCCAAAGTTATAAACCGTGTCACGGGCAGGTAGGTCAACTGTTCCTTCGTCATTGGCCAACCAAGCGAAGGTGTCATTGCCCGTGCCGCTAAACAGCTTGTCGTTGCCTTGACCACCGACCAGTACGTTTGTTCCAGACTGGGCGTACAGAATGTCATCCCCTGCACCGGCGTACAAATGATCATTACCTGCTCCTGCAAACAAAATGTCGTTGCCCGAGCCGGAGCTAATCAGATCACTGCCGCCCTGTGTTGTATCCAAAACATTGAATTTGCCATGATTTGCCAACAAGAAATCGTAAATCTTAGCGTTATCAATATCTTTGATAGAGTCCAAACCTTCGCTACGTGCAATAAAGTACTTCAACGAATCCAAACCGCCTGACGGAACATCTTTTAAATTTACACCCAAACCCGCCCAATCCAGCTTGCTGGTATCAATAGCATCGCCAAAGATAATGTTATTACCACCTGCTGTCGCGTCAATAACATCGTCGCCCACGGCTGCAAGCTCAGTAATATCTTTGGCACCTTGTAAAGCAGCTGCCAACTCTTCGGCAGTCATAACTATTTGAGGCTGGCCAGCCATACCAGACACTGTCTTCCAGTTACCTTTGTAATCCTGCGTCCAAACAGTCTGCACACCCTGCTTATCAGTATTATCAAAGAACTTCAGATAGTTTTCCGACACTCCTGAACCGATACCAATTCCATAAACTTTTCCTTTATTGCTCAGTGCTTCAAAAGAGTTAATCGCCTCATTTAAGTCCTCATACTCAGTAGAAGCACCAGTTGAAGAGGTGTTCTTATTGTTAAAAGTAGGATTACCATCAGTCAAAAAGAACGTCAAATTCTCGTAGTTTTTGCCTGTTGTAAACCCACTATTATTTTGAGTATTAAACCAATCAACAGCCTTTCGGAAAGCATCATCATAATTCGTTCCACCCTCTGCTGTTAGCTTGTTAATAGCTGAAATCAATGACTGAACATTACCTGTGTTCAGGTTATTCAACTTGAACTCCAACTTGGCGTTTGTATGGAAATCGACCAGACTGATATTCACTTGGCCATCATGCTCTGCCAAATCAGTCACTAATTTAATTAATGCTTCCTTCATCAGCATTTCGCGAGACATCACGGCGCCTTTTTTCACCGACTTCCACTCGCCATTAACCCAATCTTTTCCAGAAGTTTTCCAGTAAGAACCTGAAGGATTTTTCATACTGCCCGACGTATCAACAACCAAAGCAATATTGTAGTTCTTACCAGGCTCAACCGAGGTCACTGTACCACCGTGGTCGCCAATCAGAAGGTCATCACCCTGACCACCAATGAGCTTGCCACCACTGTTGCCATCCTCGATGACTTTACCGTGGTTCAAGGTCAAATTGACAGGTACATCCACACTCTCAAAGTTACCGTTCACTTCAAGAACATTGGCTACTAGGTCTTTAGAACCGTCTGTCTCAACAGTGACAAAGCCCTTACCCTCCCTATCCAGCTGGACGTCATGCACCTTCCCATCAATCTCTACCTTCGCAGTAGGGAAGCTTGTTTTGAAATCGTACTTGCTAGGATCAGGTGGGTTAGAGGTCTGGATATCAAAACGCACCTCTGTCTTAGTGCCTGGAAGCGTAGAAGCATCTTCCGTGACTTCCTTATACTTAATCGAGTGAACCAAATAATCGTCATCAGTACCCACAGCAGTAAACTCAGCTTTCGTAAAGTTCAAACCGCTGCCTGGCTCAAATGTATAAGCCAAATCAACTTTATCAGAACCACCTGGCACTTTTTCGGTTCTCATCACTTTGCCCTTGGCATCGTAATAAGTCAGTATCGCTTCGGTCTCGTTCTTGCCTTCGGTAATAATGGCCCAACCCACAGATTTACCGTCCGCACCAAAAAATTCAACTTTAGCTTTCTCTGTATTAGCACGCCAGGCGAACTGAACCTCAAAGGTTTTCACCTCTTTGTTGAATTCAACAGTCAGCTTCTCACTCTTTTTGCTGCTCTGATCAAACCCAAGTTCTGCATTATCACCTGAAGCGGCACCAGACACACCAAAGCCATCATGATCGGTTCCCTTAATAGTGGAGATGTTAGCGGGCTTACCATTGGCACCGGTAGCGGTTACCTTGAAGTCAGTCGAGGAGCGGACATTCTCAACAGTAATTTCTGAAGTCTTTGTGACTGTTGCCTTAATGGAAACCGTTGTAACGTCAAAATCGTCCTTAACAACAGTGTTAGCAGACTTATCGCTACCCACTGTCACAGAGTTAAAGCTGCCATTTGTATCAACGACATCTTTAATCGTGACAGTAATGCTCTCGTCACTCTCTTTATAGACGTCATCAACCGTTGGCACTTCAAACGAGACTTGAGAATTGCCACCAATCACAGTAATGCTATCAGGACGGCCTAACGTATCAGCATTATTAGCGGCTGCACCACTCCAATCCAGCTTCACTTCAACGCTGTTTCCAGCAGGCACCTTCACCTCATTGCCCGCGCCATCAACTAGTTTCACTGTGTAACGCAAGACCCCACCTTCGGAAACACTTGCCTGATCTACGCTGACCACTGCGTAAATGGGACTTGTGTCGGTGAC
>NZ_AVOG02000011.1:0-21844 GCF_000465875.3 Alcaligenes sp. EGD-AK7 | reverse complement strand
ACCTTTTGCCATGATTTATCCCAATTATGTTTTACAGGAAAACAAAAAAATTGTTGAGCAGCCCGCCATAGGGCGGGCTGATATTGCTATTACTTACCGCGAGCGCTGATCACTTCGTCAGCCACGTTCTTTGGAGCTTCAGCATATTGCTTGAATTCCATCGTGTACGTAGCGCGACCTTGTGTTTGCGAACGCAGGCTGGTCGAGTAACCGAACATCTCGGCCAGAGGAACCTCGGCCTTGATGACCTTGCCACCACCAACCATATCGTCCATACCCTGAACCATACCGCGACGGGAGGACAAGTCACCCATCACTGTACCGGCGTATTCCTCAGGGGTTTCAACTTCTACAGCCATGGTCGGCTCCAGCAGAACTGGGGCAGCCTTGCGCATACCATCCTTGAAGGCCATCGAAGCGGCCATACGGAAGGCGTTTTCGTTCGAGTCCACATCGTGGTACGAACCGAAGAACAGCGTAGCCTTGACGTCAACCACTGGGTAGCCAGCGACCACACCTGCGGACAGGGTTTCGCGAATACCTTTTTCAACGGCAGGAATGAATTCGCGAGGAACCACACCGCCCTTGATGGCGTCAACGAACTCAAAGCCACCGCCTGCTTCCAGGGGCTCCAGCTTGAGGACAACGTGACCGTACTGACCACGACCACCGGACTGTTTGACGAATTTACCTTCGATTTCGTCGCAAGTCTTGCGGATGGTTTCGCGGTAAGCCACTTGTGGTTTACCCACGTTGGCTTCCACGCCGAATTCACGGCGCATGCGGTCTACCAGAACTTCCAGGTGCAGCTCGCCCATACCGGAAATAATGGTCTGGCCGGATTCTTCGTCGCTGCTGACGCGGAAAGAAGGATCTTCCTGAGCCAGACGGGACAAGGCCACGCCCATTTTTTCCTGGTCGGACTTGGTTTTTGGTTCCACAGCCTGCGAAATCACGGGCTCTGGGAACTCCATGCGTTCCAGAATGATGTGCTGACCGGCGTCACACAGGGTTTCACCTGTGGTCACGTCTTTCAGACCCACCACGGAAGCGATGTCACCAGCAACCAGTTCTTTCAGCTCGGCACGGTTGTTTGCGTGCATCTGCAAGATACGGCCGATACGCTCTTTCTTGCCCTTGATAGGGTTGTAGACCGTGTCGCCCGAACGCAGAACGCCCGAGTAAACGCGTACGAAAGTCAATTGACCAACAAAGGGGTCAGTCATCAGCTTGAACGCCAGAGCGGACATTGGCTCTTCGTCGCTGGCTTTACGATGAATGACTTCACCGTCATCGTCCGTACCTTCGACAGGTGGAATATCCACTGGCGATGGCAGGTAATCGATCACGGCGTCCAGCATGCGCTGTACACCCTTGTTCTTGAACGCGGTACCGCACAGCATTGGCTGAATTTCGCAGGCAATGGTACGTGTACGCAGACCCAGGTTGATGTCCTCTTCGGAGAGGTCACCGTTTTCCAGGTACTTGTTCATCAGGTCTTCGCTGGCTTCAGCAGCCGACTCGACCATTTTTTCACGCCATTCTTCAGCCGAAGCTTGCAGCTCGGCAGGAATGTCGGTGTATTCAAACTTCACGCCGTTGCTGGCTTGATCCCAGATGATTGCTTTCATCTTGATCAGGTCAACCACGCCTTGGAAATCTTCTTCAGCGCCGATCGGGATAACGACAGGCACGGGGTGGGCTTTCAGACGCAGCTTGAGCTGGTCGTAAACCTTGAAGAAGTTAGCGCCAGTACGGTCCATCTTGTTGATGAAAGCCAGACGAGGCACACCGTATTTGTTGGCTTGACGCCATACGGTTTCCGACTGAGGCTGAACACCACCCACCGCGCAGTACACCATGCAAGCGCCGTCCAGCACGCGCATGGAACGCTCAACTTCAATAGTGAAGTCAACGTGGCCGGGGGTATCAATGATGTTGATACGGTGTTCTGGGTAATTGCCCGCCATACCACGCCAGAAAGCAGTGGTAGCAGCCGAGGTAATGGTGATCCCGCGCTCTTGCTCTTGCTCCATCCAGTCCATGGTGGCCGAACCTTCGTGGGTTTCGCCCAGTTTGTGGTTCACACCGGTGTAGAACAGGATGCGCTCGGTAGTGGTCGTTTTCCCGGCGTCGATGTGAGCCGAGATACCGATGTTGCGATAGCGCTGAATAGGGGTTTTGCGGGCCATGGTTATATGTCCTCAGATTACCAACGGAAATGGCTGAATGCTTTGTTAGCATCGGCCATCTTGTGCGTGTCTTCACGCTTTTTCATTGCACCGCCACGGCCTTCAGCCGCATCGGACAATTCGCCGGCCAGGCGCAAGTCCATCGATTTTTCACCGCGCTTTTTAGCGGCTTCACGCACCCAGCGCATGGCCAGAGCCAAACGACGCACGGGACGCACTTCGACAGGTACCTGGTAGTTAGCGCCACCAACACGGCGGCTCTTCACTTCAACAACAGGTTTTACATTATTGATGGCAGCATTAAACACTTCGAGCGGATCTTTGCCGGTTTTCTGCGCAATTTGTTCCAGCGCGCCATAAACAATACGTTCGGCAACAGCTTTCTTGCCGGACAGCATGACCACGTTCATGAACTTGGCCAGCTCAACGCTGCCAAATTTCGGGTCAGGTAGGATTTCACGTTTGGGTACTTCGCGACGGCGAGGCATTTTTATTTCCTTGTGACTATTCAGTTGAACCGCTTTTCGCGGTCTCGGTCATTCATGACAAATGACCACTTACCTACCATGGCACTCAGGCCACGGTTGCACGGATCCAGACCAGGGAACTGATCAATGGATACATGGATTACTTGGGACGCTTGGCGCCGTACTTGGAGCGGGCTTGTTTACGATCCTTGACGCCTTGCAGGTCAAGAGCACCGCGAACAATGTGGTAACGCACACCTGGCAAGTCTTTAACACGACCACCACGGACGAGAACGACCGAGTGCTCTTGCAGGTTGTGGCCTTCACCACCGATGTAAGAAATGACTTCGAAGCCGTTGGTCAGACGCACTTTGGCGACTTTACGCAGAGCGGAGTTAGGCTTCTTGGGGGTCGTGGTGTATACACGGGTGCAAACACCGCGGCGTTGTGGGCAGTTCTCGAGCGCAGGGCTCTTGCTGCTAACGCGGCTGACTTCGCGCGGTTTACGCACGAGCTGGCTAATGGTTGGCATGACCTTTACGTATCCTATAACGTACTTTACGTACTGGTTGACGTATATGTTTTGAAAAACGCCGTCCAGTTGGCGGGTGTTGAAACCCTGGACCGGAAGCGGCATTGCGCAATACCACTCCCCATAAAACACGAAAAAGAGCGGTCTTGCACATGGCTTGGGCTTGATTTCAAGCACTAAAAAAGTGCCCGCAGCCCCTAAATTCAGGGCTGCCATCAAATTACTGCAAGGTGTACCGGCAAAGGATCCTTAAAGTAAGCTCTAAAATTTACCACAGTAAACCCTTATAGGTCAACGATTTGGACACCAATCCGGCAGTTTCCCGTTGTCACGGCACACGCATGGAAGCACTTGGTCACTCGCTATCTACATATCGTTATACTGCAGGGCTATTGCACTTCTGCGACAAGGACAATACCCATGATCATCGCTTCCCTGGAAGACGACCTCGTCCAGGCTGAACTGATTGCCCGGATCCTGACCGAGGCTGGCTATGAATGTCGCTCCTTTCATCAAGGAAAGGACCTGCTGGCCGCTCTGGCCAAGCCACATAATTTCGGTTTATTGCTACTGGACTGGGAACTGCCGGACGTCAGCGGCCTGGATGTGTTGCGTTGGGTTCGCACCACACTGGGCCATGCCCTGCCCGTCATATTCCTGACCAGCCGTACCCAGGAAGAGGATCTGGTCACGGGTTTGCAGGCCGGAGCCGACGACTATATTAATAAGCCCGTACGCAAGGGAGAGCTGGTTGCGCGCGTCAATGCCGCTGTGCGCCGTCTGGATCTGAGCACCTCGGCCACTCAGGACAGCCGCTTTTCGTTTGCAGGCTACGACATCTTTCCTGAACAAGGCCATATTGTGCTGAACGGTGAAACCGTTACCCTGGCGCCCAAAGAATTTGAGTTGGCCCTTTTACTGTTTCGCAACCCCGGCCGCCTGTTCTCGCGTGATGTTTTAAGCTCCGCGGTCTGGAACCGGGAAATTCCGGCCACCTCCCGTACGCTGGACACTCATCTGTCCAACATACGCCGTAAACTCCAGTTGCGACCCGAGAACGGGGTACGCCTGACGGCGTCTTACGCCCTGGGCTATCGCCTTGAACTTTTGACCGACCCTAGCTGATTTCTATGATTACTTTGCGTATCGCCGCGCCTCTCGTTTGCGGCCTGATTTGGGGTGGCGTCGTGTCAGCCCAACCTTCTGGCGCCCGCGGCGAAAATTTTGTCTATAAAGTGCTGGCCGGTGACACCTTGCTGGGCATCTCCCAGACCTATACCCGCCAGGACCGCAACTGGTCCGAAATTCAGCGACTGAACGCGGTGGCCGATCCCTACCGTCTACCTATCGGCAAAGAACTGCACATTCCATTTCGCATGATTCCGGAAGTGCCCGCCCCCGCCCGTATCACTCACCAGACCGGCCAAATTCTTGTGAACGGTCAAGCACTGGGTGCAGGAACGACTCATTTGCAAGAAGGCGACCTGATCCGAACGGGCAGCAATGGCTACCTGACGCTGGAGTTGCAAGACGGCAGCCAACTGAGCGTACCCGCACAGGCATCCTTGAGCGTGGCCCGCATGCGTGCCTTTGAAGGCACCGGCCTGACCGACTCGATCATCGCTCTGGACGATGGCGACGTGGAATCACGCGTTTCCCCGGAAAAAACCGGCGTAGGTCGCTTTGAAGTCCGCACCCCTGTCAGCATTACCGGTGTCCGTGGCACCGAATTGCGTGTGCGTACTCAACAAGGCGTGGCTCACAGCGAAGTGCTGGAAGGCCGCGCTGAATTGGGAACCCAGCAACGCAGCACCCCCACCGCCCTGAAGCAGAATCAAGGGGCCGCTGTAGGCACAGATGGCAATATCATGGCGCTGGAGCCATTGTTGCCCGCTCCGCAGATCTCCACGCCCGAGCGTCGCGGTGGCCAATGGAACAGCACGATTCAGGTCGTGCCCGGTGCCCAGGCCTATCTGGTCCAGACCTCTACCGACCCGCAAGGTGCCAAGCTGCTGTCGCGTAACATTACGACAGATACGGATATTCAGTTCGGTGCCTCGCGCCCTGGCACGTACTACGTTACCGTTCGTGCCATTGACCGCCATGGTCTGATGGGCCCGGACACGATCGAAAGCTTTGAAGGCGCAGCCAGCCTGACCAGCTCGGATGGCCAAGCCGTGGTCAGCAATTTTGGCGATCCAATCCTGCTGTCTCAGTTCGAGTAGCTAAACGGCGTACGGCATGAGCAGCCCGGCCCCCAGAAACAGCAAGCTACTCTCTGACCGGATTCGGAAAGAGTGGCATCTGGTTTCGGGCTTGCTGATGCTGCTGACCTTATTGTTCAGCTCCCTGCGTGACGACTTCGCGCTGGGCAAGCTGAACAACCTGATTTACGACTTCACCATGGCAGCCGCTCTTCCACAGGCTGCGCCCCCGGATATTGTCATTGTCGCCATCGACGACTACAGCATCGCCAACCTAGGCTTTTGGCCTTGGCGACGCATCAACCATGCCCAACTGCTAGGCCGTCTCGAACAGGCTCGTGCTGTCGGCATCGATCTGGTTTTTCAGGAACCCAACCCGGCTTACCCCGATGATGACCTGACTCTATCCGAGGCCATACATCATCACGGACGCGTTGTGCTGCCAATGATCTATGACACTCAGCGGCAGGCCGTGCATACCGCCATTCCCGTGCTCAGCCAGGCAGCCAAGGCGTCGGGCTACATCAATATCGAACCTGATTCAGATGGGGTAGTGCGCCGTGTCGCCCTGCAGCAGACGACCCCCTTGGGCCGTGTGCTGCCGCACTTCACGATTGCCATGTTGATGACAGGCGGAGATGTGGATCTGGCCCTGCAAGCTCTGGACTCCAGTCAGAAAGACATTCCCCACATTCCCTTTCTGGGCCGCAGCGGTCACTTTCGGACCGTGCCTTACTTCAATGTCCTGAACGGCGATATTCCGCCCTCTTTCTTCAAGGACAAGTATGTGCTGGTGGGAGCCTGGGGCAGTGGACTGGGCGATACCTTTCCTACCCCTTTGTCCAAAGCCGGCATGAGTAGCATGTCGGGCGTTGAGATCCTGGCCAATACCTTGCAAGCCGTACGCAGCAATCATTGGGTACGCACCCCACCAGCTTGGTTCATTGCGCTGGCCAGTTGCCTGCCAGTCCTGCTGGCATGTCAGGTTCTGATCTATCTGTCGCCACGCGCCACCTTGCTGAGCCTGATCGGGCTGGTCTTTGCGATCCTGCTGGTGAACTGGATCGCCATGCATGGCTTCAATCTGTGGATTCCGCCACTGGCCAGCCTGATCACTGTTCTGTTGGCCTACCCGCTATGGCACTGGCGTAGTCAGGAGGCTGCCCTGAATCAGGTGACCGAAGAACTGAACAAGCTGCAGCTGGAATACCCCGACGTCAGAACTGCTTTGAACGAGCGCCTATCGGGCTTAAGTACACGTAACCTGCCTCATCGTCTGACCCAGCTGCATAAATCCATCAATCTATTGCGCCAGGCTCAGACCAAGCGTGAAGAGACTTTGCGCTTCATTTCGCATGATATGCGGGCGCCCCAGAACTCCATCCTGGCACTAACGAGCTTGCAACGTCAGGATGACAGCAAGCTGCCGCCAGATCAGTTTCTGCACAAGATGGAAGGCTATGCCGAACAAACGCTGGAACTGGTGGACAACTTCATCAGTCTGGCACGGGCCGAAGCCATGGAAATGGTACTGAGCCCGCTGAACCTGTTTGATTTGCTGGCAGACTGTCTGGATGACGCTTGGGCCAGCGCCAGCAAGCGCTCTATCAGCCTGAACTTGAACGACTCGGAGCTGGTCTGGGTGAACGGCAATGCGCCCATGCTGCGCCGCGCCTTTACCAACCTGATTCAAAACGCCATCAAGTACGGACCGGATGGCAACCAGATTGATATAGACCTTGTGCTGGGCAACAACAGCGTTCAGGTATTCATCAAAGATCAGGGCTGGGGAATTCCGGCAGAAAATCAGGCGACGATTTTTGAGCCTTATCATCGAGCCCACGAGAATACCGAAGGTGCACCTTCGGGTAGCGGACTAGGTTTGGCCTTTGTGAAAACCGTGATCAACAAACACGGCGGGGATATTGTCCTGGACAGCACGCGTGAGCAAGGCTGTACCTTTATCGTCTCCCTGGCCACGATTGCTATCTCCGATGAAGACTGAATTCTGGCGCGATGCCGCCCTGCCCTATGTAGAAAGCCGACGTGCCTGCAACAGCCGGATCTGCTATCAGGAACACAGCCACCCCACCTACTCGATTGGCGCCGTTGATGGCGGTGGCAGCGTCTTTACGGGCGCACCCGACGGCCCGGTCCAGCTTGCACCAGGCTCTCTGGTCTTTGTCCCTGCGCACCGCAGCCATGCCTGCAATCCTTTGCCAGATCAGTCCTGGAGCTATCAGATGCTGCATCTGGATGCGGGGTGGCTGGAGCAGCTTTGGCAGGAAAGTACAGAGTTCAGACTTCAAGTCCAGGAGCCCATCCGCGTTAGTCACGAGCCGCTGCTTTATGCAGCCTACTGTGACTTGAACTCGCTCTTGTTTTCAGCCGCTCCTCTACTGAGCAAAGAAGCAGCCCTGATCGACTTTTTGCTGCACCACGGCTCAACCCAATCCCAGCCTTTGGCACCCGCTCCCCCACCTAGCCCCATCTTGCAGAAAACCCTGGATCGCTGGGTTGAAGGCCAATTAGCCACTATCCCCCTGCACGAACTGGCCCAGGAAACCGGCTTTAGCCGCTACCAGCTGATTCGCGCCTTTCGTCGCCATACCGGCCTGACTCCACAGCGCTGGCAATTGAACCAACGTATCAATTTGGCCCGAAACGCCCTGCGCCAAGGTGACGAGCTGGCTGATATTGCCTATCGCCTGGGCTTTGCCGACCAAAGTCATTTTCAGCGTGTCTTCAAGCACTACACCGGTGTCACTCCGGGCCAGTACCGCAGCTAAAGCGCGCGCACTTTTATTCAATACGGCACCCACGCTTCTGGTCACACTGCAGTTTTGCTCCTGGACGTACCGCCGTGTCCTTGTTCTTGCTGATCGCCAGCACCCATTTCCTGGCCCTGCTTTCCCCCGGCCCCGATTTTTTCCTGATCGCCCGCAGCACCCTGGCCTATGGGCGCTGGGTCGCAAGCGGAGCCTGTGCCGGTGTCGCCCTGGCCAATGGCCTGTACATCAGCCTGGCACTAACGGGCTTTGCCCGGATAAGCACTGGCAGCCCTCTCTTTGTGCTGCTACAGGGCGCTGGAGGGCTGTATTTACTGTATTTGGGCGTGAAATTCCTGCACGTAGCCCATCACACTACTGGGCAAAGGATCAAGGCCTCTGAAGCCTCTACAGGCGGCTGGTGGCATCACGCTCTGCTTGGCCTGCTCTCGGGGCTGCTGAATCCCAAGAACGCCTTGTTTTACGCCAGCCTGGCTTCCGTACTGGCCAGTAGCCGCGCTGGTACGGGCCTGCATATCTTGCTGGGTCTGTGGATGTTTTTAATTGTTTTACTCTGGGACTTGTTCATCACCGTTCTGATCGGGCACCCGCTCTGGCAGCAGCGTATACAAAAGCACTTGCCACGTATCGAACAGCTCTGTGGCCTGCTGTTGTGCCTGATTGCCGCTGCCGCCCTCTTCAACGTGGCTCAACACTTGGTCACAAACTAAACATCCCGAAAAGTGAAACCTGATCTGCACCGCCGTCAAGCTCCCTGAAGGTGATAGAGTGAGGCTGTTAGAGCCACATCAAACGATGGGAAAACAAATCATTTACGGTCTCGGACGCGGCGATATAAGCCGGTAAAATAGTCCGGGTCTTTGTTTTGTTAAGCACCTTGAGTGCGCTACAGTCTATGCTGTAAGACCGGAACAACACCCCCGTGTCCCGTTCCTTTTTTTGTCAGTTTTCAAGGAGTTACTAGAATGTTTGCCAAAATCGCTTTCACAGCCGTTCTTGGATTGGCCAGCGTGCCTGCTTTTGCTGCTTGCGACGTTACCATCGAAGGCAATGACTCCATGCAGTTCAACACCAAGAGCATCGTTGTTGACAAGACATGCAAGGAATTCACAATCAACCTGAAACATACTGGCAAGCTGCCTAAAGCAGCCATGGGCCACAACGTCGTTATCTCGAAGAAAGCCGATGAAAGCGCTGTTGCTACCGATGGCATGAAAGCCGGTCTGGACAACAACTACGTTAAAGCCGGTGACGAGCGCGTGATCGCTCACACTGACGTGATCGGCGGCGGTGAAAGCACCTCCGTAACCTTTGACGTCTCCAAGCTGAAAGAAGGCGAAGACTACGCATTCTTCTGCTCCTTCCCAGGTCACTGGAGCATCATGACTGGCGAAATCAAGCTGGGTAGCTAAGCACATCCGCTTGTAGCCGCCAGGCGGCCATAAAAAATCCCCACGTGGCCTGGCCATGTGGGGATTTTTTTTAGCTCGAGCTATCTGGTTTTAACCAACTACCTGAAGGTAGCGGCCCACCCTGGATAAACAGGGTGGGGAACCACTAAGTCTTGCTTATTCCTGATCGCCCTCTGGGGCTGCAGGTTGCTGCTCGGGCTCGGAGGCACCGGACACAAAGACCGGGTCTTCCGAAGGCTCAGGAGCCGACGCAAACGGGTTTTCCAGTTCACGGGCTGCTTTGCGCTCTGCCACTTCAAAGGCTTCTTTTTCCTTGCGGGCGGAATGGAAGGCCATACCGGTACCAGCAGGAATCAGACGACCCACGATCACGTTTTCTTTCAGACCACGCAGATCGTCGGTTTTGCCCATGATGGCCGCTTCAGTCAACACGCGGGTGGTTTCCTGGAAGGAAGCCGCCGAGATGAAGGAGTCGGTCGACAGCGAGGCCTTGGTAATACCCAGCAGCACGTTTTCGTACGTAGCTGGAATACCGTTTTCGGCCAGAACGCGATCGTTCTCGTTCAACAGTTCGGAGCGTTCAACCTGTTCACCCGTGATGAAGTTGGTATCACCGGCATCCACAATGTTCACGCGGCGCAGCATCTGACGAACAATCACTTCAATGTGCTTGTCGTTGATCTTCACACCCTGCAGACGGTAAACGTCCTGCACTTCGTTAACAATGTAGTTGGCCAGCTTCTCGATACCTTTCAAGCGCAGGATGTCGTGCGGATCGGCTGGGCCGTCCACAATCATCTCGCCCTTGTTCACCACTTGACCGTCGTGAGCCAGAACCTGTTTTTCCTTCGGAATCAGGAACTCGTGGCTGACGCCGTCCAGGTCGGTAATGACCAGACGCTGTTTGCCCTTGGTGTCCTTACCGAAGGAAACCGTACCCGTAACTTCGGCCAGCAGGCCGGCGTCCTTGGGCGAACGAGCTTCGAACAGTTCGGCCACACGTGGCAGACCACCGGTAATGTCTCGAGTCTTTTGCGATTCCTGGGGAATACGCGCCAGAATCTCACCCACGGACACTTGCTGACCGTCGCGAACGGTAATCAACGCGCCCACCGGGAAGGAGATATTGACCATGTGATCGGTACCAGCGATCTTGATCTCCTGACCTTGCTCGTTCAGCAGCTTGATCTGAGGACGCATGGTGATCTTGCCACCACGTGTCTTGGGAGTGATCACAACCAGAGTCGACAGACCGGTCACTTCGTCCACCTGACGAGCCACGGTCACGCCTTCTTCGATGTTCTCGAAGCGAACGGTACCGGTGTACTCGGACACGATAGGACGGGTCAGCGGATCCCAGCTTGCCAGACGCTGGCCAGCCTTGATGGCTTCACCATCGCCCACCGTAATGGTGGCACCGTAAGGCACTTTGTGGCGTTCACGTTCACGACGGTTGTCGTCAAAAATGACGATTTCACCGGAACGGGAGATCGCAACGCGTTCGCCCTTGGCGTTGGTCACATAACGCAGACCAATTTCAAAACCGACCGTACCAGCCGTCTTGGTTTCCACCGAGCTTGCCAGCGCTGCACGCGAAGCCGCACCACCAATGTGGAACGTACGCATGGTCAGCTGGGTACCCGGTTCACCGATGGACTGAGCAGCGATAACACCGATGGCTTCACCACGGTTAACCAGCATACCGCGGCCCAGATCGCGACCGTAGCAGCTTGCGCACAAGCCGTGACGGGTTTCGCAAGTCAGCGGAGTGCGGATCTTGACTTCATCAATACCCAGATTGTCGATCAGGTCGACCAGGTCCTCGTTCAGCAAGGTGCCGGCGGGGATAACCAGTTCCTGATTGTCAGGGTTGACGATGTCGGTCGAGGCCACACGGCCCAGAATCAGATCGCGCAGGGGCTCGATAACCTCACCACCATCCAGGATGGCTTTCATGGTGTAGCCGCCCTTGGTACCGCAATCGTCTTCGGTAATGACCAGATCTTGAGTCACGTCGACCAGACGACGAGTCAGGTAACCGGAGTTAGCCGTCTTCAAGGCCGTGTCGGCCAGACCCTTACGAGCACCGTGAGTCGAAATAAAGTACTGCAGTACGTTCAGACCTTCACGGAAGTTCGCGGTAATAGGCGTTTCAATAATGGAGCCATCAGGCTTGGCCATCAGACCACGCATACCAGCCAGCTGACGAATCTGTGCAGCCGAACCACGAGCACCGGAGTCCGCCATCATGTAGATGGAGTTGAAGGACTCTTGACGTACTTCTTCACCAAAACGGTTGATCACTGGCTCGGAAGCCAGCTGTTCCATCATGGCCTTACCCACGCGGTCACCGGCTTTGCCCCAGATGTCCACTACGTTGTTGTAGCGTTCCTGAGCGGTCACCAGACCCGAGGAGTACTGCTTGTCAATTTCTTTAACTTCGTTGCTAGCCTGAGCCAGGATGCTTTCCTTGACGACAGGCACAACCATGTCATTCATGGCGATGGAAATACCACCACGAGTTGCCAGACGGAAACCGGACTGCATCAACTTGTCGGCAAAAATCACGGTGGCACGCAGGCCGCAGCGACGGAAGGACTGGTTGATCAGACGCGAAATTTCTTTCTTCTTCAACGCACGGTTCAGTGCGGTAAAAGGCATGCCCTTGGGCAGAATTTCTGACAGCAAGGCACGGCCAGCAGTCGTTTCGTAACGCTTGATGGTCTTGACCCACTCACCGTCTTCGCCCTTCTCGAATTCTTCGATACGGACGGTCAGACGAGTTTGCAGCTCGACTTCCTTGTTGTCGTAGGCGCGCTGAACTTCAGCCACGTCGGCCATGAACAAGCCTTCGCCCTTGCCGTTTACCAGTTCGCGGGTCGCATAGTACAGACCCAACACGATATCCTGGGAAGGAACGATGGATGGTTCGCCGTTGGCGGGGAACAGCACGTTGTTGGAGGCCAGCATCAAAGTGCGCGCTTCCAGCTGGGCTTCCAGCGACAGCGGCACGTGAACGGCCATCTGGTCACCGTCAAAGTCAGCGTTAAAGGCGGCACACACCAGAGGGTGCAGCTGAATCGCTTTACCTTCGATCAGGACCGGTTCAAAAGCCTGAATACCCAAACGGTGCAGCGTAGGCGCACGGTTCAGCATCACGGGATGCTCGCGGATCACCTCTTCGAGGATGTCCCACACCACCGGTTCCTGGCTTTCCACCAACTTCTTGGCTGCCTTGATGGTCGTAGCCAGACCCATCAATTCCAGACGGTTGAAGATGAAGGGCTTGAACAGCTCCAGCGCCATCAGTTTGGGCAGACCGCACTGGTGCAGCTTCAACTGAGGACCCACCACAATCACGGAACGACCGGAGTAGTCCACGCGCTTGCCCAGCAGGTTCTGACGGAAACGACCGCTCTTGCCCTTGATCATGTCGGCCAGGGACTTCAGTTGACGCTTGTTGGCGCCGGTCATGGCTTTACCGCGACGACCGTTATCCAGCAAGGAGTCCACGGACTCTTGCAGCATACGTTTTTCGTTGCGCAAGATGATGTCCGGTGCCTTCAGTTCCAGCAGACGCTTCAAACGGTTATTACGGTTGATAACGCGGCGGTACAGATCGTTCAGGTCGGAAGTCGCAAAGCGGCCGCCGTCCAGTGGTACCAGCGGACGCAGGTCCGGTGGCAGCACGGGCAGCACTTCCATGATCATCCAGTCTGGCTTGATGCCGGATTTCTGGAAGCCTTCCAGCACTTTCAAACGCTTGGAGATCTTCTTGATCTTGGCATCCGAGCCGGTGGCTTTCAGTTCGGCACGCAGGCGCTCGACTTCGCGATCGATGTCGATCGTACGCAGCAGTTCGCGCACCGCTTCCGCGCCCATCAGGGCGTGGAAGTCGTCACCGTACTCTTCAGTCTTGGCCAGGAAATCGTCATCGGACATGATCTGACCGCGCTTGAGCGGGGTCATGCCAGGTTCGATTACGCACCATGCTTCAAAGTACAGCACGCGCTCGATGTCACGCAGTGTCATGTCCAGCACCATGCCCAGACGGGATGGCAGGCTCTTCAGGAACCAGATGTGAGCAACCGGGCAGGCCAGTTCAATGTGACCCATACGCTCGCGACGCACCTTGGAGACGGTGACTTCAACGCCACACTTCTCGCAGATGACGCCACGGTGCTTCAGGCGCTTGTACTTGCCGCACAGACATTCGTAGTCCTTGATGGGACCAAAAATCTTGGCGCAGAACAGACCATCGCGCTCGGGTTTGAACGTGCGATAGTTGATGGTCTCTGGCTTGCGGACTTCACCGAAAGACCAGGACCGGATTTTCTCGGGCGAGGCGATGCCGATCTTGATGGCATCGAACTGCTCGTCCTGAGTGACTTGTTTAAAGAGATCGAGTAGCGCTTTCATTATTTACGCTCCAAATCCATGTCCAGGGACAAGGAACGGATTTCCTTGACCAGAACGTTAAAGGACTCCGGCATACCGGCGTCGATCACGTGGTCACCCTTGACAATATTCTCGTAGACCTTGGTACGGCCGGCGATGTCGTCGGATTTAACCGTGAGCATTTCCTGCAGGGTGTAGGCGGCGCCATACGCTTCCAGCGCCCAGACTTCCATCTCCCCGAAACGCTGACCACCGAACTGCGCCTTACCACCCAGCGGCTGCTGAGTAACCAGGGAGTACGGACCTGTCGAACGAGCGTGCATCTTGTCATCGACCAGGTGATGCAGCTTCAGGTAGTGCATGTAGCCTACGGTGACCATACGCTCAAAGGCTTCGCCGGTACGACCGTCAAACAGGCGAACCTGCGTGCGGTGTGGTGCCAGCTGCAGTTTTTCGGCGATGTCGTCAGGGTAGGCCAGACGCAACATCTGGTCGATTTCCTGCTCGGTTGCACCGTCGAACACTGGCGTAGCCAATGGCAGACCTTTCTGCAAGTTGGTGGCCATGTTCATGACTTCGTCGTCAGTCAACTCGTTGATGCGAGTCTTCTTGCCGGCAGTGTTGTAGACCTTGTCCAGGAACGCGCGCAGTTCGGAAACCTGCACGTTCTTTTCTTCTTGCATCATGTCGTTGATGCGGTGGCCAATACCCTTGGCAGCCCAACCCAGGTGAACTTCCAGAACCTGACCCACGTTCATACGCGAAGGCACGCCCAGCGGGTTCAGAACGATGTCCACAGGGGTACCGTCAGCCATGTGCGGCATGTCTTCCACGGGAACGATGCGGGAAACCACACCCTTGTTACCGTGACGGCCAGCCATCTTGTCACCAGGCTGCAGACGACGCTTAACAGCCAGGTAAACCTTGACCATCTTCAGCACGCCAGGAGGCAACTCGTCGCCTTGGGTGAGCTTCTTGCGCTTTTCTTCAAAAGCCAAGTCGAACTGGTGACGCTTTTGCTCCAAGGATTCCTTGGTGTGCTCCAGCACCAGTGCGTGTTGCTCGTCAGCCAGACGAATGTCGAACCACTGCCAGCGATCCAGATCGTTCAGGTAGTCAGCGGTCAGCTCGGTGCCCTTGGGCAGCTTGCGTGGACCACCGTTGACGGTTTTGCCGACCAGGAACTTCAAGGCACGGTCAAAGGCGTCGTCTTCAACGATTTGCAGCTGGTCGTTCAGGTCCTGACGGTAGCGACGCAGTTCATCATCAATGATGGACTGAGCACGCTTGTCACGCTCGATACCTTCACGGGTAAAGACTTGAACGTCGATCACCGTACCGACCATGCCCGAAGGCACGCGCAGGGAGGTGTCTTTAACGTCAGAGGCTTTTTCACCAAAAATGGCGCGCAGCAGCTTTTCTTCCGGAGTCAGCTGAGTTTCACCCTTGGGTGTCACTTTACCGACCAGCACGTCGTCGGCACGCACTTCGGCACCGATGTACACAATGCCGGAATCGTCCAGACGGTTCAGCTGAATTTCGGACAGGTTGCTGATATCGCGGGTGATATCCTCAGGTCCCAGCTTCGTGTCACGGGCAACAACCGTCAACTCTTCGATGTGAACCGACGTGTAACGATCGTCAGCCACGACCTTCTCGGAGATCAGAATCGAGTCCTCGAAGTTGTAGCCGTTCCAGGGCATGAAGGCGATCAGCATGTTCTGACCCAGAGCCAATTCGCCCAGGTCAGTCGATGCGCCGTCAGCCAGCACGTCACCACGAGCCACGATATCGCCACGTTTGACGATAGGACGCTGGTTGATGTTGGTGTTCTGGTTGGAACGGGTGTACTTGGTCATGTTGTAGATATCTACACCGACCTCGCCAGCCACGTTCTCGTCATCGTGTACGCGAATAACCACGCGCTGTGCGTCAACGTCTACAACCACACCGCCACGACGGGCCTGTACGGTGGTACCCGAGTCAACAGCAACAGTACGTTCGATACCGGTACCGACCAAAGGCTTCTCAGGGCGCAGGCACGGAACTGCCTGACGCTGCATGTTGGCGCCCATCAGTGCTCGGTTGGCGTCATCGTGCTCCAGGAACGGAATCAGCGAAGCAGCCACAGACACGATCTGCGAAGGAGCAACGTCCATGTAATGGATGTTCTCTGGCGCAGTCATCATGGTTTCGCCAGCTTCACGGCAGGCAACCAGATCGTCAGCAAAGGCACCGTCTTCGGTCAACTCGGCGTTAGCCTGAGCGATGACGTAATTGCTTTCTTCAATAGCCGACAGGTAATCGATCTGTTCACTGACCTTGCCGTCAACAATCTTGCGGTAAGGCGTTTCCAGGAAACCGTACTCGTTCAGACGAGCGTACAGCGCCATGGAGTTGATCAGACCAATGTTTGGACCTTCAGGCGTTTCAATCGGGCACACGCGACCGTAGTGGGTTGGATGCACGTCGCGCACCTCAAAGCCCGCACGTTCACGAGTCAGACCACCAGGGCCCAGTGCCGAAACACGACGCTTGTGCGTGATCTCGGACAGCGGGTTGGTTTGGTCCATAAATTGCGACAGCTGGCTGGAACCGAAGAACTCCTTGACAGCCGCAGAGATGGGCTTGGAGTTGATCAGATCGTGCGGCATCAGGTTTTCGGTCTCGGCCTGGCCCAGACGTTCCTTGACAGCACGTTCCACACGCACCAGACCGGCGCGGAACTGGTTTTCGGCCAATTCGCCCACGCAACGAACACGACGGTTACCCAGGTGATCGATATCATCGATCTGACCGCGGCCGTTACGCAGATTCACCAGCACCTGAATGGTGTCCAGGATGTCTTCGTCGGTCAGGGTCATGGGACCTTCAATGCTGTCACCGCGGCCCAGACGGCTGTTCACCTTCATGCGACCCACGCGCGACAAGTCGTAGGACTCTTCGCTGTAGAACAGACGGTTGAACAAAGCCTCAACCGCTTCTTCGGTTGGTGGCTCGCCGGGACGCATCATGCGATAGATCGCGATGCGGGCAGCATTGGAATCCGCTGTTTCGTCCGTGCGCAGGGTCAGGGAGATAAAGCCGCCCTGATCCAGTTCGTTGACGTACAGGGTCTCGAAATCACGCACATTGGCTGCGCGCATTTCAGCCAGAATGGATTCGGTAATTTCGTCGTTGGCGTTGGCAATCACCTCGCCGGTTTCGGCGTTGATGATGTTCTTGGCCAGCACACGACCCAGAAGGAAATCTTCCGGGATGGAAATGTATTCGATCTTGGCTGCTTGCAGGTCGCGCAAATGCTTGGCATTGATACGCTTGTCCTTTTCAACCAGTACGCGACCATCACGGTCGGTAATGTCGAAACGGGCAACCTCGCCCTTCCAGTGTTCTGGAACGAATTGCAGCTTGCCACCTTCCTGGTGCAGTTCGATGTGATCGAACTCGAAGAAGTGGGCCAGGATCTGTTCTGGCGTCAGGCCAATGGCCTTCAGCAAGATAGTCACAGGCATCTTGCGACGACGGTCGATACGGAAGAACAGAATGTCCTTGGGATCGAACTCGAAGTCCAGCCAGGAACCACGGTAAGGAATCACGCGAGCCGAGAACAGCAACTTGCCCGAGCTGTGCGTTTTACCGCGGTCGTGTTCAAAGAACACGCCGGGGGAACGGTGCAGCTGGGAAACGATGACTCGTTCGGTACCGTTGATCACAAAAGAGCCGTTATCAGTCATCAGGGGCATTTCGCCCATGTAGACTTCTTGCTCTTTTACTTCCTTGACGGTAGGCTTGCTCACCTCGCGGTCCATAAGGACCAGACGAACCTTCGCCCGCAAGGGGGAAGCATAGGTCAAACCACGAAGTTGACACTCTTTGACGTCGAACACCGGCTCGCCGAGCGTATAGCTCACGAACTCTAGCCGCGCCATTTGGTTATGGCTTACTATTGGAAATATGGAACTGAAAGCTTCCTGCAAGCCTTCAACCTTACGCTGAGAAGGCAGCGTGTCCTTCTGCAAGAAGGTTCTGAAAGAATGCAGCTGGGTAGCCAACAGGTAAGGAACCTGCTGTACGTCTTCACGTTTGGCGAAGCTCTTGCGTATGCGCTTTTTTTCGGTGTACGAATAAGGCATGAGCACTCCGACTCAAGGGTTACACGGACCGTCAACCACGGCCCTGGTTTACGACTCTAAAAAACCCGACTTTCTACAATACTAATTAAAAATCATGGGTTTTCTGGAAACGCAAAAGCCCGGGAAGGCTTGAAACGCATTCCCGGGCATCTATCGATACTCTTACTTGAGCTCGATCTTGGCGCCAGCTTCTTCCAGCTTCTTCTGAGCGTCTTCAGCATCAGCTTTGGACAAGCCTTCTTTAACAGCCTTAGGAGCACCGTCAACCAGGTCTTTGGCTTCTTTCAGGCCCAGACCGGTGATTTCGCGCACGACTTTAATGACGCTAACTTTGTTTGCGCCAACGTCAGCCAGGAACACGGTGAATTCGGTTTGCTCTTCAGCGGCAGCAGCAGCGCCACCAGCAGCAGGAGCTGCAACAGCAACAGCGGCGGCAGCAGCCGACACACCGAATTTTTCTTCCATTTCTTTGATCAGCTCGGACAGTTCGAGCACGGACATTGCGCCGATGGCGTCAAGGATTTCAGCTTTAGTAGCCATTTTTAAGAACTCCAGATATTAGGTAAATGCCAGGTTTGGTTGTCGTTCGCAACGACGAAGTTTCCTGAAGGAAAACTGCTTACGCAGCTTCTTTCTGATCGCGCACAGCCGCCAGGCCGCGAACAAACTTGGTGGGAACTTCGTTAAGCGTACGCACAAAAGTAGCGATAGGTGCTTGCATGGTGCCCAGCAGTTTCGCCAGCAATTCTTCGCGCGAGGGCATTGTGGCCAGAGCCTTAACACCATCAGCATTCAGAACGCTATTGGGCAGCGCACCACCCATGATGACCAATTTGTCATTGGTCTTGGCAAAATCTGCAACGACTTTCGCCGCAGCAACGGGATCTTCACTGATGGCGTACATCAGAGGACCCACGAGCTGGCTGGAGATACCGTCAAACGAGGTACCTGCCAACGAACGACGAACCAGGGTGTTTTTCAACACACGCAGGTAGACGCCAGACTCACGCGCTTTTTTGCGCAATACGGTAGCAGAAGCGACGTCCAGACCACGGTACTCGGCGATAATGATCGATTGGGCCTTTGCCAGTTCGGCAGTGACTTCTTCGATGACTACCGCTTTCTCTTCACGATTGAGACTCACGGTTGAACACTCCTTCAAACGATGTCGGGAAGGCTTCCCAACATCAACCGAATGCGGCGCACCTGGACGAGTTCTATAACGAATTCTTCCACGGGCGCCGTCTACGTTGGATGGGACGTTCTGCCCCGATTAAGCAGTGAGATGACAAGTCAGCCAACTGCTCCAACGGTCTTTGACAGCAGTGACCCTGTAAACAGGATCACAGCCCAAAGTTCTTTTTTTCTAACTGTTGATTAAACAGTCAGAGATGCAATTTCAACACGTGCACCGCCACCCATGGTGGAGGACACGGCAACCTTGCGCAGGTAAACACCCTTGGCAGCGGCTGGACGAGCCTTGTTCAAGGCGTCAACCAAAGCAGCCAGGTTGGTCTGCAGCTGTTCAACGTTGAACGAAGCGCGGCCAATGGTGCTGTGAATGATACCGGCCTTGTCGGTACGGTATTGAACTTGACCAGCCTTGGCGTTCTTAACAGCCGTAGCAACGTCAGGAGTCACAGTACCAACCTTGGGGTTTGGCATCAGGCCGCGAGGCCCCAGAACCTGACCCAGGGTACCAACGACACGCATGGTGTCAGGCGAAGCGATCACAACGTCAAAGTCCATTTGACCGGCTTTGATTTGCTCAGCCAGGTCGTCCAGACCAACGATGTCAGCACCAGCTTCACGAGCGGCGTCGGCTTTTTCGCCTTGGGCGAAAACGGCAACACGCACGGTTTTACCGGTACCAGCAGGCAGAACCACGGAGCCACGGACCAGTTGGTCGGACTTACGAGGATCGATGCCCAGCTGAACAGCGATATCGATGGATTCGTCGAACTTGGCAGTGGCAGTATCTTTCACCAGGGCCAGAGCTTCGGCCACAGGGTAGAACTTGTTGCGGTCGATCTTGGCAGCAATAGCGGCTGCGCGTTTGCTTACTTTAGCCATGACTTACACCACCCCTTCAACGTTGATGCCCATGCTGCGAGCGCTACCAGCGATGGTACGCACAGCGGCGTCCAGATCGGCAGCGGTCAGGTCGGGTTGTTTGGTCTTGGCGATTTCTTCAGCCTGAGCGCGGGTCAGCGTACCGACTTTATCCACGTTAGGACGTGCAGAACCGGATTTGATACCAGCAGCCTTTTTGATCAGGATGGTTGCTGGAGGAGTCTTCATGATGAACGTGAAGCTCTTGTCAGCAAAAGCGGTGATCACCACAGGAATTGGCAGACCGGGTTCCAGACCCTGTGTCTGGGCGTTGAACGCCTTGCAGAATTCCATGATGTTCAGACCGCGCTGACCCAGCGCTGGACCGATTGGAGGGGATGGGTTTGCCTTACCAGCTGGGACTTGCAGCTTGATAAAGCCGACGATTTTCTTCGCCATGCTTAGCTCCTTGCGGGTGATGACGCCTGGCACATGATGCGACAGGCTTCCCGGGGGTTGTAATTAATCAGGTCTTTTCGACTTGATCGAAATCGAGTTCAACGGGGGTGGCGCGACCGAAAATAGTAACGGTGACACGAACCTTGTTTTTCTCGTAGTTAACTTCTTCGACGTTACCGTTAAAGTCTGCAAACGGACCGTCCTTGACGCGTACCAGTTCGCCAACCTCGAACAGCACTTTGTGCCGTGGCTTCTCAACGCCCTCTTCCATTTGCGACAGGATTTTTTCCACTTCGCGCTCGGAGATGGGAGCGGGACGGTTACCGGAACCGCCCAAAAAGCCGGTGACTCGCGGCGTACTTTTTACCAAGTGCCAGGTTTCGTCGGTCAAGGCCATCTCGACCAGAACGTAACCAGGGTAAATACGTCGCTCTGTAATTGATTTCTTGCCGTTCTTTACTTCAACGACTTCTTCCGATGGAACCAGAATGCGACCAAACGCTTCTTGGAGATCAGCGCGTTCAATGCGCTCCACCAGAGCCTTGTGCACGCTTTTTTCCATGCCGGAATAAACGTGAACCACATACCAGCGTTTGCTCATGTGTGCCCTTTATTTCCAGCCCAGCAACAGGCCATAAATGATCCAGCCGAGCCCTTTGTCAATCAGCCACAACAAGATGGCCATAACGGCAACAAACACAAAGACGATACCCGTCATTTGCGTTGCTTCTTTACGGGATGGCCAGTGAACGCGACGCACTTCCGTGTAGGCATCACGAGAAAAAGCGACCAGGCGGCGGCCTGTATCGCTAAACCAGATGATCAATACGGCGACGATTAAGCTGGCAACAAATACCCCAGCGCGAACCAGTGAATTTTGGCCATCCAGAACGGAATAGCCAACAATACCGGCGGCGACGACTAGGACCGCTAGGCCCAGCTTGATGCGCTCGGAACCTCGGTTAACGGTTTCTACGTTGGTATTCGACATATTCCGACGAGTGACGCCACGCGAGGTGGTGGCGAGTGACTGTGGTGGCAGGGGCAGAAGGAATCGAACCCTCAACCTTCGGTTTTGGAGACCGACGCTCTGCCAATTGAGCTATACCCCTATACCTTGACAAACCGTAGCGCGCTACTTTGCTACGTTTGGCTTTTAGGCAAAAGAGGATATTAACCTCTTTCGCCCAAAATTACTACTCTTTT
>NZ_AVOG02000012.1:0-474590 GCF_000465875.3 Alcaligenes sp. EGD-AK7 | reverse complement strand
CCTTTGCGGGGGTTTTGTTTTATGCGGCGACAAAAGCGCAGGCTACCGGCCCGTCTCGGATTGCTCGAAGGCCTGACCCTGGACCGCCCGGTTCAGGCGCACCGCCACCCCTCCTGGCCCGTTCCGGGCTGCGTGTATTCCTTATTCTTACCGACGCCGATTGGCCTAAGCCTAGTAGGTCGGTCTTGGCATCCTGTCCCGGCACCAGAGGATTGGCGTTCAATCCGTCGCTGCTTACCTGTAGGGTGGTCGGTCGTTCTACTCTTGCTGTGCTGACTGTCTGTTGTTGAGACGTGGCGACAGGCCACCTCTTCTTCTTCTTTTTCTGCTGCTGCTTCTGTTTATGCTGCCGATTGCCAGGGGTAGTGACTCTAATCGGCATGCGCGGTGCCTGCTCTATGACCGGCGTGCATAACGTTTATTGCTTCAGTAACTGCATAGAATGCATAGAACGTGACTGGATCATAGAAGCGGCGTTTCACACGCCGCTTCTTCTGCCTGGATGGTGGTAGCTCTGCCACTGTCATACGGTTAATGCTCAAAGTATGGGTAAAATAGTTCGGTATAGTTATTGTTAATGCTTGTTTCAGGAGAACCGAATGAATCAGCCCATTAGCCCCGAGCTTGAACCAGGCTTGTCGCTGCGCAAGATTACGCACATCTGCTATGGCTTGTTTTCTTTGGCTATGATCAGTGCAGGTATCTTTGGTGCTGCAGCTGTAGCAGCTGTGATTCTGGCTTACGTCAAACGCGGTGATGCATCGGGCACTATTTATGCCAGCCATCTGGATTGGGTCATCAAGACTTTCTGGTGGGGACTGTTGTGGGTGGTGTTGAGCGCTTTGCTGACGACCATCTTTATTGGTTGGGTAACCGCTCTGGTAGCCATGGTATGGATCATCCACCGTCTGATTAAAGGCTGGTTGGCTTTGGCAGGTGGTCAGGCTCTGGGCCACGACTACTAACGCGATCCCATTTCAGTAGTGTTCTGGCGTAGCCCAGAAAGAAATATTTAAAAGGTGCTCAGATGAGCACCTTTTTTTATTTGATGTTGCTTTGCTTGGGCTTGCTCAGATTTGGCCAGCATCTGCTTGGCTATGCACCCCGGTTCAGGCCCTTGGTCGGTGGGTTTCACTTATCCCTGTTGAGGAAGACTTTAAGGTGCCAGCAGGTGGATCTGTTCGACATGCATATGATGCAGGCACTCACGCAGCAGCAAGAGATAAATACCCAGGTTTTGATTATTGACCAGCTGATGGATATTTTCCAAAGAGCCCGCGTTGATCATTTTCAGGCTGACCGCTCCTTGGCTGGCTGCTGCATACAGGGTGAACAGGTCGTCAATCATGTCCCGATTAAGAGTGTGCTGCTCGCTGCCTTGGGCATCTGTGAGCCAGACGCCAAGCTCTTCAGCAAACTCCCCAGCGGCAAACACCATGAACTGACGCAGATCCAGGCTGGCTGGCATGATCGCGTCTTCCACGACCTCGATAGCATGTTCCAACTGCGCTGCGCGCGAGCTGGAGTCTGCGAAACAGCTTGCCAAGAGCTGGACGCCACTAAGTTCCGGGAAGTGCTCGGTATGAACAGGGACACCCTTATGAGCCATGCTTATTTCAGCGTGATCGGAGCCGAAATCAAGGATAGCCACTTGTGCTTGAGGATGAGCGGTTTGCAGGTTTTGCAGTATTAGCGGGGTACTGGCTGGAGGTGGTGGTCGGGAGCTGTCTGACATAAATATCCTTAAGGTATTTCAATCCGTTTGCTCTTGCTCTCCTGCTTGCTTGAATAGCGCCAAAGCAAGATGCCGTTGTGTGTCGTGATCCACGATGGGGGCCGGGTAATCCTGTCCCAGCCTGAATTCGATAGGAAGCTGCTTGGCCTGCCAGGGGGCATGCACGGCCTGCTTGTCCAGAGACGCCAGCTCAGGGACATAGCGTCGTATGAATTGCCCCTCTGGATCAAATTTACGCGATTGGGTGATGGGATTAAAGATGCGAAAGTAAGGCTGCGCATCGCATCCGGTAGAGGCGGCCCATTGCCAGCCTCCCACATTGGAAGCCATATCGTAATCAAGCAGCTTCTGAGCGAAATATTGTTCACCCCAACGCCAGTCTATCAGCAAGTCTTTCACCAGAAAGGAAGCGCTGATCATACGGAGCCGGTTGTGCATATAGCCTGACTGGTTCAGTTGACGCATGGCGGCATCCACAATCGGGTAGCCAGTCCGGCCTTCTTTCCAGGCCTGGAACCAGTCTTCGCGATTAGGGAAGGGCAGATCCTTGTAGGCGGGCTTGAAGCTCTCTGAGGCCGTTTCAGGGTGGTGCCACAGGAACTGCTGATAGAACTCTCGCCAGATCAATTCGCTCAGCCATGTTGCTGCGCCCTCGGAGTCGCTGGGCCAAGCTAAAGATACCGCTTGGCGGATAGAGAGGGTTCCAAAGCGCAGATGGGGAGCCAGATAGGACACCCCTCGTTTGGCTGGAAAGTCTCGGCGCTCCTGATAAGCGTGGATTCTGGGTTCGAATTCTTCCAGCAAGGTTTGGGCGCCTTGCCAACCGGCGGGGTTCAGCAGTTTTGCGCGAGACTCGTCTTGAAAGCCCAATTGCTCCAAACCAGGCAAGGATTGCTCGGGCAGCGCGGCCCATTGGCCTTGCGAGCAGTCGTATGCTTGCACATTTTCAGATTGGATACGCGCCAGCCAATTGCGCTTGTAGGGCGTAAAAACCGTGTAGGGCTGTTTCTGTTGGGTCAGGATTTCATCCTGCGCAAAGATCACCTGGTCCTTGAACAGCTGCAGTTCCATGCCTTGTGAGGATAGAGCATGGCTGACAGCCCGATCCCGCGTGATGGCCGCAGGCTCGTAGTCCTCGTTTGTATAGACGGTTCTTGCATTCAGGCTGAACGCCAATTCTGGAATTTTCTGTACGGGGTCCCCATAAACGGTGATCAGTTCACTGCCATTTTGACGCAGTTGCTCCTGAACCTGTAGCAGGCTGTCGTAGATAAAAGCCAGTCGGACATCATTGGCGGGTAAGGATTGCAGGATGGTGCTGTCAAAGACAAACACACAGGCTACAGGCAGACCACTTTTCAAGGCATGGTGCAAGGCAGCATGATCGTGCAAACGTAGATCACGGCGTAGCCAGCACAAGGCGCGTGGGATTTGAGCGGGTGGGGTAGAGAATGAAATCGACATGAATACGAGAAAGCAGCGGACTTGATGCCGCCAAATGAAAAAAGGGCCGCGGCTGAAAGCTCAGCGGCGCGGCCCGATATTGCCAGAGGTGCCTGGGCACCCCGTGCTTATTTCAGGTGAGCGCTGACCAGCTTGGTCAGTTCAAACATGGAGACCTGGTCCTTGCCGAACAAGGGGCGCAGCTTGGCGTCGGCATTGATGTTGCGACGGTTCTTGGGATCCTGGAGATCGTGTTTCTTGATGTATTCCCAGATTTTCTTCGTAACTTCAGTACGCGGCAGCGCGCCAGAGCCAATCACCGCAGCCAGTGTTGGGCTAGGAGTGAGTGGTTTCATGAAGGCTGCATTGGGTTTGCGGGTAGCAGGCTTTTTTTCAGTGCTGGCCATGAACGGAACTCCTGAGAAACGAGTTGAAGGGGCGGGTTATGCGCTAGGGCACGACTTGTCTGTCAGCATACCGTGATACTCCCTATACGTCCAAGCCCTTTGTGAGCAAGAGCTTTGCGGGTCTGTAAGCAGATTTTCCAGTGTTTACAGGCTGCTGCAACGCACTATGGATTTGGGTTCGGGATTCCTGTGCCAATCATGCGCAGCACAGGTAGCTGTAGCATAATGATGGATTCGGCCTGCTGAAAGGCAATTTTGGCACCTGTTGCTTTATTGACGGTTCAAAGCACGGGCCTTTGTTTGATATTGAGTAAAGATATGAGCCCTACTGTGGATACCCTGGTCATTCGTCGTCCTGATGATTGGCATTTGCACCTGCGCGATGGCGCTGTGTTGGAATCGGTCTTGGGCCATACCGCGGCACAATTTGACCGGGCTATCGTCATGCCCAACCTGACGCCGCCCGTTACCGCAACGGCACAGGCTTTGGCCTACCGCGAGCGTATCCTGGCCGCTTTGGCCAAAACTGAGTACGCTGGCAAGTTTGAGCCTTTGATGACCTTGTACCTGACCGACAATACTCAGCCAGAGGAAATTATCCGCGCCAAGGAAAGCGGAGTTGTGCATGGCGTCAAGCTGTATCCTGCCGGTGCCACCACCAACTCCGACGCGGGCGTGACAGATTTGTTGAAGAACTGTTCCAAGGTGCTGGCCCAGATGCAGGAATCGGGTATGCCTTTGCTGATGCACGGAGAGGTCACAGACCCCAGCATCGACTTGTTCGACCGGGAAGCCGTATTCATCGAGCGTGTGATGATCCCCATGCGCAAGGCCTTCCCCGAACTGAAAGTGGTGTTTGAGCACCTGACCACGGCAGAGGGCGCTGCCTATGTGAGCCAGGCGGAAGGCCCGGTTGCCGCAACCATCACCGCCCATCACTTGCTCTATAACCGTAATGCTTTGTTCCAAGGCGGTTTGCAGCCACACTGGTACTGTTTGCCTGTCTTGAAGCGCGAGAAGCATCGCCAGGCCCTGGTTGACGCTGCCACCAGCGACAGCAATCGTTTCTTCCTGGGTACAGACAGTGCACCACACTCGCGTAGCCGCAAAGAACAAAGTTGTGGCTGTGCGGGCTGTTATACCGCACTGCACGCGATGGAGCTGTACGCATCGGCTTTTGACAAGGCTGGCCGTCTGGATCGCCTGGAAGCCTTTGCCAGCTTGAATGGCCCTGCTTTCTACGGCCTGCCCGTCAATGAAGGAACAATGACCTTGCAGCGCAGCCAGTTCACGATCCCCGAGTCTGTGGAGATGGCCGGTGAGCCATTGATTCCTCTGGCTGCCGGTCAAGCCCTGGACTGGAGTGTGGTGAGCTAAGGATGACAGAAGCCGCCTGGCTCCAGCGTCTTTACTAGCGCTGAGTCAGGCTGCTCTGGACAACTGGTTTCACCGCGAGATACCGTCGTGGAAACTGCTTTTCTTGATGTGGCGTGGTCTGCTTTGGCAGTCCGCATGGCCGCCACCGCTTTGGTTGTTGTTCTGGTGTCGTGGTCAGTGAGCGCATTTGGCCCATTGATTGGTGGTGCTCTGGCGGGTTTGCCCATGGTGTTGGGCCCCGGCTTCTATTTTCTGTCCCAGCAGTTCCCCGCCGATTATGTGCAGCAGGCGGCAACCTATGCCGTGTATTCGCTTAGTGCGACTCAGCTGTTTTTGCTGCTCATCATTGTTTGTGCTCCCACTTTGTCGCCTTGGCGCACCTTATTGTGTGCGGTTGCTGGTTGGGCGGTGGCCGCCTTGCTCTTGTCCTTCATGCCCGTGCAACCTGTGTTGGGGCTGGCTTTGTTTATTGCTGTGACTGCGTTCAATTTGCGCGTGTCGCGTCGTCTGGCCGGCATGAAAGGGACCAGCAAAGCAAAAGCGGGTTGGGGCTTGCTGATATTCAGAGGGGCTTTGGCAGGACTTCTGGTTGCTATCGTGACCACCAGCAGCTCTTTGCTGGGGCCGAGCTTGTCGGGGCTGATCATGGCTTTCCCCATTGGCTACACCGTGGTCGCCGTGACCATTCACCAAACCTTGGGGGCAGCCAGCTTGGTCGCGACTTTGCGTTCGGCCTTGTGGGGAACAGGCAGTCTGGCGGGGTTTTGCACCACGCTGGCGTTGACCTTCACGCATTTACACTGGCTGACAGCCTTGCTGCTGGCTGCCGCCGTGTCGATTGCGATTACCTTGCTGTTGGTGTTCCGCCCCTGGGCTCGCCGGGGCTAAGCGCTTATTCTGCGTCGAACAGATCCTGACCCTGTGTGTTGCGTGGCGGCGTGAGCCCCAGGTGACGCCAGGTGTTCAGGGTAGCAATGCGGCCTCTTGGGGTGCGTTGCAAAAAACCATGCTGGATCAGATAGGGTTCGATCACATCTTCGATCGTGTCGCGTTCTTCACCAATGGCTGCCGCCAGGCTGTCTACCCCAACCGGGCCACCGTCGAATTTATGCACGATGGCCTCCAGCAATTTTCTGTCCATCAAATCCAGGCCTTGTGGGTCCACTTCCAGCATGGACAGGGCGGCTTGTGCGCATTCGGTATGGATGATGCCGCCGGTTTTGACTTCGGCGTAATCGCGTACTCGGCGCAGAAGTCGGTTGGCAATACGCGGGGTGCCACGCGAGCGGCGGGCAATTTCGTAGGTGCCTTCATCCGTCGTGCTGACATTCAGTAGCCCGGCACTGCGCGCCACGATATGCGTCAGGTCTTTGACGTCATAAAACTCCAGACGGGACACAATGCCAAAACGGTCACGCAAGGGGTTAGTCAACATGCCGGCACGAGTCGTGGCACCGACCAGGGTGAAGGGCTGCAAATCCAGTTTGACGCTGCGCGCTGCCGGGCCTTCGCCAATAAGAATGTCAATTTGAAAGTCTTCCAGTGCCGGATACAGAATTTCTTCGACGACGGGAGACAGGCGATGGATCTCGTCAATAAACAGGACGTCGTTAGGTTCCAGGTTTGTCAGCAAGGCGGCCAGATCACCGGGGCGCTCCAGCACGGGGCCGGAAGTCTGGCGCAGGTTCACGCCCATTTCATGGGCAATGATGTGGGCCAGCGTGGTTTTACCCAAACCGGGAGGGCCAAACAGCAAGACGTGGTCCAGCGCTTCCTGGCGTTGGCGAGCAGCCGCAATAAAGATTTCCAGCTGTTCGCGCGCCCGAGCTTGCCCGACATAGTCCTCCAGCATCTTGGGTCGCAAGGCGCGTTCGATGGACTCTTCGTTGGGTGACAAGGGTTTGGGCGTAATGATGCGCTGTTCAGAAGGCAGGCTGGAGAGCGAATCGGAATGTATGGCCATGATGACTACGCTGATTGAATATACAGTATGGTACACCAAGCACCCACCGCCTGAGTATCAGGGCACATGTCAGTGTTCATGGAGTGCGCGGGCAAATCGGTCATCCGTAGCAGCCAGGCTGGATTTGTCCGGCCAGCGCTAGGCTGCTTCGCATGGCATCGCGCATAATGTGGGTTGGAGTTTTTAATCGAGATTTTAGCCATGTCCCTGGAATTACCTGATTTTGCTGATGTTGTAGCCGCCGCTGAACGCTTGGCGCCTGTGGCACACCGCACACCGGTCTTGACTTCCGCAACCTTGAACGAGCGCCTGAATGGCGAAGTCTACTTCAAGTGCGAGAACTTTCAGCGTATTGGTGCTTTCAAGTTTCGCGGTGGCTTCAATGCGCTGGCGCAGTTGAACGAGCAGCAGAAAAAAGCAGGGGTCGTCGCTTTTTCCTCGGGCAATCATGCGCAAGCTGTAGCCCTGTCGGCCAAGCTCTTGGGGATACCGGCCACCATCATCATGAATTCGGATGCTCCGGCTGCCAAATTGGCCGCAACGCGTGGCTACGGTGCCAAAGTGATCGAGTACGATCGCTTGACCCAAGATCGTGCCCAAATTGCACAAGAGCTGGTCGAGCGTGAAGGGCTGACCTTGATTCCTCCCTTTGCGCATCCTGATGTGATCGCGGGGCAGGGAACGGCGGCACTGGAGCTGCTTCAGGAAGTGCCGGACTTGCAGCAGTTCTATGTTCCATTAGGGGGCGGTGGCTTGCTGTCGGGCTGTTTGCTGGCCGCCAAGGCTATGGCACCGGCTTGTGAAGTCTTTGGTGTTGAGCCGCAGGCTGGGGATGATGCCCAGCAGTCCCTGCGTAGTGGGGAGATCGTCAAGATTGCTCCGCCTGCATCGATTGCTGATGGGGCGCTGACCCAAGCTTTGGCGCCCATGACGTTTGAGCTGATTCGCAGCATGGTCACAGATATTTTGACGGTGCCTGATACCGAGCTGGTTCAGGCCATGCGTTTCTTTGCGGAACGCATGAAGATGGTTGTGGAGCCTACAGGTTGCTTGGGTGCCGCGGCGGTAATGCGTCAGGGTGATTTGCAAGGCCGCAAGGTTGGCGTACTCATCAGTGGCGGGAATGTGGATGTATCCGCCTTGGGGCGTCTGCTCGCTTGATAAATGGAATAGTTTTTAAAAATCGGGCCGTTCATATGAACGGCCCGATTTTTTATACATAGCAGTGTCGTCTCAAGCGCGTGACAGCGATTTCAGCGCTTGCTTGATCCCTTCTGACACATCAATATCATCTGGCAAGGCTTTGACAGCAACACTGGCTTCCTTGTTGGAGTAGCCCAATGCTTCCAAAGCGTGCAGCACATCATCCCGGCTATTGGGAGCGGCGCTGACTGTACCGCCGCTGCCCAGGTCTGCACCCAGCTTGCCACGCAGTTCCAGTAAAAGACGCTCGGCTGTTTTCTTGCCTATGCCCGGAATCTTGACCAGACGGGACGTTTCCTGGCGCGTAATGGCATCAGCCAGTTCTTCTGCACTCATGCCCGAGAGCAAGGACAGGGCGGTGCGGGCACCAATGCCCGTAACTTTGATCAGTGCCTTGAAAGTGCTGCGCTCGTTCAGGCTGGAAAAGCCAAACAGCACGTGAGCATCTTCACGAATAGCCAGATGGGTGAACAGATTGACCTGTGCGCCCAGCTCTGGCATTTGGTAGAGCGTACTCATGGGGACATCGATTTCATAACCGACCCCACCCACATCCACACAGATGGTAGGTGGTTGTTTTTCGATCAAGGTACCCCGGATGCGACCTATCATGACGTTCCTTCTGGAGAGTTAACCCAAGATCCGGCCAGCGCGAATGCGACGGCGCGGCCCGGTGGTGATGGCTCCGCCTTTTTGCAGGCCGCCCACCACACTGCTGTGATGAGCATGGCTGATGGCGCAGGCCAGGGCATCGGCCGAGTCCGGTGCGGGCAGGCCGTTCAGCTGCAAGAGCCGCTGGACCATCAGCTGGATTTGTTCTTTGGCAGCATGGCCACTGCCGGTGACGGTTTTCTTGATCTGCAACGCTGTGTATTCATGTACATCCAGCCCGCCTACGGCCAGCGCACACAAAGCGGCGCCCCGTGCCTGCCCCAGCAAAAGGGTGGAGGCAGGGTTGCTGTTTACAAAGACTTTTTCGATGGCAGAGGTATCGGGCTTGCTTTGCTCAATCACTTCAGTGATATGAGTCAGAATCAGCTTTAGCCGCTCTGCCAGAGGCAGATCAGGCGGGACCACGATGGTCCCGCTGGCCACATAGCGCAAGCTGGGCCCCTGGGCGTCGATCACTCCGAAACCAGTGCGACGCAAGCCAGGGTCTATGCCCAGGATTCGCATATTAGTGACGGAAGTGGCGTGTGCCGGTCAAGACCATGGCAATACCACGCTCGTTGGCGGCGGCAATGACTTCGTCATCACGCACGCTGCCGCCGGGTTGAATCACGCAGGTGGCGCCTGCTTCGGCAACTACATCCAGACCATCACGGAAGGGGAAGAAAGCGTCGGACGCAACAGCCGAACCCTGCAGGGTCAAGCCAGCGTTTTCAGCCTTGATGGAGGCGATGCGGGCAGAGTCCACACGGCTCATCTGACCAGCGCCCACACCCAGGGTCATGCCCTGACCGCAGAACACAATGGCGTTGGATTTCACGTACTTGGCCACGTTCCAGGCAAACAGCATGTCTTGCATTTGCTGGGCGGTAGGTTGTACTTGCGTCACGACCTTGAAGGCTTCGGTGTTGTCGCGGAAGGTGTCGGGCGTTTGCACCAACCAGCCGCCGCCGACACGTTTCACGTCGAAAGCGTTGTGAGCCTGACCGGGCTGAATGCTCAGCACGCGCACGTTCTTTTTCGCGGCAAACACGTCCAGAGCACCTTGCGTGTAGGAAGGTGCCAGCAGCACTTCTACAAACTGGCTGCTGATCGCCTGGGCAGCGGCTTCGTCCACTTCACGGTTGAAGGCAATAATGCCGCCAAAGGCCGACGTTGGGTCAGTTTGGAACGCTTTGCGATAGGATTCCTCGGCGGTTTCGCCCAGAGCTACACCGCAAGGATTGGCGTGCTTGACGATGACGCAAGCGCCCGCGTCAAAGCTGCGGACACATTCCCACGCGGCATCGGCGTCAGCAATATTGTTGTAGGACAGTTCCTTGCCCTGTAGCTGCTTGTAGCGACCCAGCAGACCTTCGCCAATGGTGCCGTCTGTGTAGAAAGCCGCGCTTTGATGCGGGTTCTCGCCGTAGCGCAGAGTCTGTTCCTGTTTGAGCTGAATGGTCAGCACATTGGGCCAGGTGTTCACTTCGGGGGCGCTGTCCTGGGCAGGCTCGGCCTGAGCCAGGCTGGTGAGGTAAGCCGCAATAGCACCGTCGTAAGCGGCGGTGTGGGCGTAAACCTTGGCGGCCAGTTCCAGACGCAGGCCGTAAGAAGGGAGACCAGCAGGGCCATCCATATCAGCCAGTACGCGTTCGTAATCGACAGGGTCAATCACCACACAGGCGCCGCCTTCAGGCGTACCGTGGTTCTTGGCAGCAGCGCGCAACATGGCGGGGCCACCAATATCAATGTTCTCTACCGCATCGGCAAAGGTGCAACCCGGCTTGGCAATGGTTTCACGGAAAGGGTAGAGGTTGACGACCAGCAGATCGATACGGTCAATGCCGTGCTCTTCCAGAGTCTTCAAATGTTCGGCGCTGTCGCGACGCGCCAGCAGGCCACCGTGAATTTTTGGATGCAGTGTTTTGACACGGCCATCCAGAATTTCTGGCGAACCGGTGTGCTGGGCCACTTCGGTAACTGTCAGGCCAGCTTGGGCCAGCAGCTTTGCGGTGCCACCAGTGGATAAAAGCCGCACTCCGCGTTGGGCGAGTGCTTGGGCAAATTCGACAATACCGGTTTTGTCGGAGACAGAGAGAAGAGCTGTCTGGATTTTCATGGAAGGTGAGACGTGAGAGTTAGGAATCAGGGTTGCAGATTGTGGGCACTGAGCTTCTTGCGCAAAGTACTACGCGTGATGCCCAGCATTTCTGCGGCCTTGGATTGGTTGCCCGCGGATTTCTCCAGGGCAACTTGCAGGACAGGCCGTTCCACGCAGGAGATGACCATCGACAACAGATCGCGTGGCTCGGATTCGCCCAGATCGGCGAAGTAGCGTTCGAGGCGTTCACGTACGGACTGTTCTAGTGGGTTGGTCGTTGACATTTTTTTCTGAAGGTATACGTAGTACTTAAATACAAAAGAGCCACACAGCTGTCTGTTATTGCAGGTAGGGCTGGTCCAGGTCGCATTCTTGAAACCAGTGAGTAATGGCTTCTAATTGATCTGCACAGTTTTCGATACGATTAATCTGGTCCAGCCAGTGTCGGGAGTCCGGCATATCCGACAAATACCAGCCTATATGCTTGCGGGCAGTACGTACTCCAGTGTGCTGCCCATAGAAAGCGTAATGGTCTTGCAGGTGTTCGATCATGCAATCGCGCAGTTCGCCGAAGGTGGGGGCTGCACGATGTTCGCCATGTTCGAGGTAATGCAGGATTTCCCGGAAAATCCAGGGTCGTCCTTGCGCGGCTCGACCGATCATGACGGCATCCGCTCCGGTGTACTCTAGTACGAATTTTGCCTTTTCGGGACTATCGATATCCCCATTGGCGATGACCGGAATAGAGAGGCTGTTTTTGACTTCGCGTATGGTGTCGTATTCGGCGTGGCCCTGGTAGAAGTCGCAGCGGGTGCGGCCATGCAGGGTCAAAGCGGCGATGCCGATATCTTCGGCCAAGCGGGCAATACGAACAGCATTGCGCGATTGCGCATCCCAGCCGGTGCGGGTCTTGAGTGTAACCGGAACCTGGTAGGGAGTACATGCCTTGACAACGTGTTCAAGGATTTCAATGATGCGTGGCTCGTCACGCAAGAGGGCGGAACCCGAGGCCACGTTACACACTTTTTTGGCCGGACAACCCATATTGATATCAATGATGCGAGCGCCTTTGCTGATATTGAACACAGCGGCTTCGGCCATCATTTCAGGGTCTGAACCGGCAATCTGTACAGCTACCGGATCCGCTTCACCCTCGTGATTCAGACGTCGTGATGTTTTCACGCTGTCCCACAAGCGCTTGTTGCTGGCGGCCATCTCCGAGACGGCATAACCGGCGCCCAGCGTCTTGCACAGACGACGGTAAGGTCTGTCTGTTACTCCAGCCATGGGGGCAATGAAAATAGGGTTAGGAAGGGTCCAGGGGCCGATACGCATGGGGAAGATTTTAACCCTGCGACACGGGTTCGTGGGCAAGGACTTACAAGAAGAATAAGGGGTGGCCCCGCATCGGGGCCTGTAACGCAGGTGGGCCTAGGCGCGCATTCCTTGCAGCAGCTGTCGGGCAAATGGCTGACGGGCGAAGGGCAGGGTGTCCATGGCCAACAGTCCCAGACCACATGCATGCTGGATCAATGGATTCCTGGTGGCGAACAGACGCGGCAAGGTATCGGTGATTGCGGCAGTCAACCAGCGATCCGGGCGGCGCAGACGAGCGTAACGAGCCAAAAAGGGATCGGGGTTCTGGCTGCAATCGGCTTGCCAGGCGGCCAGACACTGTGACAATTGTGCGACATCACGCAAGCCCAGGTTCAGACCCTGACCGGCAACCGGGTGCAAGGTCTGGGCGGCATTGCCCACTGCCAGCAGGCGTTCGGACAAGCGACTGGGACCAGCATGAAAGGCAAGCGGGAAGATGTGGCGCTTGGAGACCAGCTCCAGATGTCCCAGGCGCTCTCCAAAGGCTTGCAGCATGGCGGCCTGGAACTCTTGAACAGGCAGTTCGGCCAAGGATTGGCTGCGTTCCGGGCTATTGCACCAGACAATCGCGTACAAGTCAGGAGCATCAGGGTGGGGCAGGGCCGCAAAGGGGCCGTGTTCGGTAAAGCGCTCGTAGGCCCAGCCGGTTTGAGGCTGGCTGGCGCGCACCGTCGTCAACAAGGCGTGTTGACCGTAATCGCGTCGCACGCCGGTAGGGCGGACGCCATCACACTGTACGGCAATCAAGGCTGTGGCTTGACCCGCATCGTGGTCGACCAGAATCTGTTTGGGGGCGGAGTGGGTACGGGCCTCCTGAGCGGGCAGCAGCGTGACGCCGCTGTCCCGGAGCCGGGCATGCAGGGCCCAGAGCAAATCATCGTAATGAACCACGGCGCCAAGGTCAGGTACACCCAGTTCGTCGGCTTGAATCAGACAACGGCCCAGACGTCCTTTTTGGGAAACATGCACGGTGCGCATCAGGGCGGCGCGCTCGGGCCAGGCTTTGAGCTGATTCAGAATCAGGCGACGGCTGCCGTGATTGAGGGCCAGGGTGCGTGGATCGCCCTGGGCATGTTCGGTACTGGCCAGATTGAAGTTTTTCCCCAGAACGGCAATGCGTGACGGGCTTGGGTGCTGGGCAGCCAGCATTAGCGCCAAAGATGCGCCTACGGGACCGGCGCCACAAATGGCGATGTCGTAGTCGGTGGCATTCATGGGGGACCTCATGACGGCAAGGAAGTAATTCAGGTATTGTACGGGAAGGTGGCTGTCAAATTGGCTTTAAGCAAATGACAGCTGTGCGCAATGGCTGGCAGCACAAGCCCGGATTGGATGCCCTGCATGTCTCAGCAGACTTTGTCATTTGAACAGACCAAACCTTTTCGCCATAAAGTCACCGCTGCGTGGCTGTCTCTTCTATTAGGTGTGGTGGGCGCACAGCACCGCTATCTGGGCAGACGTTTTTGGTATGTCCCTTTGATGTTTACCAGCCTGGCCATTCTGGGAACGCTGATGTTTCAGCAGGGGCTGGATTCGTTATTCCCCAATTTGCTGATCTTGCCGGTCAGTGCCGGGATTATCGAGGCCGTGATTCTGGCGCTGCGTAGCCCCGAAAAATTTGACGCGCTCTACAACCCCCAAAGCGAGCAACACAATCAGCATGGCTGGCCCAGCGTCCTGACAGCGGTGGTCTCGACGGTTGCCTTTGCCAATATCAGCCTGTTCTGGCTGGTACACATCATCATGGCCTTTTATCGTTATATGGGCTGGCTGGATCTGTCTGTGTATTAAACACATCAAGTGCCTTGTAAAGTAAAGGTTTTTCACAGGCCTGCCCTTGTGGCGAGGGCTTGCGCACGTTACAATACGGGTTCTTTAGTTTTATAGGAGCTGTGTGGTGAATCCCGACCCCGGCGACAGTGCTAGTCGATCTATGTTCGACCTATCTATGTCCAGGCGCGTTCAGGCCCGCTGATTCCTTCACAGCTTGCCGCGTCCTGGAAATTTCAGGGCGTGGTGTCTCAGGCGGCTGTTCTGCTGCCTCAAATTCCCCGCCATTTCATTCTCTGGAAAGCCCTTGGCTTTCTGAATCCTGATGTGTTGCAACTTTAATGTGCAATAGGGGGAATGTATGCGTATTTTCGATCTCTTTTTGCGCCGTGCCGGCATCCAGGCTTCTGCCCTGCGTGCTCGTGCCCCTTTGTCCGTCTCCCGTTTGACGGTTGTCTGCCCTCGTGGCGATCTGGCCCAGATCCGGCGTCGTATTTACTCGGACCTGAATACCGCGGGCATCCGCGTGGCCAATGTGCAGGTAGACCATTCCGATACGCACGATACGGCGTGCGTGACCTTGACTTGCCCGCCTGAGCTGCGTGCAGAACTGATGCAGCGTGCCCGACTGATTCGGGATTATCCCGGTGTGCTGAATGTGAAGTGGGCAGGGCGGGAGCGTATTGCTATAAACTAAACCGCAACTGGATTTGTTGCGGATGGCGCTGCTATGTCCTTGCTCGACTGGCTGACACCTTGGGAGTTTTCTCCTGTTCTGCTTTTGACCTTCTTGCTGGTCATCGCTTTGTACGTCCGGGGGCGGCAAGTACACCGCCCCAATCTTTTGCGCCAGTCCTTCTTCTGGATTGGCCTGATTCTCCTCTACCTTTCCTTGCACACGCGCCTGGACTATTACGCCGAGCGCATGTTCTTCATCCATCGGGCCCAGCATTTGATCTTGCATCATCTGGGCCCCTTGTTCCTGATGGGTGCCTATCCCGGTCAAACCTTGCGTGCGGGGCTGCCGTTGAGCTGGCGGCGGGCTTTGGCTCAATGGTTGCGCCGACCCAGTGGCCGACGTGTTCAGGCTGTCCTGACCAACCCGATACTGGTCGCCTTTCTGTTTGTTTTCCTGGTCCTGATCTGGATGCTGCCTACGGTGCAGTTCTATTCCATGCTGGACTGGCGTTTGTACCGTTTGATGAACTGGTCTGTGGTCATCAGCGGGATCATGTACTGGAACCTGATTCTGGATCGTCGGCCTTCACCACCGGCCCGGCTGTCGGTGGGTGGGCGTATACTTTCGCCGGTTATTACGATGGTGCCACAGATGATTGTGGGCGCCATCATCACATTTACTGAATATGACCTTTATCCGATTTTCGATTTATGCGGTCGTGCCATTCCGGGTATGGATGCGCTGGCTGATCAGGTCATGGGTGGCCTGATTATGTGGGTGCTGGCCGGTCTGGTTGAAGTGTTTGGCCTTTTGTATGCCTTGGGCACCTTGATGCGCCTGTCAGCGCGTCACCGTTTGCCAGAATCTCGCAAGCGGACAAGCGCTATGATGGTCAGGGCCAATTGATTTTGTCGGGAGTATCCATGCAGTTTAAACCCGCCCGTTCCGCGCTTTCTCTATGTCTGGCTTTGTCGCTGGCTTTCGGTTCAGTGTTGCCTGTGCAGGCGCAGCCTGTGGGCATCCCTTCAATGGGAGCAGCTTCGGGTGCCGAGTTGTCTCCGGTTTTGGAGCGGACTTTGGGCAATGCCATCATGGAGCAGGGCAGGCGTTCACCCGACTATGTCTCGGACCCGGACATCAATCAGTATTTGACGGATATGGGCCGCAAGCTGGCCCAGTACGGTCCTGCCATGGCGCAGCCAGTGACGGTATTTGCCCTGCGTGATAGCAGCATCAACGCCTTCGCCTTGCCCGGTGGCTATATCGGTATTCATAGCGGTCTGTTCACGGCTTCACAGTCCGAGTCCGAATTGGCCTCGGTGCTGGCTCACGAAATTGCCCACGTAGCGCAACGTCACGTTGCTCGCGGTATTACCCAAAGTGCGCAAAGCAACCATTTGCTGATTGCTGCTCTGGCCGGAGCCTTGTTGGGGGCCCTGGCGGGCAGTGGTGACCTGGCGATGGGGGCGGCTGCTTTCGGACAAGCAGCGGCCGTGGATAGGCAGCTGGGTTTTTCTCGTCAGGCCGAGCAAGAAGCTGACCGCGTCGGTTTCGAGATGCTGCTCAAGGCTGGTTATGAGCCACAAGGCATGGTGCAGATGTTTCAGCGTCTGGCCGCGGCTTCGCGTCTGAATGAGCGCGCGACAGCCAATGAGTACGCCAGCACTCACCCCATGTCTCAGCAGCGTGAATCGGACATCAGTAACCGGGTGCGCGGTCTGCCAGCCAGTAATTATCAGGACACCCCTTCGTTCTGGTATATCCGTGCGAAGTTGATGGTGATGCAGGCTGGGGGTGGGCAGTCCTTGCGTGTTCTGGAGCAGGCGCTGCAAAGCACGAACCAGTCACAAAGTGATCTGGAGCGCTCTGCGGCGCAATACGGTCTGGCCTATATTGCGCAAGGCCGTCAGGATTATGAACAGGCTCGTGCGCATCTGACCGAAGCGCGGGGACAGGGCAAATTCCAGGCTCCGGAGCTGGATACCCTGGGTATACGCATTGCGATTGCCGATCGAGATGTGCAAGGTGCTTTGAATTTGGCCAAGCAGGCCTGGCAGCGTTGGCCCAAGAGCCAAGGGGTGGCTTTGGCTTATGTGCAGGTCTTGCAGCAATTGGGGCAAAACGATCAGGCGCAGGCTTTCTTGATGGAGCGTATCAAGCAATGGCCTGATGAACCCCAGCTGCATCAGTTGCTGGCACAAACCTATGATCGTTTGGGCGACGGTGTAAAGGCCCGACGTACCATGGCTGAGTACTATGAATTAGTGGGGGCTCTGCCTACCGCTGTGGAGCAATTGCAGCAGGCGCGCAATTTGACCCAGGACTTCTATCAGCAATCCGAGCTGGATACGCAGATTCGTCAATTGCGTGAACGTGTGGAAAGTGAGCGTATCTTGCTGGAGCGTTTCCGCTCCTGATGAGCCCGCAGGCCCGCTTTAGCCAATCTTAGCTATTGGTTTCAAAGAAGCGGGCCAGTCTTGCGGGTAACCAACCCATATTGCCGGGGATGCTGCCCGTGATGAAACCGACGTGCCCGCCTTCGGCAGGTTGATGCAGCAGGATGGAGTCCGAGCAGTCCTGAATGGTCGGCAAGCTGGCATGCGGCACGAAAGGATCGTTGCGAGCATTCAAAACGAGCGTAGGGATTTTGATATTGCGCAGCAAAGGCTTGCTGGATGCGCGCGTCCAGTAATCCAGCGCATGGCTGAAGCCGTGCATGGGCGCGGTATAAATGTCGTCGAAGTCGCGTATGGTGCGGGCCTGATTCAAGCGGGCCGTATCGACCATGCCTGGAAAACGGTGGGTCTTGTCCTGCAGCTTGCTGCGCATGCTTTTCAGAAAATAGGGCGAGTAAAACCAGCGGCCCATTCGGGATTCGGACAGGTAGCGGCCGCAAGCGACCAGATCCAGTGGTACCGAAATGGATGCACATGCCTGCAACCAGGACACTTCATCACCCGCTTCCCCCAAATATTTGAGCATGGCATTGCCGCCCAGCGAGGTGCCGGCTACGTGCCAGCGCACATTGGGCAGATGGCCTCGAACCGTATTCAGGATAAAGCTGATTTCTTCCGAGTCACCCGAGTAATAGGCGCGTGCCATGCGATTCGGGAAGCCCGAGCAGCCCCGGAAATGAGCGACCACCACAATCCAGCCACGGGCGCGGAAGTACTGGGCGATTGCCTGGATGTAATGGCTGCGGCTGCTGCCTTCCAGCCCATGAAACAGAACCAGGGCATGGGTATCGGCCGTGCTGGGCAGGCTGTCCCAATCCTGGGGTTGCATCCAGCGACGGGCGGCGGTGCGGGATAAGTGGGCGTCGGGTTGGGCGGTGGCACCGTTGGCCAGCTTGTCGGCAAACAGACCAGGCCCGGTCCAGTCCAGGTCCAGGAAGTCGCCATCGGGTGTATCAATCCTTTGACGGACAAAGGCGATATGGTGATGGCGGGCAAAAAATGCCCCATGAATGGTCTGTATGTGTCCGCCAGGTAACCAGGCGGGCAGGGGGCAGGCGCTGGCATCCAGACGGGCAACCGTATCGGCATGACGCCAGGGTTGCGCGTCAGCTCCGGGCACAGGGCCCGGCTCTATCGCATTGCCAGAGGGGGGAGCAGTGGGGTCCAACGAAGCCAGATTCAGAAATTAATGACCGTGAACTTTCTCGCCTTCTTTCAGGCGGTAGCGGGCACCACAGTAAGGGCAAGCGGCTTCGCCGGTCTTGCTGATATCGATATACACGCGGGGGTGCATGTTCCACAGTGTGCCACCTGGACGGGGGCAGTGCACGGGCAGATCGTCGGCTCCGACCATAATCAGTTCGTGATCTGCTTTTTTAGGTTCGATAGCGGCGCTCATAAGGTTCCTGATAACAATGAGAGAGGTAAGAATACCGTGCACGCAACGGCGGTGCCGAACTTTACGTGCGTAGACTAGCGATTGTAGCAAGACCCGGCCTGTTTTTTCTTGACCTTATCAACAGAGCAAGATGTTCGTGCCTCGGTTTTGCTTCTAGAATAAGAAAAATCATAAGCAAAGCTGCCGCCGCTGTTTACAGCTTGCGGGCAGCACATCTCAGGAGACGGCGTGTCAGCCATCACAAGATTATCGGCCTTGTTGCCTAGTGCACAGGATCGTGTACACATGCGCGCCGGTTTCATCGACTTCATTCCCGCCTTGATTGCCACTGTGGTCTGGGGCTTTGTAACGGGCGTGGCCATGGTCAAGTCCGGCTTGAGCGGGTTTGAGGCCACCTTGATGACCTTGTTTGTGTATGCGGGCTCGGCCCAGCTGACGGCCTTGCCGCTGATCGAGTCCCACGCGCCCTTGTGGTTGATTTTCACTGCCGGGTTCATCGTCAATATTCGCTTCATTATTTTTGGAGCGGCCTTGCAGCCTTTTTTTCGTCATCTGAGCTGGAAGAAACGCCTGGGCCTGGGCTATATCACCAGTGACATGGTGTTTGTGCTGTTCATGTCCAAGTATGGCGACTCCAAAGAGCGCGGCTCTCGCGAGCATCTTTGGTATTACCTGGGAATCATCCTGCCTGGTTGGCTAAGCTGGCAGATTGCCTCCTTGTCAGGCATTGTGCTCAGTGCCTATGTGCCGCCTTCCTGGTCGCTGGAGTTTGCGGCCATTCTGGCCCTGCTGGCGCTCCTGATTCCCTTGGTCAACAACCGTGCCATGTGGGCCTGTTTGATTACGGCCAGCGTGATTGCATGGGTCGGACAGGCGCTGCCCCTGCGTTTGGGGCTGGTGGCAGCGGTGCTTGGCGGAGTGCTGGCTGGCGTGGCGGCAGAACAACTGCAACGGCATAGGGATGCACGGTGATGAGCGATTGGCAGTATGATTGGTACGTTTTGGGTGCAATCGCCCTGTTGGTGTTGTGCAGCTTGCTCACCCGCTCCGGCTATTTCATGTTTGGTGATTTGCTGCCCCTGACCGAACGTATGCGGCGCGCCTTGCGCTTTGCTCCGGTAGCTGCTCTGGCAGCAATCATTATCCCGGAACTTTTGCCTTGGGCTTACGGCGACACCCCCCGATTGGATATTAAAGCTCTGGCCAGCCTGGTGGCTGTGCTGGTGTTCATCCGTACCCGTAACGCTGTTTGGGTAATCGTGGCCGGGATGGTGGCGTTCTGGCTGATACGTGCCGTGATGCCATAAAATCCTGACCCGAGTACTGACATGCCCGTGACTGCTGTGAGGCAGGCGGGCATAAGTTAAAATAGGATTGTTACAAATGCTTGCCACTGGTGGCAAGCCGACTTTTTGCGTACATGACAGATAAAACTCCTTCGACCCCCAATGACCTTACGTTTGCTGATTTCGGTCTGCACCCTGGAATATTAAGCGCCGTTACCGAGGCGGGATATTCCAAGCCTACGCCTATTCAGGCCGAGGCGATTCCCGTGGTGCTGGCCGGCCGTGATGTCATGGGGGCAGCCCAGACGGGTACAGGTAAGACGGCAGCCTTTTCCTTGCCTATCCTGAATCGTCTGATGGCGCACGCCACGACCAGCGCTTCGCCCGCCCGCCACCCGGTGCGGGCTTTGGTGTTGACACCAACACGCGAGCTGGCCGACCAGGTGGCCGAGAGCATTGCGCTCTACAGCAAATCGGTCCCCTTGCGCTCGACGGTGGTGTTCGGTGGTGTGGATATTGGTCCGCAAAAAGAAGCCCTGCGCCGTGGTGTTGAAATTGTCATCGCCACCCCAGGTCGTCTGCTTGATCACATTGATCAGCGCACGATCAACTTGAGCCAGGTCAGCATTCTGGTGCTGGATGAGGCTGATCGCATGCTGGATATGGGCTTCCTGCCCGATCTGGACCGTATTGTGTCCTTGCTGCCCAAGAATCGTCAGGGCCTGTTGTTCTCGGCGACGTTCAGCAAGGAGATCCGCAAGCTGGCCCGCAACTTCCTGAATGATCCGGTCGAGATCGAAGTGGCTGCCCGTAACGCGACCGCATCGACAGTCACCCAGGTGGTGTACCCCATGTCGGCGGACGAGAAGCGTCGTGCCGTGGCGCATCTGATCAAGACCAAGAAGCTGACCCAGACTATCGTCTTTTCCAATACCAAGATTGGTGCTGGTCAACTGGCCCGCTATCTGGAGCGTGAAGGCATCAAGGCGGAATCCATCCACGGCAATAAAAGCCAGCTGGAGCGCATGAAGGTACTGGACGCCTTCAAGAGCGGCAGTGTGGATGTGTTGGTAGCAACTGATGTGGCCGCCCGCGGTCTGGACGTGGCCGGTATGCCTTGCGTGATCAACGTGGACTTGCCGTACAACGCTGAAGACTACGTGCACCGTATTGGCCGTACTGGTCGTGCTGGCGCCTCGGGTGAAGCCATTGCCCTGATGGCTCCTGATGAAGAGCATTTGCTGCAAGAAATTGAGAAGCTGATTGGCACGTCTGTGCCACGTCTGAAGCTGGATCTGCCAGCGGCTGCCTCCTCGTCCCGTTCCGGTTCCAACCGTCACGAGCGTGGCGAGCGTCGTTCGTATCAGTCGAACACGCCACCCGTGGATGAATTTTTCCTCAAGCCTTACGAGCCATCGACCGCTGCTGCGCCCAAGCCAGCGGTGACGACTCCTTCCAATACAACGCGCAAGCGTTCGGTGGGTGTGCTGTTAGGCGGCGGCCGCTACTAAGGCGCGCAAATCCCCAGGCCCGGCATCAACGACCGGGCTGCGTTCGGAGATGCTGTGCACCAGACGCTCCAGATGTTCGATATGAGGCAGCATGGGACCGTAGAAAACGGTCCCATTTTCGTTCTGGATCAGCAGCGTGGGGAAATCTTCAATATCTTCATCGCCCACTAGCTCGGGCTGCTCTTCAATATCAATCCAGATCAGGCAAGCCTGGGGAAACTGTGTGGCCAAAGCCTCAAAAGCGGGTTGATACTGCTGACAGGTTTTGCACCATTCGGCGCAGAAACAGGCAATCAACAAAGCATCGGGTTCGGCTTGCAGGTGGGCCGCCAGGGCGGTCAGATCGTGTTGGGCGTTGAACAAGGCCATAATTTCATACAGACAAAAAGAAGCGACTGTGTCTATGATACTCGGGTAATCGATTTTGCTTAGCAGGAGCAGTATGTCCGTATCTTCGTCTGCCCCATTGCGATCGGGCCCTGCTGGCGGTTGGGCCAGCATCTCCATCGCCTTCAAGCGTTCTTTGGTGTCGCAATTTCAGCCACGCATGCTGGTGGCCCTGGTCATGCCTTTCCTGATCATGTTTGTGGGCCTGATTTTACTGAGCTGGCTATTGTGGACCCCTATTCAGACCTGGTTGCTGGAGCTGCTGGGGGGCTGGAATGCCTTTGAATCCGTGGATCAGTGGTTGGTGGGCTTGGGCCTGTTCTCGCTGAAAGTGTATCTGGCGCCCTTGTTGGCTTTAGGCATTTTGTTGCCTCTGGCCGGTGTGTTGGGCCTGATTATTGCCGCTGTGCTGGTCATGCCTTTGGTCCTGGGCCATTTGCAGCAGAAAGACTATCCCGATCTGATCAAGCAAGGCCACAATGCCACGGTCTACAGCGTCTGGAACGCGGTGTGGGTGGGAACCTTGTTTGTAGTGGGTTGGCTGGTCACCTTGCCGTTATGGATTTTTCCTCCTTTTGCGCTGATTTTGCCCGTGCTGTGGTGGGTTTTTGCCCTGACGCGCATGTTGCAGGTGGATTCCCTGGTTGAGCACGCGAATGTGCAAGAGCGCAAATATCTGTGGTCCCGTCTGAATAGCCAGTACTGGTTGATCGGTCTGATCTTTGCCCTTTTGAACCTGATTCCACCGGCCTGGCTGGTCTTGCCTGTGTTCTCGGCTCTGGTGTTTGCCCACTTCTCTTTGGAAAACCTTCGTCGCCTGCGCCAGCACGAGGCAGCAGCGGCTTCTACTACGCTTATTGACCATGACAACTAAGGATCAAGCCATTATTCGTCTGATTATTATTGGCGACGAAATCCTGTCGGGACGTCGCTACGATAAACACTTTTCAAAACTGATCGAGCTGCTGGGGGCCAGGGGCTTGCAGCTGGGAGGCGCCCAGATCATCCCTGATGACCTGGATACGATTGCCGCCACCCTGGAGCGCAGTTTTGCGACGCCGGATATTGTGTTTTGCTGTGGTGGGATTGGTGCGACACCGGATGATCAAACCCGCCAGGCGGCGGCCAAGGCTTTGGGTGTGGAGCTGAGGCTGCATCCCGAGGCCGCAGCCTTGATTGCTGAGCGCTGTGCTGAAAATGAGCGTAATGGCGTGGGTAGTGCGGATATGTCCTTGCCCGAGAACCAGCAGCGCCTGCAGATGGGTGTGTTCCCGGTGGGTGCCGAAATTGTGCCCAACGTCTACAACAAGATTCCCGGTTTTTTCATTCACAATCACACCTTCATGCCGGGTTTTCCTGTGATGGCCTGGCCCATGATGGAGTGGACGCTGGATACTCGCTATCGGGAACTGCACCATCTGGCTCATCGAGTCGAACACTCTTTCCTGGCCTTTAACTTGCCAGAGTCGCGTATTACGCCGGCCATGGAGCATGTAGAGCTGACTTGGCCAGGTGTGAAAGCGTTTAGCCTGCCCAGCGTGGGGGAAGCGGGCGGACAGCCACATATTGATCTGGGCGTTAAAGGGGAGCCGGAACCGGCGGCAGAGGCCTTGGCTTATTTGCGCCAGCAGGTGCTGGACTTGGGCGGGAGCTTGAGCCCTGCGCTAAAATAGCGCTTGCCAAGCGCGCGACCATTTCATATTATGGAATTTGTTGCGTTGCATCATAATTCTCCTAATAATGACAACAAATTCCTTTACGCCCTCAGGCGCGTCGTCAAACAATGGTGGTCAGATGTCGATCCAGGTTCTGGAACGCGCCATGATTCTATTGGACGAACTGGCCAAGCAATCTGAGCCAGTGGCATTGAAGAATCTGGCGGCTGCAACTGGCCTGCATACCTCAACCACTCACCGTATCCTGAACGATCTGGTAGTGGGGCGTTATGTGGAGCGCGTGGACAGCGGTTTATACCGACTGGGCATGCGTTTGCTGGAGCTGGGCTCCCTGGTTAAAGGCCGTCTGAATGTGCGTGCGGCTTCCCTGGGCCCCATGCGCGAGCTGCACAAGTACACCGGACAAACGGTGAATCTGTCCTTGCAGCAGGGCGATGAAATTGTCTATGTGGAACGTTCCTGGAGCGAGAGCTCGGGTATGCAGGTGGTGCGCGCCATTGGTGGCCATGCACCTTTGCATTTGACCTCGACCGGCAAGCTGTTTCTGGCTTCCTGGGAACCGCGTCAGGTGCGGGCCTACGTCATGCGTACCGGCCTGGCCGGTGCGACTCGTAACAGCATTACTCAACTGGAATTGCTGGAGCGCGAATTGGCGCAAGTTCGTCGTCTGGGCTATGCCCGCGATAACGAGGAGCTGGAGATGGGTGTGCGCTGTATTGCGGCTGGTGTGTATGACGACACCGGCAAGCTTTTGGCCGGTCTGTCTTTATCTGCTCCGGCCGAGCGCTTGCACGACGACTGGATTCCCGTTTTGCTGAATACCGCCGCTAAAATTTCCGAAACGCTGGGATACGACAAACAGCGTTAAGTCTGTGTTTTAGTGTTGTTTTTCCAGTCTTGATTACAAGTCCATGACGGTTTTGTTGCAGCGCAACAAATTACGTTGACTTTGTTTTGGATAGCGCTTAAAGTTGAATTGTTGCGGTGCAACATAGAAGGTTTGCCTTGCGTAGTTGCGAATGGGCCGGGCCTTCTTCAGACCCTTGTCTAGTAACACTGACACTAATTTCACGCTGGCTTGACCCAGGCCACGTATCTCCAAGGAAAACATCATGAGTGCTATTCCACAAAACGTACTGGAATCCCAACAAGCTACTTTGAACAACCTGTTCGCTGCTCAAGGTCAATTGCTGCAAGGCTTTGAAAAACTGGTTGGTCTGAACCTGAATCTGCTGCGCAGCTCGCTGGAACAAGCGGCAGGCCAATCCCAGCAAGTTATCAACGCCAAAGACGTGCAAGACGTTGTGGCCCTGTCGCAAAGCGTGGCCAAGCCTAATGCTGCCCAGGCTCTGGAATACGGCAAAAGCGTTTACGACATCTTCTCCGATCTGCAACTGAACCTGTCGCGTATCGCTGAAGCTCAACTGGCTCAAGGTCAACAGCACGCCGCTGACGCTATCGACCAGCTGGCCAAAAATGCGCCTACCGGTACCGAAAGCGCTGTTGCTTTGCTGAAGTCTTCCTTCGCCACGGCTTCCAACGCTGCTGAAACCGTTGTCAAGGCTGCTCGCCAAGCTGCTGATGCTGCTGAAAGCAACATCCAGGCTGCCACCAACGCCAGCCTGAAAGCTGCTGCTCAAGTCACCGAAGCCAGCAACAAAACGGTTGAAGCCGCTGCCGCTGCTGCGACTGCTGCTACCAGCAAGAAGTAAGTTTTTGCTTGTCTGATTTAATCAGGCGCTAAAGAAAAAGCCAGCTCATTGAGCTGGCTTTTTTCTTGCGTGCAGTGCCAATAGTGACCGTGCTTCAGGGTGCTAGTGCACGCGTTACGCGGGCACGATGCGTTTTACAGGGCGCGAATGCACTCGGAAATCAGGGCCGGGCCTTTGTAAATCAAGCCGGTATACAGCTGTACCGCCTGGGCTCCGGCCTGGATCTTTTCCTGAGCCTGACGGCCAGATTCAATACCGCCAACACCAATAATAGGGAAGTCGGGGCCTAGTTGCTCGCGCAGACGACGAATGACGTTCAAGGATAATTCGTGCACTGGTGGACCGGACAAACCGCCTTGCTCCTGGCCGTGGCGCAAACCCTGTACGGCATCGCGCGACAAGGTGGTATTGGTGGCAATAATGCCGTCCAGACCTTGCGATGGAACCGTGTCCGCAATGGCATCAATTTGTGATTGATCCAGGTCAGGGGCGATTTTCACCACAATGGGCACGTAGCGTTGGTGTTCTTGTGCCAATTCCGTACGTAGCGCTTGCAAGGAACCGAGCAGACGAGCCAGTTCATCCTGAGCCTGCAAGGCACGCAGGTTTTGCGTGTTGGGTGAGGAGATATTCACAGTGACGTAATCGGCGTGGGGGTAGACCGCACGCAGACACGTCAGATAGTCCTGATCGGCCTGTTCAATAGGGGTGCTCGCGTTCTTGCCAATATTCAGGCCCAGAATGCCGCCTTGCGAGCGGAACTGGCTTTTGCGCACATTTTCAATAAAGGTATCCAGGCCGTGGTTGTTAAAGCCAAAGCGATTGATCAGGCTATTGGCTTCAGGCAAGCGGAACAGGCGTGGTTTGGGATTGCCGGGCTGCGCTTTCGGGGTCACTGTGCCAACTTCGACAAAACCAAAGCCCAGTGCGCCCAGGGCATCAATATGCGCGCCATTCTTATCCAGGCCTGCGGCCAGACCCACAGGATTGCGCAGCTTCAAACCCATCAGTTCCAGAGGCTTGCTGGGCAGGTCTTTCAGCAAACTGCCCAAAATAGGAGTTTGGTGGGCGCAATGCAGGGATTTCAGAGTCAGTTCGTGAGCGTGTTCAGCATCCAGACTGAACAGCACCCGGCGAGCCAAGGGATAAAGGCTGAATAGGGCAGACATGGGGATCGATAAAAGAGGACGTTAAGCCAGCCATTCCCAACGACCTTTCATCAGGAGCTGGTAGGGGCGAAAGCGGGTTTTGTAGGCCATTTTACGGCTTTCTTCGATCCAGTAGCCTAAATAGAGCCAGGGCAGGGATTGTTGACGGCAATAGTCCAACTGCCAGAGCACGGCGTAGGTGCCCAGACTGCCGGTGTCGTCGGGATCAAAAAAGGTATAGACAGCGGAAAGCCCGTCTTGCAGCACGTCGATGACGGCCACAATTTTCAAGGTACCGTCGGGTTCACGAAACTCCAGCAGGCGCGAAGTGACATGGCTGGCCAGCAGAAACTGGGCGTACTGGGACTGGTCGTCCTCGTCCATGCCGGCGCCGGGGTGGCGACTGGCCTGGTAACGGCGGTACAGCTCGTAGTGTTCGGCATTCCAGTGCAGGGGCAGGTCTTGTACGACCAGATTGCCGTGGCGTTTTTTGGCACGGCGCTGGGCACGGTCAGGCTGAAAATGCAGGGTGTCACAACGCAGGGGCAGGCAAGCGCGGCACTGGTCGCAATAGGGGCGATAGGTGAAGGTGCCGCTGCGTCGAAAGCCTTGCTGGACCAGCTTGGAGTAAACCGTGTCGTTAATCAGGTGAGCAGGAGCGGCAACCAGCGAGCGTGCCTGTTGTTCTGGCAGGTAACTGCAACGATAGCTGGCCGTGGAATAGAATTGCAGCGTTTGGGGACTGGGTGCTTTGGGATAATTCATGCGACTCTGCCAAGCGTGATAGAGCCATTATGGGATGCTCGCGCCAGCCTAGCAAGTTGGGGGCAGGCCTAGTTGCAATGCCCCACGCGGCCAGACCGGGCTGGGTTGATCTTTGGCCCAGGCCAGGGCAGCCATAAAGTCTTTCCGGGGGATGGGGCTGGCACCCAGACTGGCCAGATGCGATGTCTCTTGCTGGCAGTCTATATACGGGATGCCCGCGAACTTCAGGAACTCCACCAGATGGGCCAGGGCGATCTTGCTGGCATCGGTTTGCAAGGCAAACATGGATTCGCCAAAGAAAAAGCGGCCCAGATTCACCCCATACAAACCGCCGACCAGCTTGCCGCCCATCCAGGTTTCTACGCTGTGGGCGTAGCCACTGTGGTGCAAATCTGTATAGACCTGCTCAATATCCGGGCTGATCCAGGTGCCGGTCGCACTACGTTGGGCGGCGCATTGGCCTATAACTTGCTCAAAGGCCAGATCGCAGGTGACACGGACAGGGGCGTCGTCCTGATCTTGCTGCCGTGCAATCTGGCGCAGTTTTTTGCCCAGGGAGCGGGAAATCTTGAATTGATCGACCTCCAGCACCATGCGCGGATCAGGAGACCACCACAGAACCGGGTCGCCAGGGCTGTACCAGGGAAACATGCCCTGGCTATAGGCTTCCAGGAGGCGTGGAACGCTTAAATCCAGACCGGCAGCCACCAGCCCTTCGGGGCTGGCGTGTTCAGGGCTGGGCAGGGCCTGATCAGGAGCGACCCATACAAGCGACATGATCAGCCGTGGTCGCGGGGGGCGATATCAAATTCGTGAATCTGGAAGCGGCCTGCCTTGTGGTCTTCGACGTAACGCTCCAGGGTGGCGGTTACGGTGCGAAAAGCCAGGTTGTCCCAAGGGATGTCGTCCAGGTGGAAGAAGCGGGCTTCCAGGGACTCCGGACCGGGGTCCAGCACGTCGCTGATGACTTTGGCCAAGTAGTACACGTGAACTTGTTCAGCGTAAGGTACGCTGATAACGGTAAAGAGTGGGCCGGGTTCGACTTGCGCACCCGCTTCCTCGCCCATTTCACGCAAGGCGCCTTGCCCCAGCGTTTCGCCCAGCTCCATGAAACCGGCGGGCAAGGTCCAGGTGTTATAGCGCGGCTCGATAGCGCGACGGCACAGCAAGACCTGATCGTCCTTCCACATGGGCACAATACCGACCACATTGCGGGGATTCTGGTAGTGCACCGCGCCGCAATTTTCGCAGACATCACGCATGCGGTTATCGTCCGGGGGCACCAGGCGTGTCAATTTGCTGCCACATTGATTGCAGAAGTTTTGCGTGCGTGGGGCGGGGAAATAGAAAGAGGCGGATGGCTGGGTCATGCAGATTCTGTGATGGCGGTTCAAATGGGATCGGGCTCTGGCAAAACAATATACGCCAATTCCTCGGCGGGCGACACGCAGGACGACCAGACTGTCAGGGAACAGGCTTGTGGGTAAGCGGGCAAGGACCAGCCTTCGCTGCGCTGGGCTTGCTCCAGATCCAGACTCTCCAGGCCGTGTTGGTCTGTGCGTAACTGTTCCAGCAGGGCAGGAACATCACGACCCGCCAACAAGGCCGGGCCTGCGGAGGTGCGCAAATAGAGCCTGCCCTCAGCGCTGATGTACCAGGCCTGAATAGTTTCAACAGGTCGGCCAGTATGGTCTTGCAAATGGGCTTGATCCTGGGCCAGGGACACAATCAGTGGGGCGGCGTCCAGACGGACATAAACACGTTGCGGACCATTCTGGATAAACCAGCGGCCTTGTTCGTCCGCCTGATAATTGCGGTTGAAAAATGCCAACAAACCCTGGTGGGCAATGCGCTCGCCCACTTTCCCTGGGTGCTGGTTAGCATCGCCAGCCGGGTGATGACGCCAATGACCAGACTGATCCAAAGAGATATACCCGCTGACAGCGGGTACATTGGGCCATTTTTTCATGGCATCCATAACAGCAGCATCCATAAGTTTCAGCCTTGCAGGGACGAAAACAAAGGGTGGCACCGATACGGTTGCCACCCTTGACGGTGTAGGGCCGACGACAAGGTCGACCCTGGGACAAGGCGAGTTTGTGCCTTAAGCCATATAACTGCGCTGCATGGTTCCGGGGATGGTGTGCGAAAGAGGCTTTTCAACTTTGATTTCCGGTGTGTCGTTGCCTTGCAGGGCTTTGGATAACAAATTGGACAAGCGTTCGCGCACGTCTTGGGGCACATGACTAAATACGCCCGATAGCCACTCGATGTAATAGGGCAGCAGGTGCTCGCACAACTCTTGTCCGGCCTCGGTGAGTTTAACAGTGAGCACGCGGCGGTCCGAGGTATTGTTCTGGCGTACCAGCAATTGCTGCTGTTCCAGCCCGTCGAGCAGGCCGGTGATGGTGGCGCGGGTCACGCCAGCTTGTTCTGCCAATAGCGCGGGGCTCAGGCCAGAGGGTTGGCGGCTAAGCAAGAACAGCAGAACCAGACGTCCTTCGGACAGACCAAATTCGTTCAGAACAGAGCTGGAAGCGCGATTAATGCTGGAGGCCAGCGACAGAACGCGTAAACACAGTTCGATATCCTCGGTTTTAGGGTGGGCCTGGCGTTGGGATTCGCTCAGGATAGTTTGATATTTCAGATCGAGTAATTTCATAGTGCTGTGCCGTTAAGGAGTGCGCGGCAAAGAGCAGTAGTTATTTAGAAAGAATCAATAAAACCCAATAAAAACGGGTTTGCTTTCTTTTATTACTGAGCCGCTGCTTTTAATGTGGAAATTTATCTTATTTTTTAATTCCATTTTTACTGATTTAAACATCTTTTATTGATTAGGAATTTTCATTTAGTAAAATAAGTTCAATTTTTTTCAGTATAAGCGGCTATGGGTTTACAGAATAGTCGTAAAGCCTGTGTATACTCTTTTGCCTTCCTTTTTTTCTCAAACTGCAAGGTTTCCGGACTTCCTATCCGGGCAGCATGGGATGATTTTTGATCCTGTGCTGTGAGTCTTATGGCTTGAACGCATCAAAATGATGCAAGCGCGCAACGCTCGTGTCCAAAGCGCCAGACTCTTGTTACAGACATGATGAGCGAGCTATATCGGAGATACACCGCTAAATTAAGTGAGTTTTCAACTGTCAGTCAGGAAGACAAGGCGGCCCAACTCAAGAAAAACCGCAAAACGACGTGCATGTGAGCGCTCGGCGTTTACAATGTTCAAAGCGCTTCCCGAGCTCGACGATGCCTTCAAAAAAGGCGGTTGGATCATTCACCCCGCTTGGCGGATTGCAATAGAGGCCCGTTTTTTACGGGCCTTTGCTTTCCGGAATTGGATACAAGCATTATCCAAAGCTTATTAGCGGTATTTGCCAGCATGTCCCCGAGCCCCTGCCAAGTTCGCAAGAAATGGTAGGGCTTTGTTCCGTTTGTAGTCCGGGATTGAGTATGAGGCGTATCAAAAAAGTCTTGCTATCGTTATTAAGGAAACGAAGGAATTATGAGTCAGTTCCGTATCGAACATGATTTGCTGGGAGACCGCCAAGTCCCCGATGAAGTCTATTATGGTGTTCATACCTTGCGTGCCAAGGAGAATTTCCACATTACCGGTACGCCTATTTCAACTTACCCGGAACTGATTAATGCTCTGGCGCTGGTCAAGCAGGCAGCTGCTCAGGCCAATTTCAAACTGGGTTTGCTGGAGCAGGATAAGCACGACGCCATTGTGGCTGCATGTCAGGCCGTACAAGCGGGCAAGTGCCATGAGCATTTCGTGGTAGACATGATTCAGGGCGGCGCAGGTACCTCGACCAATATGAATGCCAACGAGGTTATTTGTAACCTGGCCTTGGAACATATGGGGCACAAGCGCGGCGAGTACCAGTATCTTCACCCCAATGAAGATGTGAACATGGCCCAAAGCACCAACGATGTCTATCCAACGGCTTTGCACCTGGCTGCCTACCGTTCGCTGGACCCGCTGTTTGCCGCCATGGAACGTCTGCGCGACGCCTTCCTGAAAAAGTCCGAGGAATTCTCCTCGTACATGAAGATTGGCCGCACTCAGTTGCAAGATGCTGTGCCCATGACCCTGGGTCAGGAGTTCAACGCCTTTGCCACCATGATCAACGAAGACATCGTGCGTCTGAAAGAATCGCGCAAGCTGATGTGTGACGTGAATCTGGGCGGTACGGCTATTGGTACCGGCATTACGGCTCACCCTGAGTATGCTCAGCTGGCTGTGGCTGCCTTGTCCGATCTATCCGGTGTTCAACTGCGTGTCTCTGACGATTTGATCGAAGCCACTCAGGATTGCGGCGGTTTCCTGCACCTGTCGGGTGTGTTGAAGCGCGCTGCCGTCAAGCTGTCCAAGCTGTCCAACGACTTGCGTCTGCTCTCCAGTGGCCCTCGTGCTGGTATGGGTGAAATTTGTCTGCCCGCCGTGCAAGCTGGTTCGTCCATCATGCCCGGTAAAGTCAACCCCGTGATCCCTGAAGTGGTCAACCAGGTTGCCTTTGAAGTGATTGGTGCCGACATGACCGTGACCATGGCTGCTGAAGCCGGTCAGTTGCAGCTGAACGCGTTTGAGCCTGTGATTATTCACTCCCTGTTGCGTAGCATGGCTTTGTTGAGCAATGCTTGCGACACGCTGACCCAGTTCTGCGTGGTAGGTATCACTGCCAACCGTGAATGCCTGGAAAGCAATATCGAGCGTTCCATTTCCCTGGTCACCGCCTTGAACCCGTTCATCGGTTACAAAGCTGCTACCTCGGTTGCCGCCGAAGCCTTCCAGACAGGTACCAATATTCGTGACGTGGTTCTCAAGCGTGGTTTGATGGATGCCGAGACCCTGAATGACGTGTTGCGTGCCGAATCGCTGATCCAACCTCGTGATCTGCGTGCTGCTGACCCAGCCTGAACCAATCTGAACCAGGCCTGATTGGCCAGTCTTGGCCGACGCCGGTAACAGTTTGGGAAGCCTCCATTGTGGGGGCTTTTTTCTGTCCGCTCGATTCGTAAAGAGAGATACTGTCGCTTGTCTACAGGCAAGGAGCAGCGGGGGATGATGGAGTCGGTTTACTGGGCGGTGGCTGTTGGCGCCATTGTGGCGGGTTTTGTGCAGGGTTTGTCGGGATTTGCCTTTGGCATGGTGGCCATGTCCTGCTGGGCCTGGTTTCTGGAGCCTCAACTGGCCGCGGTGCTGGCGGTATGCGGTGCCTGGACAGGGCAGATGATTGCCGCCTTCACCCGGCGGCGTACCTCTTATTGGCAGATCCTGTTGCCGTCTATAGGACTGGTGATGCTGGCTGTGCTGATCCCTGTGCTGGCGGGCGCGCGCCTGTATGTGGGCATTAGCCAAAGCACGTTTCGGGCCATTGTTTTAAGTCTGTTGACCCTGTCCGGCATTGCCATGCTGGTCTCGTCCGTGCCGCAGCTGCTGGCGCGCTAGAGCAGGTGGTTGAAGCCTCTAGGGTAATGCTCTATATCGAAAAAAGGCCTGTTTACCTGATAATAAATGTCGGCGATGGGAATGCATTTCGGCTTCCCGCCCACTGGAGCAGAGCCTGTGAGGTTTCTGGGATTTCAATTGTTGTTTGGTGATCACTTGGCACGCAGTGTGCGTGGGGTATCCTGCGCGCCCCCCTGCAAGGCTTGAGCCCAAGTTTCAAGGCGTTTTTACGCCATCTTTGATTACCTGATTGCAACTGGAGTCTGCTATGACTGACTTGTTTGAAAATCCAATGGGCCTGATGGGCTTTGAGTTCATCGAATTTGCCGCTCCCCAGCCTGGTGTGATGGAACCTGTCTTCGAGATGATGGGGTTCACCAAAGTGGCGGTACACCGCTCCAAGAAAGTGTCCCTGTATCGCCAGGGTGAGATCAATCTGATCCTGAACGAAGAACCCAAGAGCCACGCTGCTTACTTTGCCGCCGAGCATGGCCCTTCGGCCTGCGGCATGGCGTTCCGGGTGCGTGATGCGCAAAAAGCCTACGAGCGGGCGCTGGAACTGGGTGCCCAACCCGTCGATATTCCTACCGGACCGATGGAACTGCGTCTGCCTGCCATCAAGGGTATTGGTGGTGCCCCTCTGTACCTGATCGACCGTTTTGGTGAAGGCAACTCCATCTACGATATTGATTTCGTTTACCTGGACGGCGTGGATCGTCATCCCGTGGGCGCGGGCCTGAAAGAAATCGATCACCTGACCCATAACGTGTATCGCGGCCGCATGGCTTACTGGGCCCAGTTCTATGAGCACCTGTTCAACTTTCGTGAGATTCGCTACTTCGACATCAAGGGTGAATATACCGGCCTGACGTCCAAGGCCATGACCGCCCCCGATGGCAAAATCCGCATTCCCCTGAACGAGGAATCTGCCAAGGGCTCGGGCCAGATCGAAGAATTCCTGATGCAGTTCAATGGTGAAGGTATTCAGCACGTGGCTTTCCTGACCGACGATCTGATCGCCTCCTGGGACAAGCTCAAGGCCATGGGCATGCGCTTTATGACCGCACCGCCACAAACCTATTACGAGATGCTGGAAGGCCGCCTGCCTGCACACGGTGAACCCACCGCAGAACTGCAAAGCCGTGGCATTTTGCTGGACGGCACATCGGAAGGTGGCCACCGCCGTCTCTTGCTGCAGATTTTCTCTGAAACCTTGATGGGCCCCGTGTTCTTCGAGTTCATTCAGCGCAAGGGCGATGATGGTTTTGGTGAAGGCAACTTCAAGGCCTTGTTTGAATCCATCGAGCGCGATCAGTTGCGCCGTGGTGTCTTGCGGGCCGAGTAACAAGGTTCTGCGCCTGTGCTGGACGCACGGGTGCTGATCTGTCCCCACTGTTTGGCGATGGCAAACAGTGGGGATTTTTTTGGGCTGAATCTATATATTCAGTCCTGCTTGCCGCGTGGTGGCTGCAGGATTCTGAACAGCTCCAGCATCAGGTCAGATTGGGTAATCATGCCTACCAACTCTTTATGGTCATTGACCACAGGCATGTGACGGTGGCGGCCCTGGCTGAACAAGGGAATCAGCTCTGCCACCGACCAGTTTGCGTTGGCGGTAACGGCAGGCGCAGTCATGATCTCGGCTACTGTGGGGGCTGCACGCTGTCGGGGGCTCAAGAAGCGCTTGAGTCGCTGGCGCAGATTATCCGGCTGATCCAGTCCGGCGCGTTGCAAGAAGTCCGACAGGGCCAGGATACCAATCACGTGCTTGTTCTGATCCAGCACGGGCAAGGCCTTGATCTTGCGCTCGCGCATCATGTCCCAGGCCTGCTGCAAGGGCGTACTGACCAGGCAGGACAGAGGCGCATCATTCATCAGGGTGGAGCAGCGGCGTGTGCCCAGATTGCGTCGGAAGGCAGACTGGTGCACATAGCTGACCAGCTTTTCCAGATCATCGTGGCTGATGTTCAGAGTCTGGTTGTAGTGGCTTAAAGCCGCATCGTAATCCTGGTCCGTAAAGCGGGCTGGTGTGGCGGCCGGACGTGTTGCGGGTTTATGTACCGGCGGATAAGCCACGCCGGTCAGGCGGTTGTACAGCATGCCCAGAAGGATCAGCACGCAGGAGTCAAACAGCACCGGAAACAGGACGAAGTCGTAGTTCTGAATACCATTCAGAGCGGGAAAGACCGCCATTGCCAGACTGGGCGGATGCACGCAGCGCAGGGCCAGCATGATGGGCATGGCAACGCAGACGGCCATCGTAATGGCAGCAATCGGATGAGGGAGCAGCACCGCGCAGGTAATGCCTGTGAGTGCGCCCACCAGATTGCCCAGCAATATGTTCCAGGGCTGTGCCAACGGGCTGCTTGGCACCAGAAAAATCAGCAAGGCGCTGGCAGCCAGGGACGCCACCAACCAATGATGCGTATGTGCAAAATCCGACAGGTACAGGCTAAGAGAGGAAACCAACAACACGCTAAGCGTGGCGCCTAGCGTGGCACGCAGCATTTCAGGGCGTGCAATGGCCAGCGACTTGGGGCGCAGGCTGTCAAACCAGTGACGAAGTAAAGCAGGCATACCCACCAGGGTGAAGAAGAAAGACAGCTTTAAATCATACTGCTAACTCTTCAATTCAGGGCTTAGCCCCTTGCTGGATACCGGGAATGATGGCGGGGCCTTTGCGCTCGGTGGCGATTTGTTGAGGCACGGCATCTACCGTAATCACAATGTGTTCGCGTTGCAGCGAATCCAGCAGCACACCCGGTGCCAGCTCCTGGCCAGGGCGATACGCACGTACCGGCTGTTGATTGATGCTGAGCAGGGCTGCCCCCGACTGGCCGCTTACGATCATGCCATGCAAACGCAACTCGGGCAGCGCGGTGCTGCCTCCAAACCACTGCGCAATTTGCTGCGTGCTGATCTGCTCGCGGTGGTCTTCTTCCAGTACCGGCGCAATGGTCCCATCCGAGGGCAGGAACAGGTTGATCAGCAAATTGATCAGGGCCAGAGCGATACCGGCCTGACACAGACGCAACCAAAGATGTGACGGAAATATGGCGGAAATAATACCCATTTAGACTGCATCGCATAGTGCTTTGGCAGACGGCCGAGATGGCTGTCTTAAGGGCTCTTAGTGTGCGTGTGCTGCATGAAGCCCGTATGACAAGAGCTTGGGTTTTTTTGGGTAGCTTATTTCCTTCATGTCTCGATCTACTTTATCTCGCCGTCCGGCACGCCGTTTGGCCGGCTCTGTTCAGTCCCGCGCTCAACAAGGTTTTTCTCTGATTGAGGTCATGGTGGTGGTGGTCATCATGGGCATTATGGCGGCCCTGGTCGTCCCCAGTCTGATGGACCGTCCCGATCAGGCACGTGCCGTCGCCGCTCGTCAGGACATTGCTGCCCTGACACAGGCCCTGAAGCTGTACCGCCTGGATAACGGCCGTTACCCCAGTACCGCTCAAGGTCTGGCGGCACTGCACCAGCGTCCCACCCAGCCTCCCGAGCCACGCAACTGGCGTCCTTATATGGACCGCCTGCCCAACGACCCTTGGGGCAATCCGTACCAGTATCTGCAACCCGGCGTTCATGGCGAGATTGATGTGTTCTCGCTGGGGGCGGATGGGCAGGCCGGTGGGTCGGGCAGTGATGCCGATATAGGCAATTGGGACTGATGTGGCTCAGCGGGGCTTTTCCTTGATCGAGACCCTGGTGGTCTTGCTGATCGTGGGCATTGTCAGCAGCGCGGGTTTAAGCGTGCTGGTGCTGGACCGGGATCACGGAATACAGCGAGAAGCCCGTCAACTGGCTCTGCGTCTGGCCGAACTGCAAAGCTATGTGCGTGAAAGCGGGCGTAGCGTCGCCTGGAGTGCGGATCAGCAGGGCTATCGCTTCAGCTTGATCCCGGACGCTACGGATGGTGCCAGCCCCACACCGGGCTGGCTGCGCGATCAGGCCCGTTTTGCCCAATTGTTTCCCCAACGATCCTGGACTTTGGAATCAGTGCGTGTGCGCCTGGAGCCGGCGGGACCGTGGGTTTTTGTGAATGAATGGTTGTCCGCGCCGCGTCAGCTGGAGCTGGATGATGGTCACGAGGTCCTGCATTTACGCAGCGACCCGACGGGCCGTTTTGATGTGCAGTCATGACAGAGCGTGGCATGAGTTTGATTGAAGTATTGATTGCGCTGGCGATCGTTTCGGTGGCCTTGACCGCCGGATTGCGCGCACTGGGCCTTAGCGCCTCTGGTAGCCAGGCCATGCATGAACGCAGCCTGGCCTTGCTGGCCGTTGATGGCGTGGTGGCCGAGATGCGCTTGCGCCGCCTGTTTCCCGAACCGGGTGAAACCGTGGTGCCGTGTCGCCAGGGGCCTCTTAATTTGCAGTGCAAGCAAACCGTGCAAGCCACGGCCAATCGTTTCTTTCGTCAGGTAACGGTCCAGGCTTCCATGCCCAAAGGCCCCGTGCTGGCCGAGTTGCACGCGACCTTGGCGTCCTTGCCATGACAGACGCTGGCCAGGAAGGCTTCACTTTGGTGGAAATGTTGGTGGCCCTGACCATCATGGCCTTGATCAGCCTGATGTCCTGGCGTGGCCTGGATGCGGTCTTGCACGCGGATGAGCAGCTTGGCCGACAGGCGCGCCAGACCCAGGCCTTGTTCAATGTCTTGTCCCAAATGGGCCGGGATCTGGAGTTGCATCTGCCCACCGCACCAGGTCCCGCGGACCCGACGGGGGCGATGGCGGTATTGCCAGCCAGTATTCGCTGGCAAGCCAAGGGCGAAGGCCCGGCCATCCTGATGATCGAACGTCGCGCCGAAGCCGGAGCGGGAACCCAGCAGATTCAATGGCGTTTGCAGCAAGGTGTGTTGCAACGGGCTATTGCCCAGGCAGGAACGGTTTACCCCTTGCCCGAGTTGGGCCCTTTGCAAGATGTGCTGGAGCAGGTCACCGCCTGGAACTTGCGTATCTGGATTCCGGCGCGTGGCTGGCAAAGCTGGCCGTGGCCCGATCAAGCCGGGGCAGCCGCTACAGGCATAGAACTGACAGTGCAGTTGGAAGGGCAGGAGCACCCGTATCGCAAAGTGGTGATGCTGCTATGAATCGGGCATCTCAACAAGGCATGGCGGTGATCAATGCGCTGGTGGTCGTGATGGCGGTGTCCATTGCCACCATGGGCATCGTCCAGCGTCAAAGTGGGCTGGCAACCCAGTTGGCCAGCGAGCGCGATTACATGCAGGCCAACTGGTTGCTGCGCGGTGCGCTGGATTGGGCTGTGCTGGTCTTGCGTCTGGACTCGCAGCGCTCGGCTGTGACGCACAAAGGTGGACTGTGGGCACAGGCCCTGAGCGAGCTGAAGATAGAGACTCCGGACAAGACCCGTGCGGCTTACTTCTCCGGCTATATCCAGGATGAGCAGGGCAAATTCAATCTGGCTTTATTGCTGCGCGATGGTCGCATTCAGGCCCGCTATGTGCAGGCATTGGAACAATTGCTGGGCAATCTGCAGCAGGAACCCTCTTTGGCTTTGGAGCTGGCCCAGCGATTGGAGCGGGCACAGGCCGGGCAAGCGCCTTGGCCCTCTCATTTGCAGGACTTCTTTCCCAATGCAGAGCAACAGGCCAAGCAACTGGAGCCATATCTGAGCTATTTGCCGCAAGCCAAATCCGTGAATGTGAATACCGCCAGTGCCCAGGTGCTGGCGGCAGTGCAGCCTTCCGTCAGCCTGGTGGAATGGCGTGGCCTCTTGGAGCAGCGCGACCGGGGCCAGTGGTTTCGGGATCAGGCCGATGTGCAGGCCCGCCTCCAACGTCAGGAGGCGCTGAAGGGGCAAACGCTGAGCGTGCGCAGTGAATGGTTTTTATTAAGTGGCGAGTTACGACTTGACCATAGCCGGGTGGCGACCCAGGCCCTGATCAACAGGGCCGCGGACCGCAGCCGGATTGTCTGGATTCGTTGAAGTGATGAGCAAAGTGCTGCGTATTTATTTGGACTCTCCGCCAAGGCTGGATCAGCCGGTGGACTTTGTGCTGCGGGACAAGCGCGCCAGGGTATTGCGCCGTGGGCGGGGAGAGGTGCAGGAGTTCAAGGGCCTGGCCCGCTCTTTGGAACTGGTCCTGCCTGCAGGGATGGCGACGGTGACGGAAGCGCGTATTCCCTCGGTCAGCGCCTCGCGGCGGCAGGCTGTGGCGAGTAGTGCGGTCGAGCCTATGTGCTTGAGTCCTATCGAACAGGTGTGGGTGGCCTGTTCGGCACCGGGGCCGTCCGGGATGAGTCAATTGGCCTGGACGGAGCGCCAGCCTTTGCTGGCTTTGGGGGAGCAGGCGCGTCAGTTGGGACTGCCGTTGAGCGGGGTTTATGCCTGGTCCGATGGCCATGAGCAAGACAGGCAGGGCCAGGGCCAAACCTTGACCGTACCCGCCTGCTCCTTGCTGATGCCGGAGATGGCCGCCAGTGGCGGAAACAGCGTGCTACGACAAAGCCTGTGGTGGACTTTGGCCGCCATCTTGAGCTGGACCTTGGTCTTGCAGCAGCAGGCGCAATCGTTGCGATCCCAGATGAAACAGGTACAGACCCAGATGGAGCAGGCGGTTCGGCAAGCCTTGCCACACCTGCCCGTTATCGTCGCGCCCTTGACGCAGGCCAGACAGCATCGTGATGGTTTGCTGACCGAGAAAAGCCCGGCCTCGGCTCCCTTTGATCGTTTATTGATGGCCAGCGCCGTGCAGTGGCCTGCTTTGCAAGGACAGGTGCGGGCATTGAGTTTCAAAGATCAGCAATTGCATTTGACGCTGGCTAGCGAACTGGCCGCGCAGCCTTTGCCGGCTGAATCGGATCTGGAGTGGAAGCAGGGCGAGTCTGCCCGCCAATGGGAAATTGGTTTCAGCAAAGCAGCGCAAGCAGCCAGCCAGCAGGGGGCGCCGCAATGAGCAAATTCACCGCACTCCAGCCTGTATGGCTGACCGTACAAAGCAAGCTCGCCCTGGCAAGACAGTACTGGCAAGCCTTGGGCCGTCGGGATCAATTGGCCTTGTCGGTATTGGGCGCTTTGCTGGTTTTGATGTTTCTGTGGTTGTTGCTCTTACGTCCTGCCATTCGTGATCTGGCCTTGGCAAAACAGGAGCTGCCTCGTCTGCAATACGAGATGGCGCAACTGCAAACCGTGCTGTCGCAAATTCAGGTTCTGGATAAAGAGCTGGTCGCGCCTGTGGATGGACAAGGGCAAGACAAGGCGTTGCAGCGCAGCTTGCAGACCTTGGGTACCCAGTGTCAGACAGAGCAGTCACAGGCCGAGCAACGTGTTCTGGTCTGCCAGGCCGTGGCCGCTCCTGCCTTGATAGATTGGCTGATGCACGCCCCTCGCGTGCTGGGCTTTGCCGTGCAGGAAGTCAGCATGAGTCGCTCTGTGGTCGATAGCCGTGAACGCGCCGGTCTGCTGGATGGCCGCATTGTGCTGCGTGCAGGAGAGCCTTCATGAAAAAGCTGACCAAGATCATGGGGTGGGTTTTGCTGGCGCTGTCTCTGCTGCTGGCCGCCGTGCCCTTTCTGCCTGCCCGCATGATGCTGGCCTGGCAGCCCGAGCAGTTGCCGCTACGGCTGGAAACCGCCCATGGCAGCCTGGCCTCCGGTCAAGGCTTGCTGGTAGTGGGTTCGGGTCTGTTGGCCCGCACCGTTCCTGGTCCTGTCAGCTGGCGTTGGCGTTTGGCACCCTGGCCGCAAATGGAGTTGAGCCATGGCTGGTTGGATCAGCCTGTGCGCCTGCAGGCCAGCCTGCAAGGTTGGCGTATTTCGGGCCAAAGCCTGACCGCTCCCGCCGCGCTGTTAGGACGTTTACATCCTTTGTTGCAGACCGTGCAACCGCAAGGGCAATTGCAGCTGCGCTGGCCCAGTCAGGCTCTGGCCGCTGAAACCGGGCCGTTGCTGGAACTGGATTGGCGTAATGCACGCTCCGCGCTGGCAGCCCAGGCCGAGCTGGGTGATTACCAATTGGCAGTCAGCCGCAAGGGTCAGGGCGTGCAGTTAAGCCTGCGTACCTTGGCGGGGGATTTGACCTTGGCAGGTCAAGGTCAGTGGGGGCCGGATGGTGGGCTGTTTGAAGGACGCGCCCAAGCCAAACAAGCCGACGATCAACGATTCAAAGAGTTACTGGAGGCCTTGGGGCCTCAGCGTCAGGGTGTGACCCAATGGCAAATAGCCACAACGACTAGCAAGCAGGAATAACGATATTTTGACTATGAGTACCTTGACTAAACGATCTCATGGGCTGCGGCCTCGCTTCCTTTTAAGCCTGGGTGCAGCCGTGCTGTTGAGCGCCTGTGCGAGCAATGGTCAGAAGCCTGAACCCGGCCCCGATCCTTCTTCGTTTTTTGCCTCGGTAGGCAAGACGCCTGTTCGTAGCACTCAGGCTGACCCGCGCTTTGCCAATAGCAATACGTCGCCTCCGGCTGTGACGCGTCGGGTCCCGCAGCGTGTCGGGGGCAGTGCTGCTCCGATCGACTTGCCCGATCCGGCCGAGTTCCCGCAAGGCAACGACATCACACTGAATTTTGTGGATGCCGAGCTGGATGGGGTTGTAGCTGCCTTGGCCCGTTTTACCGGCCAGAACTTCATCGTGGACCCTCGCGTAAAAGGACAGCTGACTTTGGTGTCCGAAGTACCGGTCGATGCCCGTACCGCCTACGAGATGCTGTTGTCTGCCCTGCGCATGCAAGGGTTTGCCGTGTTGCGTAGTGGCAAGGTCAGTCGGGTGGTCCCTGAAGCTGAAGCGCGCCAGCAGGGCGGTGCAGTGCGGGCGGCCGGTACCGGGGCCAGTGGCAGCGGCGAGCTGGAAACGAGGGTGTTTACCTTGCGTTATGAAAATGCGACCGCCTTGGTTCCGGTGCTGCGGCCGATGATTTCGCCCAATAATCCCATCAATGCCTACCCGTCCAACAACACGCTGGTGGTGACCGATTACGGTGATAATCTGGACCGTATCGCTCAGGTCATTGCGGGGGTCGATACCCCCGCAGGCTTGAACACGGACATTATCCCGATTGACTACGGCGTGGCCCTGGATGTGGCAGCCCTGGCCTCGCAAATGCTCGATACGCCCGGCAACGATGTGGCGCAGCGCATTACGGTGGTGGCCGACCCGCGCAGCAACTCGGTTCTGGTGCGGGCAGGCAGTCCGGCCCGGCTGGATCTGGCCCGTGACCTGATCCGGCGTATTGACAGCCCGGAAAGCAATAAAGGCAATTTGCATGTGGTCTATCTGCGCAATGCTCAGGCGGTGCAGCTGGCTGAAGTGCTGCGGGGGGCCTTGACTGGGCAAGCGCCTTCGGGGAACGCGAGTACCGGGAATCAACAGGCGAACAGCAATAGCCTGGCACCCGCCGCCAACGCCAGCACCACCGGCGGTGCCAAAGCCATGGACACGTTGGCCACCGCCAAGCAGCAGCCTCAGGCCGAGATGGGTTTGAGCGCCGCAAACAATGCCAGCGGCACCGTGGCCTTTAGCGCTGGCGGTGCCACTGTGCAGGCTGATCCATCCACGAATACGCTGATCATTTCGGCCCCTGATCCGGTTTACCGCAGCTTGCGTGAAGTGATCGATCAACTGGATCAACGTCGCGCTCAAGTGCTGGTCGAGAGCCTGATTGTGGAGGTGAATGCGGAGAATGCGGCCGAGTTTGGCATCCAGTGGATGACAGGCGGTGGCAATATTGCCGATGGAGGTTCAGGTTTTGTCGGGGGCGCCAATCTGGGTGGCAGCGGGATTAACAAGGCCGGGGTGACCACGCTGGATTCTTTGGCGGCGGGTTTAAGTCTGGGCGTGGTCAAAGGCACGGTGAACGTGCTGGGCCAGCAGATTGTCAATCTGGGCGTCCTGGCCCGGGCGATGGAGCGCCAGGGCGGCATCAATATTCTGTCCACACCCAACCTGATGACGCTCGATAACGAAGAAGCCAGCATCATGGTGGGCCGTACCGTGCCCTTTGTGACGGGGCAGTACACGACCACGGGTGATGGGGCCAGTAATCCCTTTCAGACCATTCAGCGCGAGGATGTGGGCCTGACCCTGAAAGTGCGTCCGCAGATTTCCGAAGGTGGGACCGTCAAGATGGCTCTGTACCAGGAGGTCAGCAGCCTGGACCCTACTACGTCGGTATCGCCCAGCGCGCCTGTCACGCGTAAACGTGCGCTTAGTACCAATGTTCTGGTCGATGATGGGCAGATTATTGTGCTGGGCGGCTTATTGGAAGACTCGATTGAGGATGGTCAGCAATCGGTTCCCTTGCTGGGCGATATTCCGTTGGTGGGCAACCTCTTCAAATACGAGAAACGCAAGCGTACCAAAACCAATTTGATGGTGTTCCTGCGCCCTCATATTGTGCGTAATGCCCAAGATAGCCAAAGCCTGTCTTTGGACCGCTACAACTACATGCGTGCCGTGCAGACAGGCTTGCCCGATCGCTCCACCTGGTTCCACCCGGATGCGGGACACATGGTGTTGCCACAGGCCGCAGGCTCGTCCGGAGCCGTGGACCTGCGAGAGACGCTATGACCCGCCTGCCGTACTCCTGGGCACGTCAGCACCGTGCGGTGCTGACGCAGCAGCAAGGCGTGGGCACGCTGGTGATTAGCGAGCGTACACCGGATTGGGCCTTGGTGGAATTGCGGCGACGCTATCCCGAGCTGGACGAGCGGCAAGTTCCGGATGCGGAGCTGGATACCCTGATTGATGCCAGTTACGCACAGGGCGACGATGCCGCCAGCGTGGTGGATGCGGCTGCCAATGAGGTGGACCTGGATCGCCTGATGCAGGAACTGCCCGCTGTCACCGACTTGCTGGAAAACCAGGACGATGCGCCGGTCATCCGCATGATCAACGCCTTGTTCACCCAGGCGGTGCGGGATGGTGCCAGTGATATACACCTGGAGCCTTATGAAACCCATTCGGTCGTGCGTTACCGGGTGGATGGCCGTTTGCGCGATATCGTCAGCCCGCGTCGAGCCTTGCATGGTGCTTTGGTGTCCCGCATCAAGATTATGGCCAGCCTGGATATTGCCGAAAAACGCTTGCCCCAAGATGGCCGTATTGCCCTGAAAGTGGGGGGCAGGGCCTTGGACCTGCGTGTCTCGATTCTGCCTACCGGACATGGCGAACGTGCCGTGATGCGTTTGCTGGACAAGTCAGCCGGGCAACTGGAGCTGGAGCGTCTGGGCATGGCCCCGGATATCCTGGCTCAGCTCGATGAGCTGATTCATCAACCACACGGCATTGTGCTGGTTACCGGGCCTACCGGCAGCGGTAAAACCACCACCTTGTATGCCGCTCTGGGCCGTGTCGATACAGCCCGCAGCAATGTGCTGACGGTGGAAGATCCGATTGAATATGACTTGCCAGGCGTGGGCCAGACGCAGGTCAATCCCCGTATTGAGTTGAGCTTTGCACGTGCCTTGCGTGCCATATTGCGACAGGACCCGGACATCATCATGATCGGGGAAATTCGGGATCTGGAAACCGCGCAGATTGCGGTGCAGGCTTCTTTGACAGGTCACCTGGTGCTGGCCACCTTGCACACCAACGATGCCGTGTCCGCCGCGACTCGCTTGGTCGATATGGGTGTGGAGCCTTTTTTGCTGGCGTCTACCTTGCGTGGCGTGCTGGCCCAGCGGCTGATACGCAAGCTGTGCCGACATTGTCGTCAGCCTGCCGAGCACGGGCAGTATCGGGCCAGTCCTGCTGGTTGCGAGCATTGCGCTCACACGGGTTATCAAGGCCGTACCGGGATTCACGAGCTGTATCGCATCGATGAACGTGCCCAGCACTTGTTGAATGCTGCCGGAGCCGAACCTGCCTTGCGTCAGGCCGCGCGTGAATCGGGCATGCGTAGTTTGCGCGAGGATGCCCAGCGTTGGGTAGAGCAGGGCATCAGTACCCCTGAAGAAGTATTGCGCGTCACGCGCGAGTTATAAGGGGGCGAAAGAGCATGGGTACTTATCATTATGAGGCGGTGGACCAGGCCGGACGCAGCGAGCGGGGTGTGCTGGAGGCCGAGAGCGAACGGCTGGCGCGTCAGCAATTACTGTCCCGGGGTCTGCTGACAGTTTCCCTGAAGGCGGGCCGTAGCCGAGCCGCTGCCCGTGCTCGCAGTGCGGGCCTGCGTCGTACCGAGTTATCCTGGCTGACCCGACAGTTAGCCAGTCTGGTGGCGGCGGGCTTGTCTCTGGAGGCCAGCCTGGGCGTGGTGATTGAGCAGGCGACTCGTCGGCCTTTGGTGCAATTGCTGGCAGCCCTGCGTGCGGATATTCGGGCAGGACAAAGCTTGAGTGAAGCCTTGGCGAATCATCCGCGCGACTTCCCTGAGATCTACCGAGCATTGGTGCGGGCAGGGGAGCAGTCTGGCGAGCTGGAACAAGTGCTGGACCGTCTGGCGAGTTTCATTGAGGACAGTGGAGCCTTGCGCGGCAAGGTGCTGACGGCTTTTATCTACCCAGCCATCGTCAGCCTGATTTCGGTGGCGATGGTGGTGTTTTTGCTGAGCTACGTCGTCCCGCAAGTGGTCGGTGCTTTCACCCAAGCCAAACAGCAACTGCCCATGCTGACTCGGGTCATGATCAGCGCCAGTGATTTGCTGCGTGAATGGGGCCTGGTGTTATTTGTTGTGCTCTTGCTGGCGGCTGGCCTGGTGGCTTTTTTGCTGCGACAGCCGGCCTTGAAGCTGGCCTTTCATCGGCGTCTGTTAAGCGTGCCTGTTCTGGGAGGCTACTTGCTGGGCGTGGATACCGCTCGCTTCGCTGCCACGTTAGCTATTCTGGCTGGCAGCAATGTGGCCTTGCTAACGGCATTGGAAGCGGCCGGGCGTACTGTGTCCAATCTGGCCTTGCGCGGTGCCGTGAATCAGGCCGCCATCCATGTGCGTGAGGGTCTGCCTTTGGCGACCGCCTTGCAGCGTAGTGCCTTGTTCCCGCCGCTGTTAGTCCAACTGATTGCCAGCGGTGAAAAAACCGGTGAGCTGGCGCCCATGCTGGATCGGGCTGCGACGACCTTATCAACCGAGCTGGAGCGCAAAGCCCTGACCATGACCGCCTTGCTGGAACCTTTGATGATTTTGCTGATGGGCGGTTTGGTGCTGTTGATTGTTCTGGCAGTGATGCTGCCAATTATCGAGATGAATCAGCTGGTGCAGTAAAAGGCGGTAGGGTGCTTGCCCTGTTCCTCTACAGATCATTGCCGCCACCTGGTTGTCTGGCGGCAATGCTGACTAATACTTAAGTCACTTGCGTTGAGCCGGCTATGTCGAGGCCGTGGCCTTGATGCGGCGGATTGTCCTGGGATGCACGTCATATTTTTTGGCAACGATGTCCAGCGGAACTTGATTGGTCAGCGCAATAAGTGCTTCTTTGTGTTGGGCGGGTGATAAGGCAGGGCGTCTGCCTAGTGGCCTGCCATTGGCACGCGCTGCTGCCATTCCTGCGCGAGTGCGTTCGCTAATCAGCGAGCGTTCAAACTCAGCCAGGGCGGCCATCATATGAAACAGCAATCTACCACCCGATGTTGTCGTGTCTATATTTTCCGTCAAGGAAATGAAATGGATATTCTCTTTGCCTAAACGATCGATCGTGTCGACCAAATAGCGTAGTGATCGGCCCAGCCTATCCAGACGCCAGACAATAAGCGTGTCACCCGATTTCAGTTTTCGCTGCAGATGATTCAATCCTGGACGTGTTGCTTTAGCCCCTGATATCCCTCTATCCGTATAGATATGATCACAATTCACCTTTTGTAAAGCCGCGATCTGTAGGTCCAGGTTTTGATCCTGTGTTGAAACGCGTGCATATCCATATTTCTTACTCATAGTACCCATCTTCCTAGCGCAAAGCGCAGCCTCCCCCCTCCCACTCGACCACATCTCAGTGCAATCGATGTTAGTAAACCCAAGATGGTCCAGTGGAATGTTGGCCACGCGATGTCAAGTTTTACTAACCGCATGCAAACCTGCTGCCACGTAAACGGCGATTGAGGTAGCTCGTACTGCAATAAAAACTATTACGTAATTTTTTATTAACGCTGTGTTTCAGATGCAGATACTGATTAAGTGTTAGCGGCGGCCACATGTGTGTCAACACGAAGCAGGTCTGACCGATGCACTTTCTGAAGAACGTTGCAGCCAGCCATAGGCAAGCGTCAACAATGGTTAAGAAAAGGCGTAAATAGGCTTGCGATTTTGACAAGAAGCCTCCTTTTAGTCCCAACCGAATAGCGCATCGAAATGATCCTTTTCAGCGTAATTTTCACGTACAAACGTGTCTATTTGTTATGGAATCGATGTTGACATAAAGGAGGCTTTTTGACCGCTGTCAGGTGGAAAGCCAGACGCTGATTCACACACAGCGTCCAGAGTGCCAACCGGCGAAGCGGGGCGCGTAATGGGCGTCCAGTCGCTAGAGTCATTGTCCTGCTGGTTGCAGCAAGTTACTCCTTCAAGCAGCTATTTGCTTTTAGGCTTGCGAAGACTGGCAACGCTTGCCCAGGCCTATGATGCGCGCCTGTTCCAGCAAGCCTTTTTGTCCGCCATTTCGGCGCGCCTGCGTCCCTACGGCATAGCACGCAGCGACATCCTGGTGCTTGATCAAGTGGTGTTGATTGGTTTGACGAATTGTCGTCTGCCCACCCAGCTTGACAAGGACCTGTTTCTGGAACGAGTCAAAGCGGCGCTGTGCTACGAGCCCGTTCGCTGCGGCTCGGACCGCATCCTGGTCAATGTTGTTCCGGCTTGGGTTGAAGCATCGGGCGACCGTCCGGTTTGCCTGTCTCAATTGCAGTCTCTGGCCAGCACCATTGCCTTCTCCGAGCTTGAGCCTCCTGTTTGCGAGCAGACTCGGCGCGACATGGCTTTGGCGACTCGTTTCTTTGCAGATATGCGGGACGAGAAGGTTGCCCTGTCATTTCAGCCTGTGGTCTTTGTGCAGGATCGCGAGCAGGTTCTGTATTACGAAGTGCTGTTGCGCTGGGATGATGCGCAGAACAGTACTCAGTCCGTTTCTTGTGCGCCGGTTGTTCAGGCCATAGAGCGCTTGCATGTGACCGAACGCCTGGATGCCAGCGTTCTGTGGTCGGTGGTACAGGTGCTGGAGCGTGATCCGGATGTTCATCTTGCCTGCAATATTTCCCCCTTGTCTTTGCAACAGGGGCCGTGGTGGCGGTTGCTGATTGCGGTGCTGCGTGGTGCGCCACAGCTGGCCAGCCGTTTGACCCTGGAAATTACCGAAACGGCTTCTGTCTTTGATCAGGAAGCCGCCATTAGCCTGCTGCGCACCTTGCGCGGCCTGGGTTGCAAAGTTGCCATTGATGATATTGGGACCGGATTCAATACCTTGGATCTGGCTCGGCAGATCCGACCCCAGGTCTTAAAACTTGATAAATCCCTGGTGCATCAGGCACGGGACAGGGACGGCCTTGCTGCCCTTCATTCTTGGGTTCATGCCTCGCATGGCATCAGCCAATACGTCATCGCCGAAGGAATTGAGACTGCCCTGGATTTCCAGTTGAGCGTCGATGCCGGCGTGCACGCCGTCCAAGGCTACTACATAGACCCCCCCTGCGTCCTGCCCCCCCGGGAGGGGGCGGAGCCTTTGTGCGTTCGAGACAGTTTCAGCCCCACACACATCAACGTAGCACTCAACACGTATTCCTTAAAGGATCAGGAACAGAGATGAATCACGTCTATAAAACCATCTGGAATGAGCAAACGGGAACATTTGTTGCCGTTTCTGAGCACAAGAAAGCCAAAGGCAAGCGCAGTTCCTCGTGCGTCAAAGGAGGAAAGCGTGCGTCTTTTTCCGCACGCATGGGATGGCTCGCCTTGTTGACAGCAAGCGCATTGGCGATGAGCAATGCCTGGGCGGCAGTCGAGATTCCAGGCGACGGTCAGAGCAACCTCATTGACTTCACCAGCCCAGGCGGCACCATTCGGTTTACGGGTGGTGGTGGCAGCATCGTGGGGTTGAGTAGCCTGATGATCTCCGGCGCCTTGAGTGCCGATCAGATTACGGTGGGTGGTGAGTCTGTGGCGACCCAGGCGCAGCTCAATGCTACGTCCGCTGAGGTGCAGACCAATACCGGTAAGATTGATGGGCTGGAAGGGCGGGTCACGAGCAATGAGTCCACTCTGACGGATCATGGGACTCGCATTACGGACAATGAAACGGCCATCATGGCCCATGACAGTCGAATTGCGGGCAACGAAACCGCCATCGCTGCACATGACACTCGAATTGGCGCTACTGAAACAGGGTTGGTGACTGTTAACGATCGTCTGATTGCCTTGGGAGTGGATGAAACCAATCCTGGCGTGAAGTATTTCCGTGCGAACTCGGAGCTGCCTGATTCCGAGGCGAATGGTGAAGAATCCATTGCAATTGGCCCTGAGTCCAAGGCAGAGGGGGATCGCAGTATTGCTGCAGGACAAGGTGCGCTGGCCGACGCCGACAGCGCGATTGCATTGGGTGACGGTGCCAGTGTCGCCAGCGCAGACAGTCGACCTAAACCGGAGGCAGCCATTGCCATTGGCAAGGATAGTCGGAGCAGCGGTTTGGCCAGCGTTGCGGTAGGCCGCGAAGCAGCGGCAAGTGGAAATAATGCGCTTGCCTTGGGTATGCAGGCACAGGCCAGTGGGGCTAACGGGATCGCCTTGGGTTTAGGTGCTCAGGCTGATGCAGAAAACAATATCTCTATCGGTAATGGCGCAGGCCAGGCCACTGGCAATCATCTGCCGGGTGATCGTTCGCACAATATTGCCATCGGTCAGGCCAGTGGTCAGAACGTCAAAGGTCAGTTCAATGTGGCGCTGGGTGATGGCACCGGCAATGGCGTGGATGGCAACGAAAACGTGGCGATTGGCCGAGATGCCGGCCTGAATGTCATAGGCGATAGCAATGTCAGCCTGGGCAAGAATGCGAATCGGGGGCTGTCATCAAACCGTGCGATCGGTATTGGTGAGGACTCCGGCGCTGAAACAGAAGGCGTGGCGATTGGGTACAAGGCGATTGCCGGTAATACCGGGGTCGCGATGGGTCGTCAGACAACGGCATTGGGAACGGGTACTGCCATTGGCCCTAATGCTCATGCTGACAGCAATTTCGTAGCCTTGGGGTTGAACTCTCATGCCGCGCAAAACGATGTGTCTGGCTTGAGCAAGTTCACCAATAGAGGCTTCAATGGCAGTGCCGTTTCCGTTGGTAGCAGCCAGTCGGGCAGTGAGTTCACACGTCGTATTGTGAACGTGGAAGACGGTGCCAATGAGACCGATGCAGTGAACGTGCGCCAGTTGCAGTCGGCTGTTGATCAGGTGACGCTGGGTGCGACTGTGGATTATGAAAAGCTGGCCGAGAAGGTTGGCGAGGACTGGGGCCAGCAGATTGCCGATAGCAAACCTCGTTACTTCAGCGTTAATGATGGTGGTGTCGACAAGGGCAACAAGAACAATAACGGTGCTGCTGCAACAGCCATCGACTCGATTGCCATCGGCCCTGATGCAACTGCCAAGGAAAAGGACTCGGTTGCTATTGGACATATGGCAGGGGCAGAGGGAGCGTCATCTGTTGTGCTGGGACACAACATCAAAGGCTTGGGGCTGAATTCCACGACTATCGGTAACTCCCAATCCGAAGCGCGGGACGAGAGCGGCGTGGCAATCGGTACGCACGTTGTCAGCCGTGACAAGAACTCCATCGTCATTGGCCGGGATTCCTACACAGATCGCCAGGCAAACGGTCCCTCGGTCGAGAACTCGATTGTGATCGGTACAGAATCCAGTTCTACAGCCGTGGAAGGGATTGTGATCGGTAAAAACTCGGTGGTGAATGCGGCTCGCGGCATCGCTCAGGGTAGCAATGCGACGGCAACGGCTAATGACGCTATGGCGTTTGGCACCCGATCACGGGCGGCTGCCGGTGATTCCCAGGCCAGCGGTACGGATGCCAAAGCCTTTGCGGCACGCGGTATTGCAATGGGTACTAACGCTCGCTCCGGCCAGTCTAATCCTGATGTCGAAAATCAGGACAAGAACCGCGACTCCATTGCGCTGGGTACGGACTCCATGTCCCAGTTCAATAGCAGCATTGCGGTAGGTCGCGAAGCTCAGGCCACCGCTGATTTTGCACAGGCACAGGGCAAGGGTGCACATGCCTTTGGCGAGGCATCGATTGCACAAGGCCGTGACGCTTGGGCGCTTGAGCGTCAGGCAATCGCGCTGGGTGACGGCTCCCGCAGCACGGCCGATCGTGCTGTCGCTATTGGACAGGGTTCAAAGGCGCTCAATGCACGCTCGGTAGCGCTGGGTGATGGTGCAGAAACAGCAGGCGCGGTTGGCACCTTGAATGCTTCTTTGAACGGGCTGAACTACGGCAACTTTGCCGGAGATCGTCCTGTTGCTACCGTCAGCGTGGGTACGGAGCAGGAAAAACGCACAGTGACGAATGTGGCCGCGGGCCGGATCAGCGCCAGCAGCACAGATGCGATCAATGGCAGCCAGTTGCATGCCACGAATTCGGTGCTGGGCAATGTAGCTAACACCACGAAAAACATTTTGGGTGGCAATGCCACGCTGGCCTCTAATGGCAACCTGAGCATGAGCAATATCGGAGATACCGGTGAAAACACGGTGCACGATGCGATCAAGTACGCGGCTCAAGGTTGGAATGTGAGTGCCAATGGTGCCATGGCTGAGAACGTGAAGCCGGGTGGTTCGGTAGACTTCAGCAATGATGACGACAACATCGTTATCTCGCGTGATGGCACCGATCTGGCTTTCAATCTGGCCGATGATCTGACTGTGGGTAATAGCATCACTGTAGGCGATACCGTGATCAACGGTGACAGCGTCACGACTAACAATCTGACTGTTACGGGCGAAACCCATTTGGGTGACAGCTTTGTTGTCCAAAACACCGGGGATGTTATCTACAAGGGCAACGAAATTGCCACCCAGGCTGATGGCTTGAGCTTTGCGGGCAACACCGGCAGCACCATTGCCAAGACGCTGAGTGACGACACACCGCTGACCATCTCCGGCGAACTGGCCGAGGGAGCAGAGTCCACGGGTGCCAACCTGCGTGTTGATAGTGACGGCAACAAGCTGAATCTGGTCATGGCTCAGAACCTGACGGATCTGAATAGCATCACCATCAATAACGGTGGTCCGGTGATCAACGGTGCCGGCATCAATATGAACGGCAAGAAAATCACCAATCTAGCCAAAGGGACAGACGACACCGATGCGGTGAACGTGTCGCAGTTGAAGGATGTCGAAGAGGTTGCCAACGCAGGCTGGAACATCAGCGCCAATGGTGCTGCCGCCGAGAACGTCAAACCCGGAGCATCGGTGGACTTCAGCAATGACGACGGCAACATCACCGTGACGCGCGATGGCACCGACCTGGCTTTCAATCTGGCCGATGATCTGACTGTGGGTAATAGCATCACTGTAGGCGATACCGTGATCAACGGTGACAGCGTCACAGTAGGTGACACGATCGTTAATGGCGACAGCGTCACGACCAACAATCTGACTGTTACGGGCGAAACCCACCTGGGTGACAACTTTGTTGTCCAAAGCGGTGGTGATGTTATCTACAAGGGCAGCGAGATCGCCACCCAGGCTGATGGCTTGAGCTTTGCCGGCAATACCGGCGACGCGATTGCCAAAACGCTGGGTGACAACACACCGTTGACTATCTCGGGTGAACTGGCCGAGGGCGCAGAGTCCACGGGTACGAACCTGCGTGTTGATAGTGACGGCAACAAGCTGAACCTGGTCATGGCCAAGGATCTGACGGACCTGAACAGCATCACCATCAATAACGGTGGTCCGGTGATTAACGATGCCGGCATCAATATGAACGGCAAGAAAATCACCAATCTGGCCAAAGGTACAGACGACACCGATGCGGTGAACGTATCGCAGCTGAAAGAAGTTTCAGAGGTTGCCAACGCAGGCTGGAATATCAGCGCTAATGGTGGTGCTACTGAAAACGTGAAGCCTGGCGCCTCGGTGGACTTCAGTAACACGGACGGCAACATCAACATTTCGCGTGATGGCACGGACCTGGCCTTCAACCTGAACAAGGATATTGATCTGGGCGCAGACGGTAGCCTGAAGACGGGAAACACGGTCGTGAACAACGACGGTCTGACCGTGGATGATGGGGCAGGTAACAAGACCTCCACGACTGCGGCAGGCACCACGGTCAGCAATGCCGCCGGTGACACGACTACCGTAGGCGCAGGTTCGATCACGGTGGCAGATGCGGCCGGTAACAGCACGGCTATCGGCAGCACGCAGGTCGTGGTGGGCGGAGCAAACCCGGTCACGATCAATGGTGATACCGGCCGAATCGGCGGACTGACCAATCTGACTTGGGATCCGGACAGCTACACCAGCGGTCAGGCGGCGACCGAAGATCAGCTCAAGCAAGTCAATGACGTTGCCAGCGCTGGTTGGAATGTGACCGATGCGGATGGCAATAGCGCCAATATTGGCCCGAACGGCCAGGTTGCCTTTGTCGGTGACAAGAATGTCACGGTTGAGCAGACTGGCACCGATGATTCCGGACAGGTTGAAGTCAAGCTGAACAAGGACATTGATCTGGGAGCAGATGGCAGCCTGAAGACCGGCGATACCGTCATCAACAACGCAGGGGTTGCGGTAGGAAACGACGTACACCTGGGTAACACCGGCCTGACCATCAATAATGGCCCGAGCATCACCCTGGCTGGCATCAACGCAGGTGATATGCGCATCACCAATGTTGCCGCCGGTCGCAATCCGACCGATGCCGTCAATTATGGTCAGCTCCAGCCTATCGAGTCCTTCATTGGTCTGGATGGAAACGGCTCGTTTGCCTACAACGGTGGCCAGCACTCCTCCTTGAAAGATGTTCTGGACAGCATGCACTGGAATGTTGAAGCACCGACGGATGGCAAGGAAGGCGGCAATACCGGTGGTTCCAACGGCAATGGTTCCGGCTCCACAGGTGGTGGCAATAATGGCTCCGGTGACGGCACGCCTATCCATAATGGCAACACGGTGGGCTTTGTTGAAGGGGACAACATCGTTATCTCCAAGACGGACCGGGTCAATGATGCAGGCCAGACTGTTGGCGCTGATATCAAGGTATCGGTATCCCAGGATCTGAAGGTCAATTCCATTACGGCAGTGAATGTTCAGGCCGATGAAATTCAGATCAATAACGGTGGCCCGATCATTAACGAGAACGGCATCAATATGTCCGGCAAGCACATCACCAATGTGGCGGCGGGCGTGAATGACACCGATGCGGTCAACGTAAGCCAGTTGAATCAGGTGGCGGGCAATCTGCAAGGTCAGATCAACAATATTCGCCACGATATCAATCGTCTGGATAACCGCTTAAGTGCAGGTGTGGCGGCCGCGATGGCAACAGCGTCTCTGCCTCAGGCTTACTTGCCGGGCAAGCACATGATGTCCATGGCCGGCGGTACCTGGCGTGGAGAGTCCGGTATGGCCATTGGTTTCTCCGGTATTACCGATAACGGTAAGTGGGTTTACAAGCTCTCGGGCAATACCACCTCGCGCGGTGATTACGGTGGTGCCGTGGGTATTGGTTATCAATGGTAAGTCGGCCCTGACTCTATGGTGCATCGGCGCATTGGCGCCGATGCACAGCACACACTTTTGAAGGAATTCAGATCATGAAGAAAAATTGGTTTGGGGCTGCTTTGCTAGGCAGCCTGGTGCTTGCTGGTTGCGGAACCTTGAGTCAGGTGGACTCGGAGGGCCACACGGAAAATCCGGTGTTTCCGGAAGTGGATAAAGCAACTTTTCACACGGGCTCTTACCCGAATATCGACAATCTGCGTCAGGTCCGGGAAGGCGTGACTCGCGATCAGCTGTATGACCTGCTGGGTCGCCCGCACTTTGCTGAAGGCTTCAAGGTTCGCGAGTGGGATTACCTGTTTCACTTCAACACGGCACAGGGCATCAAGACTTGTCAGTTCAAGGTGCTGTTTGATCAGGACAAGCTGGGTCGCAGCTTTTACTGGAAGCCTGGTGAATGTGCTTCTGTTCTGGATGCGGCACCGAAAACCGCAACCATTCAGCCGTTCTCGCTTTCCGGGGACGTGGCCTTTGCGTTTGGCAGTGCGACCTTGACCAGCGCAGGTCTGAGCACGATTCGTGATATTGCCGGCCAGCTCAAGCAAATGTCCGACATCGAACGGGTGACGGTTTCCGGCCATACGGATCGGATTGGAAGTGCGGCATCGAATCAGCGCTTGTCGCAGCAACGTGCCCAGACGGTACGACAGGCCTTGTCCGCCCAGGGCATTCCAGCCGCCGTAATTGTGACGCAAGGCTTTGGTCAGGACCGCCCCCTTGTGCAGTGTGATCAGCCCAATCGCAGTGATTTGATTGCCTGCCTGGCACCGAATCGTCGGGTCGATATCGAAGTTCAAGGCCAACGCTAAGTTGGATGCGGCAACCAGGCACGCACCCGTCTTGGCCGGGTGTGTGCCGTGATCGAGAAAACAATGAATATTCTGCACAAATTAGCGGTGTTGATTCTGGCGGGTGGTCTGGCTGCTTGTCAGCAAACCATGCCTCGTCATATTTCCGAACCTGTAGATCCAGCACCGCCTGTCATGCAAAGCGCGGGTGGTTCGAACAATGCCAGCACGGCAGCGCCGACGGCCTCTCGTACTCAAGCTCCAACTGTCATTACCCTGCATTTGGCGCAAGAGAAAGCAGAAGCGCCCTTGGTGGCTGTGGATGTGGGGGGAACCTCGCTGTTTGCGCTGCCCCAGCCTGTTTTGACGCAATCCGATCTGCACCGCGTCACCCCTGTAACCACTCAGGATCAAGGTACGTTTTTGCTACTGGAGATGAACCAGAACGGCATTAGCAAACTGCGCAGTGTCACGGCTCAGGCACGAGGCCACTATCTGTTGTTAAGTGTGCAAGGGCAGTTGGTAAGCGTGGCCCGTATCAGTGAAACGATTTCCGATGGGCGTTTGCTGATCGGAACCCAGAACGCCCAGCATACACAGGCCATTATTAAATTGATGCAGGGTGGTCGGTGATAACAGGACTGCGTATCGCGCCCTATGTATGATTTTGATGTGGTTTTTCTCCTGATTGCACAGCCTGCATCATCGCGTGTGGGCGATATGCTGGCCCTGCATGATTATTTGGCCGGCTCCGGGGTGTGCACGACGGTAGCAACCAGTCCTACAGACCTTGCCACTTTCGGAAAGCGCCAGCGCATTCTGATTATTGACGGGGAGGGCGAGAGCGCGTTTGATGTGTACGCCGTTATTTCCGCGATGCGGCAGCTGGATAATGTCGCCCTCCTGTTTCTGGCCGATGAGTCCCCCCTGTCCAGTGAGCGTGCTATGTATGCAGGGGCTGACGTTTGCTTGCCTGCCCGTACTGCTTACTCTGCTGTTTTGCGCGCGGTTGTGGAGTTGGGCAGCGCCCGGATATCGGTCCAGGTCAAAGAGGAAAGAGTGGCGACGAAAAGAAAGCGGCAACGTAGAAGGCACTACCTAGGCCTGGGTCTTCGGTCGCGCTTAACCCGCTAAGTTTGCTGGATCCGCGGGCTTTTAGTTGCCGCTTCACACCAGTCACTACAAAAAAAAGCCCCGATGCCAAGCAAAGGCATCGGGGCAAAACGTGTGCGTGGTGCGCACGCACACATAGTCAGACGATAGAGAACTATAGATGCACAGCGTTTAAGTCTTACAGGTAAGCCGGAATGCCCAGAGCCGGATCGCTGACACCGTGCTCGCCAAATTCCACGCGGCCAGCGAAACGACGGTAGTAGCTTGGGTCGCTGTTGCTGCGCACCACAAAGTCGTACCAGTGACCGCTGGATTTCAGAACCCAGGATTGCTTGGCTTGCTTGCCCGGTTCCACGGTCACTTCCCATGGGCCATCCTCACGGTAAGCCATGGACTGGATGGTGAAGGTGCAGGCCGACTGGCCACCGTTCATCATTTCCAGATAAACATCACCTTTGGTCACTTCGTAACAAACGCGGATTTCTGGACGGGCGGTGTCGGGCTGGCTCAATACGCTGACATCACCACGGAAGTGGCGGTGGAAACCATTCGGGCCCAATACCCACAGGTCGTAGTGCCCCAGATTGTTCGCCTGCACGTCCCAGACATCGTCCAGAATCTGGTCGGGAGCGACCATGTAGCGGCGCGGGATACGGTCCAGGTTCAGCTTGTCGTAGACGTGGAAAACAGCGGCGGCTTTACCTGTGTTGGAGAACAGCAGTTGTACGCCTTTTTCACTGTCGCAACGGGCGCTGACGTGCAGCTCGTAGGGCAGGGCACGCGATGGACGCACACCGGTTTGCTGTACGGGAATACGCTGGTTGTCCACGGGCTGAGGTACTTGAGCCAGACGTTCCTGAGCGTTGCGAATGGCATCAGCCTCTTGACGGTTGCGACGGCCGTTCAAGGTAGGCAGTGGCTCGTCGTTCGGGCTGGCAAAGTTGAAGGCCGAGGTCAGGTCACCACACACGGCACGGCGGTAGGGGCTGATATTGGGCTCCATCACACCGAAGCGCTCTTCCATGAAGCGGATGACGGATGTGTGATCAAACACTTGCGAGTTCACCCAACCGCCACGGCTCCAGGGGGAGATTACGTACATGGGCACGCGCACGCCGGGGCCGAATACTTTGCCATCACGTGGAGGCTGGCCGGCCAGACCTTTGGGACTGGGGTAGTTGTAGTATTCAAACGCGATTTCTTCTTCGCTCAGCGAGGTCTTGCCAGCAGGTTTGCCAGTGACAGGATCAATCGATGGGGCAGAGGGGGAGGGAATGTGGTCAAAGAAGCCGTCGTTCTCGTCAAAGTTGACCAGCAATACGGTCTTGCTCCAGACCTCGGGATTGGCCGTCAGCGCATCAAGCAGTTCTTGGGTGTACCAAGCGCCTTGCACGGGGCTTGAAGGGCCAGGATGCTCAGAGTAGTTGGCTGGGGCCACCACCCAGGAAATTTGTGGCAAGGTGCCGGACTCGACATCCTTGCGGATCTGTTCCAGAAATCCGCCGTCGGGCATGGTGTTGGCAATGCCCTTGAATAGAGGATTGCCGACGTCGTCAGATGGTTCATACGGGGCATTGGTGGGTTTGCCCGATTTTTCAGCGGCAAGTCGGTACTGGATAAAGCCAGCCAAGGGGTTATCGGTGAAGTTGTCAGGCAGGTTCTGGTACACCTTCCAACTGATACCGGCTTCTTCCAGGCGTTCGGGATAAGTTTTCCAGGTGTAGCCGCCAAAGATCGAGGGCCACAGGCTGTCCCACGCATTGTTGACGGTACACTCGCCTGTGCCGGTCGGACCGTTTGTGCCGGTCCATAGGAACATGCGGTTGGAGTTCGTGCCGGTGTGCATGGAGCAGTGGTAGGCATCGCAGATGGTGAAGGCGTTCGCCATCGCGAATTGGAAGGGCAATTCGGCTTCGCGGTAGTAGCCCATGGAGTGACGATTCTTGTGCTTGGGCCAGAAGTCCATGCGGCCGTGGTCCCAGGCAGCCTGGCCGTCCGACCAGGAGTGCGGTGTGCCGTTAACGCGCTGGGCATTGCCTTTGGTGGCGTCCAGATGATAGGGCATCACGGTTTCGGTCGAGCTGACATTTTGCTGCCAGACGTTGCGCCCATTGGGCATTGGGATTGTGAAACGGTCTCCAAATCCACGCACGCCTTTCAGGGTGCCGAAGTAGTGGTCAAAGGAGCGGTTCTCTTGCATCAGAACCACAATGTGTTCTACATCCTTGATGGTGCCCGTCTTGTTGTTGGCGGGGATGGCCAACGCTTTGCGGATACTGGGAGGAAAGGCGGCCAGGGAGCCGGCTGCCAGGCTGGCACCGGTCATGTTGCGTAGGAATGTGCGACGTGAAGTCATTGTGCTTAATCTCTTAATCAATCAAGGGGCGCATTTGAGTTGCGGCGCAGGTTCTGGGTTAGGTTTGCCCGGCTCAGCAGGTTCTTCGGTAGAGCCGGAGCTGTTCGAGTTGCCTGTGTCGTTACCGCCGCCGCAAGCAGCCAGCAGGCCGCATAACATCAGCAGCACGGATGCGCGTTTCATGCGCTCGAAAGTGAATGAAGTGCTCGTTGGAGTCATGAGAATTCCTTGGTTGTGCTATCAGGGTTGGAGGCTGGACAAGGGTTTGCGCGATTCGTAAATACTGGTCAGCTCGTCCGTGCTCAGGTCACGATCCCAGATGGCCAGTTCGCCAAAGTCCATATTGATGTCGCTGCGACCCCAGCGTTTGTAGTACTGGCCGGTAACGTCTTCGTTCAGCCCCAGTTCGCTGGTGCCGGTTCCGCCCAATGCGGCGATTGTGCGGGCCTCCAAGGCTACAGACCCGAACTGCGCCCCTTTTTTGGTATCGAATACGTGCCCACGCATGATGCCTTTGGACTTGTCAATCACGACGGCTATGTAGGCCCATTGGTCGGGTGTGACGTTGTAACCCTGACTTTCATTGCGACCGCCCCCATAACCGGTGTTAAAGCGGACGTCACAACCATTGGCGTTGAACAGGCCCAGTGCAAAGCCGGGAGTGTTACCGGAGTCGTAGTTCTTGTTGGCCATGATGGGAGCGCCATAGCCGTGACAGTTGTCGGGGGTTCGGAACCAGAAACCGATGGTCAGTTTTTGCACACCACCTGTGCCCAGCAACTCGCGGCTCAAGGACAGGCGATAACCCCGGTTTCCATTGGCATCGGCTTTGCTACCGACCAGGCGCAAGCCCCCTTTAGGCTGGGAGGGATCCAGGAAGTCAGCAGCAATAAGTTCACCGCTCGGGACGCTAGGGCTGGATGTTTGCAGGCTGCTCCCGCCCTTAGCATCGGTAAAAGGTTGTGAGCTGAAGGTGTAGTAGCTGCGCAACCCATTTTTCAGCGTGTCGGCCAGCTTGGGAGGGGGTTGGTACCCGACTTCAGCCTTGATGGTGGATGCGGCCTTGCCTGAACTTATCGAGTAGATCAGCGAGTAAGTCTGGGCATTTTCCGATACTGGCAATGGGTCGGAGTACTGGGTTGTGCCGGCAGGCAGGGTAGCGATCAGCTTGCCGTCGCGCATGACCTGGATTTCCTGCGAGGCGTCACCATCCAGTACCCATTTCAGGTCCACCATGTTCTTGTCGGCGGGTTTGCTGAAGGACACGTTGCGCACACGAGTTTCAGCTTGCAGTGGGGAGCCACGGAAGCGGTACTGTTCGCTTTGGATGCCCAGGTGGGACAGCACAGTGGGGGCAATGTCGATAACGGCCGCCAGGGTGTTCATGTCCGTCGTGCTGGTCACGGCGCTGTCAACGGCTGGCAAGGAGGCCAGTGTCTTGTTGGTGGCGATGAAGCTGGTCTTGTTGCGGTTGAATTGCGAGCCAGTGGTGCCGCCAAATTCGTCCAGACCATAGCTGGTGGTCAGAATGACCAACCAGTCTTCCGAAGCGTCTGCCTGCTTGCGTTTTTCGATCAGGGCAAACAGTTTGTCCACTGAGGCCAGCGAGGCTTGCACGGCTTGCTGGTAGGCCTGGCCACCCATGCCACCCTCGGAGGCAGCACGGGCGGGAGCCTGGATTTGGGCCAGGATCAGGGATTTGCCTTGCTGCAGGTATTTTTCGGTTTGCTCGCTGACACAGCTGTCGGAGTCGGTACAGTTGGCTGCTTCGAGGATGCGTCCGGCCTGCAGGTCTTCACCTAGCAGCTTGCGGTAGTCGGCGGCGCTCAGGGCCATGGCGGCCTGGGGCTGCTTGTCAGCCAGGGCTAGCAGGGTGGGGGCGCTCAGTGTGGGGGCGGCAGTGCCTACGCCACGCAGGCCGTGCTGGTCTGCCCAAACGCCGGTGATCAGGGAGGCCCAGCCAGGGACGGGCAGGGTGCGTTGTTCGCTGCTGGTGCCGACATAGCCGCCGGTTTGTGCGGGGGCGATGGTCAGTGATTTCAGGGCGGGGTGCTGGCCGGCCTGACGGGCTTGCAACAAGGCTTCGTAGCTCAAGCCGTCGATGGTGACGATCAGTGCTTTTTTGCCACCCAGGGCCTGGGGTTTGTCGCCGGGTTCAACGGTAGGGGGTTCCGGGTCCACGCCAGGACTGGTGGAGCCATCATTGCCGCCGGAGCCACCACTACAAGCACTTAGCAGCAAGGCCATGGACAGAGTAAGCCCGGCTTGCTGCATGCGCTGCAATGCCGGGGACTTGGGAAGACGGGGAGAGAAGGTCATACAGCCACTCGTGTAGAAAAGTGAAAAGAGAGGCCAGACTGGGCGTGGGGGTGGGCTGCTCAGTTGGCATCGGATCAGGACTGCGGGCAGTGTAGGAAGGGCGTATGACTGCCCTGTGAACGGATCAGCAAATCCGCCGATGATTGGATTGTGTTTTATGTGAAGGGATGGACGGGGGTGGGAGCAGTGGGGCTCAAGGGCTGGCTGGCTGCGGCTTGGCAGGCATATGGCGGCTTGATGGATGGTTTGTTACGGTGGCGTGGTTTGGCGGGGTTTTAGGCGTTTTTTATGCTTTAGGCTCAAAGTTGTTGTTGTTGTTGTTGTTGTTGTTGTTGTTGTTGTTGTTGTTGTTGTTGTTGTTGTTGTTGTTTGCTGAGCTTGAAGGTGGAGCAGGCTTGGGGGCGTTGGTTGCTGCAGAGTGGGGGGCCTGAGGCATTCTTCGTAGGGCGCCCCGAGCAGCTCTCAATGGCTTCGAGAGTGAGGTCGGGAATCGTTGTTTGGGTGGAGTGCTGATTTGATTTGTGATGGGGCAGGATCGTTGTTCGGGCTGACTTTAAAACCGTCCGGGGGGAGGGCGTCATGTCACCCCGTCAGTTCGAACCCAGAGTCGAGGCGAGTGGAGATGGTGAACGGAGGGGGGGGCCGTTGGGCCGCTAAAGATAGTGGTCAGCTAGCTAGAGCAGCCAACTCAAGCGGCTCTTGCTGGAAACATCGAGAGATTGAGGATGAACAATTTCTACAGCGCGCTTGGCGAATGTATGGGGAATGCCAGCATGGTGGGTTCGCTCAGTCCTGTCAGGGCTTGGATGACTTTTTGGGCTTGGTCCACGGGGGCGCTGCTGATGAAGGCGCTGTTGCCTGCTTGGGCTTGTGTGTTCAGGCAGTTGGCCTGCTCCAGGCGACGGTGCACTTGGGCGGCGACGGCAAAGGACGGTTCCAGAATATGGAAGCGCGAGCCGCTGATGGCTTCGATTGTGGGACGTAAAAAGGGGTAGTGTGTGCAGCCCAGGACCAGGGTATCGGCCTGGCTTTGCAGGGCGGGGGCCAATCGTTCTTTGAGTTCTGCTTCGATTTCCGGGCCTGACAGTTGCAGGGCCTCGACCCGGTCGGCCAGCCCTGGACAGGGAATGCGTATGACTTCCACGTCGCTGGCATAGCGGTCAATCAGGTTTTGCAGGCCGCCGCTGTCCAGGGTGCGGCTGGTGGCCATCAGGGCGACGCTACGGCTACGGCTCAGGGCGGCAGCCGGTTTTATGGCGGGTTCGATGGCGATGATGGGGATGGAAAGCCTGGAGCGCAGGGCGGGGGCGGCTACCAGTGTGGCGGTGTTGCAGGCGATGACCAGTGCCTTGCAGCCTTGGTCTACCAGCAATTGAGTCATTTGCAGGGTACGCTCCACAATCCATTTGGGGGATCGGTCTCCGTAGGGAGCGTATCGGGAATCGGCCAGGTAGAGCAAATGCTCGTTGGGCAGGGATTGGCGCAGGGCACGCCAGATGGACAATCCGCCCACGCCCGAATCAAACACGCCAATAGGGGCTTGTGCAAAAACGGCGGGGCGGGATGGACTCATGGCGCTGAACGATGCTTGTGGGGCAAAAATTCTATTATGGCGCTTTTGTCGTGTTTGGAGCAGTGGCTTCAGCCTGGTTTACAGCGGCTGTCTCCTTTAGGCCCTGTTCCAGGTCTTGGTTGGTGTGTGGGGCGGTCTTTCCATGACCGCCCTGTTGCTGCGTTCAAGCCAGGTTCTTCAGGACGCCTCCCACCGCATCGAAGAGCGAGTTGAGTTGCTCGGGGGTAGAGGTAAAGGTGGGGCCAAATTGCAGGGTGTCGCCACCAAAGCGTACGTAAAAGCCCTGTTTCCAAAGTTGCAGTCCCGCTTCAAAGGGGCGGATGGCGGGGTCGCCATTCCGTGGGGCGAGCTGGATGGCACCTGCCAGGCCGCAGTTGCGGATGTCGATGACATTCGGGCTGTCGCGCAACTGGTGCAGGGCTTGTTCAAAATGCGGAGCCAGTTCAGCGGAGCGTTGCAGCAGATTATCCTGTTCCAGCAACTCCAGGGCAGCCAGTCCAGCGGCGCAGGCGACGGGGTGGGCAGAGTAGGTATGACCGTGGCTGAATTCCACGGCGTGCAGTGGCAAGTCCTGGCCCATGAAGGTTTGGTAGATTTCCTTGCTGGCAACGACCGCGCCCATGGGGATGGCACCGTTGGTCAACTGCTTGGCCATGGTCATGATGTCGGGGGTGACGCCAAAGTATTCGGCCCCGGTATAGGTTCCCAGGCGGCCCAGGCCGGTGATGACCTCATCAAAGACCAGCAAAATGTTGTGCTGATCGCAAATCTGGCGCAGGCGTTGCAGGTAGCCGGTAGGTGGCACCAGTACGCCTGCCGATCCGGAGACGGGTTCGACAAAAACGGCGGCGATGGTACTGGCGTCGTGCAATTCGATCAGTTTCAGCAGTTCGTCGGCCAGGGCAAGGCCCCCTGTTTCGGGCTGGCCGCGCGTGAAGGCGCAGTCTGCTTGCAGTACGTGGGGCAGGTGGTCGGCATCCATCAGTTGCCCGAACATCTTGCGGTTACCGCCTATGCCTCCCAGGCTGGTGCCGGCCACGTTCACGCCGTGGTAGCCACGAGCACGGCCAATCAGACGGGTTTTGGTCGCCTGGCCTTTAATACGCCAGTACGCCCGCACCATCTTGACGACCGTGTCGGTACATTCAGAACCGGAGTTCGTGAAGAAAACATGATCCAGACCGTCAGGGGTGTGCTGGGTCAGCTTGTCGGCCAGCTGAAAAGCAGCGGGGTGTCCAAACTGAAAGGCGGGAGAGTAGTCCAGTTGCCCGAGTTGACGATGCACGGCGGCCTGGATTTCATGGCGAGCATGTCCGGCACCACAAGTCCAAAGCCCGGACAGGCTGTCAAAAATCTGGCGGCCATCCTGATCGTACAGCCAGTTGCCTTCGGCTTTGACGACAAGGCGCGGGTCCTGCTGGAAGTGTCGGTTCGCGGTAAAGGGCATCCAGTGGGATTGAAGATTGAGTTCACTGGCAATCTGCTGTGGCGCAAAGTAGGGTGAGTTCATGGTGGTCTCCTCAAGGCGGTGAATACCCCCAGTGTAGGCAGCTAAGTTGTTGAGTAAAATACGTTTTTATTCAACTTCACTTATTGTTTTACTCACCTATATGCAACTCAAAGGACTCTTGCAGGTTTCCGATTTTGATTTGCGTCTGCTGCGTGTGTTCAGAACGGTAGCGCAAGTGGGCAGCTTTTCGGCTGCGGAAGGCGTGCTGGGCATTACACGTTCGGCCATCAGCTTGCATATGAGCGATCTGGAAAAACGTTTGGGTGGAATCCGGCTGTGTCAGCGTGGCCGGGCGGGTTTTGCCTTGACGGAAGAAGGGCGACAGGTACTGCGGGCCAGTGAAACCTTGATGGCTGCGGTGGAGAATTTCCGCAGTGAGGTGAACCAGCTGCATTCCAGTTTGCGGGGGGACTTGAATATAGGCTTGATGAATAGCCTGATCTCGCAGCCTCATATGCACATCACCTCGGCCTTGCGTGCCTTGCGGCAAAACAGTGAGGCGGTGCGCGTCCATATCAGCATGAGTACGCCGGGTGAGATTGAGCGTGGTTTACTGGACGGTCGCTTGCATATGGGTGTGCTGCCTGAAACCAATGCCTTGAGCGGGCTGGAGTATCGCACGCTTTATGCCGAACCTTATTTTCTGTATTGCTCCTGGGAACATCCTTTGTTTGCCGCGGCGCAAGAAGGGACAGTGTCTCAGGAAGTCTTGCGCCGGGCTGCAGCCATTGCGCCTGCTTATCGCATGAGCCTGGAGGCGATCGGTCAACACCAGGATCTGAATTGTGTTGCCACGGCCAGTGACCGGGAAGGGATCGCCTTTTTGATTTTGACGGGGGAATACATCGGTTTCTTGCCCGAGCACGTGGCGGCTCGCTGGGTAGAGAAGGGCCAGATGATTGCGGTGGACCCGCAGCAGCGTCAGTTCACGATTCCCTTGTCCTTGGCCATGCGTAAGGACAGGCGCGCACACGCGATTGTGGATTATTTTCTGGGCCTGTTAGATAGTGAGACTCAAAACTGAAACGGCCAGCATAAGCTGGCCGTGGGGTGGTGTCCCCAAGCGGTCAGACAGGCTTGGCACGATGCCACAAGAGGGTGCCTGTGCCCAGCTTGCCTGCGACGGTGATGGGCGTGCCTGTCGTCAGTTCGAGCTCATCCTGGGTAAGACGTGCCAACCGCGGTTGGGGAATACCGAGCCAATTGGGAGATAGGGACATATCTACAAAGTGGGTAACACACTGAGAGGTTTCATCGACCTCAAATGTTCCTGCGTAGGCCAAGTATTTGTCTAGTAGCGTTTGGCTGCTGTCTTGCTCCGTTCTGTCTTTGCTACCTAGTTGCGCTGTCACGTAACCTGTTTCTGTGTACGTCAATTGCCCAATGGGATTTGGCCCAAACCCCGGGTAATTGGGCGAGCCATCTTCCGGGACAAAATCAAAGGACACCAATTGCCAGACACCGATCAGCTTGCTACGTAAGGTATGGGCCATCAAAAACTCCTGAATAGACAGTGTTGTTGCGTTATGTAACTAAGCCATCATGCTGTCTTTTTGTTTGTTATTCAATGACTTGCCTATTCTTATTTTCTATCGTCAGGCACTACGCTTCATGACTTTTTAAGTGGCAATGGTCGGCATAAATTACCCAGTATTTCCAGCGCGTGATCGCTGTGTTCTGTCCACGGGTGGCCAAAGTTAAGACGCAGGCAATGACTGTAATTCTGGGTAGTTGAAAAGATGGAGCCTGGTGCCAGACTGATGCCTTGTGACAGGGCCTGGCGATGCAGTTCCAGGGTCTGCACACTTTTTTCCAGCTCCACCCACAGGAAGTAGCCGCCCTCGGGGCGGGTGGCCCGAGTCCGTGCGGGGAAGTAGCGTCCCAAGGCTTTGGAGAACTGCGCATACTGGCTTTTTAGTTGAGTGCGTAAACGGCGCAGGTGTTGCTCGTACGCACCTTTTTCCAGGTAGCTGGCCAGGGCCAATTGGGTGGGCACGGGAGACGTCAGGGTAGTAGTCAACTTGGCCTGGGCGACTTCACGTATATAGCGTCCCGGCACAGCCCAGCCGATGCGATAGCCGGGTGCCAGGGTTTTGGAAAAAGAGGAGCAGTGCATCACCAGTCCTTGACGGTCAAAGGCTTTGGCGGGACGGGGGCGCTCCGTGTCGAAGTACAGTTCGCCGTAAACATCGTCCTCGATCAAGGGGATTTCATAGCGGGCCAGCAGCTCGACCAATTGGGCTTTTTTGGCATCGGGCATCAGGCTGCCCAGCGGGTTCTGGAAGTTGGTCATCAGCCAGCAGGCTTTGGGGGCGTGATGCTTGATCGCGTGTTCCAGCGCTTCCAGATCAATGCCTTCACGCGGGTGGGTGGGCACTTCCAGGGCTTGCAGCTTCATGCGTTCCAGCGATTGCAGCGCGGCATAAAAGGTGGGCGATTCCACCAGCACGATGTCACCCGGTTGAGTTACCGCTGCAAGACATAGGTTCAGCGCTTCCAGAGCTCCGTTGGTAATCACAATATCGTTGGCATTGATGGCCATGCCTTGAGCCAGATAGCGCAAGGCAATCTGGCGACGCAGGGGAGCGTGGCCTTGGGTCAGATCGTCCACGCTGGCCCAGGGATCTTGCTGTTTCAGACTGGCAGACAAGAAGCGGCCCAAGCGTTCCAGAGGAAAGAGCACAGGGCTGGGGAAAGCGGAGCCTAAAGGCGCTACGGAGCGCTCGGAACTTGATTGCAGGATCGCCATGATCAGGTCGCTATTGTTAACGCTGGTCGCTTGCAGCGGTGGCTGGGAGGCCGTGTCTGCCTCCAAGGTATGAGGCGCCAGGCTGGAGCAGACGTAGTAGCCCGAACGAGGACGCGCCTTGATCAAGCCTTGTGCTTCCAGTCGGTAATACGCCTGGAAAATCGTCGAGGCACTGATCTTGTGCTTATCCATCAATTGACGCACAGAGGGCATGCGCTCGCCTGCGGCAACTGTGCCGTCAAGAATGGCCTGGGCTAGTTCCTTGGCCAGAGTCTCGTACAGTTTCATGTCCTTCTGCGCTCCATCTGATACGGTAATTTTAATAAATGTGGTTTTTTTATTATCTGATGGGTATGTCTTCAAGCACAAGCAAACGGCGATTTGCGTGGCTTTCAGGACAACTGATAGGGTTTTTTAAGCTTTAACTGATTCTTGGAATGCTCTGTGCCGACAGGTAGCCTTGCCGGGTGTTTTCGTCCGTGCCCGTGTGGGCTGCGGGCCTATCTAATCAGAGGAATACCATGAACCCGACGGCGCTTTTGCTTGCCGCATTCATCCTGTCGATTGCCGGGCTTTTTGCTTTTATCTGGTCCTTGCGCAAGGGCCTGTTCGATGCTGACGTCAGTGGTGCGCGCACTATTTTTCACAAGGGCGAAATCGGCCAGCCCGAAGAACCCTCGGCCGATGCTGCCCAACGGCAGGCGCTAAGCCTGGCGGCGGCCGACCATATTGCAGAGAACCATGGTCAGCAAACCAGCGCGCTTGAAATGGCGGCGCGTGAACAGGCCGACCGTTCCAGTTCCATGCCTGCGTTTTTACTGATTGTCTGTGCGGTAGTCTGGCTGGTGGTGGCCTCGTTTGCGGGTCTGATCAGTTCCTTGAAACTGCACTGGCCCGAGTTCCTGGGTGACGTTTCCTGGTTGAGCTTTGGCCGTCTGCGCACGATTCACCTGAACGGCGTGGCATATGGCTGGGCACCCATGGGCTTGTTGGGGCTAACGATCTGGATGTTGCCGCGCTTGCTGCAAACCCCTTTGCTGGGTGGCCGTTTGGTGATTGTGGGCGGTCTGGTCTGGAATGCTGCGCTGGTAGCGGGGATTGGTGCTTTGGCCATCGGCTTGAACGCGGGCCTGGAGTGGTTGGAAATCCCCTGGCAAATCGGTGTGCTGTTCGCCTTTGGCGGCATGATGATCGGCATGCCGCTGGCCTTGATGCTCTCGCAACGCAAGGTCAAGCACTTGTACGTGTCGGTGTGGTACATCGGCGCGGCGCTGTTCTGGTTCCCCATTCTGTATCTGGTCGCCAAGGTTCCTGGCGTGCACTTTGGGGTGGAGCAAGCCACCATGAACTGGTGGTTCGGGCATAACGTGCTGGGCTTGTTCTATACCCCCATGTCGATTGCCGCTATTTACTACTTCCTGCCCAAAGTCATTGGACGCCCTGTGCGCTCCTACAACTTGTCGCTGCTGGGTTTCTGGACCTTGGCCTTCTTCTACGGACAGGTCGGTGCGCACCATTTGATTGGTGGTCCTATCCCTGAATGGCTGATTACCTTGTCCATCGTGCAAAGCGTGATGATGGTGATTCCGGTGCTGGCCTTCTCGGCTAACCAGCATTTGACGTTGAAGGGGCATTTCAGTGCGCTGCGTCACTCGCCCGTTCTGCGTTTCATCGTCTTTGGCGCCATGATGTACACCGTTGCGTCCCTGCAAGGTTCTGCTGAAGCCTTGCGTTCGCTGAATTCCATTACACACTTCACGCACTTCACGGTGGCTCATGCTCATCTGGGTATGTACGGCTTTGTGACCATGGTGATTTTCGGCGGAGTGTACTTTGCCTTGCCTCGCATTCTGAACACGGCCTGGCCCCGTCCTGCCTTGATCTCCTGGCACTTCTGGCTGGTGGTGGCTGGCTTTGCCGTGTATATGATCACGCTCAGCATTGGTGGCGTGCTGCAAGGTTTGGCCTTGCTGGATCCTGCCCGTGGTTTTATGGAGTCGGTGGCAGTCACCATGCCCTGGTTGCAAGGCCGTTCTATTGGCGGCGCCATGATGACGCTGGGCCATCTGGTCTTCGCCCTGCACGTACTGCTGATGATTGTGAAGTCGGGTGCGTTTGCCTTGACCGAGTCCCGCTCGGCTGCAGTGCGCCGTACCGCTGAGCTGGAGGTTTAAGGACATGGAAAACGAACTGAAGTTGATTATCGGGTCCATGGTGACCTTGTCTCTGGCAACGGCGGCCATGATTGTGGTGCCGTTTCTGCAGCTGAAAGACGAGCCTGCCCCGGAAGGTTTGTTGCCTTATACCAGTCAGGAAATACGCGGTCGGGCGGTGTATCGGGGCAATGGCTGCATTACTTGTCACACGCAGCAGCCCAGTACAACGGGCGCGGGTGTGGCGGATGCCAGCCGTGGTTGGGGGCGCGCTTCGGTGGCAGGGGATTATCACTACGACGATCCGCCTTTGCTGGGCACCATGCGTACCGGGCCGGATCTGTTCAATATTGGTGTGCGTCAGCCTAGTCAGGATTGGCATTTGGGGCACTTGTACGACCCGCGCGCTTACTCGCCGGGCAGCAATATGCCTCCCTATCGTTTCTTGTTCGAGGCCAAAGACCCGGATCAGGTACAGCCCGATGAGCGTGTGGTGAGCCTGCCGCCAGGTGTGGCACCGGAGGGCAAGGTGGTGGTGGCTCGTCCGGAGGCTTTGGATCTGGTGGTGTATTTGCAGTCGCTCAAGCATGTGTATCCGATCTTGAGTGCGGATGCCGTGGGAGGTGAGGAATGAGTCGCCCTGTGCAAAGTCGTCAAAGCGAGAATGCAGATCCTCACGAGCAGTACAACCCGGTTCCGCGCGTAGTGATTCTGGTGATTTTGGCCTTGCTGGCCTGGGCGGTGTATTACATCGTCTCGGCTCAGCCCAACAGCTCTCCGCGTTTGGGGGATCAGCGTCCTTTGGCGGTTCTGGCTCCTGCGCCTGGCAGTGCATCTGCGGATGGTAAGCAGTTGTATGCCAATGCCTGTGTGGCGTGTCATCAGGCGACGGGGCAAGGTTTGCCGGGGGTGTTTCCGCCTTTGGCTGACTCTGAATGGGTGAAGGGCGAACCCAAAGTGTTAGCTCAGTTGGTGCTGCATGGCATTAACGGGCCTATCACGGTGAAAGGGCAGCAATATCAGGGCGCGATGCCTGCTTTTGCGGAGCAGTTCAGTGATGCGGAGCTAGCTGCCGTGTTTAATTTCATTCGCCATGAGTGGGGGAATGAGGCAGAGGCGGTCACTCCCGAACTGGTTGCCGAGGCGCGTGCGGCTAGTGCTGATCGAAGCCAACCCTGGCAAGGGGAGAAGGAATTGCAGGACTGGATTGCGGCGCAGTGAGGTGACTGGGATTGGCTCTTCTGGAATTAATAATTAGAAGCACGTTTTGAAACGGTAGCACGCCGGGAACAGGCCCCCGGCTTTTGAACCGATATCTCGCCCGACCCCAGGGTTGGAGATGTCGGTTTTTTTTTGTTTGGTGTCTCTGTGGGGACGCCGCTTGGGGGCCGGGTCCAGGGGGGCGGGCTTGACTACTTGCCGATGCTGCGCATCGGTACCCTTGTCGATTCTGATATCCGGGCGCCCTGTGAACTCGCCCGGTGATTGGTCCCCCGGACCAATCACAAGCGTCGGGCTCAAACAGTACAGGGCTTGCATCCCGGATATCAGAACCGCCTGCGGCAAGCAGTCTGAATCGCCCGCCCCCCTGGACCCGGCCCCCAAGCGGCTCACAACGGAGAAATATAAAAAACCGATTTGTGGCGGAAGGAAGTGCTGGTTGTAGCGCGGACGGGGGGCTGTCTAGTGTTTTTGGGTTTGGTGCTTGGTGGGGCCAGGGCTTGTGGTTGGCCGAGTTGTTGTGATGAGTTGAAGGGCTACTGCGATTGGGCGGAGTGCGGCCAGTTGAAAAAGCCCAAAAGTATTCAGCAATGATAATTAGCATGCCTGCAGTATTCACACGCTGATGACAGGTATCGATCTGTAGCGAGAGCTCGTAAATCAGTAGTTTTTAGAAGGGCGCTTTGAGGGTTGCCGCTTAAGAATAAAGATCTAGGCATTGAGATCTGTCCATGCCGTGCCTGGATTTGGGAAGCAAACCGACTTGAATCGTGGATATGTATCACTGTGAACCACTTGGGTCCCTCTGCAGGGATTGGGCGGATCAGAGTACTTGCCGCGGGCAGGAGATAGCGTAGGGGTGCAAGCATCCTGCTGTTTGAGCGGGGCGCTTGTGGTTCGTCCGGGGGACGAACCACCCCGCGAGTTCAGGATGCGCCCGTAGCTATCTCCTGACTAGGGCACCGGTGCGCAGCACCGGCAAGTGCTCAGCCCAATCCCTGCAGAGGGACCCAAGTGGTGGCTTCACGGAGACCGATCTCATCATTCAAAGACCGATTTAACTCTCCGTGAAACCCCACTTATAAAAAGCAGACTTACGCCGCCTTCTTCCGTAATGTCAGCCACAGACCCGCCAAGATAGCCACCAGTCCCAGCCCTGCGCGAGCTGCCAAGGTATTCCCCAGAATCAGGAAATCCAATCCCGCCGTCACCACAGGAACCAGATAAAACAGGCTAGTGACATTGACCAGATTCCCGCTGCGAATCATGCGATACAGCAGTAACTGGGCCAGTACGGAAATCACCAGACCAAGCCAGACCACCGGTCCCCAAAAGCCCAATGTGTTCTCCCAGCGGATTTCTTGTCCCAAACCCAGGGACGCAAGAATAAACAAGCCCAGAGACAAGGAATACTGCAAAGGCATTCCTTGCAAAGCCCCCACGGGCTGACGCTTTTGAACAATGGTCCCCACAGTGATGCTCAACAAAGCAGCAATTGCAAATACCAGACCCATCACGGACAAACGGCTGACAATCAGGCTTTGATACACCACCAGAATCAGTCCTGTCAGCGATAGTGCCAAACCGGCCACACGGCTCAAAGAAAAACGCCGCTCGGTCAAAGCCAAGGTCAGAATTGGCTGCACACCCAGGATCGTCGCCAGCAGACCCGGTGTGATCCCTTGAGCCAGGGTTTCAAAATAGAAAAACGAATACAGCCCGATCATCAGCAAACCGCTGATAGCTGGCAGCAGACGTTGCCCTTTGGGCGGCAGCCAGCCGCCATTGAAGTGCCCCAGCATGATCACCATAGGTAGGGCGATGGCAAAACGCAGGATCAGCATGGCCATAACCGAGCCATGATCCAAACCGATACGCGTGAAAATACCCGCGCTGCCCCAAAGCAGCACGAACAGGGCAATAGCACCCGCTTGGGCGCGAGAAGAAGAAATCATGATGTTCTTTATCTGTCTAAATAAATTAGGTTTGTCTGCAAAGACATTCCAGGCGCATCAATGGCGCAGGAAAAGAAAAAGAGGTCTTAGGAGCAGACGCTGTAGACGCGTGTGTCGACGACGACGTCGGACACGACTGCGGCTTGATTGACGACGCCTGGGGCGACGACAGTCAACAGCAAGACAGATGGAGGGGAGCCCGCCCGTAGCGACGCGGCCCGCGACAGGGGCAGAGTGCTTGGCAAAGAGGATGCGGGGCGGTTCATGAAATAAGAATCAGATCGTTAAATCGATGAAATACTGTAGCACAAAATATATTTAGGACGTCAATCATCAGCCGCTAGGGTAATCGCTAGTACAGACGATAGAGCAGGCTATGTAAGAATTGCATCGATCGCGATTTCAGATCGCTGCGACATTTCCGAATAGACACGACATCCGCTGCCAATGCTGCCAGCGCCGATGCCGGGCAAAAAGGCCCAGACCGGTTCAATGCTTGAACCGGTCTGGGCCTTTTCGTTTGCCTGAAATAAATCCGACCTCGTAGTTAGGTTGCGAACTATCTGGAACCCTGCTTCGCGGCACGATGCCATCGCGATACACAGAGCTCACGCAGCGTCAGCAATATCTGACGCCAGCCAGGCCGGAATCGTCACCTTGTTTTGGAGGCTTATGCCATGTTGGGTGTTGCGCTTTTCTTTATTGGGGCTGTGCTGATTGTGAATGGCGTGGGTTTGACTGGACGTATTGAAAGTCGGGACCTGGCCCCCTTTAACTTGCTGGTGGGGCTGTTGGCCCTGTTCATCAATTTGCTGGGCTTGCAGCGCGGCGAGCAAATGGCGGATTACTTTGCCGTTGCTGGTGGGCTGCTGTTTGCCTTCACCTATCTGTATCTGGCTGTGGTGCAGTGGTATGGGCTGAAAGGAGTGGGTTTTGGCTGGTATTGCCTGTTTGTTGCCATCAGCGCACTGGCCTTTGCCGGTTCTGTCAGCGATCCGCGTTTGATCGCCATGTGGCTCTTGTGGTCCAGCCTGTGGTTTCTGTTTTTCCTAGCCTTGGGACTGGGACGATCCTTGCGTATCTTGCCTGCGTATACCGCCCTGATCGGGGCCTTGACCTGCTGGTTGCCCGGCACCCTGATCATGATGGATGCCTGGTAGTTTTCATAGGAGTGCAAGCGTGGTGGGGGCCAGAGTAATGCAGTTTTTTGGAGTAACCTGATGCTCGCTCGTAGTGTTTACCGGCAGGTCCGTCGACCTGCGCCCCTACCATGCTAGACAGGAGATGGACTTTGGCTCACAACGAACCCGTACGCGTCGGCGTTCTTTATTCCGCAACCGGCATGACCTCTACCATTGGTCAGTCGCAATGGCAGGGTACCAAACTGGCGATTGAGGAAATCAACGAGGCCGGTGGCCTGCTGGGGCGTGAACTGGTGGCGGTGTGCTACGACCCGGCGTCCAGGCCCGCTTGCTACGCTGAACAGGCCGAGCGGCTGATTGTGCAGGACCGCGTCAATGTGATCTTTGGCTGTTATATGTCCAGCAGCCGCAAGGCCGTGATCCCGATTGTGGAGAAGTGGAACAAGCTCTTGTTCTATCCCACCCTGTACGAAGGTTTCGAGTTTTCGGGCAATGTGATCTATACCGGCGCGGCGCCCAATCAGAACAGTGTGCAGCTGGCGCATTTCATGACCAGCAATTTTGGCGCGCGGGTCTACATGATTGGCTCGGACTATATCTACCCCTATGAGTCCAATCGCATCATGCGCGAGCTGGTCATGCAGCATCCCGATAGCAACGTGCTGGGCGAACACTATCTGCCATTGGATGCCAGCGAGAGCGATTACAGCCTGATCATGGAAGACATACGCCAGAAGCAGCCGGACTTTATTTTCTCCACCGTGGTGGGGGACTCCACTGCCAATCTGTATCGCGCTTATGCCAATGCGGGCTTTAATCCGCAAACCATGCCCATTGCCAGTTTGACGACCTCCGAAGCCGAGATTGCCCAGATGGGCGCGGAAATTGCCTGTGGACACTTCACCGCTGCACCGTATTTTCAGTCCATCGAGTCGGAAGTCAATGCGCGTTGTCTGGCCAGTTTGCGCAAGCGCTTTGGGGCCGACTGCCACCCTAATCTGTGCTGGGAAGCTGCCTATTCACAGATGCATTTGTTCGCCAATGCGTATCGACAATCCGCCAGTGATGCGATCGGAGATCTGCTGCCCTACCTGCTGGGCAGTGAACTGGATGCACCTCAGGGGCGGATCAAGATCGATCCCAATAATCACCATACTTGGCTTTATCCACGGATTGGCCGCATCAATGCCGACGGCGAATTTGCGATTGTGCGCCAGGCAACGCGCCCGGTCTCGCCCGACCCGTATCTGGTTACCCATTCCTTGGGCGACTGGACTGCCAAGCTGGATACTTTGGAGACATAAAGCGTGGCCAACTCCTCTTCCTACGGTGATGAGCCGGCAAACAAGCCTTTGCGAGTGCGAAATCGTTTTCCGCATGCCACCTCGCCGCAGCTCAAGGAACTGCGGCAATTGACGATGGTGGTCATGCATCCGGACGATAGCGATGGCCGCTTGCTGACCCAGCAACTGCAGCGTATCGGGTGTTCGGTCCAGACGATCTGGCCACCCACGCAAAACCTGCCTTCAGGAACGGATCTGGTCTTTCTGGCCGTGCAGCCTGATCTTTTGCACCTGCGCCTGGATTGGGTCTGCGAGGAGGAAGCACCCACGATTATTGCCGTGGTCAATTATGAAAACCCCACGATCGTGTCGGCCGTGCTGGATTTGAATATTCAGGCGATCCTGCCTTCGCCCATACGCTCTTTTGGCTTGTTGTCCACGGTGGTGCTGGCACGTAAATACCATAAAGAACTGCGCCAGCAACGTCGGCTGATCAGCAAGCTGCAAACCAAACTGATGGGGCAGCGGCATGTGGCGCAAGCCAAGACGATCTTGATGCGTACCCATCAGGTGTCAGAGGACCAGGCCTACGATTTGATTCGTGAGCAGGCCATGAACAAGCGCAGCACGATTGAGGATATTTCGATTGCCATTGTGAATGCCAGTGAAGTGCTGTCCCTGGGGCAAAAAGGTTCGTCCTTGCGGGGGAACTAGCCAGGTGTTTTGGCCAGGCTGAGCTGCGGTGGCTGGCTAGAGCAGGCGCGTGATTGAAGTGGTAGGCATAGGCTTGCTTGGTAAAGAGAAAAAGGCAGAAACACTACCCGTTTTCATTCCTCCTACAATAGCGATTTTCTAGAGTACGCCGCTGCCCCAGCGTAGAGATAATGAGCCATCAGGAATATGAACAGCCCCGGTCTGCCCTTGCGGTGACATCAGAGCAGCGCGCTGCCTGGGTGCAACTGCAAAAAGACCGTGATCAGCTTCACGAGCAATTAGAGACTTTGAACCGTGGCCACCTGGATTTGAGGAAATTCTTGCTCAAGGCCAAGCGCAATAATTGGATTGCCTGCACTTTAGTGGTGATTTTTACCGCGCTTGGCTGGTTGCTGGATGCATCGGTCTGGCTGCGTTGGTATGTATTGCCGATTACGTTTTTCTGCTGCGCCTTGTTGTGGTTTGGCGGAAAGCTGCTGGATCGGCTAATGCAAAGCAAGATTGCGAATCTATCCGAGTTTTTGCAACAGACGGATGCACAAATAGAAAAGGGGCGGCCTATCTTCGAGACAGACCACCCCCAATCCGATCAAGCTTGAAGTTACTCAGTGGAGCTTGGTGTCGCCACTCCCCAACCCAAGGCCTGATACAAGGCAATTACATTCAGGTACGAGCCGGTTTCCGCTATTGCCAGTTCTTGCCGGGTCTGGTTCAGGCTGCGCTGATTTTCCAGCACTTGCTGATAGGCACCGGCTCCCACTTCATAACGCGTCAAGGCACGCTCATGGGCATTTTCCAGATGTGACGCCGCTCGAGTCAGGCTAAGCAGGCTTTCCTGATGTTGAGTCAGCCGTTGCAAAGAGCCCTGAATTTCTTCCTGAGCTTGCAACAGCACTTGTTGATAGTGCAGGCGTGATTCATCGGCCACCGCCTCCATGCCACGCAAGCGCGCTTTGGCATGGCCCAGGCGCAGGGCAGGCCATTGTATGGCAGGTGAAACATCAAAGGCACGGGCAGCATGGCCCAGGTCGCTACCTCGCAAGGCAAAAAAGCCAATAAAGCCAGCCAGATCCAGGCGGGGGTACAGCTCGGCGGTGGCGGCGGCCACTTCGTGCGAGCTGGCCAGGATTTCCTGCCGGGCGGCGCGTACGTCAGGCCGGTTGAACAGCATGGCGTTCACATCACCTAACGGCAAGGAAGCGGCCAAGGGTGCCTTGGCACTGGGCAACGGCGTATCAATGCTCCCGGCTTGCCCGCCGCTTAGCACCTGGATGCGCAAACGAGCCAGTTCCAGGTCGCTGCGCAGTTGGGGCACCAGGGTTTTGGCGCGCTCCAGACCAGCCTGGGCATTGTCCAGATTCTCCGGCAATTCCCGACCCAGCGAGACGCCAGCCTGCACCAGCCTGATTGTATGCTCCCAGCTGCGTACGTCGTCCTCAGCCAGAGCCAGTTGCCGTTGCAAACCTTGGGCTTGCACGTATTGGCGTGCCAGTTCAGCCGCGATAGCCTGGCGAGTCAGATCAAGTTGGTCTGCACTGGCCTCGCTGCGAGCCTGCGCAGAACGGGCCAGTTGCTCCAGACGACCGAACAGATCGATCTCCCAAGTGGCCTGCATGCCAAGGCGCCAGTTCTCGGTAATACCGTGATCAGTGGAGCCATCGGGCGCGGCAAATTGTGAACCGCTACGGTTGTAGCTGGCGTGGGCCGTAACGGCGGGTAGACGGTCGTGTTGGCGCTCGTCGATCAGGGCACGGGAGGCCCGCCAGCGGGCCTGTGCCTGGGCAATATCCAGGTTGTGATCCAGGGCCTTGGCAATCAAGGCGTCCAGCTGCGGGTCTTGCAGCAAGGTCCACCAGTTTTCGCGTTGCTCGGTGGCTTGAGCGAACTGGCTGTTCCAGTTGGTGTCGGTCAAGCTTGGAGCGGTGGGAATGGAGGTGTCCAGTCCCACAGCGCAACCGCTCAGGATCAGGCTGGGGATCACCAGTCGCAGAGCACGCGCCACAGGCGCTAGCCTGTTTGATAGTTGTGGCGTCATGATGAGTGTTCTCCAGTCGAAGGGCGCAGGGCTTGCGCCAGATCGCGCGCCCGCGGGGTGTCTGCTTGATGGGCGTGATCACGCGCCAGCAAGGTATACAAAGTCGGCAAGATAAACAGGGTGAATACCGTGCCGATCAACATGCCCGAGACCAGCACCACACCCAGGCCAAAGCGGCTGTTAGCACCCGCACCGGAGGCAAACAGCAGAGGCACCAGACCAAAGACCATGGCCCCGGTTGTCATCAGCACAGGGCGCAAACGAATGCGGGCGGCTTGCAAGATGGCTTCGGGCTTTTTCAGGCCCTCTTTGAATTGCAGTTCATTGGCAAACTCCACCATCAGAATGCCGTGCTTGCTGATCAGGCCGACCAGCGTTAACAGACCTATCTGGGTGTAGATGTTGAGCGTGCCAAATCCCAGGGCCAAAGGCAGCAGGGCACCGCACAGGGACAAGGGCACCGTCACCAGAATGATGATGGGGTCCACCAGGCTTTCGTACTGTGCGGCCAGTACCAGGTAAATCACCACCAGTGCGGCCAGGAAGGCCCACACCAGAGACTGACTTTCCTGGGTGAATTGGCGCGACTCCGATTGCCAGTCATGCGTGAATCCTGCAGGCAATTGACGGGCGATGTCGTCCAGATAGCCCACCGCTTGACCCAACGTGACGCCCGGTGCTGGAATGGCTTGCAGCGTGGCCGAGTTTTGCTGGTTGAATTGGCGCAGGCTGTTGGGTTCCACTTCGCTGTGGATTTGAACCATGGCCGACAAAGGCACCAGCTCGCCATTGGCGCTGCGTACAAACTGACGTGTCAGTGCTTGAGCTGTCAGGCGCAGTTCACGCTGGCTTTGTGGAATCACGTCATACGAGCGACCATCCAGCGAAAAGCGGTTCAGGTAATTCTCGCCCACCAGCACGGCCAGGGAATCAGCAATATCTCGCAGACTGATCCCCATGCTGGCCGCTTTGCTGCGGTCAATTTCCACGCGGGAAACGGGCTTGTTGTAGTCCAGATCGCTGTCTACCACGACGAACAATCCGCTTTCTCGGGCTTGCTGTTTGACCCACTCCATCGTGTCGTACACCGTGCGGTAGTCGCCGGGGCTGCGCAGTACCAGTTGAACCGGCAGACCGCCGCTGGAACCGGGCAAGGGGGCAAGCTGGAAGGCGAAGATACTGCTGCCGGGAATCGCGCTGACACGTCCTTGCAGCTCACCCTGTACGGCGCTGGCATCGCGCTCGCGCTTGCTCCAGTCCTTCAGGTTGATCCCGCCAAAGCTGGCAGCCGGGCCGTCTGTCCCCACAATCAACCAGGTGCTTTCGGTTTCGGCCACTTCACGATACGTGTCATCCAGCAGCTTGCCGTCGCGCTCGGCATAGGCCAGGTTGGCATTTTGCGGAGCTTTCACGGCTGTCAGCACGCTGGCCTGATCTTCAATGGGAGCCAGCTCACTGTGCGTCATTTGATAGAGCACGGGCAGGCTGATAAAGACCAGCAAGGCCATGGCGCCCGTGATCCAGCGATGGCGCAAGGAGCGGGCCAGCAATCGACCGTAGCGGGCCGACAGACCACCAAAGAAACTCTCTGCCAGGTGCGCCATGCGACCTTCATCTTGCTGTGAGGGCAGTAGCAAGGAACTCATCACTGGGGACAAGGTCAAGGCCACGACCCCGGATACCAGCACGGCACCGGCCAGCGTCAGGGCAAACTCTTTGAACAGTGCTCCAGTCAGGCCACCCATCAGCCCAATCGGGGCATAGACGGCGGCCAGGGTCAGGGTCATGGCGATCACTGGGCCGGCCACTTCACGTGCGCCCAATAAAGCCGCCACCACGGGTGAGCGTCCGGCGGCAATGTGACGGTGTACGTTTTCAACCACAACAATCGCATCGTCCACTACCAGTCCGATAGCCAGCACCATGGCCAGCAAGGTCAGCAAATTGATGCTGAAACCAAAGGCCAGCATCAAGGCGGCTGCTCCCAACATGGACAAGGGAATGGTAGCCAGCGGAATCAGCACGCTGCGGAAAGAACCCAGACACAGATAAATCACCAGCACCACGATAATCATGGCTTCGGTAAGGGTCTTGAGCACCTCATCAATCGAGGCCTGGATGAAGCGGGCGGTTTCAAAAGCCAGGGCCACTTCCACGCCGGGAGGCAAGGTGGCCTCAATGGCTGGGAGGCGATCACGAATGCCTTCCACAATCCGCAAGGGGTTGCCGCCGGGAGTGGGGAACAAGCCCAGGTGAATCGCGGGCAGGCCATCCATCAGGGCGCTGGTTTCCGTCGCTGCTGCTCCCAGCTCTACCTTGCCTACGTCGCGCAGTCTTACCAGCGAGGTGCCGTCTTCGCGCACGATCAGGTCCTGAAATTCGGCTACGCTGGTCAGGTCCGAATTGAGCTGAATATTGCTCAAGACATGCTGGCCTTTGACCATGCCGGGGGCGGCCTGATAGTTGTTGGCACGTACAGCCTGGGCAATATCGGCAGCTGTCAGTCCATAGCCCGCCATGCGGTCCGAGTCCAGCCACAGTCGCATGGCCAGTTTTTGACCACCAAAGGTCTGGATTTTCGCCACGCCATCAATCGTGGAGAACATAGGCTCCACCACGCGGGACAGATAGTCATTCAGTTCCGGGATGGAGATTGACGTCGTGGAAAAGCCTACATAGGCCACCGCAGTGGAGTCCCCGGAGGAGCGTTCCACAACCGGGTCATAGGCGCCTTCAGGCAGGCGGTAGCGCACCTGGCTGACCTTGCTCATGACTTCGGTCAGGGCCTGGGTAGAGTCGCGGTTCAGCTCCATGCGCAGGGTCACGACACTGCGGCTTTGCACGGAGTTGGAGGACAGGTAATCCACCCCTTCCACCGAGGCCAGAGCCTGGGCGATGGGCTGGGTGACAAAGCCTTGCATCAGTTGTGCAGAGGCGCCGGGGTACTCGGTGGTAATCGTGATGGTGGAGTTCTCCAGCAGGGGATACTGCCGGATGGGCAGCTTGTCCAAAGAGAACAGCCCCAACATCAGGAGCAAGGCGCTGACCACCAGGGCAAGTACCGGCCGACGAACGAACAAGTCGGTAAAGCCGGGACGGGAGGTGGTGTTCATACGGGCTCCTTGTCCTTGGCGGTTTGTACTGTGGAGCCGTCCTGAATCTTGATCTGGCCGGCGCTCACAACCTTGTCGCCTTCTTTCAAGCCATCAATGATTTCGACACGCTCATCCCATTGCTCGCCAGTTTGTACGGCCACGCGCTTGACCTGCCACAGACCCTGATCCGTGGGGGAGGCCACAAACACGGTCTGGCCGTAGGCGGTGTAGGTCAATGCGGTTTCGGGCACGGTCAGGACGGGCGCTTCGGCGGGGCGCTTCAATTGAGCACGGGCGTACATCCCCGCTTTCAGGCGATTGTCCGGGTTGGGCAGCAGCGCTTGCAGGCGCACGGTGCGCGAATCTCCAATCAAGGGATCGATGGCGCTGATTTCAGCCTGGAAGTTCTCGCCTGGCCAGGCGTCCACCTGTACGTGCAGGGTCTGGCCCACCTTCAGATCCGGCAGGCTTTGCTCTGGCACGGTCAGGTTCACACGCAGTTGACTGTCATCGACCAGGCTGGCGATGGCTTGGCCGGGTTGCAAGTAGTGGCCCTGATGCAAGCTGGTGATACCGATGCGACCCGAGAAGGGGGCGGCAATCTGTTTCAAGGCCAGTTCAGCGCGTTGATATTGCAGTTGGGCCTGGGCCACAGCGTGATCGGCCTGGGCTTGATCCAACTGCTCCTGGGTAGCGGCTTGCTGTTCCTTCAGCTTGCGTACACGGGTGAGCTGAATGGCGGCCTGTTTGACCTGTGCCTGCTCGCGGCGCACGCTGGCTTGTTCCAGTTCGTCATTGAGCAAAACCAGTGGCTGGCCTGCCTTGACTTGCTGTCCGGAGGTGAAATCAATCTTGCGAATACGGCCGCTGGTCTCTGCACTGAGCAGCACTTGCTGCCAGGCTTCCAGTGCACCGACGGCATGCAAAAGACGAGGAGCGGTCTGGGACTCGACGCTGGATAGTTCGACGACGGCAGGCGGATAGGCTCCCCCTGCTTGAGCTTCTTGCGAGGCTGGCAGCAAACGCCAGCCTATGGCCAATACGCCGGCCAGAACGGGAATCATGATCCAAGTACGACGCGAACTCATGCTGCCGACCCTCCTGTCAGGGAAGAGGGCCACAAAGGCTGTTTGTTGGGAAGAGTCCAGCCGAATCGCTGATCACTTTGCGACCAGTCTTCGGGTTTGAAGTAGGTGGCTGACACAAGCTGGGCTTGCCGTAACCATGACAGAGGTCCGGCAAACAGAATCCAAATGAGGGGAGGCATGGCAGGTTCCTGTGACAACAAAGAGGCAGCCAACATGGCTTGCCTTAATTAGGTACCTGGACTATAAAACCTCAAGTTAACTTGAGGTCAAGGGGTGTCAAGATGGCAAAAACAGTGGATTTCAGTCGTGCCTTGACGGTGGGGGAAGTGGCCAAACGCAGTGGTGTCCCTGTCTCGACCGTGCATTTTTATGAAGCCAAGGGCTTGATTGCCAGTACCCGTAATAGCGGGAACCAGCGTCGTTTTGATTCGGTGGTTTTACGCTACATTGCGATCATCAAAGTAGCGCAGCGTACCGGGATTCCTCTGGAGGAAATCCACGAGGCCTTGCGTGGTTTGCCACCGGGCAGCAAGCCATCGAGCAAGCAATGGCGAGCCATGTCCAGCCGTTGGCAGGCCAGTTTGAATGATCGTATTGAGCAGTTGACGCGACTGCGCGATGAGCTGACCCACTGTATTGGCTGTGGGTGCTTGTCCATGAGTGAGTGTCCCTTGCGTAATCCGGCCGATATTCTGGGCCAGCAAGGGCCCGGTCCCCAGATTCTGGAAAGAAAACTGGAGACCGGAACAGAGGCTTAGCTCGGGTCGGGCGACTGCGCGTACAGCGCGGTGGCTTCGGAAGTGACCAGGGACTGATAGCGCTCGAAGTGGTTCAGGATGTCGTTAATGACCTGACTGGAGGACAGGCCCATCAAGTCATAACCCCGACTGCCATCGGCAAAGACAGTACGCACTTGCCATTCTTGAGGGCGAGCCTGTTCGTTGCGTGCTGCTGCCGCGGTAAAGCTGGCAACCCGACGAGCGCGCAACTCGACGCCATAGACAAAGTTACGCTGGTTGTCGGCCTGAATGGTCAGTTGGGCCGTATCCTGCTCGCTGGTCTCCAGGCTGACATTCAGATTGCGTTTGCCCAGCTCGTCGGCCACGGCCTGCAAAGCGGGAACCACGGTTTCACCCATGAAGCGCCGGGCATCGCGTTGGTTGGGCGTGTGCAGGATCGTCGAGAGGCGTCGACGCCAGGACACTTCCGAGCCGGGAGCCGGGCCGGACATGGGGCCTTGGCGACGCAATCGTGACATATCTGCCTTCATGCCTTTGAACAGCCCCAGGATCAACAAGAACATGATGATGGCAAAGGGCAGGGCGCTGACCAGCGTGACGGTTTGCAAGGCTGTCAGACCACCGGCCAGCAAGAGCAGGGAGGCAGCGGTGCCTTCCAGCGCGCACCAGTAAATGCGTTGCCAGACTGGAGCATCTTCCACCCCACCGGCGGCCAGGGTATCGATAACCAAAGAGCCCGAGTCGGCCGAGGTCACAAAGAAAATGGCTACCAGGATAATTGCCAAAGTCGAGGTTACATTGGACCAAGGCAGGTATTCCAGGAACTCGAACAGGGCCACGGATGCATTCGCGGCAGCATCCTGGGCTAGTTGGCCTGCCGCCACACCCATATCCAGGAAGATGGCGGTGTTGCCAAAAACGGTCATCCAGAAGAAGGTGAAGACGGTGGGCACCAGCAAGACGCCCAGTACGAATTCACGTACGGTGCGGCCACGCGAGATGCGGGCGATGAACATGCCGACAAAGGGCGACCACGCGATCCACCAGGCCCAGTAAAACAGGGTCCAGGCTTTCATCCAGCTTTGCCCGCGGAATGCTTGTGTACTAAATGAGCGTGCAAAGAAGTTATCGAGATAACCGCCGATATTCTGTACAAAAGCATTCATCAAAAAGGCTGTGGGGCCCACGGCGAGCACAAACAGCATCAAGGCAATGGCAACCAGCAAATTCAGTTCGGACAGGCGGCGAATGCCAACATCCAGTCCACTGACAACAGATAAGGTAGCCAGTGAGGTAACCACCACAATCAGGACAATTTGCAGCCAGGTTTCCTGCGGCCAGCCAAATAAATGCTCCAGACCGGCATTGATTTGAAGTACGCCCAAACCCATGGAGGTAGCAATACCAAATAGCGTGCCGCACACGGCAAAAATATCCACGCTATCGCCAATCCAGCCTTCAATACGCTTGCCAAATAAGGGATACAGGCCCGAGCGGATGGTTAAGGGCAGGTTGTAGCGAAAGCAGAAGTAGGCCAGCGACAAGCCAACGACCGCATAGACGGCCCAGGCGTGAACGCCCCAGTGAAAGAAGGTGATGATCTGCGCCTGATGGGCGGCTTCCACTGTGCTGGCCAGGCCCGAGGGCGGGGCCGAGAAGTGTTGCAGCGGCTCGGCCACGGCAAAGAACATCAGGCCAATCCCCATACCGGCAGCAAATAGCATCGCCATCCAGGTGAGATAGGGGTAATCAGGTTCCGAGTCGTCCGGCCCTAATTTCAAATTACCGTAGCGGCTTAATGCCAGATAGACGACGGCAAAGAAAAACAGGGCCACAGCCAGGATATAGAACCAGCCGAAACTTTTGATGACCCAGTTTTGTAACTGCTCAAAAATAAGTGCGGCGTCTTTAGGGAAAATAATCCCGATCAGCAAAAAGACCAGGACGATAAAGGTAGATCCCCAGAACACCCGTGGATGTAGCGTGCTTTTAAAAGGCAGCCCCATGTCATGCTCCGTTTGTAACTAAGAGGGCACAGCTTAACGAGAACGACTGCCGGTTGAAAGGTTTGTTAGATTAGGAAATATTTGCTCAGGCTCGGAAAGGATCTATTGGCAGAATTAATTCCTGATGTCCGGCCTGGCGGGTCAACTCCAATTGATGCAGCACACTGGCACTGGCCGTATGCACCGCAGAATGCAGGTCTGCACCCAAAATAAGATGGGCCAGCAAGGTGGAGGCAAACAGGTCTCCGGTACCTTTGGCGGCACAATCCACGCGCGGATGGCTAAGCAGGGTGTCGGCACGCGGCTCCTTGCGAGACATCAATAATTTGATCTGACCATCCTGCCAGGAGTCGGGGGCGGCACTGGTGGCAATGACCCATTCGGTCCGGCCATTTAGCAAGGCGTGCGCGGCGCTGGAACTGCCCTGGATGGTGTCGCAAGGCTGTTGGGACAGCAAGGACAGCTCGTAATTATTGGGGGTCAGGCCCGTGGCCAGCGGCAGCAAGGTTTCGTGATAGGCGGGGATCAGTGCCGGGTCTACGTAGACGCCTACATCCAGATCACCCATGACCGGGTCCACTATCACCAGAGTGTCAGGGTGCTCTTGCAGCAACGCTTTTAACCAGCGTGCAATGATGACGGCCTGGTTGGCGCTGCCCAGATAACCGATCAGGACAGCGCGTACCTTGTCCAGCGCACCGCGCAAGACCAGATCATTCAGAAAGCCTTCCAGCCATTCATCGGGGACAGCGCCGCCGTGCACCGTGGGGTATTGCGGGTTGTTGCTGAGCAACACGGTGGGAACGGCGGCCACTTTAAAGCCGTGTCTACGCAAAGTCGGGCCGGCAACATTGTTGCCCACCCGACCGTAGACGACTTGCGACTGAATCGAAACGACATCCACATGGTAGGGATGTCGTTCACGATCGACGAACGTTACAGCAGCAGTGTTCATGCAGCGCAATCAGCGGAACTGGCCTGTTTAAGTTGGCTGAGCCAGCTGGTCAGGACCGTAGCGGCAGCGGCGTGCAGGCGTTTTTGTACCGCCATGGCTTCCAGACGCAGCATTTGCGGATCGATATCAGCTTGTCCCAGTTCGTTGGCATGACCAACCAGCCAGCGTTCCAGTTTGCTGGTGTCGGCTTCCAGGTGAAATTGCAGGCCCAGTACTTGGGTTCCGAAGGAGAAGGCCTGATTGGGGCCTACGTCCGTGCTGGCCAGGTGAATGGCTCCGTCTGGAATATCGAACTGATCCCCATGCCAGTGCAGGACGGGAATGCCGCTAACGGCGGCCAGGGGCGATTCTTTGCCCGCTTCGCTCAGTTTCAACGGAGAGAAACCGATTTCTTTCACACCCAGGGGGTATACATTGGCACCCAGGGCGCGCGCAATCAATTGTGCGCCCAGGCAAATGCCCAGCAAAGGTTTGCCTGCCAGCAAGAACTTGTTGATCAGTTCCAGCTCATCAGACAGGAAGGGGTAAATCTTTTCGTCGTAGGCGCCGATTGGCCCGCCCAATACAACCAGCAGGTCAGCGTCCTGTTCACCCACGTGACGCAGTGACTCGACGGAAGGGTCAATGTATTGAACTTGGTAGCCCTGTTCGATCAGAACAGGCTCCAGTGTGCCCAAGTCTTCAAAATGGATATGACGCAGTGCGATGACTTTCTTCATAAGAGGTTCTTTCAATCCAGATGGTAAGGATGTCAGCTCGTGGTACCGATGTCTACATTAATGGCACCCGATAAGGGGAAGGTGCAACATGCCAGTGCATGGCCCTGGGCCTTGTCCTGGTCGCTCAGGCAAAAATCCGGTTCAGAGCGGTACTCGCCCTCCGAAATCTGTACCCGGCACGCGCCGCAAATACCCGAGCGGCATTGACTACGAATAGGCACATCGGCGGCCTCCAGCATTTCCAGCAAGCTGCTGCCCGGTTCAGGCGAGAGCGTTTGCCCGGTGCTGCGTACATTGATTTGCAAGGGCGCGCTGTCTGCTTCAGGCAGGATTTCCACGCCGGAACTGGCGGGCGGGGAAAAAGCCTCGATCAACATGTGCGAGATGGGGTGAGCCTGAAGGGTGTATTCGCGCAAGGCCTGGGCAAAACCGTGGCTGCCGCAAATCACGACGGCCTGTGGGTCTTTTAACTGCTCCATATTTTCAAAAGAGGGGCGACCCACTTTGAAATGAGCGCTTTCGCGAATCTTTTCCTGCGTGACAAACACGGTCAGCGTGAACCAGCTGGTGCCCAGGTCCAGCTGCAGCAGCTCGTGCAGGAAAGGAATGTCGGCAATACGGGCAATACTGAGCAGCAAATGTACTTGTGGTACAGGCAAGCCGTCCTGGGCTCGCGTCGCCAATTCACGCAGCAAGGCAATGGGCAGGGTAATGCCAATGCCGCCTGCAATCATGGCGATACGCTGGTAACCCACAATGGAGTTCACCGAGATTTCACCCGCCACATATTGCAGGGGCACACTCATGCCCTCGCGCAAGGTGGCGTGCAAGTGATCGGAAACACTATTGCGCCCCGACCCTTTCACGGCAATTTCAATCAGGTCTGGATCGGCCATACGAGTGATCGAATACATACGCTGTTGAATGGTGCCGCCGGTATCGGGGTAGCTCAGGGCGACGTGCTTGCCTGCCTGCAAGGCTTGCAGAAAATCAAAATGGCCGCCCTGCACCCGCAAGGTAAACACTTTGACGTTTCCGGCCTCGGGGCGAACGGTCTCGCAGCGCGCCTGAATCATGGCTGTCATTGCAGCGCCTCCTGTTGTTCGGCCTCGGCAGGAGCCTTGCCGGACTTGCTGTTCAGGCCAATGCGTTCGATCAGGCTTTCTACCGAGCCGGTGTACACACCAATTTCGTTGGAGTCGCCGGTGTCGTGCAAGATGTCGCGAGCATTGGGGAAGTTCACCATGGAGAAGACTTTTTCCCAGGCGCCCATTTCATTGTTGGCGAACATTTCTACGGTGCGCAAAATAACGGCGCGCATATGCTCGCGCTCTTTCTGGCTCAGTCCGTGAATGATGTCCGACGCAACAAAGCTGAACACGCTGGAGTGGCTCCACTCGTCCATGGCATGGGTGCGGGTAACTTCATGGCACACGGTCTGGATGCTCTTGTCCTCGGCCATGGTCTTCAGGTAGTCGGTAATCAGGGTCTCGGACGCGCAGGCAATGGCAAAGCGGGTCAGACGACGCTCGGATTCGGAACCGCATTGGCTCAGGATGTCATTGCGCCACTGCACCAGGTTGAAATTGGTGAAATCCAGGGGCGTCAGACCACGCATGGAGTAGATGTAGTTGCAGGCCATGATGGACATGCGAGTGTGCAGGGCCTCGTCCAGCAAGGCCTGGGACATCACGTCTTGCAGCAGATTGCGGTTGGCGCTTGGGGGCGGGGTCTTGATGATGTCTTCGCAAGAAGGCGTGACCACGTTGCACTCAACGTAAATGGTCTTCAGGTTGTAAATGCCCCAGGCGTAGGACAAGCACTGCGATTTCAATTCTTCAGGAGCTTCCAGCCATGCCTGATGCCCGCGAAAAGGCAGCAGGCATTCACTGAAATCGGCCTTGTTGGGATCGAAAGCCAGATTGTTGTAGTCCGGCAGTTCCTGATTCACGGCAGCCCGGTTTTTCCAAAGTACAGACAGCTTTTGCAGCATATTCCGTACGGCGTCATCAGTTTCGTAGCTTTTGATTGTCATTTCAAACTTCCTTGCTGTTGATTGCGATCTGTTCGAAATGAACAGGTCGTTTCTTTACTCCACCTATCTTTATTTCCAAATGGAAATTCGCAGGCTTAAAAGGATTTGCCGATTCTTATGGACAAGGCCCAAAAAAATCCCGTTGCCGGGTTTCTTGAGCCGTGGGGATCAGCGTGGTTGAACTGCCGTTAAAGCAATGGCGTTTCCTGTAGTCGTGGGAAAACTGGGGATGTGTTTATCGTGTACAGATTGAAAAAGGTGATAATCTGCTTGAACGTTTAGAAGTACGGGCGTTGAGTATTCGTTGGCTGCATTCTAATGATCCTATGACAATAAATGACAGACCATTTCAAGATCATTTGACAGACCACTTAATGATAAAAATTTGAATCTTGTTTTAATTCTTGACCAGGATGATCGGGATTGGCGTTCTCTCTGTGTTTCAGAGGGTTTTTAATTCTTTATGCTTTGAATTTTTATTCAAATAACAATAATTAAAAGTGGTCTGGTGAGTTAATTTTTAATGGACTGTTTTATAGATCGATAAACAGAATAGGATGTTTATCTTTCGCCCTTGGAGTTCGTGCGTCCAGGGCAGCACTTTTGCCTGGTATCGGGCAATGAGCCACGACCCTATCGTGGCCAATCTCTAAACAGGAACTCCCATGAAGAGTCTTGCCGGTGGCGACACCCCCCACCAGCCTCTGGCGGGTTCGCAATTTCTACAGCAAAGTGATCGCAATCTTTGGGACATCATCGAAGCCGAACGGCGTCGTCAACAACACACCATTGAGCTGATCGCTTCCGAGAATTACCTGAGCCGCTCCGTTTTGGACGTGCAGGGCTCCTTGCTCAGCAACAAGCAGGCGCAAGGCTATCCTGGGCAACGGATTTACGGCGGGTGCGAACAAGCCGATCAAACCGAAGAGCTGGCTATCGAGCGGGCCAAGTCGGTTTTTGGGGCCTCTTACGCCAATGTGCAGGCGCACTCGGGCAGCCAGGCCAATCTGGCGGTGTACCTGGCCTTGCTCTCGCCGGGCGACACGATTCTGGCGCTGGATCAAAGTGCGGGCGGGCACCTTAGCCACGGTTCGCATTTCAATGTGTCCGGACGCTGGTTTCAGACCTGCTCGTACGGAGTGGATCGTCAGACGCAATGGGTCGACATGGACGAGGTTCGTGCCCTGGCCCACAAGGAACGGCCGCGGTTGATCATTGCCGGAGGTTCGTCCTATTCACGTACGCCAAATTTTGCCGAGTTCAGGAATATTGCCAACGAGATCAACGCTTATTTGATGGTGGATTTGGCCCACGGCGCGGGGCTGGTGGCGGCAGGTCTGATGGAGTCACCCGTCAAACATGCCCATGTCACGACCTTTTCCACGCATGGCACCTTACGCGGACCGCGTGGTGGGATTATCTTGAGCAATGAGCCCAAGCTGGCCGAGCGCTTGAGCCAGGCCGTATATCCAGGGCTGCAAGGCGGACCTTTGCTGAACATTCTGGCCGCCAAGGCGGTGGCTTTGGGTGAAGCGATGAGCCCATCCTATAAGGCCTATGCCCAGTCCGTCATCATCAATGCGCGCAGCCTGTGTCGCCGCTTGTCCGAAGGTGGGCTGACGGTGGTGTCAGGGGGAACAGACTGTCATTTTGGTGTGGTGGATTTGCGCCCTTGGGGCCTTTCCGGGCTTTTGGTTGAGCAGGTTCTGGCTCAGTTGGGCATTAGCTTGAGCAAACACCGTGTGCCGTATGAGCAAGCCTCTGGCGCCTATTCGGGGGTACGGGTCGGCAGTGCCGCCTGTACGACTCGCGGTTTGGGTGAAGATGATTTCAAGGAAATTGGCGACATGATTCTGGCCTTGCTGGGCGGGGTGCGCAGTGGTTCGCGCAATCCCCGCACCGAGAATGCCATTTTGGAAGGGGTCGCAGACCTGAACCGGCGATACCCCTTGATGTACTGATTTTTCCCGGCTCAGCCTTTGCCCTGACGCAGAGCGTTGGCCAGACGCAACATGGCGGACTCGATCTCGTAGGCGGTCAGGGAGGCATAGCCCAGCAGCCAGCCCTGTTGTTTTTCTTCACCAATGTACAGACGGCTCAAACCCGGCAGTTGAACGCCAGCGCTCAAGGCGCGGCGCAGCGTGTGTTCTTCTGACCAGCCCGGCTCCAGAAAGCAGGGAATCTGCAAACCGCCTTCAGGTCGGGCCGCACGAACGATTCCTTGCAAGTGCTGCTCGATGGCTTCCAGCATGATCTCCCGCCGCCCGGCATACAGCTTGCGCATAGCGCGAATATGCGAGTTGTAATGTCCGTCCTCCATAAAACGCGCCAGCGTCAGCTGCAGGATTTGCGGTGTGTGACCATCCATGATGCTGCGTGCCTGGGTGAAGGGTTTGACCAGCTCGGGTGGCAGGGCCATATAGCCCATGCGCAGGCCCGGATACAGGGTTTTGCTGAAGGTGCCCAAGTAGATTGTGCGTTGGTATTTATCCAGACCCTGCACACACGCCGTGGGTAAGCCGTCGTAATGAAATTCACTGTCGTAGTCGTCTTCCATAATCCAGCGGCCATTTTCAGCCGCCCAGTGTATGAGCTCCAGACGACGTTCCAGGGACATGGTGGCCCCGGTGGGGTACTGGTGCGAGGGTGTCACGTAAATGCAGTTCGCGCCGCTGCGATCTTCATTCAGCAGATCGGTGCGCAAGCCTTGCTCGTCCACGCCAATCGGTACGACACGAGCCTCGGCCGCTTCAAAGGCTTTGCGGGCGCCGAAGTAGCCAGGATTTTCAACCAGAATGGGTTTGCCAGCATCGACCAGTAATTGCGCGCACAGGAACAAGGCCTGGCGCGTGCTGCTCAGAATCAAAATTTGATCGGCCGAGACCTTCGCACCACGCTCCAGATTCAGGTACACGGCAATCGCTTTACGCAGGGACTCGGTGCCTTGCGGATCGCCATGCAGCAGGATGTTGGCTCGATAGTCTTTCATGGCCTGACGCTGCAGGCGTTCCCACACATCGGTGGGGAAGTTGCGGGTTTCCGGCAGGCCAGTGGCAAAGGCCTTGATGGTCTGTTGATCGGCAATGCCGCCACTTTCAAACACGGCGCGACCCCGACGGCTCAAGCCCGTACCGGGTTCCATTACGCTGCGTTTCAGATCCTGAGCTTTGATGCGGCGATAGGCACTGCCGCGCAGCTCCGTGCCGACCGACTCGGAAACATAGCTGCCCGAGCCCTCGCGCCGCACGATAAAGCCGTCGCGATGCAGTTGAACATAGGCGTTTTCAACCGTATCGCGGGCCATGCCCAAGGATTTGGCCAGCGAGCGTGTGGCAGGCAGCTTGACCCCCGGACCCAGCGCGCCATCCAGAATCAACGCCCGCAAGGCACGCTGAATGCGTTGGTGAAGATCCAGGGATTGAAGTTCGTCATCGTTAAGACGCATCTTCAAGGTGTCCAGTTCAAACGAACGCGTCATGCGGTCTGCTCCAGAGAATATTAATGGTCTGACTAGTCAGACCATTGTGCTCGTAGACTTGATTGTCATTGCCGAAATAGGGGGGCCTGTTCCGGCGTTCAGGTTTGTACAGGATCTCAGCAAGTATGTCCCGACCCTTTAATTTCAGCGCAGGGCCCAGCGCCTTGCCAATGGATGTTCTATTGCAAATACGTGATGAGCTGCTTGATTTTGCGGGCACAGGGGTGTCCGTGATGGAAATCAGCCATCGTTCCCAGCCTTTCATGGATTTTGCCCATCGTACCGACGCCGCTGTGCGTCGTGTTCTGGCCGTGCCAACGGACTATCACGTCTTGCTCCTGCAAGGAGGGTCGTACCTGCAGTTTTCTCAAATACCGATGAACCTGCTTCATCAAGCAAACACAGCGGACTATATACATACGGGTTTATGGTCGGAACAGGCGGCTAATGCCGCCAAGCAATATGGGAATGTCGAAATCGTAGCCAGTTCTTATGAAACTGGATTTGATCGTATTCCCGAGATTAATGAATCTAATATTAATCGGGATGCAGCGTACTTGCATTACACAGAGAACGAAACTGCACAGGGCTTGCAATTTTCAAAACCACCTGTTTCACCTATTCCCTTGGTATGTGATGCTTGCTCCAGCTTGATGTCAAAACCGATTGATGTCTCGGCTCACGATTTGATTTATGCCTCGGCCCAGAAAAATATGGGAATTGCCGGTGTTACGCTGGTATTACTTAATCCTGCTATTTTAGACAGGCCTTTGGCAAATACGCCACAAGCTTTGGATTTTTCCATTCAAGCAAAAAAACAATCGCTATTAAATACGCCCTCAACCTTTTCCTGGTATGTGCTGGGTTTGATGCTGGAATGGATAGAGCGTGTTGGTGGAATAGAAGTATTGCACAAAATAAATAAGAAAAAGTCGCAGCTGCTCTATGAGATTATTGATGGCAGTGATGGTTTCTATATCAACAATGTTTTACCTGACTATCGATCCATCAATAATGTTCCATTTCATATTGCTGAAACTGATTTAGATATTTTATTTGTTGAAGAAGCGCAAAAGAATGGTTTTCACGGCTTGAAGGGCCATCAGTCAACGGGGGGCTTGCGCGCCAGCATCTACAACGCCGTCACCTTGGATGCGGTACAGGCGCTGGGAGAGTTCATGCGCGAGTTCAAGCGCACGCACGGTTAGGGCGTGCGCCTGCTTTGCAAGGCGGCCAAGCAAGTAGCCGCGACGTGGGTAGAAATTTTTTTAAGGAAAAGCGATGTACGACAACACACTCAGCCTGGCTGAATTCGACAAGGAATTGGCTCAGGCCATTCAGGGCGAAGAAAGCCGTCAGGAAGATCACGTAGAACTGATTGCCTCGGAAAACTACGCCAGCCCTTTGGTTATGCAGGTTCAGAACTCCGTGTTTACCAACAAATACGCCGAGGGTTACCCGGACAAGCGTTACTACGCCGGTTGTGAATTTGTAGATGTAGCCGAACGTCTGGCTATCGAGCGTCTGAAAGCGGTGTTCGATTGTGATTACGCCAACGTACAGCCTCATGCTGGAGCGCAGGCTAATACTGCAGTATTCCTGGCTTTGCTCAAACCGGGCGATACGGTGATGGGGATGAACCTGGCTCAGGGTGGTCACCTGACCCACGGTAACCCCATCAACATTTCCGGGCGTCTTTACAACATTGTTCCTTACGGAGTTGATACCCGAACCGGGCTGATCGATTACGACGAAATGGAGCGCATTGCTATCGAGACCAAGCCCAAAATGCTGATTGGTGGTTTCTCCGCCTATTCGCGTGTGAAGGATTGGGCGCGTATGCGCCAGATTGCTGACAAGGTCGGTGCCTGGTTCTGGGTGGATATGGCCCACGTAGCTGGTCTGGTGGCGGCGGGTGAGTACCCCAGCCCCTTGCCACACGCCCATGTAGTCACCAGCACAACGCACAAAACCCTGCGCGGTCCACGTGGTGGCGTGATCATGGCTAAAGGGCAAAGCGAAGATTTCTACAAACGTCTGAATTCCGCTGTATTCCCCGGCGTGCAAGGCGGCCCATTGATGCACTTGATCGCGGCCAAAGCCATTGCTTTCAAAGAGGCTCTGCAGCCGGAATTCCGTACCTATCAGCAAAACGTGGTGCGTAATGCCCGTGCCATGGCGGCGGTACTGATGCAGCGTGGTCACAACATCGTGTCAGGCGGGACAGATAACCACATGATGCTGATCAACTTGTCGACCAAGCCCTACACCGGGCAAGAGGCCAGTGATGCCTTGGCAGATGCCTATATCACCGTGAACAAGAATTCGGTGCCCAATGATCCCCGTTCGCCCATGGTGACCTCGGGTATTCGTATCGGAACGCCGGCTGTAACGACACGTGGCTTTACGGTGAAGGACTGCGAGCAGCTGGCGCATTACTTGTGTGATGTGCTTGATGCCTACGAGGCTGGCACTTTAGATAAGGTCAAGCACGAGATTCGGGAAAAAATTGTGAACCTGTGCCGAAGCTATCCGGTGTATCAGGTGCAGACGGAGCCAGCGCAGCTGTGATTTAATTAATTTTTTATAGGAGCCCAGCCACTTTGGTGGTTGGGTTTTTTATATGGTAGTTGCACTGTTTTTGTTGGGCTTTAAATAATTGAGGGAAGGATGAAGCTATACGAGAATATTACTATTGGTAATTTTCTGTTTGCGCTTGGTTACTCTCTGCGTGATAAGCAGAGAAAAAATATGCTTGCAGGCTCAGTTAATCTATTGCAGCAAACCCCCGCTGATAAATTGTTAGGTGACGTACTCCTCAAGTTTACAGGCGTCGTTCGGCTTATTGAGTTTAAGGCGGAGGGAGCGAATTTAGCTAAGGAGAAAAGCCGACATTCGATTTTGTGTGTGGCAGTTCAAGAGAGGCAGTTTGAGTCGATTTCTAGAGAGGTCCATTGGTCAATTGAAACCAAAGCTACCGAAAATACTCTTGGATTAAGGGTGGTTCCATACTTGGATGCTTTTCCCCGTCCAAGAGGTCCAAAAATAGAGCTGTTGGAAGACTTTATTCACACTTTAGCCAAAGATATAGTCACCCAAAATTTTCTATATACAGGGGCTCAAATAAATGAATACTTGGCTTGGGTAAGACGCACGCAGGGGAAGGGGGAAGTAGGTTCAGGGGGGCTTTTGCTTTTGGCTGAGCCAGGAGGGCTTCTTAGATTCGCACCACTCACTGATTTGTTAGAGTTGAATCTTGAGCATTCTCTATGGATAAAGGAAAGGCAGGCGAAGTTAGAGAAGGATCTTGAACTCGTGAGACAGCGTGCGAAAGAGCGACAATATAAACTTGAACGGAAAGGGCTAAGTTTGGAAAGGTAGATATGACACCTAAAGAATTTGATGACCAGATTCAGACTCAACTCGATGTGGTGACTAAGATTTTAATTGCCAGCGGGCAAAACCAAGAAAAAGCAGAAGCTGCGATTTCTGCATTGGATGAGATGCGGACAAGGATAGAAGCCCGTATGGGGACTCTTGCGCAGTCTGTGGTTCATAAGATTGATGGGGCTGCGACGACCCATGCTGTTGAAGCAGCTAAGCTGCTTCAACAGCATTTCATAAAAGCTGACGAGCAAGCTGTGCTAGCGGCGGACAGGTATAGGCGTGCGGCGAGATGGTTGGGACTTAAGATTTTTTGTAGTCTAACCATTTTGATATTTGTAATTTTGGGCGCTGCATTGTTAGTTGTTATGAGTATCATTCCGACGAAGGAGGAAATCGATACTCGGCGCCAAGAGATAGCTGCTATGGAATCACGCGCTCTTGAATTGGAAAAGTTAGGTGTAAATCTTATTTGGTCTAAGTGTAGTGGCTCGCTGTGTTTCAGAACGAACGAGAAAGAGGGGGCATGGGGATCAAATGGTGAAACCTGGCGTAGGCCTTACGAGAGAAGATAATTAATGATATTTAACTTTTTTTAATTTAAAAAATTTTGGAAGGTTTTTTTAAATATAAGACTTTTTTTAATGGTAATTAATGAGATTAGAAAAATTCTTATGGGATAAGTATTTAATTAAATTGTGGATCATTGAGGGGGCTTGATTTTTTGGAATCGTGGTCGTTGTATGCAGAGTAAGGGTGTGGGATGAGACATGGAGCCTACATGGTGCTCTGCACCCTTGCCACTGCAAAAAGTAGCGAGGCGATCAGCCCCTCAACTTCCAATCTCCATACCCCTTCGCCCGCAGCTCACAAGCCGGACATTGCCCGCAGCCATATCCCCATTCATGCAAGGTTTCCCGCTCGTTCTGGTAACAGGTATGGCTGTCTTCCTGAATCAGCTTCACTAAAGCATCCGAGCCCAACTGGTGGGCCAGCTCCCAGGTATCTGCTTTATCCAGCCACATCAGTGGTGTTTCCACGGTCAGTGGGCGCTCGATCCCCAGGCTTAATGCCACTTGCAGTGCTTTCAGCGTGTTGTCACGGCAGTCCGGGTAGCCCGAATAATCGGTTTCAGACATGCCGCCAACCAGCGTATCCAGTCCCCGACGGTAGGCCAGGGCGCCAGCCAGGGTAAAGAACAGCAGGTTTCGACCCGGCACAAAGGTATTGGGCAGACCATCTTCCTGCATGGCGATAGTCATGGATTCAGTCATGGCGCTGCCGCCTATCTGAGCCAGGACGCTGGCATCGAGCACATGGTCTTGCCCGAGGCGCTCTGCCCAGTGCGGGAACTGCTGGCAAAGCTTGTCTCTTAGTGTCTGTCGACACTGCAGTTCCGCATGGTTGCGCTGGCCGTAGTCAAAGCCCACGGTTTCTACAAAGGCAAAGCGGTCCAAAGCCCAGGCCAGACAGGTGGCTGAATCCTGTCCGCCCGAAAAGAGAACCAGGGCCCGGCGGCGGGGAGTGTGTGGCTTCATGCTTTGACCTGTGCGGTGCTCAGGGCGCGGCGCTTCATGGTGCTGATCAGGGAGTTGAGCAGTACGCCATACATAGGTACAAACAGCAGCAGGCTGACGCCCAGTTTGATGACGTAATCGACGACGGCGATCTCGCCCCAGTGTTCGGCCATGAAGGGATTGCTGCTGTGCCAGAAAGCGATGCCGAAAAAGGCCAAGGTATCCAGTGCCTGCCCAAAGATCGAGGCGGCCGCTGGAGCAAGCCACCATTGTTTGTAGTCGCGACGGATGCGATCAAAGACCTGTACATCCAGCAGTTGCCCTAATACATAGGCGGCAAAGCTGGCCAAGGCAATACGGAACACAAAGCTGTTGAATTCGCCCAGTGCTTGCAAGCCGTTGAATTGCCCTTCATTAAAAAGCACCGAGACCACATAAGAGGCGATCAGGGCTGGAAACATCGCGCGGGTAATCACGCGGCGCGCTTCGGACTTGCCCATCAAGCGGACGGTCAGGTCGGTAGCCAGAAAAACAAAGGGAAAGCTGAAGGCTCCCCAGGTGCTATGGAAGCCGAACAGTTCAATAGGAAGTTGAACCAGATAATTGCTGGCAATCACAATAAAAATGTGAAAGGCAATCAGAAGTCGTACGTAGAACGACAGCCGTGAAGACGGCACGGTAGGCAGAGTCATGTCTGGACCTTTTTGGTGAATGGGGTGAGGGAACCCATTGAAAATGGACTGCAACCGACTATTGTACGGTCAGTTGCGGTTCGATGGAATGGTTGTTGCCCGCAAGTGTAGCGTGTGCATCAGACGCGCTTATACGTCTGCCTTGATGAGGCTTATGGCACAACCAAGGGGTAGGGGGCATGCAGAGGCTCAAACAAGCCCGCTTGCCAAAGCAGACGAACTTGTTTGGCTTGTTCTTGATGAGCAGCCCTTAGGCCGATGCAGGTTGCAGGCACTCTATCAGCAAGCGCTTGTGCAACTGATGTACTTCTTCAAAGGGCACGGGCGAGTTCTGTGGTCCCAGAACCAGCAAAACCATCAGCCACATCAGGGAGGGAGAGGCGGCCAGGATGTAGTCGGAGGGACTGACGTCAGGGCGGATGAGACCTCGCTGTATGCCCAGTTCAAAAAACGCCTGATTGGCGGTGTAGTTCTGGCTCAGGAGCTGTTTGCCCCAGTAATGAGCCAGATCCGGCACGCGGCCACTTTCTGTCATCAAAAGCCTGAACATGGCTTGCACGTCCGGGTTGGACAGGCGTTCATACAACTGGTGCAGGTACTCATCCACGATACAGGACAGGGTGTCTGCCTCGGAGGTATCGGACAACTCAAAGGTATTGCCATCAGGTGGCAGCAGAGTGCTGTGGAGCATGTCCTCGAACACTTCATCTTTGCTGCTGTAGTGCGCGTAGATGCCGGACTTGGAGATCCCGGCGCGCGCGGCGATGCGCTCCAGCGAAGTGCCCAGAAATCCCCGATGAGAAAACTCTTCAAAAGCGGCTTTCAGGATTTCGCGTTTGCGCTCAGCTGACGGTAGGTAACGTCGCTTGTTTGTGCTTTCGTTTTTAGAAGGTTTATTTTGGTGCGTGTCTGTCATGTCATCCTGTGGGGATGGGCAAGATATGGGGCTTGCAGTATATCAGGCCACTTGTCCCAGGCCGATGGCAAGCCAGCCTGGCTGCGGCTGGAGGGCTTGACGAGGGGCTGTGCTTGTTTTGTCACATTGCTGTGGAAATAATAGTTGTGCCATGAGTCTGGGTTACCGCTTGTTTCACTGGATTGCATCGCCTTTGTTTTTTAAAGCCTGAGTTTTTTTAGTGAGGCTTTATTTGTTTTTCCACTTGTTTTTATTTCCCTATTCCATAACAGGCACGGTATAACAACAAATGTGGTTGAGGCTGGTCGTTTTTTATCTGCCATGAACTTGATCTAACGCAAAGGTTTTTTATGGCTCTTTATTAAAAGGCCTGCATACAAAAAGTTTAGATGTAAACTGGTGTATTGTTAAAAAGACTAAGCAGTCGTATCTGTTTTTTGTATGTACTTTTTGCGGAGTGGCAATGGTTAGCAGGCAGTCCCTTGATCAGACTGAACAGTTAGACGCATCCGCACGAGCCGCCTGGGCTCGTATCTGGAGTTCCATCTCCCCCGAATCGCAGTTTCTTGCCTGGATGGACTGGATGCGTCATCTGGCCCTTAGCCCTGGCAAACAAGAACAGTTGCGTCAGTTGGCGCAACGTCAGTGGGAACAGCTATTTCGTGAATGGAGCGAGGAACTGGCCGCATCAGCCCAGTTGTCTCCCCAAACCTCAGAACAAGCTGCAGCGCCTGCCTATACCGACCGCCGCTTTTCCGACCCCGCCTGGGATCGTTGGCCTTTTAATTTGCTGCGACAAACCTATCAGGCGCAGCAGCAGTGGTGGCAAAGTGCCACGGAAGGCGTAGCCGGTGTGGAGCCTCATCATCAAAAACTGATTGCCTTTGGTGTTGAGCAATGGTTGAACATGCTCAGCCCCAGTAACTTTGCCTGGACCAACCCCTTGGTGTGGGATAAAACCCTTGCAGAACAGGGGGATAACTTCAGCCGTGGCCTGGAGAACTGGCAGCAGGATATGCAGGCCCAGTTCGCGGGTGAACCGCCCGTAGGCACCGAAGATTTTGTGGTCGGCAAGGATGTGGCGGCCACGCCGGGCAAGGTGGTACTACGTAACGAGCTGGTCGAACTGATCCAGTACACGCCTTCTACCAAGCAGGTCCATCCAGAGCCTGTGCTGATCGTTCCGGCCTGGATCATGAAGTACTACATTCTGGATCTGTCCGAACAAAATTCCCTGATCAAATACCTGGTGGATCAAGGCCACACGGTGTTTTGCCTGTCCTGGAAAAACCCGCTTGCCGAAGATCATGCCTTCGGGATGGACGACTACATTCGCCTGGGCTGGAAGGCCAGCCTGGATGCTGTCAACGCCATTGTTCCCGGCCAGAAAATCCACGCCACCGGTTATTGCCTGGGCGGCACCTTGCTGGCGATTGCCGCGGCTGCCATGGCACGCGATGGGGACGACAGGCTTGCCTCCCTGACGTTCTTTGCGGCCCAAACCGACTTTTCCGAGCCGGGCGATTTGTCCCTGTTCATTGACGAAAGTCAGGTCAGCCTGCTGGAAGCTCAGATGGCCGACGAGGGCTATTTGCGCGCCAATCAGATGGAAGCCGCTTTTCAAATGCTGCGCTCCGCTGATTTATTGTGGGCGCCCATGGTTAATAAATATTTATTGGGCGAACGCCGCCCCTTGAACGATTTAATGGCCTGGAATGCAGACGCCACGCGTATGCCCGCCACCATGCATTCGCAATATTTGCGCCGCATGTATTTGAATAATGATTTAAGTCAAAACCGCTATCCGGTTGAAGGCCGTATTGTTTCTCTGGCGCAAGTTAATTTGCCTATTTTTTGTGTCGGTACTGTTTCCGATCACGTTGCCCCCTGGCGCTCTGTTTACAAGTTGCATTATCTGGTGCCTGCCGAAATCACCTTTGTATTGACCACAGGTGGGCATAACGCCGGGATTGTCAGCGAACCGGGCCATCCGCGTCGCAAATATCAGATTCATACCCGCGCGGCGGGCACTGCGCCTGTTCTGGTGGACGACTGGCAGGCACAAGCCACCTCGCATCAGGGTTCCTGGTGGCCCGCCTGGACGGAATGGCTCAAGGCGCGCTCGGGAGCGGAGGTGAAACCACCGCAAATGGGTGCCGCCAAACAGGGCTACGCCCCAATCGGCCCGGCTCCCGGTCAATACGTATTAGTGAAGTAAGCAGTCAGTTCATACAAGCTCGCTAAATGGTGAGCTTGTCGCTCTGTTTGATGTCGGCGATAGGCGCAAAGCCCATCGCTGACGTGCTGTTTTGCCTTGACGGCAGTTCCCTTTTTCTCATTAGGCATTTTTTCCAATGGCCCCACAGACCTACGATTTGAGTCTCAAGCACCGAAGCGCTGCGCGTCGCCCTCATTTCGCGCTGGCTGCCTTGCTGGTCACCCTGGCGGGTTGTGCCTCGATGGCACCCGATTACGATCAGCCCGCTTCCCCTGTTCCACAGGCTTACTCGGACCTGTCCGCAGGCCCGGCCAATGCGGTGCGAGCGCGTGATCTGGGTTGGCGCGAATACTTTAAAGATCCGGTTCTGAGCAAGCTCATTGAGACTGCGCTGGAAAATAACCGCGATATGCGCGTGGCTGTTTTACGGGTGGACGAAGCCCGTGCCATGCTGAATTTGCAGCGCAGCGAACGCTTTCCTGAGTTTACCGTAGGGGGGCAAGCTGCTCGCTCGCGTGTGCCTGGGGACATGAACCCCAGCGGCCAGGCGGTGACAGGGGGTGATTATCGTGCCCAAGTCGGTTTGACCAGTTGGGAGCTGGATTTATGGGGCCGCGTACGTAGCCTGGAAGATGCTGCCTTGCAAGGCTGGCTGGCTACCGAGGCAGGCCGACAAGCCGTGCATGTCGCTTTGGTCTCGCAAGTGGCCAATAACTATCTTGTGGTGCGCGAGCTGGACGAACGCGTGCAGATCGCCCGCAAAAGTGTAGAGACTCGTCAGGAGTCTTACCGCATTTTCTCCCGTCGTTATGAAGTTGGCGCAACGTCCAAGCTGGATGTGACGCAGGTGCAAACCTTGCTGACGCAGGCTCAGTCCATGCTGGCCCAGCTGGAACAGCAACGTGCGGTGCAACTACATGCCTTGCAACAGCTTCTGGGGGCCGATCCGGGCGTGTCTCCAACCGGTGCGCCTTTGAATGAAAACATCATGTTGGCCGAGCTGTCCCCCGGTTTGCCTTCGGACCTGATGGTCTGGCGTCCCGACATTATTGCGGCTGAACACAAGTTGCGTGCCGCCAATGCCAATATTGGGGCTGCCCGTGCCGCTTTCTTCCCCCGTATTGCCTTGACTGGCAATTTCGGCACCGCCAGCGCCGAGCTGGATGGTTTGTTTGATTCCGGCAGCAAGGCCTGGATGTTTGCTCCAACCATCTCCCTGCCCATCTTTGATGGTGGCCGCCGCAGCGCGAATCTGGACGCCTCCTATGTGCGTCGCGACATGCGCATTGCGGAATACGAGAAAGCTATTCAAACAGCCTTTCGTGAAGTGTCGGACGCCTTGTCGACACGCCACTGGTTAAGCCAGCAGTTGGACGTTCAGCTGGTCGCCCGAAACGCCCAGACCGAGCGCGCCCGTCTGGCGCAGATGCGTTACGACAACGGTTCGGCTGCCTATCTGGAAGTGCTGGATGCGCAGCGTGATTTGCTGGATGTGGAGCAGCAAGTGGTGCAAACGCGCCGCGCGCTCCTGGCCAGCCAGATTGCCATGTATAGCGCCTTGGGCGGTGGGCTGGACCCCTCCGAGCCCCTGACCAACACCCATAACTCCTCTAATTCGGATCCATCCTCGAGCCAGCTATGAGCAAACAATCCTCTTTGAAAAAAAATCTTGTTCCTGTCCTAATCGTTGCCGGGGTTCTGGGCCTGGGGTGGTGGGCATGGCAGAAAATGTCCAATACCGGCCCTGGCGCTGGCTTTGTCAGTGGTAATGGCCGTATCGAGGCGACCGAGATTGATATCTCCACCAAGTTTGCCGGACGTATCCAAAGCATCGCCGCCCACGAGGGCGATTTCGTGAAAGAAGGTGAAGTGCTGGCCATCATGCAGCAAGACAGTCTGGAAGCGGCCCGCGATGAAGCTGTGGCTGGTTTGCGTCAGGCTGAAAACAATGTGGCGGCCTCTCAGGCCCAAGTGGCCTTGCGTGAAAGCGATGCCATCGCTGCCAAAGCCTTGATTGGTCAACGTGAGTCGGAACTGGACGCGGCCCAACGTCGTCTGGCGCGTTCCACTACCTTGTCCAAAGAGGGTGCCGCTTCGGCACAGGAACTGGATGATGACCGTGCCCGCGTGCGTGGTGCCCAGGCTGCGGTAGCTGCTACCAAGGCCCAGGCCAATGCCGCAGAAGCGGCCATTAATGCTGCCAAAGCTCAGCTGATCGGTGCCCAATCTGCCGTGGAAGCCGCCAAGGCTGCTGTGGCCCGTATCGAAGCCGACTTGCGCGACAGTGAATTGGTTAGCCCCCGCGATGGCCGCGTGCAGTTTCGTGTCGCCCAGCCCGGTGAAGTACTGGGTGCTGGTGGCCGTGTGCTGAATGTGCTGGACCTGTCCGATGTATATATGACCTTCTTCCTGCCTAGCGAAGTGGCCGGCAAGGTGGCGTTGGGCACCGAGGTGCGTCTGGTGCTGGATGCCATTCCGGACATCCCGGTTCCAGCTACCGTGTCCTTCGTGGCCAGTTCCGCCCAGTTCACCCCCAAGAGTGTGGAAACGGCCTCGGAGCGCCAAAAACTGATGTTCCGCGTCAAGGCCCAGATTGCCCCCGAACTGTTGAAAAAGCACCTGGAGCAAGTCAAGACCGGCTTGCCCGGTGTGGCCTGGGTAAAGCTGGACCCCAATGCCAGCTGGCCTGAGTCGCTGACTTCCACCTTGACGGAGTAAACCATGCCCAAGCAGCAAGCGGCGGCGGTTGCTCGCGTTGTTGAACTTAGCCAGCGTTATGGCGACACGCTCGCACTGGACCGTTTAAGCCTGGATGTGCCTGCCGCTTGCATGGTCGGACTGATTGGTCCTGACGGCGTGGGCAAGTCCAGCTTGCTGTCCTTGCTGGCGGGCGCCCGTGTGATTCAGGAAGGCCGTATTGAAGTGCTGGGTGGCGATATGGCGGAAAAAAGCCATCGCGACCAGATTTGCCCGCGCATTGCCTACATGCCTCAAGGCTTGGGCAAGAACCTGTATCCCACCTTGTCGGTGGAAGAAAACCTGCAGTTTTTTGGTCGATTGTTCGGGCACGATGCTGCCGAGCGCCGTCGCCGAATTGATGATTTGACGCGCAGCACGGGCCTGCATCCTTTTCTGACACGGCCAGCAGGCAAGCTTTCGGGCGGTATGAAGCAAAAGTTGGGTTTGTGCTGCGCATTGATTCACGACCCGGACTTTCTGCTGCTGGACGAGCCTACCACCGGCGTGGACCCCTTGGCCCGCAAGCAGTTCTGGGATCTGATCGAGCGTATTCGCATCGAACGTCCCGGCATGAGCGTGATTGTCGCCACCGCTTATATGGACGAGGCCCAGCGTTTTGATTGGCTGGTCGCCATGGACGACGGCCAGATTCTGGCAACAGGTTCGCCCAAGGAACTGCTGGAGCGCACGGAAAGCAAGAGTCTGGAGCAGGCCTTTATTCGCCTCTTGCCCGAGGACAAGCGTCAAGGCCATAAGGCCGTAGAAATCCCGCCACTGGATGTGGATGCCGACGATATTGCCATTGAGGCCGAAGGGCTGACGATTCGCTTTGGCGACTTTACCGCCGTGGACAATGTGTCCTTCCGGATACGTCGTGGCGAAATTTTTGGCTTTCTGGGCTCGAACGGCTGCGGTAAATCCACCACCATGAAGATGCTGACGGGGCTGTTGCCTGCCTCCGAAGGTCAGGCCTGGTTGTTTGGCCACGAGGTTGATCCCAAAGACATCGATACCCGCCGTCGTGTGGGCTATATGTCACAGGCTTTTTCCCTGTACAGCGAGCTGACGGTCCGGCAAAACCTGGTGCTGCACGCCCAGTTGTTCCACGTCCCCGAGGACGAGGTGGAAGGCCGTGTGGCGGAAATGGTGGAGCGTTTTGAGCTGGGCCAGATTCTGGACCGTTTGCCCGATGCCATTCCTTTGGGGATGCGCCAGCGCCTGTCCTTGGCGGTGGCCATGGTGCATAAGCCAGAGCTGCTGATCCTGGACGAACCCACTTCCGGTGTGGACCCAGTGGCTCGCGACAATTTCTGGCGCTTGCTGATTGAGTTGTCCCGCCGCGACAAGGTCACGATTTTTATCTCCACCCACTTCATGAACGAGGCCGAGCGTTGCGACCGCATGTCCATGATGCACGCCGGTAAAGTGCTCGATAGCGATACGCCTGCGAACCTGGTGAAAAAGCGCGGCGCCGCTGATCTGGAAGAAGCCTTTATCGGTTACTTGCTGGAAGCCAGTGGCCCCGAGCCTGAAGTGGAACCGGCGACAGAACAAGCGGTGGTGGCAAACGAAGCTCATAGCGAAAAGCGCGAACGCTTCAGCTTGCAGCGTTTGCTGAGCTACACCTGGCGCGAAGCGCTGGAGCTGCGTCGAGATCCGGTGCGAGCCACTTTGGCCTTGGCCGGTTCCCTGATTTTGCTGTTTGTGATGGGTTTCGGTATCACGCTGGACGTAGAGGATTTGCGCTACGCCGTGCTGGACCGCGACCAGACCAGTATCAGCCAGAACTACGCTTTGAACCTGTCCGGCTCGCGCTATTTTCTGGAGCAGGCCCCCTTAACGGATTACCAGGATCTGGACGACAGAATGCGGCGCGGCAAGATTGCGCTGGCGATCGAAATTCCGCCCGGTTTTGGACGTGATGTGCTGCGCGGCAGCAAGCCGGAAATCGCCGCCTGGGTGGACGGTTCCATGCCTACCCGTGCCGAGACCATTCAAGGCTACGTGAAGGCCATGCATCAGCAATGGCTGATTACCCAAGCCAAGGAGCGTCTGGGGACGGGGGCTTTGGTCGTGCCCGCCAGTATTCAGGACCGTTACCGCTACAACCCGGACGTCAAGAGCTTGCCGGCCATGGTGCCTGCCGTGATTCCGGTGCTGCTGCTGATGTTGCCTGCGATGTTGACGGCATTGTCCGTGGTGCGTGAAAAGGAACTGGGTTCCATCATCAACCTGTACGTCACGCCGGTCACCCGAGTGGAGTTTTTGCTGGGCAAGCAAATTCCCTATATCGGCCTGGCGATGATCAACTTTCTGTGCATGTGCCTCTTGGCCATCACGGTGTTCGATGTACCCATCAAGGGCAGCTTCCTGACCTTGAGCGTGGCCACCTTGATGTTTTGCGTGATTTCTACCGGCATGGGGCTGGTGGCTTCCACCGTGACGAAAAGTCAGATCGCGGCCATGTTCTTTGCCATGATCGGCACCATGCTACCCGCCACGCAATTGTCCGGTTTGCTGAACCCAGTGTCCTCCATGGAAGGGATCAGCCGTTGGGCGGGCGAGATTTATCCGGCTACGCATATGTTCAACATCAGTCGGGGGGTATTTAACAAAGCGCTGACGTTCTCGGATCTGCACGGGGCCTTGTTTGCCTTGTTGCTGGCCATTCCGGTGGTGTTGGGCGCGGCGGTCATGCTGCTGAAAAAGCAGGAGAAGTGAGATGAGAAAACTCAAGAATGTACTGTTGCTGGGCCGCAAGGAGCTGTGGAGTCTGGCGCGCGACCCCATGATGCTGCTGCTCATTGTGTACGTGTTTTCGGTCTCGATTTACACCTCCGCAACCGCGCAGCCCGAAACCTTGAACAATGCGCCTATCGCGATTGTGGACCAGGACCAGAGCCCCTTGTCAGCGCGCATTACTTCGGCTTTTTATCCGCCTGAATTCATCCACCCGCACATGATCGAGTATGGGGAAATGGACTCGGGCATGGATACGGGGCAGTTCACCTTTGTGCTGAACATTCCACCGAACTTTCAGCGCGATGTGCTGGCCGGACGCAGCCCCGAAGTGCAGTTGAATATTGACGCCACCCGTATGAGCCAGGCCTTTACCGGCAATAACTACATCCAGCAGGTGGTGATGGGCGAGGTTAACGAGTTTGTGCGACGGTATCGCAGCATTGACACCTTGCCGGTGGATCTGGCCTTGCGGGTGCGGTTTAACCCCACACTGGAAAAAGCCTGGTTCGGCAGTATTGCCGAGGTCATCAACTCGGTGGCGATGCTGTCCATCATCCTGACCGGAGCCGCCCTGATCCGGGAGCGCGAGCACGGCACGATCGAACACTTGCTGGTGATGCCGGTCACACCGGGCGAGATCATGGCGTCCAAGGTCACGGCCATGGGACTGGTGGTCCTGGTGGCGACGGCGGCGTCGCTGAATTTTGTGGTGCGAGGTCTGCTGGGCGTGCCTATCGAAGGTTCCATTCCCTTGTTCCTGTGCGGCGCCGTTCTGTGTCTGTTTGCCATGACTTCCATGGGGATTTATCTGGCTACCTTGTCGCGCAGCATGCCCCAGTTTGGCCTCTTGTTGATGTTGACCTTGCTGCCCATGAACCTGCTCTCGGGCGGACGTACCCCCCGCGAAAGCATGCCTGAAATTGTTCAGAACCTGATGCAACTGGCTCCCACTACACACTTCGTGTCCCTGGGGCAGGCCATCTTGTTCCGGGGTGCTGGCATTGAAACTGTATGGCAACCCTTTTTAGCCCTGCTGGTGATCGGGACGGCGTTGTTCCTTCTGTCACTGCGGCGTTTTCGTAACACCATCTCTCAGATGGCTTGATGGACTGGGCCCCGTCAGGGGGCACTTTTTTCCTTTAAGGAGATTTCGATGAGCATGGAAACACTTCCCCTGGATCTGTACAAGGCCAATGTTGAGTTGCAACTGCGTATCACGCGCCTGCTGCAGGAGGGCGGCCATCGCTGGCTGGAGTCCGTACAGAAAAGTAATTTGCGCAGCATGGAGCAGACCACGGCCGAGATTGAAGGCTTGTTGCAAACGGCTAACTGGCAGTCCTTGGCCACCTTGCCCGCCGACACGTTCTGGCGCTTGTTCCAGCACGGCGTTAACGACAGCCAGACCATCAATCAATTAGCGATTCAGAACCAGACCGAGTTCACCTCCGGTTTGCAGGAAGCGCTGGAAGCCTGGCAGAAGTCGGTGATGGCGGTGGTCAGCAATACCAGTGCGGCCGTGCCAATGATGGATATTTTCAAGCAGTGGGGCGCACCTTGGGCAAACGCTGCCAGCGCCTCTGACACTAAAAAGGGAGCATAAGCGGTATGTCTACGGTTAAACGCACGGCCTTGGTGACAGGTGGTATGGGCGGTCTGGGCCAAGAGATCGCCCGTGCCCTGCATGATGCGGGCCATCAAGTCCTGGTGACTCACTCGCGCAGCGAGGCTGATGCCCAGGTCTGGCTTAAAGAGCAGGCCGATGCAGGTTATGTGTTTCAGGGCTATCACGTTGATGTGGCCGATTTCGAATCGTGCCAGCAAATGGCGCAAGCTATCGAGAAGGACGGTCTGCAAGTCGACATCCTGGTCAATAACGCCGGTATTACGCGCGATGGCACGTTCCGCAAGCTGAGCAAAGACAAGTGGGACGATGTGCTGCGCGTCAATCTGGACTCGGTGTTCAACGTGACCAAGCCTTTTATTGACGGCATGCTGGAGCGTACCTGGGGCCGAGTGATCAATATCTCGTCCATCAATGGCAGCAAGGGACAGTTCGGTCAAACCAACTACTCGGCCGCCAAGGCAGGGATGCACGGTTTCACCAAGGCTTTGGCTCAGGAAGTGGCGCGCAAGGGCGTGACCGTGAACACAGTTTCCCCTGGTTATCTGGCCACCAAAATGGTCATGGCTGTGCCTGAAGATGTGCGTAACAGCATTATCGCGGGCATTCCAGTCGGCCGTCTGGGCAAGCCCGAGGAAATTGCCGCTCTGGTCACCTTTATTGCCAGCGAAGCAGCTGGATTTATGACAGGTAGTAATGTCGCCATGAATGGCGGCCAGCATATGTATTAAGTCCGACCCGGTTCGGCTGCTGCCTGTATGTGCCCGCTTGTCGGGCCTGCGACTTATGAAAGGAATGGATATGCACAAAGATATCGCCATTGTTGCTGCGACTCGTAGTCCCATCGGCCGTTTTCAAGGGGGGCTGTCTACGGTGCCCGCCCACGATTTGAGCGCACAACTGATTCGTGCCGTGCTCCAGAGTACGGGCGTTGCAGCCGAACAGATTGATGAAGTTATTCTGGGCCAGATTCTGACCGCCGGCGCTGGTCAGAACCCGGCCCGTCAGGCCGCGGTGAACGCTGGCCTGCCTTATGAAGTTCCCTCCATGTCCCTGAACAAGCTTTGCGGTTCAGGCTTGAAAGCGGTGCATCTGGCGGCTCAGGCCATCGCCCTGGGCGATGCCGATCTGGTGCTGGCCGGTGGTCAGGAAAGCATGAGCCTGGCTCCCTTTGTTGTACACAAGGCGCGTACCGGCTTGGGCCTGGGCCACGCCATGATGGATGACACCTTGTTGCGTGACGGTTTGACCGACGCTTTTCATAACTATCACATGGGGATCACGGCAGAAAACCTGGCCGAGCGTTATGGCATCACCCGCGAACAACAAGATGCTTTTGCGGTGGAGTCCCAGCGTAAAGCCGTAGCCGCGATGGAAGCCGGACGCTTCAAGGACGAAATTACCCCCATCGACGTACCTCAGCGTAAAGGCGACCCTGTGCGCGTCGAGGCCGACGAACAGCCGCGTGCCCAAACCACGCTGGAGTCTTTGGCCAAGCTGCGTCCTGCCTTCAAGAAAGACGGCACGGTTACCGCCGGCAACGCGTCCACCATCAACGACGGTGCAGCCGTACTTTTGCTGGCCAGCGCAGAGAAAGCCAAGGAATTGGGCCTGCCCGTTCTGGCCTGGATTCGTGGCTGGGCCAGCACGGGCGTAGATCCGGCCATCATGGGTATTGGCCCGGTATCGGCCAGTCGCAAGGTCTTGAAGAAGGTGGGTTGGGAACTGGATCAACTGGACCTGATCGAAGCCAACGAAGCCTTTGCCGCTCAATCGCTGGCGGTGGCCAAAGACTTGCAGTGGGATATGGACAAGGTCAACGTCAATGGCGGTGCCATCGCTTTGGGTCACCCCATTGGTGCTTCCGGCGCGCGAGTGCTGGTGACCTTGGTTCATGAAATGCGTCGCCGAGGTGCCCAGAAAGGTCTGGCCACCTTGTGCATTGGCGGTGGTCAAGGCGTAGCGATTGCCATTGAGGCCGCTTGAACAGATAGCTGATGGAAGGGAGAAGATGATGACAGATAAGTCTCGTGACGACAGCACGGCCTGGTCCTCCTGGATGATGAATCCCTGGAACCTGGGTCAGACCGTCTCCTCGTACCTGGTGGACGCCTGGCAGCGCGCCATTCTGTATGCCGATATCGAGCGTCAGGTCGGGGATCAGTACCAGGCCCAACGCAAGGTTGAGGTGCCCAATGTGCTGAACTTCCCGGCTGAACTGGTCATGTCGGGCCTGAGTCTTCCCCGACCCGTTAACTATCTGATGGTGCGCATTCTGGCACCGGAAGATCAGCCTACCGATCCCAGCAAACGTCCTTTCCTGGTGGTGGACCCCAGGGCAGGGCACGGACCGGGGATCGGTGGCTTCAAGTCCGACAGTGAAATCGGTGCTGCGCTGCAAGCCGGGCACCCTTGTTACTTTGTTGGCTTTTTACCGGACCCTGTTCCCGGTCAGACCGTCGAGGACGTGATGCGTGCCCATGCTGCCTTTGTCAGCAAGGCGGCAGAGCTGCATCCGGAAAGTCAGGGCAAGCCGGTGGTGATTGGCAATTGTCAGGCGGGCTGGCAGGTCATGATGGCCGCCGCCGTCTGGCCGGAGCTGTTTGGCCCCTTGATTCTGGCCGGTGCGCCCGTGTCCTATTGGGCCGGTCGCAACCCCATGCGTTATGCCGGTGGTCTGCTGGGCGGTAGCTGGCTGACCGCCATGACCAGCGACCTGGGCAATGGCCGTTTTGATGGTGCGTGGCTGGTCAAGAATTTCGAGAACCTGGACCCGGCCAATACCTTGTGGTCCAAGCAGTACAACGTGTACGCCAAGGCCGACACCGAGGCCGAGCGCTATATCGGTTTCGAGAAGTACTGGGGTGGTTATGTCTTTCTGAATGATGTGGAAATGCAGTACATCGTGGACAACCTGTTCATTGGCAACAAGCTGTCTACAGCCCAGTTGTTGACGTCGGATGGCATCCGTATCGACCTGCGCAATATTCGCTCGCCCATTGTGGTGTTCAGCTCCTTTGGCGACAACATCACACCGCCTGCACAGGCCCTGGGCTGGATTACTGACTTGTATCTGGACGACGATGATGTACGTAGTCACGACCAGACCATTGTGTTCACGACCCATGATCGTATCGGGCACCTGGGTATTTTTGTGTCGGGCAGTGTGGGCAGCAAAGAGCACCGCAAATTTGCCAGCACGATTGATCAAATTGACCTGTTGCCCGCCGGAATTTATCGGGCCACTGTCGAGGAAACGCCCGACGACGACACCTTATTGAATGACCCCTATCTGATGTCGGTGCGTCAAAGCAGCCTGGCTGAAATTGCGGAGATTGTGCAGCCTGATCCCGAATCTGATCGCCGCTTTGCTGCCGCTGCCCGTCTGTCGGAAATCAATCTGGCTTTTTACAAGAGCACCTTGCAGCCTTGGGTAAAAGCTTTGACCACGCCTTATACCGCTGCGCTGCTGGAAGCATTACATCCCATGCGCTTGTCTTACGAGTCCTGGACCAGCGCCCACCCCTGGGCCGCAACAATCCACCAATGGGCCGAGAATATCGCACAGCAGCGTCAGACTGTGGATGAAGATAATCCCTTCCTGGAGGCGCAGGAGAATTTCTCCCAGGCTATGGAACGGGTCTTGAATAATTACCGTGATCGTCGCGACAGCATCTATCAGATCTGGTTCGACACCGTCTATGGCTCTCCTTTGCTGATGGCCCTGGCCGGTCATGCACCGGGCGATTCCATCCCGGCGCGTCCCCATCCTGGTAGTTCGCCCGAGCATCTGGCCTTTGTACGTCAGCAAATGCACAGATTGGATGGCTTGTTGAACGAAGGCGGTTTGCTGGAAGCAGCACTGCGTGGTTTGTTCCATATTGCCAAGCAGCGCAACAGCGTGGACGAGCGTTATCACCATGCCGCCATGCGTTTGCGCGAGCAATACGACACGGGCAATTTTGATATTGAAAAAATGCGTGCTGCAATTCGCGAGCAGGCCCTGGTGCTGGCGCACCACGGTCATAAGGCCGTGGAAGCGATTCCCCATTTGCTTAGCAAGCAGACGCCCGAGGAAATCCGTCTGGTGGCATCCCTGATCAAGAAATTGATCAGTGCTATAGACGAGCAGGATGCCGCTCCCGAGGCGGTGGTCAAGGCGTCTGAAGAAGTGTTGGGTTTGTTCGAGTCAGCTGCCAAACAGCAGGAGCAGGCAGGGAAACCGGATGAGGCAAGCACCAAGCCTGTAGTGAACACGGCGGCCAAGACGGCAGCCAAGACCCCAGCATCAGCGGCCGAGAAAGCTGCAGCTCCTGCGCCGGTGAAATCTGTCGCTCAGACCTTGATGGCGACGGTAGCAACACCAGTGAAAACCGGTGCCCAAGCCTCTAAAGCGACGCAAGCCAAATCAAAGACAGCAAGCTCGGCAAGTAAAACGCAGCCAGCCGCTAAAGCAGCTGCAAAACCGGCTGTGGCAGAGCCAGTGAAACCGGCTGTGAAGTCGACAGCAAAGCCGTTAGCTCAAACCGCAGCAGGCATTCCCGCTAAAGGCGGGGAGGCAGCAGCCAAGCCGGTGGAAAAGGTAGAAGCCAAAACCGCTGCGCCCAGCAAAGCTGCTCCTGCCTCTGCTAAAGCAGCAGCTGAAAAAGCGGCTTTCGCAGCTGGCTCCTCATCCGTTGCAGCCAAGTCGCCTTCAAAAGCGTCGGCATCCCAGTCAGCCAGCACCGGCGGTACGGCATCCAGGAATCGTCAGCGCAAATCCTGAGATTTGGCGTGAATGAATTTTTGAAGGAGTTTCAAGCATGAAGTATTCATTTTCCGGCCACTCTGCTCTGGTAACGGGTGCGGCCTCCGGCATTGGTGCCGCCACGGCCCGTATGCTGGCGGCCAATGGCTTGTCGGTCGTGGTGTCCGACGTACAGGCTGATGCCGTGCAGGCCGTGGTCAAGGAAATTGAGCAGGCCGGTGGCAAGGCCGTGGGCAATGTGGCGGACGTCACCCAGCCTGATCAAGTGAAAGCAGCCGTCGACTGCGCCATTGAGCATTTCGGGGCCTTGCACTTTGCCGTCAATAACGCCGGTGTGGGCGGGGATTCCGGCCCGGCTGGCGAAATGGACCTGGATGGCTGGCGTCGCCTGATCGACATTAATCTGAACGGCGTAGCCTATGGCCTGCGCTATCAGATCCCCGCCATTTTGGCGGCAGGGGGCGGCGCCATTGTGAATATGTCTTCCATCATGGGCCTGGTTGCCAATCCGACATTGCCCGGCTACAACGCGGCCAAGCATGGAGTCGTCGGCCTGAGCCGTTCTGCGGCTTTGGAGTATTCCTCCAAAGGCATACGCATCAATACCATCCACCCCGGTTATGTGGATACCCCCATTCTGTCGGGCTTTGATGAGGCCGCGCGCGCTGCTTTGGTGGCCCAGCACCCGATTGGTCGTTTGGGCCATGCGGATGAAATCGCCCATGCCATTGCTTTCCTGCTTTCGGATGGTGCCAGCTTCATGACGGGCGCCTGCATGGTGGCCGATGGGGGCTACACCTCTATTTGAGTTGGGGGATCACGTCGCTGCGAGAACAAAATCAGTATTTCAATCCAAAATTAGCCAGCGAAAATCCGGGCCCCACTTTTACTGGGGCCTATTTTTAAGGAGTTCCACAATGAAGTATTCATTCTCTGGTCACTCTGCTTTGGTGACGGGGGCAACGTCGGGTATTGGCGCTGCGACCGCACGTGTGCTGGCTGCGAATGGTTTGTCTGTGGTGGTGTCCGGTAGAAATCGTAGTGCCCTGGAGGAGGTGGTCAAGGAGATCGAACAAGCGGGTGGCAAGGCGGTAGCCCAAGTAGCCGATGTGACCAAGCCCGAGCAAGTGAAAGCCTTGGTGGATTGTGCCATTGAGCATTTCGGCGCTTTGCACTTTGCTGTCAATAATGCAGGCATTCTGGGCGGCTCCAAGCCGGTTGGGGAGATGGATCTGGATGATTGGCATCGCCTGATCGATACCAATCTGAATGGCGTAGCCTATGGCTTGCGCTATCAGATTCCGGCTATTTTGGCAGCGGGTGGTGGGGCGATTGTGAATATGTCGTCCATCATGGGCCTGGTGTCCAATGCCCGTTTGCCCGGCTATAACGCGGCGAAACATGGGGTAGTGGGGTTGAGCCGAGCCGCAGCGCTGGAATACTCCTCCAAAGGCATACGCATCAATACGATTCACCCCGGCTATGTGGATACACCGATTCTGTCGGACTACGACGAGGCGGCGCGGGCTGATCTGGTGACTCAGCATCCTATTGGCCGCTTGGGCCATTCTGACGAAATTGCCCATGCCATTGCCTTCCTGCTGTCGCAGGGGGCCAGCTTCATGACGGGAGCATGTCTGGTGGCCGACGGGGGCTATACCGCTCGTTAAGCGACAGGTTTGGCGGCTCTTTTTTTGTGTTGGAGCCGCCATCCTGTCTTGGAAAATATACTGATGCCGACATCCGACATCCGACATCCGACATCCGACATCCGACATCCGACATCCGACATCCGACATCCGACATCCGACATCCGACATCCGACATCCGACATCCGACACCTGATATCCGGCTCGATCCTTGATGCGGAGGAATGGGGCACCTCTATTCCAGTCTTATTTCACGCCAATAATTTTGATGGTAGTGATCGATACCGAGCCCGGCAGCACCCCAGTAGCAGCATGAGCCTCGGTGATAGGGATGTGGATTCTTGCCGAACCGCCAATACCCAGTTGTTTGACGATATCTTGGAATAGGGGCGGCAAGTTCGTGGTGAGACTGGTTTTGGTTTCTCTGGCCGCCAGTACCTCACCTGTGGCCAGTTCCTCATCCAGTTCAAACAGAATGTCGCTGCTAGCGGTTACCATGGGCGCCTTGCCCTTGCTCAAGATTTTGTAGACCACACCATCAGGCATTTTGATTGCGCCTTTTTCGGCTCCAGCCGCCGCAAGAACAGACTTGGCCTGTTTCTCGTTCTTGGACAGCATGGCTTGCTCCAATAACTTGTCTACGTTGGCCAGCTCCACAGAAATGATGCTGGAGGACAGCTGCAGGCGTTGATCGATCTTGTCGCTGAAGCCTTGTGAGAAGGCTTGCAAATCCAGTGTTTTGCCAATGGATGCCAGCTTCTGTGTCTCGTGCGGCGCACTGTCCGCATACCAGGCTCCGATGGCATAGCTAAGGCGGATATCTGGCGAGGCTGCATCATTCACAATCATGTGCCTGGGGGCTCCGCCAGATTCGGCCTTGCTGGCAGTAAGAGCCTGCGCGACCAGTCTGTGCTGCAAGTCCTGTTTTGTTTCCTTCAGATCATCAATTTCTTTTTTGAGGGTGGTGATTTCAGCCGCATTTGCAGCCAGTCTGCTGTCTTGTGACTGGCCATTAGACAGCTCCAGGCTTCGGTCTCTTTGCAGGCTTTCCAGTTCTGATGCCAAAGCATGTTTCTGATTCAGCTCCTCTTCCAGACGCTGACTCAATTCCTTGATCCGTGCTTGGTTCTGCTCCTGATCGATGGCAATGGGCGCCAGGACCAGAGCCCCATCCGGTTCTGCCTGTAGCTGCTGGAGTTGTTGTTGCAACTGGCTATTCAGGTTTTCGGCATCCGACAGGCGCTGCTGCAAGGCGATCAACTGAGTATTGGCTTGATGCAGTTCGTTGCGGGGCAAGGCGTGGCTGTTGTCCTGATCAGAATCGACAGCGAAAGAGGGGGCGGTATTTCGCTTTACTGGATTTGAGGCGGGTTGGGGGCGAGCTAGGCCGTCGCCAATAATGTTTTCCTGGGCCAGGCGGTCCAGTAAACCTGTTCCAACCGAGTGAGAGGCCTCATAGAAAATCAGCAAGGTGCAGCACAGGGCTGCATTGAAGTACTTTTTCATAGCTTGTTCAGGGATTGAACGCGATCGACCATATTGGAATAGACGGCGTTGTTGATCCGGATGCAAACCAAGGAAAGCATTTTATTCACTTCGGTCAGCATGATTTCAGACGCATTTTCATCAATCAGAGATGCATTGGCTTTGTAGATGCCAAAGTTCTCATCAATGGTCTGCATTTGCTGTCGATATTTCTCATAAGAGACGGGGTCCAGCTCTTTTAGCGCCGCGAATTCTTGATAGCACTTGTCTTCCTTGCCCGACGTGGCGGATTCCGGGGTGGGCCGAACAGGGGCGCTAGCTTGGCAAGCAGAAAGAAAAAGAGCGACCAGGATGGCCGCGCCGGGAACAGCGAATCGCATAAACACCTCGAGACGTTCGACTATCTTTATTCAGATTCTTTTAGGGGACGAGCATTGAGTTCGAGCGTTGCAGCCAAGTTGGGACATGCAGGCCATCGCTGCCTGTGGTAAGTGATAGCCTCGCGTGGCGTGATCAGAGTGTCTGGGCTTGTGCTGCACGGGAATTGGACCATGCAGATGCGGGCAGAAAATTAAGAACTATCTGATTTTCACGGCTTGCGATTATCGACAGGAGTACAAAAATCCTGCCGCTTTTCATAGGAAGCCGTGATTGTGCAGGGGCGGGCTTGAAAGCCCGCTAGCGTGTTCAGTGGGTAAGGTCCGGATCTATGGCTTGCCTGATGTTTGGGGCGGGATATAGATCAGCGACAGAAGCAGTAGCATCAGGCAGATAAGTCCGGCCAGAATATTGGTGCCGCTCCAGCCAGCAAAGCTGAACAGGAAGGCAGGGGCAAAGGCACCCAGTGTGGCAAAGATGGAGACGCCCAGATCATTCAAGCCCTGTACCGCCATAGCTTGCGGCTTGCCTTCCAGGCAGTTGCTCAGCAAGGCACTGCCACCGACATAAGTAAAGTTCCATCCCAGCCCCAGCGTTAACAGGGACAGGCTCAGCGCCGTATAAGTATGAGCCACGATATTGGCCAGACTGCTGAGCAGCAAGAGCACGATGCCGCTGATGGCAATGGTTTTCAGGCCAAATTTTTGAATCAGAAAGCCGGTGAAAAAGGAGGGGGCAAACATGGCCAGCACATGCCATTGAATGGCGGTGCTGATATCCGAGAAATGCACATGAAGATGGGACATATGCATGGAAGCTTGAATCATCAGCAGATTCATGATGCCGTAACCTATGGCCGCAATGCAGATGGCAATGGCCAGGGTTTTGTTGTGCAGCACCAGTCCAAGTGCCTGGCCACGGCTTTTTTCCCCGGGTGCCGCGCCATGACTCGGTTTTACTTCTTTGATGAGCAGATTCAGCATCAGCGACACTAGGGCCAGAACGGTGAAGGCAGCATAGCAGGCGGCAAATTCCTGTCCGAAGCTGCTGCTTTTCAAACCCCGTATCAGCATTGGGCCTGATACGGCGGCAACTACCCCGCCAGCCACAACTAATGAAATGGCGCGTGGTTTCAATCTGTTGTTCAGCCCGTCCGTGGCTGCAAAGCGATTGAAGTTGGCAAAGGCAATATAGATTCCCAGCAGGGCGTGTGAGGCCACCAGCCAGTAAAACTGCTTCATTTCGATCGCCCAATATCCCACCACCCCCGATACAGCCAAAGGCAGGCTTGCCAGCAGAAAGGATTTCTTGCGACCTATGGCAGCCATCAATCTGGAGGCGGGCAGGGTAAAGAGCATCACAAACAGGAACTGAAAACCGTAGGGCACGGTGGATAACCAGGGCTCGGGGGCCAAACTGCCACCTACCAAAGCAGCTATGGTGACAGACATGACGGCGGTGGTCAGGTTGATGGATTGGGCCAGAAAGTAAAGGTAGGTTTTGTAAGGAAGGTGGGTGGCAGTCATGGTGCTACGTGGCGAGGGATATTGAGGCTGATCGTGCAGTCAGGAACAGCGGAAGTGTGATGCAACGCGTTCTGCATGTGCAGGAGAAAATGCTGGTCACGCCTGCACATGCTGGTGGGGATTTTGGCCTTGTCGGGGGCCCCTGTCTCGAACAGTCGGTGTACTATCCTGAAAACTGTTAGCTAATTTTTTCTAACAGTGTTTGGGGAGCAGGCAGGTATGGGTTTTCATGAGCGTTTGAAGGACGCCATCCTCCAGGGCGAGTGGGCGGTAGGGCAGCAGTTACCTTCGATTCGCAAGATGATGGCAAGGGAGGGTTTGAGCCATCACACAGTCGTCAGTGCGTACACCCGTCTGGTGGGTGAGGGCATGCTGGAGGCCTTGCAAGGGCGCGGTTATTTTGTGGCCCGCTGGTCCGGTTTGAACGAGGACCTGCCCATTCTGCCGTCCGAAGCCCCGATGGATCCCTTGTTTAAACTGCTGCAGGCCAGGCCCGAGCAGTGCAAGCTGGGCTGTGGTTGGTTGCCCCTGCCTTGGCGGGATACGGATATGCTGGCCAAGGCCATACGCAAAACGGCCCGATCTGGCCGTAGTGGTTTGGTGGAGTATGGCGATATTCATGGGTATCTGCCGTTACGCAAGCAGTTGTCCCTTTTGCTGCGTCAATCGACCTTGATCCAGGTTTCTCCTCAGCAGATTTTGACGACCCTGGGAGCAACGCAAGCCTTGGATCTGATCTCGCGCACGGTGATTCGCGCCGGGGATCATGTTCTGGTGGATGAGCCTTGCAGCAGTAATTTGATCAAGCTGATTCGTTTGTGCGGTGGGATACCTGTCGGGGTGCCTCGTCTGGCGGATGGGCCGGATGTGGCGGTGCTGGATCGTATTTTGCAGACTCACAAAGTGCGGGCTTTTTTCTGCAATAGCACTTTTCATAATCCAACTGCTGCGGGTTTAAGTCCCAAGGTGGCTTTTGAAGTGCTGAAGCGCGCAGCCGAACACGATTTTCTGATTGTGGAAGATGATGTGTATGGGGATTTTTTCCCTGGTGTGCGTCAGACGTTTGCGGGGTTGGGGGATTTTGAGCATGTGGTCTATATAGGCAGTTTCTCCAAGTCGTTGTCGGCTTCCTTGCGTATCGGCTATCTGGTTTGTGGGCCGAAGTTGATGGAGTCCTTGCTGCGTCTGAAATTGTTGACCAGTGTGGCCGTACCGGGGTTTTGCGAGCGTTTTGTGAATACGATTCTGGCCGATGGCACTTATGCCAAGCACACGCAGGCGATTCAGCGCCAGTTGATGACGCATCAGCAAGTTGCGCAAAAGGTACTGAAAGAATACGGCTGGGAGTTCGAGGTGCAGGCGCAAGGTGGAATGTTCTTGTGGATTCGGCATCCGGATCTGCCGGATTTGACGGACTTTATTCAGCGGCTGGAGAGCAAAGGGGTTTTGCTGATGCCGGGAAGTGCGTTTGCCGTTAGCAAGGAGTTCAAGGACAGGACGCGATTGAATGTGGCGCATTTGATGCCTGCGGTGTTTGATTGTCTGGATGTGAGTGTGGGAGCTTGATTCTTGGTCAGTATCTGGGTTTTTTTGCCAAGACGCCCCTCAAGCCCGCCGCCCGACCAATCGGCTGAGCCCTTGCCGGTGCTGCGCACCGGTGCCCTTGGCGAACCATTGCTCCGGGCGCGCCCTTAACTCCGGGGGTGACTGGTCCCCCGGACCAGCCACAAGCGTCCCCGTCAAACAGAAGGGCGCTTGCATCCCTACGCAATGGTTCGCCGGCGGCAAGGACTCTGACCCGCCGATTGGTCGGGCGGCGGGCTTGAGGGGCTTGGGAAATACATAAAGAGCAAGCCAGAATCCCAAATTGGAGTTCTGGCTTGTGGTGTAAAAAACCGGCCCCGGCTGCCTATGCATACAGGTGGGGCCGGGGGTGGCTTAAGGCTTCAGAACGGGTTGGTGTCCTGCCAGGGGTTTCATCGCTTCTACGGCGTAGGCTACGTTCAGGATGCGTGCTTCTTCAAAGGCAGGGCCGATGATTTGCAGGCCTACGGGCATGCCGTTGGAGATACCGGCGGGCACCGTGACGGCCGGCAGACCGGTCAGGTTGCTGGGGCCGGTAAAGCGGATGCCTTCGTCGATGAAGTCCAGCGTTTTTCCGTTGATGTTGACGGTATCCACGCCAATGTCCGGTACCTGGCAAGGCAGGGTGGGGGCGATGATGACGTCTACGTCGCTGAAGGTGCAGGTAAATTGCTGTTTGAGGGCGCGGCGTACTTGCTGGGCTTGCAGGTAGTCGATGCCGCTGAACAGTTCGCCCAGTTCAAACAGGAAGCGAATGTCACCGCCAAAGTCTTCTGGGCGTTTGATCAGGTCCTGGTGGTGGATGGTCGCCGCCTCGGTCAGGCTGACGGCCAACTCGGCCCATTCGGAGTAGCGCAGGGCAGGCACGTTCAGGGGGATGACCTTGGCGCCCTGTTTTTCCAGGTCGGCCAGGCGGTCGCGAATGACTTTTTCAATGCCCGAGTCGACGTTCTTGAAGAAGTAGTCTTCGATGATGCCGATGCGCAGACCTTTGACGTTGCCGTTCAGAGCGCTCAGGTAGGAGCCGACAGGGACATTGGCGCAGGTCGGGTCGCGGGGATCAAAACCGGCAATCACTTCCAGCATCGCGGCAGCGTCCGCTACGGTTTTGGACATGGGGCCAACGTGGTCCAGGGTCCAGGCCAGCGGATAGACGCCAAATTTACTGACGCGTCCGTGCGTGGGTTTCAGGCCCACAATGCCGCAAGCGGCCGACGGGATGCGAATGGAACCGGCTGTGTCAGTACCCAGCGTGTTGTAAGAGCTGTGGGAGGCAACGGCAGCGCCGGAGCCACCGCTGGAGCCGCCGGGGACACGATCAGGGTTCCAGGGGTTATGCACGGCACCAAAGTGCGGGTTGTTGTTGTCGATGCCCCAGGCATATTCGTGCATGTTCAGCTTGCCGGTGAAGATTACCCCGGCATCGCGCAGCTTGGTGGCAACGGTGGCGTCGTCCTTGGAGACAAAGTCCTTGTGAATCTTGGAGGCCATGGTGGTGACCTCGTTCGCAAAGTAGATATTGTCTTTCAGCGCCAGGGGCACACCATGGAACACGCCCTTGTACTTGCCGGCCATGATGTCCTGTTCGGCTTGTTTGGCACTTTTTCTGGCCTGCTCGGCGGTGACGGAAATGTAGGCGTTGGTCTGTGGGTTCGACTTGTCGATGTAGGCCAGTAGGTTGTCGGTCACTTCGACAGGAGAAACAGCCTTGTTGCGCAGTTTGTCCGCCAGTTCAATGACGCTTAGCTCAAGCAATTCCTTATTCATGGTGATCCCCTCCGGCCAGGTGTTTGATAGCAAGGTCGGCATCGTCAATGGCGATGCCTTCCAGATTGCCTTTCATGGCTTGAATCTCGCGCCATTTGGTCTCCAGCTTGGCCAGATGTTCGGGACTGGGGTGTATTCCTTTTGCAGCCAGGGTGTCTTTGACACTTACAGTCATTTGTCCTCTCCTTATCGTTTTCAAAACCGTGCATGCGCCAATGACGCGCACAAAAAAAGCCCCACCCCTGGTGACAGGGAGTGAGGCTTTATTGCCTGCATGTCGCTGGCAACGTTGGCAGCGCATGCATGTGTTTTGGCAGACTCAGATGTCTGCTTTTTCAATCTACAAAATATTGATGCCTAAACATACTGGGGTTTACCAGAGGACGTCGAGGACGGGGAAAGCTCGTCGATTTTGCAGCTTTCCGGCCTCTGATCTATGCGCTTTAGCCGGCTTGATTCACAGATTTAGACAGTAGGTAAAAAGCACTATCGGAATAGTCTTATGGTTTGTTGGGGTACGAATGGGTGAAATTATATCTGGGTCTTTTTACATGCCTATTTAAAAAAGGTAATCCCGTGAGAAATAAAAAATTCAAAATCAAGTTGTGTTCAATACTGGTAGCCGGTTTTATTACCTGCTTTTCCATGAATGCTATTGCTCAAGCTAATGAGGATTGCCTAAGAAATACGGATTTGAATTTATATGACTGGAAAGTCCAGCCTTATGGAAATGGATTCCATAACGGTCAGGTAATAGCCTCGGCATTGACGAACTCGACATTTTATTATTCGGCATACGAACGAAAAGCCAGTGTGGATGCGGGGGGGCTGAACGGTGGTGATAACTTCTATAACGCTATTCCTATGCCCAAGACACCTGGTGTGGGAGTGCGAGTTTCCTGGAATGGATTTAATACTATTTACGCTTTTACTGCTTCTTCTGTCCGTCCTAACGGAACCCCGGTTTCTGTTCCTTATATGGGGAATATGTTGACTGGAGAAGGCCCCAGAAGCTACACGATTACTTATTATTTCAAATACGAAATTGTGGTGATCGATGCGGAGAAATATAAGGGCGGAAAACTGGAGGTCAGCAATGAGCAGGCTATTCGAGCTGTTGTTTCCCGGTTAGGTGCAAACGGTACGAGAACAATGTGCAAGAACGGAATGCTTGATTTGCTGACTCCCTTGGTCAATGGGGGGGGAATCCCCGAAATGCCCAAACCTCCAGCTCCTACCTGTTCGTCGGCGGACTTGAACCGGGTGGTGTCCATGCCGCCCATCACCCTCTCGCAGTTGGCCGCATATGGCAGCAGTCGCAGCGAGGGGAGGATCGCTGAACAGAACTTTGAACTGGTAGGCCGCGGCTGTCCGGCAGGTACCACGATCAAGGCCTTTTTTACCGATACTCGTGCCAGTTCGGAGTCCAAGAATTATTTGCGCTCTTCACATCCGTCGGTTGGTGTGCGTCTGTATCACCGGGATAGCCAGCAGCCAATCGAGTTTGGTCCTGCGCCTGTGGGTTCTACTTTGCCGGACCGGCCCCCCGTCGTGGAAGGGCCAACAAGCAGCTCTTTATCTGATATGCATTTGCCTATCACCGCCCAGTATGTGCAATTGCCCAATGTGCAAAGCGGCACGGTAACACCAGGCAGTTTGCAGGCCGAGGCCGTGGTCACGTTCATGTATGACTAGGCCTGTAAGGGCATCCGCTCATACAAAGAGCGGGCTGCACTGGCAAGGGCTGGGGTTTTCAGACTATTCCTAGGCCATTAGCCCGCAGGAAATCTTACGATCTCAGTTATCGATTCTGGCCTGGAAATTCCAGTCTGTTCATTGTTAGCCGGGGACATTCATGTTCGCACCATCCACTTCTCACATGCCACCTACGATGGTGATGAACTTGCTTCGTCAGCCTCGCTCGGAGTCCGGCTTGTGGATGCCCCGGCGCATTGTCCCTGCTGTCGGGCGTTCTGCTAAAGCAAGCGCAGCTCCGGTAGACAGCAAGGCCTTGAGCAGCCGCCTGGTCCGGCCTTACGGCTTTTCGGGCCGTAGCGGGTGCGCTCAGCCTGAACAGGGCGGGATGCTGATTACGCGGGCTGTTTTGCTCGATGCCTTGCGAAAGGAGCAGGTTCAGGCGTGGTTGCAGCCCAAGGTCTCGGTGCAGTCCCAGCAGTTGGTTGCGTTGGAGGCTCTGGCGCGCTGGCGTCACCCTCAATGGGGTGTCTTGTCCCCCGATGTGTTTTTGCCCTGGTTCAGTGAGCATGGCCTGGACGAGGCTTTGCTCTTGCATATGCTGCAAGAAGTTCTAGGTTTGCAGGCCTATTGGCGTCGTCAGGGTTTGTCGGTGCCTGTGGCAGTGAACCTGCCCACTCATTTGCTTGATGATGTCAGCCTGCCAGATCGTCTGATGGCCTGTGTACAGGAACAGCAGGGGCAGGCCAGCCAGATTACGTTGGAGTTGCTGGAAAACTCCAACACTCGAACGCCCTGCGCCTTGTTTTTAGGGGCTTCACGCCTGGTAGCGATGGGCTTTGGGCTGGCGCAAGATGATGCCGGGGTGGCCTACAGCTCAATGGAACGTTTGATGTCAGCCCCGTTTTCAGAACTCAAACTGGACCGGCAAAGTGTGAATGGCTTGGCGCACAGTCGCGAGCAAAGCGAACAGGTACAAGACTGGATCCGGGTGGCCAAGCAGCGTGGCCTGCGTGTTACCGCCGAAGGAGTAGAGCAGCAGGAGGATCTGGATTGCTTACGACAAATGGGCTGTGATTATGCTCAAGGCTATTTGTTCGCCAAACCCACACCCGCCTTTGAGCTGGATATGTGGATGCGTCAACGTTGGGCGACATGAATCAGGCATGCCCGGCCCTGCCTTGTGCGTATTCAGGAGAACAGGTTGTTCCGGGTACAGAACGCAATCAGGTCCTGGTTGTTATGCACGTTCAGTTTGCGCATGGCCGATGCTTTTTGGGCGCTGATAGTCTTGATGCTGCGGTTTAATTGTTCAGCAATGGCGCTGATGGAGTCTCCCATGGCAAACAGGCGCAGGACTTCAAATTCCCTTGGGCTCAGGGACTCCAGGCGCTCCTGTACCGAGCTGGTCAGCACGTCTTTGGGCGTATCTTGCTTGAAATTGGCCGGGTAGTACTTCACGCCCTGGCGCAACAAGTGCAGGGCGACCAGGACTTCAGAGAGCTCGTCCTGTTTGAGGACAACTCCTTGTACGCCAGCATCGTACAAAGAAGAAATAATCATGGGGTTGGACACCATGGTCAGCACAATCAGTTTGACGTCGGGAAAGTGGCGCCGTAGATAAGAAATGAAGCGCATCCCGTCGCCATACTGCTCATCGCCGGGCATGGAGTAGTCGGTAATGATGGTATCGGGCTGGTTTTTCTGCAGGTGCTCGACCAGCTCCGAGGGGCTGGCAGCTACGGCCTCAACGCTCAGGTTGATATCGCGGCCCAGCAGTTCGCGTATCCCCATCAAAATCAATGGGTGATCGTCTGCAATGATGACGCGCAGTTTCTGAATGGCGGGCATTCGGGTTTCCTTGCCTGTTTTGCTAGACTTGTTCAATCAGCTCGCGTAGTGCCTGGCACACGGCAGCGGCTGTATGAACTTGTGTTTCAGTTTGTTGAGTATTTTGCCTGAAATTCTGTTCCAGTTCTTTCACTCTGTCCGCGATTTCATGCAGACCCATTACCACCAGAGCTCCAGCCATGCGATGCAGGACGGCCTGGCTTTGCGCCGCGTTTTGCTCTTGCAGGGCTTGTTCCAGGGTCTGTAAATCCTTGCTCATGGTGCTGCGGAAAATCTCCCGATAGCGTTTGGGCACAGGCGAGGTAGCTAACGATTCCAGCAGTCTGCTCAGGGTGGTTAGATTCATGGGCTTGACCAGGCATGCGTTCATGCCGCTTTGCGTACAGCGCTGGGCTTCGTCGCGCATGGCGTTGGCGGTAATGCCAATGATGGGTGCGTTCATGCCTTGTGCACGCAGATGGCGTGCCAACTCGTAGCCCGTCATATTGGGCATATTGACGTCTGTCAGCAGCAAATCATGGTTGTTGTCATCCCACAGACTCAAGGCCTCTTCGCCATCTTGAGCCAGGGTTACCTGATATCCCAAACGCTCCAGCTGTTCACGCAAGGTCGCCTGATTGAGCGGGTTGTCTTCAGCGACCAACACATGCAGGCCAGGGCGGCTGGGGGGCTTGATCGCTGTTTTGGCGGGTGGCGTGGACCCCAGGATTTGTGACGGCGTGGCATGTTGTTGTGCCTGCCAGCGCTCCAGAGAACGAGCGATGCTTTCGGGACTGGTGCCATCCGCCTCGGGCAAGGTACTACTGCCATCGCGTGCCGAGACACTGAGGTAGGGGCCGAGCCAATGAGGTACCGGCTGGCTGCCGGGCATCATCACATCCAGCAATATCTCTTCGGCCTGGCCTGTCAGGGAGTCGCTGGGCAGCAGCGTTTGTGCCTGAGCATTCCAGCGGATCAGCCAACTGCAGATCGACTCGGACAATTCGGCATGGGGTGTTCGCACATGCAGCTTCATGCCATTCAGATTCGGGGCAGGGAGGGCTCCGGCCTCTGTGGGCCCTATGTCCAGGTTTAGCGTAAAGGAGAAACTGCTGCCCAAGCCTGGCTCGCTGGTGAGTTGAATCTGACTGTTCATCAGTTCGGCCAGACGGGCACAGATGGACAGCCCCAGGCCTGCTCCGCGTATGGTGTGCTCGCCCGCGTGGGCGACGTAGAAGGGGGTAAATAGCTTGTCCTGTCGTTCGTGCTCGATGCCCACGCCACTATCAGCTACCTGAAACAATACTTGCGCTTTGCCCTGGACAACCTGCTCAAGACGTAGCCGCACAATAATGTGGCCAGCCTGGGTGAACTTGACGGCATTGCTGATCAGATTGCTCAATATCTGGCGTATGTGCAACGGATCGCCCAGGACGCAACGGGGCACATCCGGGTCTACATGGCAAAACAGCAGCAGATTTTTTTGCTGCGCCATGGCGGTATAAGTGGCGGTGCAATCCTGGACCAGAGCAACCGGGTCCAGGGGGACAGACTGTACATGTGTCTGGCCCGCTTCAATCCGGCTGATATCCAGAATGTCGCTGATGATTTGCAACAACTGGCGCGAGGCCCCTTGAATTCGGTCCACTTGTTGATGTTGCTGGCTATTCAGCTCCGTCATGGACAGCAATTCCAAAGAGCCCAAAACCCCATACAGGGGAGTGCGGATTTCATGGCTCATGGTGGCCAGAAAAGCAGACTTGGCGGTACTGGCTTCATCGGCGGCGGCGCGAGCGCGCTCCAGTTCGCGCTGGATTTCTTCTTGTGCCGTCAGGTCCATCAATACACACAGCAACACATCCTGCTCGTGATAGCGGCTGGGTGCGCAGGCCAAATGCAGGCTGCGGCCATCTGCCAAATCTACTTTGCCCTCGGTCGCTTGCGGTCCTTCTTGCTGCAGCTCGTCCAGGGCTAAGGCCAGAGGAGCTTTCTCAGGCAAATTATCTCCGGCATCCAGTCCCAGCCATTCCAGTGCCTGGGCATTGCCAAAAATAATCTGCCGCTTTTCTTTGCTGATGACGCACAGGGCTACCGGCGAGGTATCGATGATGCTGCGGTTAAAGTCCCGGCTTTCCAGCAGCGCTCGTTGGGCCTGGCGAGCTGGTTCCACTACGCGGCGTCCGTACCAGCGCGCATAGGCCACGCCGCCAAGCAAACTCAACAATAAGAATGCCACGGTGCCCAAGGGCACCCAGGTGCTGTTCAGCAACTGGCTGGGGCTGATCAGGTAGCGCCCTGTCCAGGTGCCGGAAGGGTCGCGTACTTGAAAGGCCAGGCCCTGCAGGCTGATGCTGAAACCGTCGTGCTGCAAGTTCGGGGAGTCGTTTTTACCGATCAGCAAGCCCTGGTCGGCATGGTGCAGCCAGAACCGATAGCCGACAGGCGCTTCGGATTGATTGAAAAATTCACGCAACCTGCCCTTGTCAAACAGACTCATGGCCTGGAATCGGGCAGGGTCTGCACCCGGTACGGGCAGGCCGGGCAAGGCAATCGGGATGATGCCCAGCATATGCAAAGGGTGGTCGGGCAAGGAAACCCATTTCACGGGCTGCGGGCCGGGTAAGGGTGTGCTTGAGGGTTGAATATGTTCGCGTGCTTCCTTGTGCGAGGCAATGGGCAAGACCGTATCCGTGCGGGAGGACTCCAGCTCCGGAATGCTCAGGCTGTCCTCCATGTCGGGATGGAACAGGAACAAGTAGCCGGAAGGAAAATAGGATCTGGCCCAAAAGGAGGCAAAACTGTCGGCCAGATCGGCACCCAAGGTTCCGTAGGCCTCTTTGGGGGCACGGCAATGCTGCTCGCAAATCATGGAAAAGGAGACACTGGCGGTGGGTCGCCAGATATTGACGGAGCGGCCGCTTTCTACCGGCGGCGGTTCCGGCTCTGGCCCTGCCTGCAGTTTGGCAGCATCAGCCTTGAGCTGCGCTAAAAATCGTTCCTGTTCGTGGATATAAGCTACCGTCACGGCGAAATCAGATTTCAGACGATGGCGCTCCTGGCTGAAAAAATGCTGCCCGCCTACGAGCAGAGCGCCCAGCAAAATGAAGGAGACAGGAATAACGCTGAGCAATAGCCGTGTGTGTCCACGCGAGCGCCGCGTCATACGATTAAAAGGTGAGTTGGCCATGGTTCTCCGTGAGGTCGCCGTGTTGGGCAATTCCTGCCGTATCATACCGTCCCGCGCCGTGGTCACGACGCAGCAATTGCAGATGGTCGGATAGGTCTAGAGAGTCGCAGGCTGCAGGCTGTCGCGCAAGGCGGCCATGGGCAGAGGTTTGATCAGCAGGGCATCCATGCCTGCGGCGGACCATTCTTTGTCTTTGTCCAGAATGGCATTGGCGGTAATGCCAATAATGCGTCCCTGGTAGCCTTCCGCACGCAGGGCGCGGGCCAGAGAGTAGCCATCCATGCCGGGCATGAACAGGTCGGTAAACACAATATCAAAGCGATCTTTGTTGGCCAGGGTCAAGGCGGCTTCGCCACTGGCTTCCAGATGGGTGGTGCAGCCCAACAAGGTCAATTGCTCCTGAAGAATCTGCCGATTTACCGGGTTGTCGTCCACCACCAGTACACGTTGCGTGCGTAAGGATGGATTTAACGCTTCCTCGGCTGGTTGGCGGGCGCAATCCAGCGCTTGAGCCTGCTGCACCGCTTGCATGATGTGCTCCATAGCGGTCGAGGCAGTGTAGAAATGGTCCGGGTTATTGGCTTGAGTGCTCAGGGTCTGGATATTGGGTTGAACCGTCACCTGGCGGCCTGTCCACTCTGCTGTGCTGGTGGCAAAAGACGGCCAGCTATGCACCAGGACTGTGCCCGGTTTGGCAGCTTGACCGGTGTAGGGCAAGGCATAGGCACCCCAATGACGGAGCCATTTGCTGACGTTGGAGACGATTTCCGGAATGTCTCCAGTAACATAGACGGGGCGGAACGCCAATTTGGACTCGGGAGTCGGAGCTGTGCCGGCCGGGGAGGCCACAGGCAGAATCACTTCGAACGTGATACTGGTGCCCAGGCCCGGTTCACTGACCACGGACAGAGTGCCGCCCATCAGGCTGGCCAGGCGCTGACAAATGGGCAAGCCCAGACCCGTGCCAGGCTGCTTGTTGGCACCACCTTCGTTAAGACTGAAATAGGGCAGGAACAGTTTGGGTAAAACCTCTGCACTGATGCCCTGTCCGGAGTCCGTAATCTGAAAACGCAAGGCCAGACGGTTACCGGGCTGGGGCTCGGTATGCAAACGAAGCACCACATGACCGGACGTGGTGAACTTGATGGCATTGCTGACCAGGTTGCTCAGAATCTGGCGAATTTTCAGAGAGTCTCCAATGATGGGGACTAAAGCCCTGACAGGGGTGATGGAATACAGCAGCAAGCCCTTGTTCTGCGCGGTGGCAGCAAATGCCGCAATAATTTCATCTACCTGCTCCTGCGCACAGAACTCACGCGGCTCCAGGCTGACATGGCCCGCTTCAATACGGGACAAGTCCAGCGACTCACCCACTACCCGGAACAGCGTTTCGGCCGAGCGGCGCAAGGTGTCCAGATAGGGCGATGGGTGCTGCTGGTTTTCGGACAGCGACAGCAGTTCCAGCGTACCCAGAATTCCGTAAAGGGGCGTGCGGATTTCATGACTCATGGTGGTCAGGAATTGAGTCTTGGCGATATTGGCATTCTCGGCCAGTTGGCGAGAGTGGCGCAGGGCCGCTTCCTCGGCTTTTTCAGTGGTGACGTCAATAATGGAGCACAGGGCAGCCCGATTGCCACGGTAGTTCAGGCTGATGGCATGCACACGCACGCTGCGGCCATCTTTCAGCGTGATGTCGGTACAGGCGCTTTGATCGTGCTCACCTGGCAAACGTGTGCGCCATTGCTCATCATCTTGCATCCAGGTGCGTGCCTGCAGGTTTTCCTGAAAAACCACCTCACCTTGGGCGTCGACCAAGGCCAGGCCGACAGGGGCCATGGCGACCAGTTTGCGATTCAATGACACGCTATCGACCAGACTTTGTTGCTGCTTGCGGGCAGGCAGCAGCAAGCGACGCCGGATCAGGCAGGCGCCGACCAGGACAACGGTGGTAAAGACCGTGAGGGTGAGCAAAGCAGTGATCAAGGCGTTGCGACCGTCGTGCAGTAACTGCCTGGTTGGCAAGGCGTAGAGCACTCGCAGCCCGCCTGTTCCAATGGATTTGCTCAGGATGATGTGTTTGGGCCAGCCTTTGCCGTCAAAACCAAAATAGTCCTGTTGAACCCAGCGCAACTCTGACGCATCGGGCGGGGAGCTGCTGTACAAGACAGCTTGCCCGCGTATATCGAACAAGATGTATTCCGTGCCGGGTGGTGGTGGCGTCAGGGTCAGGGCACGGTCGATATTGTTCAACTCAAGGCCTAACCAGGCTCCTTGGCGATCTTCCCGGTCTATCGGTGTGTAAGCCACCAGTTGAGAGAGAGTGTCATTGTCCTGATGTAACCAGAGCACAGGAACTTGACGGGCGTGGGGTTTTTTATTGATGGTGCTAAGGCGTCTGGCCAGCGTATCCACCTGTGGTTCCCAGAACAGACGCTGACCATCGCGCTCCAGACGGTAGTCCCGGGCAGGATCCAGCTCGCTGTATCGCAAGGTGCCTGTGCGATGGATGGCATTCCAATGGCGGCGTGTCAGTAAAAAGACGTAGTGATCGGCTGAGCCATTGTTCGGGGTGTCGAGCGTTTCCAGGTTTTGTCTATTGGACGAGAGCTGCACGGTGTCGGGAGAAACCGCTGCTGCGGCCACGGCGCGCAGCAGGACCTCACGCTGGTCAAAAAATAATTGGGCGTGGTCGGCAGCACCGTTCAGTTGCCGACGGTACTCGGAAATCAGGTGCGTAGCCGATGCATACAGATATGCCCCGGTGCCCAAGGAGGCACACAGGATAAGGATTAAGGACAAGGCACCCAGCAAGACGCTGGGAAAGCGAGGAACCTGCATGCAGGGCAGGTTCTCTCGCATGGGGCTGCCTCTTAGCTGAACGGGCTTCATACTGTTCCGTCCTGGCTTGCGCCTTGTTTGGCCAGATCGCCGGGCAGCATGGGATCGGGTTCACGCTTGACACAGTTCAGGCGAAGCAATTGATAGTTCAGGCTTTCGGCTTGTTCGGCCAGCTCGTAGCGGGCGCGACACAGCTGACCATTACGGCTGATATCCAGATAGCCGCGCATTTGTTCAGGGGAGACCATGGTCAGGATACGGCCACGCGGGTCGGTCATGCCCAGTTGCTGGCCGGCGGCATCCCGCACCATGGCGCCAAAGGGCAACGCTGCACCTTGCTCATCGCGCAATTCAAACTGTACGCGGTAACCGACTTCGGCCTTGAAAGTAGCCAGGGCAACCGCACCGCGGGTAGGGACGATTTGCTGCACGGCGTTGTCGAATTCGGCATTGCGCGGGGCGTTGCGTGTATCCAGGCTGACGTGGTTGCTGCGGTAGGGGGTGGCATTGGGGATGATGGCGTAGCCGTTCGAGCCGGTCTTGACACCGGCGTGGCTGGATACGCCTACCCCGGCTACAGGCGGCTCGACTTTGGCCAGCATGATGGTCTCGCCCAGCGCCTGCCCCAGGTTTACCCCACCGCTATGCGCGACAAGCGAACCATTGGCCGAGAAATTGCCGGAGCTGTGCTGACTACCATAGGAGTAGCCGGCATTCATGCGGGCAAAAGAGCTTGCTGTTCCCACGTTGACCGAGGCGCTGCTTTCACCGGTAGCACTGCGGCCACCAGCGACGGCGTAGCTGATCTCGCGCTCGGTAGGCAGCAGGCCGCTGGCACCGGCCTGGACAGCATTGCCACTATTGTCGTGGCTGACCGTGGTGAAGCTTTGCGGTGCATTTTGTCCGCTGCCCAGAGGAATGCTCAGAGTCAGCATGACCGCGTTGTCGTGCGAGCGCGAAGGACCAAAGGAAGACTGCAGGTTGCGGGTACGGGTGTACGACAGGTTGTAGTTCACCTTGCCGATATGGTTGCTGTAGCCCACCGACAAGCTGTTGGAGGAGTTGTTCTCCCAGTTCTTGTTGTAGGAAGCGCTCAGGTACAGATTGCCACCGCCTACGGGTTGGCTGATATTGGCATCGATGCGCTGGCGCGAGTCACGTTGACCGTACAGGCGCAAGTGCGCTGGCGCCTCAGTAGCGGTGACGTGATCGGACAGGGTGCGATAGCCACGGCTCAAGTCGTGACGCATATTGATGGACACGTTCGAGCCGGTAGCCTCGATGAACTTGTTGTAACGCAGGTTCATGCTGGTGCCCTGGGATTGCTGGCCCTGGACACGACTGGTGGAGCGGGTCGCATCCAGCGAGACCGCACCCAACTGGGTGTTCATGCCGACCCCCAGGGAATAGGCATTGAAGTCTTTGGACACCTGCACCCCGGCGGCCAGGGTGGTGTTGGCGCTGACGCCATACAGCATGGAGCCGCTGACAAAGTGGGGACGCTCCTGCATTTCGTCGTTCAGGCGCAGTTGACCGGCGGCGATGTCATAGCTCAGGCGGCCTTCACGCACCATCAAGGGCGGTGCAGAGAATGCCTGGCGCAAGATGCGACGCGAACCATCGGCTTCGATAATGGTGATTTCCAGATCACCGTTCGAGCCCGAGGGCGCCAGGTCACTGATGGCGAAAGGACCGGGGGCGACGTTGGTGGTGTAGATCACATAGCCGTTCTGGCGTACTTCCACCGTGGCATTGCTTTCGGCCGTGCCACGGATAACCGGCGCGTAGCCCTGCTCGCTGTCGGGGCGCATGGCCTCGTCCGAGAGCATCTGCACACCCATAAAGCGCACACTGTCAAACAGGGGCGAGCGGGTATACGTCTGCCCGGCCAGCAACTGGCTTTTCAGGGACACGATATTGCGCTGGGCATACGTGTTCTGGCTGGTAAAGGAGCTGGAACGATTGGTGCCCGAGGTGTAGTAGGAGTTGTTGCGTATGCGCCAGGGGCCGATGTTCACACCCAGGCGCAGGTCTGCACTCAGGTGGTTGGTGGCGGACATGCCTTTGCTTTGATCGCGGCGCACATTGACACCGTAGTTCACAAAGGCAGCTGTCTGGCCTTCGTCCCACAAAGAAGGATCAACATAACCGCGTTTGCTGGGGCTCAGGTAGATCTGCGGGATGCTCAGCAGCAGACGCAATTGGGCACTTTCGTAGACCACGGTGGCGTCAGGCACAATTTCGGGCAGACGCAAGCAGGTGGACTCGGCCGACACGGGAGCGGGCAATTTGCTCAGATCAATCCCGATCTGCTCGAGCATCTCCTGGTCAAAGCAGGGCTCGTTTTCGTCCGTACGCGGGTTGCGTTTGAAGGTGATGTCGCGTCGTCCGGTACGCTGCTGGTTCACGTACAGGTCCACGCGCTGTACGCCTTCAGCGACGTTGCTGCTCGAGAGCAGGGTACGCAAGTCAGCAGTGGAGGCGTTGCCTTGCAGGAAGGCCATGTTAAATGCCATGGAATCGCCGCTATCCAGAGCAGCAACTTGTACGGGCTCAGCCTTGTTTTCTTCGGGAGCGGGCACGGTAACGGAGGCGGTCGTCTGAGCCTGGGCAGCACAAGCTGCAAATACCATGCAGGGCAGCAAGGCAATCCGCAACGCGGCCAGTGGCTGGCGGCTGATGGGATGAATGCGATGGCAGAACAGATGGTTTTTTGTGAACATGACTCTGCACCCAGGGGGCGTGATTGACGATTTGAAGACGTGCAAGGGCTCCTGCTACTGGCCGGGTGCCAGTAGCCGAAAGGGTCAGACGTGAGAAGCGGGGAGTGGGCGGCGGGTCGTGCCGCCGGCTTACGGAGTGTCCGAGCTCAAGGCGCGGGCCTGAACTTTGCTTTGGCCGTTCAGGCGAACTTCATAGGGATCGGCGCTGCCGTAGTCACTGATCGCACGAAACTGCAAGGTGTCTTGTGCGCCGGAGCGACCCAAGGGCACGCGGCGGGTCTGGCCAGGGGCAATCATGCCGGGGTCTTCCATTTCCTGGCCCTTGGCATTGCGCAGGGTGGACATGGACACGTGGTAAGCGCTGGGGTTGTGGATCTCCAGCATAGGTGCGCCCTGAGCGTTGACCACGGACCACTGCAAATCGACAGGGGCCTGGGCGGCCGAACCGGGCAAGCCGTCAGGACGGAAAAATAATTTGATGCGTTGGCGAATGGCTATCTGCAGCTGATTGTCTCCGGGACTTTGTTGCGGGATTTCCTGGATGTTCAGCCAGAGCACGGTTTCGCGGTCACGAGGCAGGCCCTGGTCACCGCCGGCATAGAGCACACGCATCACTTGCTGGCCGTTAGGGGCAACTTTGACCAGTGCAGGGGTAATGGCAAAGGGGAGTTCTGCTTGATCGTGATCGGTATTCGTTTCCAGCCAGGACTGAACCAGGATGGGCGAATTGTCGTTGCGAACCACAATGGACGCTTCTTGCTGCTTCTCGGGCAGGATCAGGCGGGTACCGCTCAAGGAGATGGATGCCTGAGCCTGGTTGCTCAATAGCGCAGCGCTCAGGGCCAGACATCCAAAAGCCAGTTTCTTGAAAGTTAAGATGGACATGGTTCATTCTCCTTGAGGGGTTAGTTCTGGCGAAAGGGATCACCCTTCGCCAGAGGTTCAGGCAGTCTTATTCGTAAGACAGCTCGTAGGCAACGGTCGCGTTGGCTTGGCCACCGACAACATCAGCAACTTCAGCACCGGCCTTGCGGGTGTAGTAGGCGGTCAGAGGAATGTTGATGGCGCCGTCAGCGTAAGGAGCTTCCAGCTTGGCGGTGCCGCTGGTGAAGTCCAGAATGGTTTGGTCGCTGACCAGCATGATCTGCACGTTCTGGGCGCCGCCAGTGACAGCAATACCCTTGCCGGAGGTCGCGGTAGGAGCCAGCTTCAGCTCAACTTTGGTGCCGGTGGCACATTCGATCTGCATATCGATGTTCTTGGAGATCGAGGTGATGCCGCCTGCGGAGGTAGCGGGCGTCGCTTCTGTACCCAGAGTCTTGGCCGACACGGGGCCCATATCGACCAGCATGTTGGCACCGGAGCTGGAAGCACCAGGAGAACGCACGGTGCAACTGTCAGCGTTGATGCTGCCTACAAAGTTGATGTTGCCGCGGGCACCGATAGTGGATTCGGCTTGAGCACCGGCAGCAGCAAAAGCGGAAAGGATAGTGAGGCCGAAAAGGATCTTTTTCATGATTGATTTGACTTCCGATTGTTGGACAAACGAAGCAACCTTGTTGTACGCCTTGGGGCGCTCTAAGGTTCCCAGGAGTGTGCTCTGTTTGGGCACAATTGAAGTTTAGGAAATCAATCGGGGAAAAGATTTAGGACTATTCTTAAAATGCAGTCCTATTAATTGAGAATGTTTTTTTTAATTGTTTTGTTCTGTCAAGTGGCTTGTTTGCTTGGTTTGCAATTCTTGACGATTAAGCTTGATTGGGTTTGAGTATCAATTAAGAGCGGAAAAATAACTCTAGGAATAATCTTAAATAATTGAATAGACTGCGCTTTTAAAATTTCATCATTAATTGGCCCCGATAGGGGTTGGAAACGAATTTTGATGAATGAGATGCGTGATATGTGGAACCGTATATTCAGGAAACAGGAGTTTTCCCGCCAGCGATTCGTGTGGGCTAAAGCATTGATGCTGCCCATTGCCTTGCTTGTCGGGATGGGCCAGGTCCAGGCTCAGTCAACGAGCTGTTTCAGGTCCCGAGACCTGACGGCACGCTCAAGCTGGAGCATGGCCCCTAGCGGCACCGTCTTTAAAAATGGCGATATTGTAGGGCGTACGTCTGCCTATGCTGAGTACTACATGCCCATTGCCCACGGCGAAACAGTGGATGTCTATGCAAGCGGGCAGATAGTGGATAACGCTTATCAAGCAGTTCCCTTGAGTGGGATGCCAGGGTTGGGTTTGGTCGTTCGCTGGGCGGGGTACGCCTCCACTGTCTCTTTGACGCCAATCGGACCAAGTGCTCCGCAGGGAACGATTATTTCCAGTAGCCCGTGGATTTCTGTGCTACGAGCGCGAACAACGGCCAGTTACACGCTGGCCCAGTTCTACAGTTTTGAACTGGTGGTTATTGATGACAAGGTATATAAAGGCGGCAAACTGACCTTTACTGAAGCCAATAAAGTCCTTGTTATGACAGCCAATCAAAAGGGCACGGCTAATGCACAGCTTTGTATTAATGGGTTCGTGGACCCCATGGCGGCTTTGACCGGCACCGTGCAAGTGCCTGAGTTGCCTAAACCTGCCTTGCCCAGCTGTAAGTTCTCGACCAGTACCTTGACTCAAAACGTGGTTCTGGGACCCGTTGATCCCGGCCAGATTGTGCCTGCAGGTGCAAGTCGCTCTTCGGGTGCGGCAGGGCAAGCCCATTTCTTGATTGAGGGAACGGGGTGTACCAAAGACACCAAACTGAATATCTATTTCACCGACACCAGGGATAGTGCAACGAATAAAAATTATTTGCTCTCAAGCAACCCGGCAGTCGGGATACGTTTGTTTCATCGCGGTGAATCTGACCCCCTGCCTTTTGGTCCTGCGCCTTCAGGCTCCTGGGTGCCGTCGCGTTATGCGCCTTCTGTAGGGCCGGCTCTGACGGATGGTGCTGTACTGTCTACCGGTTTTACCGCTCAGTATGTACGGCTGCCCAATAAAACCGAATCAGATGTCAGACCGGGGCCTTTGGAAGCGGCTGCAACTTTTGTGATTGTGTATCCCTGATACGCAGGAAGAAAAAAGCGGAGCCAAGGGGCTCCGCTTTTTTTATTTGCTGGTGGCGGGTTCCTGCCAGCGTAAATAGGCATTGCGGGTTTGGGTGGACACGGACTCCAGCACCTTTTGATGTGTCACCTTATGGCGTGCCAGCAGGCGTGCATCTGCCACTGTTCGGGATTTGCAGAACCAGTGGCAGCTGTGTTGAAACAGGTATAGCTCGGCGGACAGATGAAAGGCCCGGCTTTTTGGGTCCAGCTGTTCGGGGTTGTCCACCATATGACGCAGCCCGGCAGCATGAATCTGCAATAGCTGGCGGAAGTCGCGCGCCATGGAGGGGATGATGCGTTCGGCATAGGGCACGCAAAAGGGCAGTATGCCTACTCGGGTGTTTTCTGCTGGTTCTTTTTGCAGAAGGTCGGCCAGGGATTGAATCTGGGTGGCTACCGCGTTTTCGGTCTGGGCAAACATCTCCAACACCTGTAGTTGGCGTGAGGGGTCCTGTTCGCCAATCGCGCGGGTATAGCCTTCCGTCAGCGTTTCCATATGGCGTTCCAGCTGGAAGCTGCTCAAGTGGCGACCCAGCAAGATAATGCGTCCGCGTTGATACCGTGCCCGCACAAAGTGCAGGGCTATTGCGGCGACCAGAAGAAGAATTACTGTGTCCATCATCCGTGTTTCCGTGCAGGGCCAGGCACCTTGTTGTTTTCTGCTGCAGCGCCAAGCCTGGCTATAAAAATCTCGGCTGCCAAATAGCAGCCGGCCATTGTATCCCGCCATTCTTTATTCTTGTTTTCATTCTTGTCGGGGATTGCCACCAGTGAGGCCAGGTGGATTGCACAGACGGAAATCGCTGAAGAAGGGGGCAGTCCCCCCGAGCAGCCCCCAAGCTTGAAGACGAATTCACGCTTGGGGAGCTACGTATGTGTGGGGTGCGTCTTCCAGGTAGAACGCAGCCCTTGATGCAAGGGCTGACTCCAGGAGGGCTGGTGTTCAGGTTGCAGCTGGATTCCAAGCTGCAATTGGCTCTGTTCTCAAGCTTTTCCAGCGGCTGGCAGGGCGGGGCTGCCGGATGCTCGTGCCTGCTCCTGACTGATCTGACGCACTACCAGCAGCATGCACAAGGCTGAAACAATAATGCAGGGAATTGCCGAGCTGATGACGCCAGCGGCTCCATACCCCTGGCTAAGCAACATGCCTGCAAGGGTTGGACCCAGCGTTGCGCCGATACGGCCAACGGCTGCAGCGGTGCCGACGCCAGTGGCACGTACGGAAGTAGGGTAGACAATACCGCCAAAGGCATACAAGACGCCCTGGCAACCAATCACAAACGCACCCGTCAGTGCGGCAGCCCAATACATCTGCGTCAGGCCGGATGCGGCGTTCAGGCTTAACAAACCAGCCAGAATACCGCCGTACATCAGTGCAATAACCAGGGTTTTGTGCCAGCGGTCGGTCAGATACCCTAACAAGACGGTGCCCACGGTTGCGCTGACCATGAACCAGAATTGGGCTGTGCTGCCTTGCTTGCGGCTAAAGCCCAGCTCCTGGAACAGGGAAGGAAGCCAGCTCAGCATCAGGTAGACCACCATCAGCGTGAAAAAATAGCTGACCCACAAGAGTAGGGTGCGGGTGGCCAGACCATTGCTGAACAGATCCTGGAAGCGCCCTTGAACGACAGCAGGGCTTTGTCGAGCCTGCAGGAACTCGCGTGATTCGGGCAGGAACCATACCATGACAGGAATAACCAGCAGGGGGAGCAGGCCACCCAGATAGAAGATGTTTTTCCAGTTTTCACCAAAGTTGGAGGCGGCGACCAGTGACAGAATGGCGGCCCCAACAGGCATGCCGGCATACATCATGCCCACTGCACGGGCACGGTGTTCTGGTTTGACGGATTCGGCAGCCAGCGTAATCAGATTGGGCATGGCCGCGCCCAGACCGGCTCCAGCCAGAAAGCGCACCATCAACAGGATGGCCAGGCTATTGACCCAGGCAGTGAACAGGGTAAACAGGGCAAAGATGGCGACCGAGGCAATCAGCACGGCCTTGCGACCGTATTTATCGGCCCAGCGCCCGCCCATCAGCGAACCGGGTAGCAGTCCCAGAATGCCTGCACTTAGAAAATAACCTTGGTAGGTTTTATCCAGACCAAACTCTGCTGCTACGCCTTTCACGGCAATACCAGCGGCCTGGATGTCCATGCCTTCGATAACGGCGATCAGAAAGCAGATCGCCACGGTGATGACCGCATGTCTGCGGCCTTGAGTATGTGTCATTGCTATGTCTCCTCGGTTGACCGGGACGTTTTTCTTGTTGCTTCTGCCCCCTGCCCGCCCCGAATTCAGGGTGCAGAAACCCGCTCACCGCCTGGCAAGGCAGCGCTGAGCGGGGGTAGAACTTTTTTTTAGAGTCTCGGAATCAGGCTGTGGCGCCTTGGCGCTGCAGCAAATCCAGGGCCACGTCCACAATCATGTCTTCCTGTCCGCCCACCATGCGGCGTTTGCCCAGTTCGACCAGAATGTCCACGACTTTCAGCCCGTACTTGTTGGCTGCGGCTTCGCTGTGGCGCAAGAAGCTGCTGTAGACACCGGCGTAACCCAGGGCCAGGGTTTCACGGTCTACACGGACCGGGCGATCCTGCAGCGGGCGCACAATGTCGTCGGCGGCATCCATCAGGGTGTACAGATCGGTGCCATGGTTCCAGCCCATGCGCTCGGCAGCCGCAATAAAGACTTCCAGCGGTGCATTGCCGGCACCTGCGCCCATGCCTGCCAGGCTGGCATCAATGCGGTCGCAGCCTTCTTCAACGGCCACAATGCTGTTGGCCACGCCCAGGGACAGGTTGTGGTGGGCGTGAATGCCGGTCTGGGTTTCAGGCTTGAGTACATCCTTGAAGGCCCGGAAGCGTTCGCGCACATCGTTCATGTTCAAGGCACCGCCCGAGTCCACCACATAGCAGCAGGTTGCCCCGTAGCTTTCCATCAGCTTGGCCTGTTCGGCCAGATGCTGAGGACTGGTCATGTGGCTCATCATCAAAAAGCCGGCGGCATCCATGCCCAGCGAGCGGGCGTATTCGATGTACTGCTTGCTGACGTCCGCTTCCGTACAATGCGTGGCAACGCGTACGATGCGTGCGCCGGCGTCGTAGGCGGCTTTCAGATCATGAATGGTGCCAATGCCCGGCAGCAGCAAGGTGGCAATCTTGGCGTGCTGCACGACCGAGGCCACCGCCTCGATCCACTCCAGATCAGAGTGCGCCCCAAAGCCGTAGTTGAAGCTGGAGCCGCACAGCCCGTCGCCGTGGGCCACTTCAATCGAGTCCACCTTGGCCTGGTCCAGGGCTCGGGCAATGTCGATGGCGTTCTGCACGCTGTACTGGTGACGCACGGCGTGGCTGCCGTCGCGCAAGGTCACATCGGAAATAAACAGTTTTTTTTGTGGATCGTGTGCCATGTTCGTGTCCTTGCTAATCATGCGGCCTGCGTCAGCAAGCGGGTTTGTGCCAGACGCTCGGCACAGGCCAGGGCGGTGCTGGTCATGATGTCCAGATTGCCTGCGTAAGCGGGCAGATAATGGGCCGCACCTTCCACCTCGATAAAGACCGACGTTTTCAGACCGGAGCGCAAGCCCAGACCGGGCACATTGATGGGCTGGTCTTCCCCGATCAGGTCAAATTGCACTTTTTGCTTGAGGCGATAGCCGGGCACATAGGCCTGAACCTGGGCTGCCATAGCTTCAACCGATTGCTCGATTTCAGCCTCTTTGCCCGGATCAGTCAGGGTGTAGATGGTGTCGCGCATCAGGAGCGGGGGCTCGGCCGGGTTCAGCACAATAATGGCTTTGCCTACCTGTGCGCCGCCTACCACTTGCATGGCTTTGCTGGTGGTTTCCGTGAACTCGTCAATATTGGCGCGTGTGCCGGGACCGGCCGACTTGGACGAGATGGAGGCGATGATTTCCGCATAGTGCACGGGGGTGACTTGCGAGATGGCAGCGATGATGGGCACGGTGGCCTGTCCGCCGCAGGTCACCATATTGATGTTGGGCGCGTCCAGATTGTCCTCCAGGTTCACCACGGGCACGGTGTACGGGCCAATGGCGGCAGGCGTCAGGTCAATCACCTTGATGCCGTGTTCTTGCAGCAGCGCATTGTGGCGGGCATGGGCCCCGGCACTGGTGGCATCGAACACAATGCGAATGTCCTGGAAGTTGGGCAGCTTCAGCAGCCCTTCAATACCTTCATGGGTGGTGGGCACGCCCAGCCGTGCCGCACGGGCCAGGCCGTCCGAGCTGGGGTCGATACCGACCATGGCACCCATGCTCAGGTATTTGCTTTGGCGCAGTACCTTGATCATCAGGTCGGTGCCGATATTGCCCGAGCCAATAATGGCGGCGGCAATTTTGGGGTTTGTCATGTGTGTTACTCCGAACAAAGAGGACTTAGCCTGCGCTGAAGGTGACCGATACCGAGCCTATGCCCTCGATCACGGCTTCAAAGTGATCGCCGCTGGCTACCGGCGCCATGGGGCCCAGAGCGCCGGTCAGAATGACATCCCCGGCCTTGAGCGGATCACCCAGTTTGGCCAGGGTGCGGGCCAGCCAGGCGGCTGCATTAAAGGGGTGGCCCAGGCACTCGGCACCACTGCCGCTGGAGGCCGCTTCGCCGTTACGCAGCAGAGTCATGCGGGCGGCGCGCAGGTCCAGACCATCCAGGCGACGGGCGGGTCCGCCCAGCACATACAGGCCGCTGGAGGCGTTGTCGGCCACGGTATCGACAAAGCGGATGTCCCAGTTTTCGATGCGGCTGCCCACAATTTCCAAAGAAGGCATGACCCAGCCTACGGCGGTGGCGACATCCGCAAAGCTGGTGTCGGCGTGGGGCAGGTCGCGCTCCAGAATCAGGGCGATTTCGGCCTCGATCTTGGGCTGCAATACACGTTCGAAGGGGACGGTGTCGCCATCGCCATAGGCCATGTCGGCAAACAGGGCGCCGAAGTCGGGCTGGTCCACGCCCAACTGCTTTTGCACCTTGGGGTTGGTCAGGCCGATCTTGCGGCCCGTCAGGCGGCGTCCCTGCGCTAAGCCACGAGCAATATTGATACGCTGGATGTCATAGGCGGCCTGGGCATTGTCTTCACCGATCAGAGCGCGGATCGGTTCAATGGCCTGACCGCTGTGTTCGGCCTGGCGCAGGCGGGCAGCCAGCGTGTCCAGCAGTTCAATGGATGATTCGCTCATCTCAACGCTCCAGGAAGTCCAGAACCAGCTGGTTGAACTTCTCGGCATGTTCCCATTGCGCCCAGTGGCCGCATTGGTTGTAGACGTGCAGCTCGGAGTTCGGGATACCCGCCAGCAAGCGCAGGCCGGTGTCAAAAGGAACGACACGGTCCTGACGGCCCCAGATGATCAGGGTGGGGGCGATGATGCCGGGCAGGCGCGGGCTGAAGTCGGGGAACTGGCGCGGGTTGGCTTCCAGGGATTTCAGGAAGTTTTCCAGGTGATCCTTGCGGCTGAGCATATTGTTCAGACGGGCTTGCAGCAGTTCTTCGGTCAGAACGCTGGCATCGAACACAAAGACATTGTTAAAGCGCTTCAGGTTTTCCAGCGTAGGTTCGCGGTACAGGCCGTTCAGCAGCTTGATGCCTTCGCTGGGCATGGGGGTGAACAGGCTCATGCCACCTGTGCCGCCGCCCATCAGAACCAGTTTGGCCACGCGTTCGGGCCAGGTCAGAGCAAAGGCCACCGAGCTATGTCCGCCCATGGAGTTGCCCAGCATGTGAATCTTGGCTATGCCTAACTGGTCGATGATGCTTTTGACGACACGGGCATTCAAATCCGAGCGCGAACCGCTGTTGACGATGGAGTCGCTCTTGCCCCAGCCGGGGCAGTCAATCAGCAAGACGCGATAGCCGGCCTGGGTCAGGGGTTCGATATTGCGGTTGAAGTTGGCCCAACCGGTTGCACCGGGGCCCGAGCCGTGCAGCATGACGACGGTCTGTTCGCCCTGGCCCAGATCGTTGTAGTGAATGCGCAGTTCCTTGCCTTCCTCGACCACGGTCGCGAAACGGCTGTAATCAGCTTCATTAAGACTCATGACAATCTCCTGATGTTTTGTTGTGGTGGATTTCAGTTCTTGCTGGGATGGGCGGACAAGCCGCCAAAACCGGCAATCCACTCGGGAATTTCGCGGTAGTAGCGATGGCCTGCTTCGTAAGGGCCATAGGCCGACAGCCCGGCAAAGGCGGCTACCCAGGTTTTGACTTCGTGGGCGCTGCGGCCTGCCAGGGCGGAGACCTCGTCGTTGGCGACCTCATCGAGCTGGGCATAGCGCTGCGTTTGCAGCAGATCCAGAAAGTTCTGGTCCCACTCGGGGTTAAGCGGATGCAACACCGAGTGGTCCTGGGTGAAAGCCTTGCCAGCATCAATCGTGCGCTGGGTGCGAGCGGCACGGGCTTCGGGCGACAGGGTGTAGCCTTCGCCATCCAGAGAGCGGCGCACGGGTTCGGGCGCTTCGGCGTAAACGGGCACGGGGGGCTGATGTGACAGGCCGCCGGAACCCAGCCACAGCACGCGTTTTCCGGTAGAACGGGCCCATTGACCGATGGCTTCACCCAACAGGCGTGCACGCTTGAACGTGGGCAGGGGGGCCGCTACCGAGTTGATGAACACCGGAATAACCGGGTACTGATCCAGACTGCCTACCAGATGCTCCAGCGGATAGGCAGCACCGTGATCCACCTGCATATCGTGTGAAATCGCCACATCCACACCGCTATTGATGACATGGGTGGCGCAGTCGGTAGCCAGCTCGAAGGGCACGTTCAAGCGCCCGGCCAGACTGCCAAAATCCCCAATCGCATGGGCACCTGTGCCGATGCAAAAGCTGGGCATGACGTTATAGAAAAAACCATTGAAGTGATCGGGCGTGAACAGCACGATCAAATCCGGTTTGAAGGCGGCAATGCGCTCGCGGGCGGCTTTTTGTACCGCAAAGACTTCGTCCAGCACGGCCTGTGCCGGGTCGTGATGACCCAGCAAGGGGGTGTGCGATAAGCACTCCAGATGTGCCTGCATCCCGGTCTCCTGTTTTATGAGTGTGAAGGGGCCGCGACGCATGGAGCCGCGGCTTGTGCGGCAAGCGCAAGACTCGCCCCCTGTTTGGCCAGATTGCGCAGGGCCTGGGTGGTATCGGCCCAGACCTCCAATGGCAAGATGGCTCTTTGTTCAATCAATTCCTTCAAGGGACGCATGTCGCGACCTTGGTTGACGGTGATGGCGCCACAGATGGCACCTTCCGGGTCCAGGCCGATCAGCACAAATGGCGTTTGCTGCAGTGAGCCACGCAGGACCCAATGAGCCGCCTGCATCTCCCCGGCGAATTGAATATTCAGGTCGCATTGGTCGGTCCAGAACCAGGAGGGAGTGGCTTTGGCGGGTTCCTGGTTCAGCATGTGGCACACAGCCATCACGGCCTGGCGGTTGGCGTTCTCCCAGGTTTCCTGCCGCTGCCAGCGGCCATCCAGTCCGATCTGAACGGTGGTGTCGCCGGCGGCATAAATGCCTGGGCAGGAACTGCGGCCATGCTCATCAATGACCACGGCGCCTTGCTCGGTATTTAGCCCGGCACTGTCAGCCAGGCAGGTGTCTATGGTGACGCCTACGCCGTAAATCAGCAGATCACCTCGCAGTGTCTTGCCGTTGCTGAGTGTCAAAGCAATTTTTTGTTCAGCTTCAAGGCTTGCATGCTCGACATGGGTGCCCAGATGAACGTGGACGCCGCGCGCTTGATGGACGCCGAGCAAGTAATCGCTCAAGACTTCGGGAGCATTGCGCGACATGATGCGGGTGGCCGGGTCGATCAGCTCGACAGTTGCGCCCATGGCGACCAGGCTGGAGGCCAGCTCCAGACCAATCACGCCAGCCCCTACCAGCAGTGCATGACTACCGGGTTTGATCTGGGCGCGAATGCGATGGGCATCGTCCAGGGTGCGCAGCACATGCGATACAGAACCCAAGACATCCAGTTCGGGCAGGCGTCGGGCCTGCGCACCGGTGGCCAGCAGCAGCGAGTCGTAGTTCAGGCTGTCACCATTGGACAGACTGACCTGACGAGCTTGAGCATCAATAGCCACAGCACGTACGCCCAGTCTCAGATCGATATTCTGTTCCTGGTAGAAACTTGCGGGGTGCAGTGTCAGTTGGGCCTGTTCGGGGTTGAGCAAGGCATCCTTGGACAGCGGTGGACGCTCATAGGGCAGATGAGGCTCATCACCGACCAGCGTGATCGAGCCTTGAAAACCACGGCTGCGCAGTTCAGCGGCTGCTGTGGTACCGGCCTGCCCAGCTCCAATAATGAGGATATGTGGTGCTTGCATCACAGCTCCAGACCGCCAGCCACATTGCGGATGCCCCGGATACCCAGGCCCGCATCAGCATTGATCATGACGCCGGTCAGCGTCTGGTTGTTCTGGCGTGATGCCAGCAGCACAAAGGGGCCGGTAAATTCTTCTGGTTCGGGGAAGAACTGCAGGGGCAGGATGGCCTTGATTGCATCGGGCGAGCGTGAGTCCATGATGCGGGTGTCTTGCTGACCCAAAGCCTGCGGTCCGCGCAGATCGGTTTTCATGCCGCAAGGGCCCACGCCATTGACGCGTACCTTGGGGGCCAGCTCGAATGCCAGTTCACGGATCAGACCGACCGCCGCGTGCTTGCTGGCGGTGTACAAAGGGCCACCGCCTTCGGCGTAGAAGGCGGAGTTGCTCAAGGTAAAGATCATGCTGCCGCAGGATTTCACCAGCTCGGCGGCAGCCGCTTTGGCCCCAAGCAGATAGCCTTTGACGTTGATGGCAAACAGCTCATCAAAGCCTTTGTCCAATTGCTCCATGCTGGTGTTGATCAGGCGTGCGCCGTGATCCCAGACGGCCGCATTGCCAATAAAGCAGTCCAGCTTGCCAAAGCGGGCCACTGTGGCAGCGACCGCTTTTTGATTGTCGGCCGCGCTGCACACGTCCCCCTGGATGGCCAGCACCTTGCCTTCAAAGTGCTGCTCCAGCTGGGCGCATTTTTCTGCCGAGCGTTCCAGCACGGCCACCTTGGCCCCTTCTTTCAAAAAGCGCTCCACCAGAGCCAGGCCCAGGCCGGAGCCGCCTCCGGTGATCAGTGCGACTTCGTTTTCAAGCCAGCCTTTCATGCCTGGGCCTCCAGATCGATATAGACCATGCCTTCGCTGATGATGACCGGATAGGTACGCAGCGCTTCCGTGGCGGGCTGGCACAGTGCCGCGCCCGTTTTCAGACAGAAGCGGGCAGCGTGCAAGGGGCACTCCACGGTGCCGTCGTCCTCGACATAGCCTTCGGACATGGACGCGTTGCCGTGGGTACAGCGGTCGTCCGTGGCGTAGAAGGTGCCAGCGATATTGAACAAGGCGATCTGGCGCTCGGGGGTGTCTATCTTCAGTGCTTCGCCATCGGCCAGCGCACCGGTTTCACATGCAGTAATGTGGGTCATATCAATCAACATCGGAAAATAAGCGGGTTCAGAACAGAACGCTTAAGTTGTGGGAGGTAATGACGACCTGATCCAGAACGATTTCGCGTTCGTACAGCTCCCAACCAAAGCGGTTGTCGCTGCGGCGCACGCAATCAATGCGTTTGCCGGCATACCAGGTCTCATCCCGTTCTTTCTGAGCGCGGTACAGGATGTAGTTGCTGCGGATCTCGTAGCCCTGGCCATCGCTCGTTGGGCGGATACGCAGATTGCTCACAAAGTGACGGGTGCGGGAGGGTGGCTCTTCCGCCCAGGCCATGCCGGTTTCCAAACGTGCGACGCGGCGCTCCAGCTGGAACTTGTTGTCGTTGAAGATCCAGGTGCTCGGTGGCTGCACACTGCGCCGACGATCGCGGGTTTGCGCATTGGTCGTGCTGCGCATGTGGTAGTGCACATCCTCGGACAGCAGGTCCAGCCAGTCACGGAACTGCCAGTCATCCAGCAGTTCGGCTTCCTGGTACAAAAAGTCGGCAATCTCGTGATGCAACTGCATGTCGACGATGGCCGCTTGAGTCGGCTCTTGAATGACGGCGCTCATTTCACCAGCTCCTCTTCGTAGGCACGGCTGCGTTCCAGTACTTCATCCCAGGTTTCGGACACCATCAGGTCGGCCCAGTACTTGTACAGGCCACGGGCGGCGGTCTCGGAGAAGATGTAATTGGTCACACCGGGTACGCCATCGCTGCGCAGCCCTTCGTTACCCAAGCCCATTTCCATGCACAGTTGCGTGCCGCGAGCGCGTTTGCCACGCAGGATTTTCTGGATTTCAGCCCAGTTCTCGGAGTCGTCCTGTTCCAGGAAACCGGCGGGACCGAAGGCGCGGGTAGCGCTGCGCTCGAAGGCGGCTTTTACATCGTCGGGAGCGGCTGCATCGGCAATGCAAAAGGCCCAGACTTCTACCTGATTGGGGCCACGGGGATGCCAGACGCGTAGTGTGGCGGTGCCGTTCAACCAGCTCAGGGTAGGGAACATATTGTTGTGACCGGCCAGGCGCAGGGCGCGGACTTCACCCAGGCGCTCGTGGGCTTCGGCATAGGTGTCGCGGAAGTACTGGGAGACTTCACCGTCCACCCACACGTTGGCGTCAGGCTGCTCGGTAAAGAAGAAGCCACTGCCATGGCCGCGCTGGCCGTACTGGACGGCGTCCTTGGCGGTTTCCCAAACCGGGCGTGCGGTTTGTCCGGCGCCCAGAGCCTTGTCCTCGTCACCGGGTTTCTGGCCCAGCACTTGCACGGCAGAGGCGTGCGAGAACAGGGCGTGATACTGGTCGGAGGCAAACTGTTCGGCGGGGAATTTCCAGTTGCATTCGATGGTCCATTTCTGAACACCACCGATGATTTCAGTGCCGCCTTCGCGTCGGTCCAGCACACCGTCCAGGTACCAGGCAATGTCGCCCATGTACTCTTCCAGATCAGGCGCTGTGGCGTCCCAATTGCCAAAGACCAGGCCTTTGTATACTTTGACGCGGGTTACTTCCTGCAGGCCCCACTTTTCCTTGCACAAGCCTTGCGGATAAGCGCGAGGCTCCAGCGGTACATCCACCAGATCGCCGTTGGTGCCGTAGCTCCAGCCGTGGTAGGGACAGGTAAAGGCTTTGGTATTGCCCGAGTCTGCATAAGACACGCGCATGGAGCGGTGTCGGCATTGGTTCAGAAAGGCCTTGATCGAGCCGTCTTTCTGACGAACCACGATGATCGGGTCCTCGCCCATATAGGTATTGAAGAAGTCTCCCGCTTTGGGAATCTGGCTGGTGTGGCACAAGAACAGCCAGGTGCGGCCAAAGATGCGCTCCAGCTCCAGCTCATAAATATCCGGGTCGGTGTAAATGGAGGGGGTGACGCGTCCATTACGTGCATCGACCAAGGCTTCGATTTTTTCAGGGTTGATTCCCATCGTTTGCTCCTCGCTATTGCAATGCGTGCTTTTGCAAAACAGGTTTTTGTCGCTAGCGGCAAAATGTAGAAGCTTGAAATGAATCCGACCAATACTTGCTTTAGATCGGGTGATCGGCAAACCCGATAAGTCCCTCTAAAACCCCTTGCTTACATGTAGGTTTCGGTTTCAGGCCAGTATTGATGCGGCTTTGGCGACACCTAGGGTTTACGCTAGCTATGATTGCTGCGCTGCAGCATTGAAGATTGGGTCTGCTTTTCAGGGCGTGGGAGCGGCGACAATAGTGCCTAAAAGAAAGGCTTGTTTTGGTCCTCACAGCAGGCTGCGTCCAACGCTGTGCGGGTACGTTCCGGGCAGGGAACGATCAATTTGACAGGAGACAAACTTGGAGTTGCGACACTTGCGTTACTTCGTTGCAGTCGCGGAAGAGTTGAATTTCACCCGTGCTGCCGAGCGGCTGTATACCTCTCAACCCTCCTTGAGCGAGCAGATCCGAAATCTGGAAGAAGAGATCGGTTATCCCTTGCTGAACCGCACGCGCCGTAAAGTCGAATTGACCGAAGCAGGTGTGATTTTTCTGGATGACGCGCGCGAGATCCTGCACAAGGTGGAGGAGGCCGTACAGCGGGCCGGCAAGGCCGCCTCGCAGGCGCGGGAAGTGCTGACGATAGGCTTTGTGCCCGCGGCCGAGGTGCGTATCTTTCCAGCAGTGCTGCCCGCTTTTCGTGCAGCCTTTCCTCAGGTCGATGTAGTGTTGCGCAGCCTGACTTCCAATGAGCAGGAGGGAGCCCTGGCGCGTGGCGAGCTGGACCTGGGATTCATGCGCGGCCCGGTGCGCGCCACCAATGTGTTCAGCGAAGTGGTGCTGGATGAGCCCTTGCGAGTGTATCTGCCTCAGGGGCATAGCCTGGAGGCTTATAGTCTGATCCCGCCGGCACGCCTGAATCGCTTGCCCATGATTGCGGTGGATCGTTCCTATGGCCGCTCCATGCACGATGTGCTGGCCCGCTATCTGGCTCATCATAAAGTGGTGCCCGAGCACACCTATAACTCGGCCAACCCCCTGATGAGTATTAATCTGGTCGCTGCTGGCCTGGGTTATACCTTGCTGCCTACCTACGCGGAATACTTCATGCCCAAGAATGTGGTGTCGCGCCCCTTGATCGGTGGCGGCCCGCGCTGTGAATTATTGATGGCCTATCCACGAGATACAGGCTGCATGAGCGAGGCTGCGGTCAGCCTGATAGAACGTATACGGGAGCTGGCTCGCTGGCACGGTTCGGGCCCCTCGGCTGCCAGTCATTTGAAACTGGCTCCCAGCAAAATCGCCTGTATGTAGTTGCACATACAGGCGAGGGCGTTTTTCAAAAATACGGGCTCTATCTTACTGTTTGATAATGTGGCTCTCGTTTGACAGTTCAGGCGTATTTATTATTGTGTCCAGAACTGGGCAGGTTCTTTCAATGAAATTGACGAATTCTTCTATTTCTTCATTATTGTTATTGGCCTGGATATAGTATTTGCACGTGATTTTATGAAATCCCATTTTGGCCTCTTTATTGATCCCGTAGAAGCCATCTGTGTCTATTTCACCGTCCATCTCGATTTTGATGTCGATTAAGTCAATTTTTTGACTCTTTGCAAAGCTTTTTGCAGCAATGCATTTACAGGCGCCAATTGCTGAAAGCAGGGCCTCCAGGGGAGTCATCCCGCCGCTGCCATTATCTCTCTTGCCGGGTTCATCCAGAACAATGGAAAAATCCCTGGAAGTGCATTCAATCTTTAGTTGGTCTATTAACGTTGCGGTTGCAGAAAAAACGTGGTTGCTCATGGCTGTTCCTTTTGCTTATAGCTTGTTAATTGGCTAATGATTCCAGGCTTCTGTCTCTTTTTTAAAATTGGATAAGGGTGTGCTTTAGTGTGCTCCGGTGGGAGCGTGGGGCGCTTTTGGGCTTGAAAGGTAGTTTATATATTTTTTTTGGCTGCGGTATTTATTTTGAAAATTAGCTGCCTAAGCTAATAACTGCCTGGTATGGCACGAGCTGCTGCTTGCAGACTCGGCAACGGCACTGGCTATTGCTTCCAATAGGTTATGGTGCTGGCGTTGCCGGTCCTTGGTTCAGGGACTGTCGCTGTCCTATTTATTTATCTTCTACAAAGCGCATGCGAAAGCGTCGGCCTTTGATGTTGGCGTTGGCAATGCGGTCAAAATATTGACGTGCAATCTTGCGGTCCAGCGCCACGTAGGAACGGGCATCGGTAATCGCAATCTTGCCAACCTGCTCGCCTTTCAGGCCCACATCGCGGGTCAGGGCACCAAGCAGGTCGCCGGGGCGCAGCTTGTCTTTTTTGCCACCCTGAATTTCCAGCGTCATCATGGGTGCGCGCAGCGGCTCTTTGGACTGAGGGCGCAAGCCTTTCAGATTGCTCCATTTCACTTCGCTGCCCTGGAACTCCTCGATCAACTTCACCCAGCGCTGCTCGCTGCGCGAGACCAGATTCAGGGCCAGGCCTTTCTGATCACCCCGGCCGACCCGACCCACGCGATGGATATGCACTTCGCTGTCTTTGGTGACGTCTACGTTGATGACGGCCCCCAGATTCTGAATGTCCAAACCGCGTGACGCCACATCGGTCGCGACCAGCACGGCACAGCTCTGGTTGGAGAACTGCACCAGAATCTCGTCGCGATCACGTTGTTCCAGGTCGCCGGTCAGAGCCAGGGCCTGGATGCCTTCGGATTGCAGTTCTTCCACCACTTCCTGGCAACGCATCTTGGTGTTGCAGAAAATCAGGGTAGAGGCGGGGCGGAAGTGCTCCAGCAGGGTCACCACGGCAGATAGACGTTGCTCAGGATGAACTTCATAAAAGATCTGTTCGATCTGGCTGGCATCGTGCAGCGCTTCCACTTTGACTTCTGCAGGGTTTTTCAGAAAGCGGGCGCTGAGCTTGCGGATATTTTCCGGATAAGTGGCCGAGAACAGCAGGGTTTGACGGCGTGGTGGGCAGTGCGAGGCAATGGCCACGATGTCATCGTGAAAGCCCATATCCACCATGCGGTCGGCTTCGTCCAGGACCAATGTTTTCAGGGCGGACAAGTCCAGATTGCCGCGCTCCAGATGGTCCTGAATACGGCCCGGCGTTCCCACCACCACGTGCGCACCGTTGCGCAAGGCTTCGGTTTGCGGACGTGAAGGCACACCACCGCACAAAGTCAGCATGCGCACGTTAGGAATCTGGCGGGCCAGACGACGCAGTTCCGTGGTGACCTGATCGGCCAGCTCGCGCGTGGGGCAGATCACCAGGGCTTGCGGAGTCAGCTTGCTGGGGTTGAGGGTTTGCAACAGACCCAGGCCAAACGCGGCGGTTTTGCCGCTGCCGGTCTTGGCTTGGGCGATCAGGTCGCGGCCTTGCAGAATCAAGGGCAGGCTTTGTTCCTGAATGGCCGTCATTTTTTCAAAACCCAGGCTATCCAGGGTTTCAAGCAAGGCAGGCAGAAGGGGGAGGGTACTGAAAGAGGTATGGGGCACGATGGGTGACATCAAAAAGGACTGCAAAATAAAGGATTTAGCGACAGTTTACCGTTTGCGGGCCGATCGCTGGGAAATAGAAAGCAGGGAAGATGGTTGGATGTTGGCAAGCAAGTAAGCAAGTAAGGCTGGCAGTGCAGGGGGCTCCTGCGATTCACTGGCTTTCTTGCAATGCCTAGAGGGGGTGACAGTCCAGGCCAGGGTTCACAGGCCTGCGCTTTATAAACAAACTTCAGGGTAGATGCCGCTACCGCCTTCTGGATCAAGAAATAATTCAAACAAAAAGGGGCTGCTGATGCCGCCCCTTGTTTTTATAACGTGCTGTGCAGGCTGGAAAAAGCTTATGCCTTGCGCGACGCCCCCAGGCGTTCTGACAGGCGATTAGCCAGCTTGCGCATGGCTTCACCGGCACGGCGCTGGGCTGCTTCATCGGCTTCCTGGGTCAGCAAGCTGACGGCCACTCCGGCCACGGCAGCGCGGTTATTGGAATCAAACACGGCAGCTCCAAAGCAGTGCATACCGTCGCGTACGCCACAGGCGTCCACGGAGTATCCCAGGCGCTGCACATCGTTCAATTCCACCATCAAGTCTTCCTTGCTGCGCGGGCCATGCACGGTAAGCGGTTCGGGCCAGGGGTGATTCAAGGCCTGCTCCAGCTCCGATCCCGGCAAGGTGCTGAGCATGGCTTTGCCGGTAGCGGTATAGACCGCAGGCAAGCGCATCCCGGCACGGAAGGTGAAACCCAGCGGGCGGGTTCCGTTGCGGCAGGCAATGTAGACCACGTCTTCGCCATCCAGAATGGACAGGGTGATGGTCTCTTCGGGCAGGACGCGCATATCGTCCCAAGCGGCAAAAAACTCCTGCGTCAGATCCAGCTGAGACAGGAAGGCATTGGCCCAGCCCATCACGTGTGTACCCAGGGTGAAACTGCCATTTTCCAGCTTACGGATCAGGTGCAGATCCAGCAAGGTGGTGCACAGACCATACAAGGAACTTTTGGGCATACCCAGGCGTTTGACCAGGTCCGTAAATGACAGGGGCTCCGGCGAGGCCGCCAATTCGTCCAGCACGGTGACTGCACGTACTACAGCCGGAACCAGTTTCTTCTCTTCCACTACGACTAACTCCATAACGACACACAGGAAGTCCAATAAGCCCGGATGGACAGGGCTGAACTCTGGGAACAGGGGCAGGGTTCTGTCAGCACAGCCAGAAGCATCTCATAGGGCAATCAGCCTATAGACCAGGCGTACAGGCCCTGAATTAGGCCAGATTTGCTGTCGGGATGCCAACTCTACATTGTGCCTTCAAATGCCCCAAAACAAAAAATACGGTGACTGATGTTCTACGGGTAAACCCGTAAGCCGATTCGTTGACGTCGCGATTTTTCGGCTCCTATAATTCTACCAAGTTCACTATAAGAGAAACAGGTTCAGCATAATGAACAATATCGCGGCATCATTGATTAGCAAACTGAAGGATCCCAGCCTGGCAAAAGATCAGTCCTGGACCGCTCAGGGTTGGGTCTCGGCAGGCGATGGCAATACCTTCGCCGTTCTTAATCCTGCTACGGGTGAGTGCCTGGCCAATGTCGCCAGCCTGGCCACAGCGGAAATCGAAGCGGTCATCAGCGATGCTGAAGTGGCCCAGCGCGAGTGGAAGGCACGTAGCGGGCACGAGCGTGCCAAGCTGTTGCGCGCCTGGTTCGATGCGCTGGTTGCCAACGCGGACGACCTGGCCACCATCATGACCATGGAACAGGGCAAGCCCTGGGCCGAGGCTCGTGGTGAAGTGCTGTACGCCGCTTCCTTTGTGGAATGGTTCAGTGAAGAAGCCAAGCGTGTATATGGCGATGTGGTCGGCCACCCCCAAGCGGACAAACGCATTGTGGTGGTCAAGCAGCCCGTCGGTGTGTGCGCTGCCATCACTCCCTGGAACTTCCCTGCGGCCATGATTACCCGCAAGGTAGCGCCTGCTCTGGCCGCCGGTTGCAGCATTATTGTTCGTCCTGCCGACCTGACTCCCCTGACTGCCCTGGCGCTGGCCGTACTGGCCGAGCGCGTGGGTATCCCTGCTGGTGTGTTCCAGTTGGTCACCGGTCAATCCCGTGTGGTGGGCGCCGCTCTGACGGAAAGCCCCATTGTGCGCAAGCTGTCCTTTACCGGCTCCACCGAAGTGGGTCGTTTGTTGATGGCGCAGTGTGCTCCAACCATCAAGCGTCTGTCGCTGGAACTGGGTGGTAATGCCCCGTTCATCGTGTTTGACGATGCGGATCTGGACGCCGCCATCGAAGGCGCCATGGCCTCCAAGTACCGCAACAGCGGTCAGACTTGTGTGTGTGCCAACCGCTTCCTGGTGCAAGACGGTATTTACGATCGCTTTGCCAAAGCCCTGAGCGAACGGGTTGCTGCCCTGAAAGTGGGCAACGGTATGGAAGAGGGTGTGGAGCAAGGTCCTTTGATCGAGCAAAAAGCCGTCAATCGTTTGCGCGAATTGATTGACGACGCCGTTGAAAATGGCGCCAGCGTTCTGCAAGGTGGCCAGCCTCATCCTCTGGGCGGTACCTACTTCTCGCCCACCGTGCTGGGTGATGCAACACCGGCCATGCGCGTGGCCCGCGAAGAATTGTTTGGCCCTGTGGCGCCTTTGTTCCGCTTCAAGGACGAAGCCGAAGCGATCGCGATGGCCAATGACACCGAATATGGTCTTGCTGCCTACCTGTTCACCCGCGACAACGCACGTGCCTGGCGCATGGGCGAAGCGCTGGAGTACGGCATGGTTGGCGTCAATACCGGTTTGATTTCCAACGAAGTGGCTCCCTTTGGTGGCGTCAAGCAATCCGGTCTGGGTCGCGAAGGCTCCCGTTACGGAATCGATGAGTACCTGGAAATCAAATACATGTGCCAGCAGCTGTAAGTTGATACATGCCCGCGCTCAGCGCAGCGAAGGGGGCCGCTCTTATATAGAGCACCCCATCAGCAGAACCCCACAATAAGCTAAATAAAGGAGACGCTATGTCTATCCTGTCTGCAACCCCACGAAAATTGACTTTGGCCCTGACACTGGCCACCGCTGGCCTGATGGCCAGCACGACTGCCAACGCTGATGATGTCAAACCCATCAAGATTGGTGTGGTGACTTTCTTGTCCGGCGCCGCTTCCGGTCCTTTTGGCGTTCCAGCCAAAAATGCCGCTGAACTGACGGCTGCCCAATTGAATGAAGGTAAAGTTCCTGCCCCTTACAACACCAAGGGTCTGGGTGGCGCACCGATTGAACTGGTTTTCATTGACGAGAACGGCGGCACCGCCAAACAGGTCAGCGAATACCGCAACCTGGTTCAGCAACAGAACGTGGACATCGTGGTTGGCTACATCTCCTCGGGTGATTGCCTGGCCGTGGCCCCCGTTGCTGAAGAGCTGAAAAAACTGACCCTGATTTTCGACTGCGGCACACCGCGTCTGTTTGAAGATGCCAGCTACAAATACGTGTTCCGTCCGGTGGCTCACGCCACCATGGACAACGTGGCTGCTGCCCGCTTTGTGCTGGAGCGCAACCCCGAGTTGAAGAGCTACGCCGGTATCAACCAGAACTACGCCTGGGGCCAGGACGCCTGGCACGACTTTGAAGGCACACTGCAAGCCCTCAAGCCCGGTGTAGAAGCCAAGACCTCGCAAATGCCCAAGCTGGGCGCTGGTCAGTACAACGCCGAAATCTCGTCCTTGATGGCTGCCCGTCCTGAAGTGATTCACTCCAGCTTCTGGGGTGGTGATCTGGAGGGCTTCGTGGTGCAGGCTCTGCCACGCGGTCTGTTCCGCAACACCCTGACCGTGCTGACCGCCGGTGAAACGGCAACACACCGTGCCAATAACCAGATCCCGACTGGCACCATCATCGGTGCTCGCGGCCCGCACGCTGCTTTCGCTCCTGACAATGAATTGAACCGTTGGTTGCGTGCCAGCTACCGCGAACAGTTCAATGCAGATCCTAGCTACCCGTCCTACAAGATGACGCAAACTCTGCTGGGTCTGAAAGCGGCTTACGAAAAAGCCCAGGCTGCCAACGAAGGCAAAACCCCTTCCACCGAACAAGTGGTTACTGCATTCGAGCACCTGACCTTCGAGAGCCCATCGGGCGACGTGACCATGTCTTTGGGTAAAGGTCACCAGGCTGTTCAAGGTACGACCTTGGGCGTGGTGAAAAACGATAAAGGCGTGATCAGCTACACCGACTTGCGTCACTTCAAACCTGAAGAAGTCACTCCACCCGAAGGCGTGAAGTCCATCGACTGGATCAAGGGTGGTCTGAAGTACTGATCCGAGCAGACGTCCTGAAAAGGACGCTGCCCTGACAATCCGGGCATGCAAGACCGTTTTTTGCATGTCCGGTTTTTACCGCCGGGCCGCTCCCAAGGTTAAGGCTCCCTGTAAGGGGGACACCGAAGGCGTCGCAGTGGTATGTGCATTACCGCCCAGTTGCTTGCGAGGTAAAGGCTCCTCCCCCAAGGAGAAGCGCACCAAGCTTGTGGCGTGGTGGCATTTTTTATTCCCTTTCCACAGAAACCGACTATGTCTCTTCTTTCTGCTGCCCTAATAGATGGCATCATGTACGCCGCCTGGCTGTTTCTGGTCGCGGTCGGACTCACGCTGATCTATGGTGTGATGAAGATCCTGAACATGGCCCACGGCAGCCTCTATACCATTGGCGCCTATACCGCTGTCACCATGGTGACGCAGTGGCTCTCTACCGATCAAAGCCCATACGGCAGCTATTTGATGCTGATCCTGGCCGCGCTTATTGCCGGTCTGGTGCTGGGGCTGGTCATTGAATATGGCCTGCTGCGCTTCTTCTACCAGGAAGAACCTGTTGTCTCTTTGCTGATTACCTACGCGGTCTTCCTGATCCTGGAAGATACCGTCAAGCTGGTCTGGGGCGTGGATCCTTATGTGATCGCCGAACCTTATGGTTTGCTGGGTAACGTCGAATTCGGCGACCTGTTCTACCCCACCTACAGCTTTGTGATTGTTGTTGCAGCCATTCTGGCTGGCCTGTTCCTGACCTTGTTCCTGAAGTATTCGCGTCAAGGCCGCATCTTGCTGGCCGTGATTCATGACCGCGAAGTCAGTCAGGCCATGGGCATTAACGTGCAACGCTACTTCCTGCTGACGTTTATTGCTGGTGCCACGCTGGCCGCCCTGGGTGGTGCGCTGACGGCTCCTACCATCTCTGTCGCTCCCGGCATGGGCGTGGAAGTCATCGTGATGGCTTTCGCCGTGGTCGTGATCGGTGGTCTGGGCTCCTTGCCTGGTGCTGCTCTGGGCGCTGTGATTGTGGGCCTGGTGCGCTCTTTTGCCGTGCATTACTGGCCTGAAATCGAACTCTTCTCCATCTACGCGGTAATGGCACTGGTGTTGGCCGTCCGTCCTAAAGGATTGTTTGCTGCCGCCGAGGCCCGAAAGATATGAACAAGACCAACATTACGCTTAAGCAGGGCATGATTGCCCTGGTCATTACGGTGGCCGCCTTGATTGTGGGCTTTGGCCTGCCATCCTGGCAGTTTCTGATCACGGTGGCGCTGGCCAAGGGCCTGGTTGCCCTGGGCGTGGTGCTCTTGCTGCGCTCCGGCCTGGCCTCTTTTGGTCAAGGCTTGTACTACTGCATCGGCGCCTATGGTGTCGGTATGGCCATGAACTACCTGGACTGGCGTGAAGCCGTGATCCTGCTGCCATTTGCCGCTGCTTGCGCTGCGCTGCTGGCCTGGGTTCTGGGGTTTCTGCTGGCTCGCTACCGCGATATTTTCTTCGCCATGCTGAGCCTGGCCCTGTCCATGATCATGTACGGCTTGCTGGTGCGTAACCCCAGCCTGGGTGGCAGTGACGGCTTTAACGTGCACGCGCCTTCCTTCATGTGGGGTGCCTTTGCTGAAACCCTCTCGCGTCCAGGCGTGTTCGTCCTGACCGTGGTACTGGTGGGTTTTGTGCTGTGGGCCATGCAAGGTTTTCTGCGCAGCCGTGCCGGTCGTCTGGGCCCAGCCATCAAGGACAATGAAATCCGTGTTGAATATCTGGGTGCTTCGGCTTACCGCAATATTCACCTGAGCTACGTGCTGGCGGCGGCTCTGGCTGGTCTGGGCGGTGCCTTGTCCTCGCTGAGCATCGGTCACGTGGACCCTGAACTGGCGTTCTGGACCACTTCGGGCGAGTTCATCTTTATTGCTGTGCTGGGCGGTACTCGTAACGCTTACGCGCCTTTCCTGGGGGCGCTGAGCCTGGAACTGATCCGCACACTGGCTTACCAATATGCTCCTAACACCTGGCAGATTGTCATGGGTGTCAGCATGTTGGCCCTGATTGTGTTCTTGCCCGGTGGCCTGATCAGTATTCTGAACCGTCGCAATGCAGCGGCTACCTCCAACGATTCTTCTTCACCGACAGGGGCCCGCTCATGAGTCAGTCACCCTTGATTTCTGCTAAAGGTTTGTGCAAGCAGTTTGGCGCTGTCCACGCTGCGCGCGATATGACCGTTGATATCCATGCGCAAACCATTACGGGCCTGATCGGTACCAATGGCGCAGGTAAAACCACCTTCGTGAACATGTTGACCGGCTATATGAAGCCGGACTCCGGCAATATCTTTTTTGCCGGTCGCGAGATCACGGGTTTGCCACCCCGGGAAGTAACACGCATGGGAATCGCCCGTTCTTTCCAGATCCCTCAGCTGTTCACCTCCTTGAACGCCTTGGAAAACGTGGAAATTGCCTTGGGCGTGGCCAAGCAGCCCTTGTCCGAAGCCAGTGCGATTCTGGAGCGTTTCGGCCTGAGCGCCTTCGCCCAGTCCCAGGCAGGCACCTTGCCTGAAGGGATTCGCAAGTTGCTGGACATTGCTTTGGCCATGGTGGCCCAGCCTAAAGTGCTGTTGCTGGACGAGCCCACCAGTGGTGTGGCCAGTGACGAGAAATTTGAAGTGATGGACCGTGTCATGAAAGTGGTTCGTGATGCAGGCGTGACGGTTCTGTTTGTGGAGCACGATATGGAAATCGTGCGTCGCTACAGCGATCGCGTGCTGGCTTTCTACGACGGCACCATTTTGGCCAATGGCACTCCGGACGAAGTGCTGGCCCATGAGCAGGTCCGTGAATACATCATCGGCGAGCCGGTGGGACGCAATAAACAGGAGGCCGATAATGCTGCTTGATGTCAAAAATCTGGATGTACGTATTGGCCCCACCAGCATCTTGCGCCAGGTAAACCTGCAAGTGCGCCAAGGCCAGATCGTGGGCCTAGCCGGTCGTAATGGTGCGGGTAAAACCACGCTGATGCGCACGGTGATGGGCTTGCTGGCTGTGGACAGTGGCTCGGTCATGTTTGATGGTCAGGAACTGGCCAAGATGCCCGCTTACCGTCGCACCAGCCTGGGCATGGGTTTTGCCCCCGAGGATCGCAAACTGATCCCCGAACTGAGCGTGGAAGAGAACATCCGCCTGCCCGCCTGGGCCTTGAAGTCCCAGGACATTGAAGAGCGTCTGGATCGCGTCTGGCGCATCATTCCCGAGTTGAAAGTATTTGGCCCACGCCGCGCCCTGCAATTGTCGGGCGGTCAACAAAAGCTGGTCGCCATTGGCCGAGCCTTGATGACGGCTGACAAGCTGCTTTTGCTGGACGAGCCTTTTGAAGGTGTTGCTCCTGCGCTGTCCAAGCGTATTGCAGAAGTGGTGGGCGAGTTGAGCAAAGAGGGCTTCAGTGCCTTGTTGTCCGGTGCTGACTTGCAGCACGCAGGCAATGTGATTGATTACACCTACCGGATGGACCGCGGCCGTATCGAAGTACCGCAGCCCGCCATACCATAAGGAGAAAGCCCATGTCGGCATTCGAGTTCAGAACCACCCCCGCTATTTATGTTGAAAGCGGAGCCGCTGCCCGGCTCGGTCAGATCCTGCGCAAGCGCTACTCGCAAGAGCGCGTTTGTCTGGTGACTGACCGTTTCCTGCACGAAAGCGGCTTGCTGGATCCTGCCCTGGCTGATCTGAAAGCCAACGGCTGGACCGTGCAAGTGATTGACGATGTTATTGCCGATCCTCCAGAGCACATTGTTTTGCAGGCAACGGAGCGCGCTCGCCAGGCCAAAACGGAAATCGTTGTTGGCCTGGGTGGCGGTTCGTCCATGGACGTGGCCAAATTGCTGGCCGTCCTGCTGGCGTCAGACCAGCCCCTGCAAGAGATGTACGGCATTGATAATGTGCGCGGCTCGCGCCTGCCCTTGGTGCAGATCCCGACCACGGCGGGAACAGGCTCGGAAGTGACGCCTATTTCCATCGTGACCACCGGCGAAACCACCAAATCCGGTGTGGTGGCGCCCGAGCTGTACGCTGATCTGGCCATTCTGGACTCGCAACTGACATTGGGCTTGCCACCGCGTATCACTGCGGCGACGGGTATCGACGCCATGGTGCACGCCATCGAGGCCTACACCAGCCGTATTCTGAAAAACCCGCTGTCGGACAATCTGGCCAAACAGGCCCTGCGTCTGATTGGCAGCAAGCTGGTGCACGTTTGTCGCAACGGCCAGGATGCCGAGGCTCGCCAGGACATCCTCCTGGGTGCCACGCTGGCTGGTCAGGCTTTTGCGAACGCTCCCGTGGGTGCCGTACACGCATTGGCTTACCCGATCGGCGGTATTTTCCACGTGCCACACGGCTTGTCGAATTCGCTGGTCCTGCCACACGTTCTGCGTTTCAACGCTCCGGCTGCAGCCCCGCTGTATGCCGAACTGGCTGAAGTGCTGATCCCCGGCATCCAGGGGGATGAAGCCTCCAAGACCGAGGCCTTCATCAACTTCATGGAACAGATCGCCATTGATACCGGCATCGAGCGTCAACTGCGCGAAGTCGGCATCAAGGAAAGCGACCTGCGCCGTATGGCCCAGGAAGCCATGAAACAAACCCGTCTGCTGGGCAACAACCCCCGCGACGTGACTGAAGACGACGCATTCGCTATTTACAGCGCCGCGTTCTGATAGACCGCTAACAGCGGAAACCTTTTAGCCTGAGTCCGGTGCTGTGCCGGCTCAGGTTTTTTTTCGTCTGCTCAATGGGGGGCTGCAACGACGCTAATAGAGATAGGGAAGAGAAGTAGGAATGGGGGAGTTAAGTTTCTTGATGGCGCGAGTTCCGTTTTATGCGGCAGGGCAGCGGTGCCGCGTCTGCCTGATGCGTGTCAGAACGAGCGATAAGGACGTAGCTGAGGCTAGGCTGCTTGCTTGTACAGGTCGGTTTTTGGGTTATCAGGGTTATGCTATTATTAATCATCATAAATAACCTTCAAGGAGTCTATCCATGAGCGTCCTGGTAAGTAGTCCCAGTGTCTCGACCCTGGTGGGTACGCCCAAAGAGGTTAAGCTAAGCTTGGGCAAATCCAAGGCAGAACAAGTGCTGGTGCTGGCTTTCGATCACATCAAACCGGCCGCCTTCAAGGCTTTGGCAGAGAACTTCACCAATGTAGCCTCGTCCATGTTCGAGGTTTTGCAAGAGCGTCAGGACAAGGAGTCGCTGGAGCGCCTGGCCGAAGTGCTGGTGCCGCGCACGCCGCCATCGCCTCGTTTGCTGAAAGAAGCTGCCATGCTGGTACAGGCCCGCAAGGCCGTACTGGAAAGTGGGGACTGGCTCAGTGCCGCAGAAGTGGCGCAACTGGCAGGGTTGAGCACGCGCAATCCCAGTGCCCAGCCCAACAAGTGGAAGAAGCAGGGGCAGATTTTTGCCATCAATCATGGTGGTGTGGATTATTTCCCCGGCTACGGTCTGGACCCGGACACCAGTTTTCGTCCCGCCAAACCCTTGGCGCAAGTGCTCGACATTCTGGCCGGGCATAAAGACAGCTGGGGCATGGCCTACTGGTTCATGTCCACCAACAGCTTCTTGGGTGGCAAGCGCCCGCAGGACTTGTTGATTTCTGCGCCGGAAAAGGTCATCGCCGCTGCGCAAGATGAAGTGCAAGCCGTGACTCATGGCTAAGCCTGCGGCTCTGGATAAAAAGCACATCCCGGCCGAGGGGGTATCGGTAATCCCCGTTCCGGACGGTGAGCTGCGCTTGACCTTGATGGACTGGCCCAAAGGGCAGTTACTGCATCGCGTTCATCAAGATAAATATTTGGCGACTCAGTTCAATCCGGGCATGCAGGGCAATGCGCGTTTCAGTCCGATTCAGGATGAGCAGGGCAAGCCGATTCCCACCTTGTACGGTGGCACCAGCCGCGATTGCGCCATGATGGAGACTGTCTTTCATGACGTTCCGCACGCCGCAGGCTTTAAAAGCTATGACAAGAAAAAGTTGTTGGGGCAGGTGCATTCCACCGTGCTGCTGAACGCGCCTTTGGTGTTAGTGGATCTGGCCAGCGTTTCGCTAAGGAAACTGGGTGTGACACGCAAGCAACTGATCGACACTGAAAAAGATCAATATCCGGCAACCCGCCTGTGGGCTGCCGCGATTTATCAGCAATGCCCCCAAGCCCAAGGCTTGTGCTGGGTGTCCCGGCAGGACGATTCGGCGCGAGCTGTGATGCTCTTTGGGAATCGCATCGTCAAAAGCGTCTTGAAAGCCCAGGGCCCATCGCAGAGCTTGAGCGAAGATCCGGTTAGCTACGATGCCGTGCTGGATCTGGCCGAACGGATTGGGGTGGTGATCGTTCCAGGTAGTGCCTAAGTAATCGATATCTTCAGGCCTAACGTCTGCTTACAAGAGCGGCTCTATCCGGTACTGAGAGACGGCTCTTCACCGTACTAAACTAGCCCAGTTTTGCAGGGCATAGTCTGGGCTTTCCTTTTATGGCCTGATGTCGTCAGCAATGGTGCTTTCCATATGCTGTCATTGTTGAATCGACTGCTTTTTACTCACCATGATTGCGATCTCATTTTCTTCCTTACAAAACCGGCGGACGCTGACCCTGTGTTTGGCCGGTGCAGTGCTGGGCCTGCTTGAATGGGTGGCCTTCAGCAATCTGATGATGGCGCCTGCGCCGCGCGAGCATATCTGGGTGTCCTTGCTGTTGGCCGTAGGAATCTTTGGGGTGGCGTCTTTCACCTTGCTGATGCACGTCGCTTTGCGCAAGGCCTTGCTGGTGTCCCTGGGGCTGGGAGTGGCCAGCGCGGCGCTGATCTTGCAGGCGCAAGGGGGATATGCTGAGGTCGCCCTTTTTTGGCGGGCCCCGCAGATGTGGGTGGCAATGGGGCTGCTGGCGACTATTACTCTGCCATTTCTTGCCATTCTGGTAGAGCGTCCACGCGATTGGGCTGATTACCGTCGCCTGTTCGAGCTGAGTTGGTCCATGGTGTGTTCCTGGGCCGTCGCATTGTTCTTCTGCGGCCTGGCCTGGGGCGTGCTGATGGCGTGCCATATGTTGCTCAGCTTTGTCGGCATCACCCTGTTAGGGGATGTTCTGCTGGAACCCACGGTTGCGGCTGTGGTGTCTGGTGCTTTGGTGGGAGCCGGTCTGGCTCTGGCCTCGGACTCGGATGGTGGCTATCTGTCCCCCATTCTGTTGCTGAAACTGCTGCGTTTGCTGACCCCTGTTTTGCTGGTGGTGATGGTGGTGTTCATCGTCGCCTTGCCCTGGCGTACGGGTGAGGGCTTGCCACTGGCCGCCCTGTGCGTGGCGGCTGTTCTGGGGGCGTCGACTTTGGTGTCTTCTGTTGTTGCGGACGAGGACACGAATGCCAGCGCAAACCCTTTATTGCGCGCCTCGGCCCGTTTACTGGGTTTTGTCATGCCCGTGCTGGCAGGCGTTGCCTTGTGGGCGATTTGGGCGCGGGTTGCTCAATATGGTTGGACCCCCAGTCGTGTTCTGGTCATGACAGCAGCGCTGGTGGCAGCGGGCTATGGTTTGAGTTACTTCTGGGCTGCCTGCAACCCTCAACACTGGATGGCGCGAGTACGCCGTTCGAATGTGGGGATGGCGTTGGCCCTGATAGTGCTGGCCATTATCTGGCTGCTTCGCATCGGCTCTCCCGAAGCGATCTCGGCGGCTTCGCAAGTGGCCCGGCTGGAGGCCGGCACGCTAAGCGCGGATGACTTCCCGGAGACGGAAATGAGAATGTATTGGGGGCTGCCAGGGCAAAAGGCCGTGGACTATGTGGTTGAGAAGAACTTGCTGGTCGGGAAGTCCGAGGATAAACCTGAGGAGGCTGTGCCGGATCAAGAGCTCGAAGTCTGGGACATCGGTGAGGACAAGGCGCGGCAGATGCTCTTGGGCTCCTTGCCCAGCTCTCCGGCTGACCATCCTTTACGTCAGTCCTTTATCGAAACCTATCCAGGTTGGGACATCGCCTATCTGGCCAAGGCTTGCGAGACTCGAACTCCGGGTAACCACGCCGGTTGCTTGCTGGTATTTGTGGATTTGTTGCCGGGCGAAGCGGGAGACGAAGCGATTGTTCTGTCGGTCAACAACCCCATGAATAATGGTGCTGTCTTTGTGCAGACCGCTAATGGGGAATGGGAGAAGGCGACCGCTTTCACGCCCGGTTTGTCGCTGGATAATATGGGCGCCGTCATTGATGGCATTCACGCCAAGGGAGCGGTCATTGAGCCCGCGCCTTTCAGTGTCTTGAAGTTGCCGGACGGCGGCTTTATAGGTGCAGCTCAGCGCCCTTGAGGGCAGGGCGCTGATAGAGCGATCAGTAGTGATGCCTTTGGTTTGAAGGCATCACGGCTGGGCCGCAAGTCGCAGAGCAGGCTTCAAGGAGGCGGCCAGCATCTGCCCGTGGTTCAAGTCGCTGAAGTTTTCGTAGCTGACATTCAGCCCTGCATCCTGCAAATGCTTGGCCATATCCTGTGCGGACCATTGAGCCGCAGCATTGCTCATGGAGGTACTGCGGCGCTGCCCGCCCACCATGATGGCAATGCGCTTGTCCTTGGCCAGCGTTGTATCAAAAGCCTGAGCCGTCTTGACCAGAATCCCGTCATACCACCACAGGGAGGGATCGCCCGCCACGTAGCGCTGGTACAGATCAGGATGGGTGAACAGGGTGTGCAAGGCGAACAGGCCGCCGTAAGAGTGGCCCCACAGGGTCTGGCGGGAGCGATCAATAGGCTCGCGTTCTTCCACGGCAGGCTTGATGTGGGTTTCTATATAGTCCAGAAAAATATCTGCACCGCCGCCTGAACGGCCCCGTACTTCCACAGGTTTGCTGAGGCCGTTTTCCGTAACGGGAGGCGTGTAGTCGAAGGCGCGGGCAATCACATCGTGGCGCGCTTCGGTGTCGTAGCCAATGGCAACCAGGACCGGGGCAGACAAGGCGCTGATGGCTTTCAGGTCGTCCACATCAATACTGGCCATGGCGGCATTGCCATCCACCATATAAATCACCGGATGACCGCGTGCGGGGGCGGGACGGTTGGGCGTGCCTATCTGTATTTTGTAGTGCCGCTTGCCGTCTTCCGAGGACATGATCAGCGTCTCGAAGCGGTACAGGCTTTGTTGCTGGTCCACGATGGAGGGGCCGGCTGCCTCGTTCCAGGGGCGCTGAGTTTGCTGGGCGTGGGTGGGAAGTGTGAACGCCAGGCAGAGCGTGGCGGCACTGATCAGAAAGCGGGGCAGGGAGGTCATTATCAAATTTTAGGGTGATAAGGTAAGTTGATAATGATTATTATTACATTCCGCGGCCTCTGTAGTGACGAATCAATTTATACAGCTGGTAAGCCGCGATGCTGCTAAAGAACAAAGCGGGGACAGACCAGACTGCTCCCCCACTGATCAGGTTATTACCTTCAGGCCCATAGCAGCTTGAAGAAGCGGCTTGAATGCAGTCGCGATACTGGTAATAGCGTTCGTAAAATAGCCACCAGAAAAAGAGAGCAGCGATGGTATGGATTATAAATTTCATGCTGGTTCAGCGTACAGAGACAGGCTTGCCTGCCAGTCTATCCCGATAGCGCAGGTTTCATGACGGCAAGGGTAGAAATATAAAGCCGCCATATAATTGAGAATGTGTGCTATTCTCATGTGGCCTATTTCACCCTTTCCTGCCATCCGCGCCATTAAAGAATTATTTGCGGGCCTGGCTCGGGCTGCTTGCTCCCACACTCCTATGATCAGATTTACGGTATCGGACTTTGACCGACTCGGTAGTCCGACGGGTTTTCGCTATTGCTTGCCGGATTACAACGGTCCCAAGCAGGACATGGAGCAGGTTTGTATTGCCGAAGGGCGCGTGCAGGAATACGAGGTCCGGCCCGGCATGAAGATGGTGCTTTCAGACATCATCACTCACCACCAATACCAGGCGACCTCTTTGGCCGCGCCGCAGTTCTCGGCCATTGTCATGTTGCAGGGGCGGGCGCAGACTCAGCTCGCCAGCCAGAACACGGTCAGCATGATGGCTCAAAGTGGGGCCACCATTGCACATGCGGACGCGGTGGCCATGACAGGAACTCATCCTGCTGGGCAGCGCCTGCGTGGCTTGAACATCACTTTACATACGCCTGACAGCTTGGCTGATTCGCCCTTGGGAGAGATGCTGGCCAACGTCATGGGTTCGTCGCGGATACGATTGCAACGCTGGGCAGTGCCCCCGCATTTGTTGACCGCGATCGATCAGTTGATAGACAGCCCCTGGCAGGGCACCTTGCACAATCTGTTGCTGGAGGGCGTCAGCTTGCAAGTGCTGGCTCATGCGCTGGATGGCCTGGCCCGAGAAACAGAAAAAGATTCTCCCGTCTCCGCGCGCGATCGGCAATTGCTGGAACGTGTCAGAGAGCGTCTCTACCATTCGCCTGGCGAGGATCACACCTTGGCAGATCTGGCCAAACTGGCCTGCATGAGTCCCAGCACCTTGCGGGTGAAGTTTCAGGCGGTCTATCAATGCTCGGTATTTGGATGGCTGCGTGAGCGCAGGCTGGAACTGGCGCGAGAGTATCTGGCTCAAGGCTGGAGCGTACAGCAGGCAGCGCACTATGTAGGCTATCGCCATGCCACCAACTTCGCCACGGCATTCCGTGAGCGCTATGGCATCTCACCCAGCGAATTGAACTAGGCTGTCCCGTCATTGCCCAAAGCTCTTCAAGCGTTGCGCATTCCCCGACGGTGCTTGCATCGCTCATGCTGAAAGACCCTGCCCCTTGTGGGCCGCTTCTTTTTGTATGTGACTGTGCCGCCTTTCCTGCTTCCTCCGTATCCCTTGATGGTCTTGATGTTGGGCCTGCTGGCCTGCGTGGCACCGGCCACCATTGATGCTTATTTGCCTGCATTCAGCGCTCTGGAACAGGAGTTTAATGTGCCGCCACACAGCGTGCAGCAGACCCTGGGCGTGTACATGTCTGCCTATGCGGCCATGTTGTTATTGCACGGTACCTTGTCCGATGCCTGGGGACGCAAGCCGGTGGTGCTGGTTTCCTTGCTGGTTTATGTGGCAGGTTCAGTGATGGCCGCCGTGGCACCCAGTTTCTCCTTCTTGTTGGCGGGCCGTGTCCTGCAAGGTTTGTCCGCCGGAGCTGGCTTGGTCATCGGGCAGGCCATGGTGCGTGATTGCTATCAGGGGCAGCAAGCGCAGCGCACATTTTCTTATATCGTGCTGGTGTTCAATGTCTCGCCCGCGCTGGCGCCGATTGTGGGCGGGCAGTTGATCGCCCATCTGGGCTGGCGCTCGGTGTTCTGGATGCTGGCCGTATTGGCCGCGCTGGCGGCTTGTCTGTGCGCGCTGCGCCTGCCAGAGACCTTGCCGACGTCCAGACGTCAGCCTTTGGTCTGGGCGCAGTTGCGGGTCGAGCTATGGCTTTTGCTGTGCAATATCCCTTTTATGGGGATGAGCCTGGCTTTGAGCTTGTTGATCGGTGCGCAGGCATTTTTGATTGGTGCCGCGCCTGATTTCATCACCCATACCTTGAAGCTGCCCGAGACCGCGTTTGCGGCCTTGTTCGTGCCCTTGGTGATTGGGGCCAGCGCGGGAGCCTTGGCCTCGGCCCAGCTCGCTCGCCGTTGGGAAGCGCGCAAGCTGATTACTTGTGCCTATGGCTTGATGCTGGGGAGCTGCCTGGCCTATGTCGCCTACCTGGCACGTGCTGCAGAACCCGCGTTGCTGTGGGCGGTCGGGTTGCCGGCATTCTTTGCCGCCGGGCTGGCCATGCTGTTTCCGGTGATGACCATGCAGGTCTTGGCGCAGGTTCCCACACGCGCGGGGCTGGCGGCTTCCTTGCTGGGGTTTTGTCAGATGTCTACCTTTTCCCTGGTCAGTGGCTGGTGCGTGCCTTGGGTCTACGGGCAGCCTGTGTGCATGTCGGCCGCGATGCTGTTGGCCGTAGTTGCCAGTCTTGTCGCTTGGCTTTGGCTGCAAAAGCGTGCAGATCGGGCCGTGTCATAGGCAGGACTGATGTTTGGCATAGCGTTTTTGCGTTTGTGAATACATCGCTCTCAAGCATGAAGATGATAATTGTTCGCATCTAAAACCTTTGCTGAGATCCACCTTCATGTTTGCCGTTTCTTCCAGCTCTGCTCGCCTGCGAGTGCGTTTGCTGACACCTCTTACTCGCTCCGCCATGCTGCTGGCGGCCGCGGGCAGCCCAGCCTGGGCACAGGACAAGGCTCCTGATCAATCCCCCGTGGAGCTGTCCACAATTACGATCAAAGGCAATCGAGATCCGGGGGTGACCGAAACCAGCCAGTCCTACACTACCAAGGCAATGAGCACAGCCACGGGTTTGTCACTGTCCATTCGTGAAACACCGCAGTCGGTCAGCGTGGTGACCCGCCAGATGATGGAAGATCGCGGTATGCAGACAACGGCCGATGCCCTGCAAAGCGCCCCGGGTATTTCCGTGACGCGCAGCGATACCAACCGTTATTCCTTTTCCTCGCGTGGCTTTGGTATCGATAACTATCAGTTTGATGGCTGGACCCAGCCTGTGCTCTCGCCCTGGGCTTTTGGTGAAAGCAATCTGGACCTGGTGGTGTTTGATCGGGTTGAAGTGGTGCGCGGTGCGACAGGTTTGATGACGGGGGCGGGCAGCCCCTCGGCCTCGGTCAACTATGTACGCAAGCGTCCCTTGCGTGATTTTGCAGCATCGGGGGGCGTGAACGTAGGCAGCTGGGACTTTGCCCGTGGTTATGCCGATGTTTCCACACCCATTACCGAAGATGGCCGTATTCGCGGGCGTATTGTGGGGGCTTATGGCAAGGCCAATAGCTACACCAGTTTGCAGGACACCAAGACGCGCACCTTGTATGGCGTGATTACGGCTGACCTGATGCCCGGCATGGAATTGACTGGTGGAGTGGCCTATCAGTCCAGCTCGAACAATGGCTTTGGCAGTGGTTTTCCGCTGTTCTATAGCGATGGTTCGCGTACAGACTTCAAGCGCTCTGTTTCCAACAATACGGACTGGTCGCGCATCGAGAATGACACCACCACGGGCTTTCTGGATTTGAGCCATCAGTTTGCCAATGACTTGAAGCTGCGCCTGACTTATAACCAGTCGCACACCGATGCATCCATGAAGCAGATTTTCCGGGGCGGCTACCCGGATCGGGAAACCGGCTTGGGTACTGCCAACTCCTATTCCTATTACAAGGGGGATGTGCGTCGCAAGGCATTCAATGCCTCTTTGTCCGGCCCCTTCGAGCTGTTCGGTAAAGAGCATGAGTTCTCTGCGGGCTGGATGATGTCCCAGGACCGCGTCTCCTTCCCGCAGTATCGCGCCCTGGCACCTTTGCCGGATGCGGGCAGTTTTTATCAGCCGGGCCGCGTGCCCGAACCCGTGTGGTCAGGCGAGCCCTCCCAGGCGGATGACATGAACAACAGACAGTCTGGTGCCTATGCCGTGGGGCGTTTTGCCTTGATGGATAATCTGCGCTTGATGGTAGGGGGACGCCTGAGTAACTGGGAGACGGACCAGACCTACTTTGGTGCCAAACGCCAGTATCGCAACCGCAATGAGTTCATCCCTTATGCCGGCCTGATCTACGACTTTGACGACACCTACACGGCTTACGCCAGCTATACGGAAATCTTCAAACCGCAGAACGCCCGCAACGAACAGGGTGATCTTCTGGCTCCCATCACGGGTAAAAGCTACGAACTGGGCTTGAAGGCCGCCTGGCTGGATGGCCGCTTGAATGGGGCGGTATCCGTGTTCCAGACTCGCCAGGACAATCTGGCCGAAGCCACTGGCAATAACGTGATCGGCGCGCCGCCCAATACCCCCGCCTATCGCCCCGTGTCGGGAGCCAAGGTAGAAGGCATCGAGCTGGAGCTGGGCGGGGAGTTGATGCCAGGTTGGAACCTGGCCAGCAGCTTGACGACCTTCACGGCCAAGGACGCACAAGGCAAACCCATCAACACCAGCAAGCCACGTACTTTGTTCAAGCTCTACACCACCTATCGTTTGCAGGGCGATTGGCAAGGGCTGACAGTGGGTGGTGGTATCGACTGGCAAAACCGCATGTACCAGGATGCGACTGCACCGGGCCGTAAAGTGGTCAAGGTAGAGCAGGGCAGCTATGCCATCGTCAACCTGATGGCGCGCTATGACTTCAACAAGCGCATGTCCGCCACGCTGAACGTGAATAACCTGTTCGACAAGAAGTACTACTCGCAGATCGGGTTTTATAACCAGGGCTGGTATGGGGCGCCCCAGAACGTGATGCTGTCCTTGCGGGCGCAGTATTAAGAGAGAAAGGTGCAGGCAGTAGAGCCTGATGCAAAAGCCTGCTTGCCATCGCCAAGCAGGCTTTTTTATTGGAAGCGGATAGGTTGCTTGCTGTATCTCGGACACCGAGATCTTGTAGCCCTTGAGCTACAAGTACAGCGCTGTCGGTCTGCTTTGAGGCCTGCGGGCTACAAAATCAGGACACCAAAGCCAATAAATCAGTCACCCCAATATCGACACCTGCCTGATACAACAAGGTGCTGGCCTGACCGCGATGGTGAGTCTGGTGATTGAAAAAGTGCGTCACTAAAAGGGCAAAATCCTTCTCCATGCCCAGGCCCGCCATATTGCTGTAGCGTAGCGTTTGGCCCAGTTGCTCCGGTGTCAGCGTGGCGGCCCAATCAATAATGATCAGGTCCAGCTTGCGACGGTACTGATCCAGTTCCGCCAAGGTGTCGAACAACTGCTGGTCCAGTGCATGTGGCTTGGTAAACACCTCGATTTCTTCGCGCAAGACGTGGGCATCAGGATGCTGGGCAAAGCGGTGCAGCCAGACGGTGTCTCCCACTGCAATGTGCATCATGGTCTTGAACAGCGAACCGAAGAAAGCCCCGCGTTCCTGATGCAAGTCCTGCGCTGAAAGGCTCGCCGCCGCATCGTAAAGACGGCGGTTCATCTGGCTGTTGTAGGATGCCATGCGGATGGCGGTTTGGGGTGTCATGGAGTGCGTTGTCAGGGGCTGGAGTATCCAGATTATTTCTTTAAACAGGCTACAGGAGCAAGACTGAATCTTGTCTTTGCCTGTCATGACTTGCCCCAATGTCAAAGCGCTTGACCTGCAGATAGGTAGTCAGCTACATTTCAGCCATGGTGATTATTTGGTGGCGCGATGTTTGAACTCAAGGACCTTCCCAGTTACGACACATTGGTAACGCTGGGAGCCGAGTACAGCAATCCGGATGTGGATGGTTTGCATACCTGGTTGATCTGGGCTTCTGCCACCAGCGAGATGTTGTCTGCGTTTGAGGCCAATCTTGATCGGACAAGCGGTTTGTCTCAGACCCAGTTCTTTGTTCTGATTTTGCTGAAACGCAATCCAGAGGGGCTGAGTATTGGTGTACTGGCCGACGGGGTTTCGGTCACCTCACAAACCATGACACGCATTATTGATCGCATGGAAGCAGCAGGCCTGTGTGATCGGGAGCAGCACCCACAGGATCGTCGTGCCTGGGTGGTTCGATTGACCGAGCACGGGGCACAGGTGCTGGGCCAAGCCTTGCCAGCGCATTATGTGTGGGTTGCCAAGCTGATGAGCCATTTCGATGAATCAGAGCGGGAGATGCTGATTCGATTGATGTTCAAGATTAAGCAGGAAGGCGTGTTGCCCAAGACAAACGGCGGATAGTTGTCTGCCGTTTTTTTTAAACAGATATGTAGCTTACTGTATAACAGCCAGGAACATTAAAGATGAATGTATCCGCACATGAAGAGGGATCTGTAGGTACGGGCCTGCGGGCATTGATGGTGATCTGTGCCTTGTCCGTCGTCTCTTTGCTTTATCTGCCTTTGCCGGTGCTTGCCGTCCTGGAGCAATCCTACGGGGTGGGTGCAACAGGCATGGTCAGCAGTTTTGGGTTTGCCTACGCCTTGGGTTTTCTGATTTTTGGACCGCTGTCGGATCGCTTGGGGCGCTGCAAGGTCATGGTTGGCGGCTTGCTGGCTTTGGCCGGACTGACTGCTTTGCTGGCGGTGGTGCAGTCACCTGCCGCCATTGTTGTTGGCCGGCTGTGTCAGGGGCTGGCTGCTTCTTCATTTCCTCCGGTGGCGATTGCCTATCTGGCAGAGCGGGGCAGTCCACGACAGAGGATGTGGAGTGTTGCCTGGATGAGCACCGCCTTTTTGTCGGCAGGCCTGCTGGGGCAAATATATGGCGGCTTGATTGCCGGTCGTTGGGGGCTAGGAGCGGCTTTCTTGCCCTTGAGTGGCATTTTCATGCTGACGGCATGGCGCTTATGGCGCAGAGCGGCAGATGAGATGGAGTCGCAGGGCCTGCACGGTTTTCTGCGCAATTACCGATCGGTGGGCCGACTGCTGGCCAACCCCGGATTGCTGCGTGTCTATGTGCCGGCCTTCTTTCTGCTGCTGTGCTTTGTTGCCTTTTATATGACGCTTGATAGCAAGCTGGCTGCGCAGTTCACACAGTTGGGCCTGTCTCCCATGATGACGCGCGCTCTGGTTGCCCCTGCCTTTTTGATGCCTTTATTGGTGGCGCTGGTCATGCCCAGAATGGGGCCTCAGCGAGTCCTGAGCGCTGGCCTGGTGTGTGCTGCCACCGGCCTGGCACTCAGTGCGTTAGCCGGACAGGCCCATCCTTTGGGACTGCTTGGAGCCAGTTTCATCTTTGTGGCTGGGATTGGTATCAGTGTGCCGAGCCTGATCGCTCGAGTAGCCGGGCTAAGCGAATTGTCAGTACGAGGCTTGGCGGTATCGCTTTACACCTTTGTGCTGTTCATCGGAGCAAGCCTGGGGCCTTGGGTGGCTCAGCAGATTGCGGCCTGGCCTTTGGAGGATACGTATTTATTGCTGGCTGGCTTGCTGGCAGGGTGTGCGATCTATGCCCTTAGTGGATTAAGGCGCAGTGAGGTGCTCGTTAACAAGCAATAAGAAAAAAGGCAGCTATCACGGAAAGATGAGAAGGGCTCAGTTAATAAGTGCCTTTGCAAAACATCAGCGTCAAGAATTTTTAAGGGAGAGTAGAAAAATGGAAGTACTTATTGTTGTTCCGAAGGGCTTTGACCGATTTGCTCAGAATGAAAATTTATTGCTGTATGAGCGTCTGATGAAGCTGTTGCATGACGAGTCTCCTGAGCGCGGACCGTTGGCTGGCCGGCAGTTGATCGCTGGCCAGGGTTTGAGTCAGGAGCAGGTCAGTCATGCCTGGTTTGTAGGTATCAGTAAAGGCCTGCTTCAGGAGTTCAAGCATTGGCACACATGGCGAGGGAAGCGCCTGGCTGCCAAGCCCCTGGTACATAAGCATCGCCCGGAAAACACTCTGATTTCCGTACCTGAAGTTGCGCAAGATGGTGGCTTTATTGCGGACTTGATGCTGGATGATCGGAACGAGCTGATGCTGGACCATCTGACTGGACAGCATGTGCAGGGAATGGTGCTGACAGAGGCGTGCCGTCAGATGTTTTTGGCGGTAACAGAGCGGTTTTGCCTGGAGGACTACCAAGCACCCAAGCGCTACTTTGTGATCAACACGATGACGATGCGGTTTCAGGCGTTTGCGTTTCCTTTGCCCGCTCAAATCCGCTATCACGTTCTGGAGCAGAAAAAGCTCAGGGCGGATCGGGTCTGGTTTCATGCTGACATGAATATTTATCAGGGCGGTGCAGTCGTTGCAGGTATGGAAGTCAAGTTCACGGTCTTTGATGATGTGCTGATTACTCAGAAGGAAAACCAGTTGGCCGCCAGTGTTGTCCAGCAGTATGTCAATGAGTTGGGCATGCTCAATGCCCAGAGCGATGTCACGGATGATGTCTCTGCCTTTCTATCGAATCAGGCAACGGCTTCTTGCCCAGAGCAAGCCTTGCTGTAGAGCGATTACGGTTTTTTGAAAGATCGTCGACCAGGATTTTGTCCTGGTCGAACTTAAGGAAAGGCAGGGGATGGGAACAATTCAATTTGCATTTTTTGATGTTGATGAAACTCTCATCAACATGAAAAGCATGTTCAGTTTTCGCAATTACTACTGGTGCAAAACGCTTGGACAAGAGGGCGGTGAGGCTGCTAGTCAAGAAGCTGAGCGGCGAATGCGTGGACAGATTGCCGATGGTACATCCAGAGACGAAATTAATCGCTTGTTCTGGCATGTGTTCAAGGGCTGCAGACAAACTGATTTACAAGCAGCGATAGCAGACTGGCATCAGCAAATGCGCCAGCAAGAGAACTACTACATTCAGCCAGCCATCCAGGCTTTGCGGGAGCATCAGCGCAATGGCGTTCAGCCTGTGTTTGTATCTGGCTCCAGTTGCGACATTCTGCAGCCCCTGGCTCGAGATCTGGACGTGCGCTATGTGCTGGCTAATCAGTTGGAGATTCTCGCGGGCAATTACACCGGTGAAATCATGGGAATACAGACCATTGGCGAAGGGAAGCGGCGAGCCGTTCAACGGTTTCTGGAGCGTCAGGCAGGATGCGCTGCGGATTGTTATGGGTACGGCGATCACATTTCTGATCTGCCCATGCTGGAGCTTGTCGGTTTTCCGCGGGTGATAGCAGGAGACCCGAATTTGATGGGCATAGCACAAGAGCGTGGCTGGCCCATCTTGAATCAGTATTCCTTGTGATGAGGTAGGGATTATGTCGATACGTCTTATTGCGTTTAGTCGTTTGCTGATCCTGGGTGGCTTGGCTATGTGGTTGTCGATTGCCGTCATTAACAACGTCACGGATTCCGGGACTAATCGTTTACTGCTGAGCCATACGCTTTCTATGGATTTGGTGATGGCGGAGGAGCTGCTGGGTGCAGGCTTGTTGTGGAGGGCTTGGTCGGCGCAGTGGGCTCCGGTGGTTTTATATGTGGTGGCTGCTGTCCAACTGACTTGTGCCATCTTGCTGTGGTGGGCCGCCCTCTCTTATGCAAAGGCTTTCTGGGTGCAAAAGGCTTGTGTTCTTTTACGTGCTCGCAATCGCGCGGTACTGGCTTTGAGCCTGTTTGTTTTTTTGTGGTTGTTTTTCATCTGCGGCGGTTTGTGGTTTGGGTATTGGCTCAAGCAGGGGCCAGTCCAGATGGTGCACTTTAGCTTGATCGTGATTGGCTTATGCGCTCTGAATTATGTTCAGACGCAAGCTGTAGAGCAAGGCCGCGCGCTCTAGCTCTTTAGACCTGTCTTGGTTTTACGGCCTTGAGTTACCAGCTGGAAAACTTGGCCGTTTTTCTGAAAGCTGATTTTGAGAACGGGCCCATGAAGTTCGTTTTCTCTAGCGTGATGCTTTCTTTTCACAGGAGTCCGCCTTATGCGAGTCCATCTTTCTTTGCCATCCTTGTTTGCCGCTTTGATGATGCAAACGGCCTGGGTTTTTCCTGCTCAGGCTCAACAGAATGTCCTTTCCATTTCGGAGAATGCCATGAGCACGCTTGCCAGCCCTTCTATTGATGCCTTTATTCCGGAAACCCATGCCCAGGTCATGAGCCGTCAGGTCAGTGCGGATGGTGAGGCCGTTGTGTTGACGCGCTATGAGCGCAAGGACGGACGTAATGCCGGTCTGGAAGGCGAGCACTTTAGTTCGGTAATTGCGCCGTCAGGTCGCCTTAAAGGTTTTGCCAATATCTCTCTGGACCTGGTGGGCCGTCCTTTGCCAGACAGCCAGCGCAGTGAGGAAATCGCACGTGCGTTCCTGCAGCAGTATGCTCCTGACTTGTTGCCTCGCATGGAAATTCATTGGATCGACAAGCATGACGAGCCGATTCGTGTGGAGCGTAATGGCCGTATGGAGACGGTCACCTTGACCGGGATGAAGGTGAAGGCTCGCAATCTGGAGGATCGTCTGTGGTTCTGGGTGATTGTGGGCCCGGATGAGCAACCTATGATCTTTGAACGTGACATCACATGGATTACCTTTCCCGGGCATAGGCAAACTGAAAAATGGCTGCATGACAGCTGGCTGAAGAAGCAGCCCAAGGAGAGTTCGAGTGGTTCCAAAGTGGGCTAAGGGCCTGCGCGGTGGGATCTGAATAGAACAGGGCGCGACTGCTTGCGGTCGCGTCTTTTTCGTCGGAGTACGTTTTTTTTGCAATAAAGGCAGACAGCCAGCCCCGGACTTTTCCTGCGTGCCTTGGCAGGCTTTATTTCATATATGGAATATCGTTTCTTACAGCTTTTTTAGCTTGATGCCTTTTTAAGCGGACAAAACTGTCCGTATAATTTCGGAATGAAAAACCGGAATTTACCTAATCGTTCTGATGCCTTGGAACGCCGGGAACTGTTGCTGGATGCGGCTAACACGGTCTTTAGCAAGTGTGGTGTCACGGCCCCTTTGGATCAGGTTGTGTCGCAGGCAGGGGTAGGACGGGCGACGCTCTATCGCAATTTCCCTGATCGGGCTGCCTTGATGGAGGCGTTGCTGATACGGGCAGCAGACCGGATTGAAGAGCGCTTCTTAAGCAAGCGCAAAGGCAATGCCCAGGACTTCAAGGTCTTGATGCAGGTGCTGGCAGGGTTCGCGCTGGAGTCGGCTCCCATGTCGGATTACTGGAAGGCGATTGACCCCAATCACCCCACCATTGTGGGGGTGCGCGCACGTTTGGTTGATCTGGCGCGCGAACCCTTGGCAATGGGGCAGGCCGCCGGGCAGTGCAACCCGGCCTTGCAGCCCACGGACATTCCCTTGTTGATTGGCATGCTGGCTGCCAGCTTGCGGGGGCGCACGGACAAGGAAAGGCTACTGTTCGTAAAACGCTCGCTGAAGTTCTTGTGTGAAGGCGTGTTGTTGCAGGTGGACCGTAATGCTCCCGATTGGGAGCCTGAATGAGTCAGTACATCAAGCCGCATCCGCATTGGGAGGAGCATGAAAAGCCCTTCATGCCGGGCTCGCCATCGGCACCTCATCATGAATCGCATATCCGTATGGCTTATGGTCTGGTTGCGATTCTGGTTGGTTTGACAGGTGGTTTGGGTAATGCCCTGGTGTCGGTGAATTTGCCGACGCTGCAAGGGGAGCTGGGGTTGACGCCCTCCGAGGCAGCCTGGTTGCCCGCAGCCTATGCCATGGTCAATATCACCGCCAATTTGCTGGTGTTCAAGTTCAGGCAGCAATATGGCATGCGCCTGTTTGCCGAGATAGGCCTGGGTTTGTATGCCGTTCTGGCCTTGCTGCATCTATCCATTAATAGTGCTGAATCACTGATTTTTCTGCGTGGTGCCAGCGGGTTTTCTGGTGCGGCGGCTAGCACCCTGGGCGTCTTGTACATGCTGCAAGCTTTCCCCAGACGCCTGCTAGGTAAGGCTTTGGTGCTGGGAGTGAGTATCACGCAAATGGCGACGCCCTTGGCCTGGGTGCTGTCGCCGTCCTTGATAGAGCTGGGGAATTGGCACGGCCTGTATAGCTTTGAGGCGGGCATGGCCTTGTGCTCCTTTGCGGCAGTAGTGCTGTTGAAGTTGCCCCCCGGCTATCAGATCAAGGCGTTTGAAAAACTGGACTTCCTGGCTTTTGCCTTGTTTGCTCCGGCTGCCGGTTTGCTGATCGCATTCTTGACGCAAGGCTATATCCGCTGGTGGTTCAACGACACAAGCCTGGCCTGGATGGCGATGGCGTCCTTGTTCCTGTTCACCGTCTGTTCGTTTCTGGAATATCACCGCGTCAATCCTTTGCTGAAAGTGCGGTGGTTGGCGCAGGGTTCCACCATTTACTTTGCCGTCGGGGCCATGATTTTGCGCTTCATCACGACCGAGCAGAACTACGGCATGGTTAATATGCTGCGCAGTTTGGGCATGGGCTCGGAGCAGATGCAGCCTTTGTTCTGGGTGGTGTTTGTGGGCATTGTGTGCGGCATTGTGCTCAGCGCCATCACCTTTGGGCCCAAGACGATTCTGGTACAGGTGTTTGCCGCGATTTTGCTGATTGGCGTGTCCAGCTTCATGGATTTTGGGCGTACCAGCCTGGACCGCCCACAGGACTTTTTCTATAGCCAGTTCGTGCTGTCCATTGGCGCGGGCATGTTCATGGGACCCTTGGTGATGATTGGCTTCAAGCAAGCCTTCAAGTATGGCCCTGACCATATCGTGACTTTTATTGTGCTGCTCAATGTCACTCAGACTTTGGGCGGATTGATGGGCACCGCGACCTTGAGCACGTTTCAGCAGCAGCGCCAGCAGCATCATTACGCGGCCATTGTCAGCCATGTGAATGTGGCTGAGCCTTTGGTGGCCAATCGTCTGAAACAGCAGCAACAGGCTGTAGGGCCAACGGTGACCGATCCGATGTTGAGGGCGGCGACGGGCACGGCTCAGTTGGCACAGATTGCCCGCCGCGAGGCCAGCGTTCGGGCTTACAACGATGTTTTTCTGTTGATTGGCATTCTGGCGACGGGCTTTCTGTTGTGGCCCGTGTTGCTGGCCGCTGGCCCCGCAATTCAGTCCAGACGAGCGCAAGCCGCTGCTGGCACTTCTTCGAATTCTTAAACCTGGTCCGTATTTATGAGTCAAGACACTTCATCTGAAAATCAGGATCGCAATAGTGAGCTTGCCGCGCCGACAGACTCGGATAACGATGGCAAGCTGGGTCCGAATACTGAACCTTCTCTGCCGCCCAAGATCATCAAACCCAGCAAACGCAGTGTCATTGCGATGGCCTTTGTATTGTTGGGAGGTTTGCTGTTGATCTTGTGGGCTTGGAACCTGGGGCCGTTCAACACCACTCGCGTCACTACCGACAACGCCTATGTACGTGGGCAGATGACGGTGCTGGCACCGCAGGTAAGCGGTTATGTGTCCGAGGTACTGGTGCAGGACTTTGAGCGAGTCCAGGCGGGCCAGCCTTTGGTGCGCATTGATGAGCGCATTTATAAAGAAAAACTGCATCAGGCGCAGGCTCAACTGGATGCGGCTTTGGCTGAGTTGGCGAATCTGGATCAAGCCCAGGCACAGAACCGCGCCAGCCTGGATGCTCGCAAGGCGGCCTTGGTGTCGGCTCAGGCTGAAGCCCGTCGCTCCGAGGCGGATCGTAATCGTGCCAGGGAATTGGCAAACAAAGGTTCGATCTCGGTGCGAGAGCGAGATCAGGCTGTAGCGACTGCCGAGCTGGGGCGCGGCAATATGTTGCAAGCCAAGGCAAACATTGCGATTGCCGAAGAAACCATCAAGTCCACCGAGGTGGCTCGGGCGACCTTGCAGGCCAAGGTGAAATCCGCTGAAGCCGCCTTGGGTTTGGCTCGCATCGATATGGATAACACCGTGGTGACCGCGCCTGCAGCCGGTCAGGTCAGCGAAGCGTCTGTGCGTCAGGGGCAGTATGTGACGGCAGGTTCGCAACTGCTGTTTCTGGTGCCGGATACCCGTTGGGTAGTGGCGAACTTCAAGGAAACGCAGACGGCGGGTATTCATGTGGGGCAGTTGGCCCGATTCACCGTTGATGGTCTGGATGGCACAGAGTTTCAAGGTCATGTAGAGCGTATTGCCCCGGCCACGGGCTCCGAGTTTTCCGTGCTGCGCGCGGATAATGCCAGTGGCAACTTCACCAAGGTTGTTCAGCGCTTGCCGGTACGCATTGCTATCGATGCGGATCAGCCCGGTATGGAGCGTTTGCGACCTGGCATGTCCGTGATTGCCAAGGTGGATATTTCCGATAAGCCTGATCAAACAAAACAGGAGCATGAACAATGACCCTGTCTGCAAGAACGTATGGCATGGCCATCTTAAGTGGCGCGGCGCTGTTGTCCGGCTGTATGCCTGCTTACCGGGTCGCACCCGAGCAGGCGCAGGTAACCGTGCCATCCGGGTGGATAGGAGCATCCTCTGAAGGCACAGTCGTTGATTCGGCCTGGTGGAAAGCCTTTAACGATCCCGGCTTGAGTGCACTTGTAGAAGCTGCCTTGGCACGTAATAACGATATTTTGAGTGCTGCTACCCGCATCGAACAGGCAAGGGCCGCGGTGCAGCTGGCGGATTCGTCCTTGGGCCCTTCCTTGTCCTTTGACACAGGCGCGCATGCAGAGCGGGCCCTGGGGCCTGGCGGTATGGCAATCAGCCGTGCGGTACAGCCTGCCGTGCAATTGAATTGGGAGCTGGATCTCTGGGGGCGCTTGAGTTCGCAGGCGAAAGCGGCTGAACTCAAACTGTCTGCTACGCAGGCGGATTATGATGCCATTGCTTTGAGCGTCGCCTCCGAGACAGCACGTACCTATATTGCCTTGCTGGGTCTGGATGCACAGTTGCAGCAGGCCAAGGCCACCTCTACCTCCCGGACAGAAGCCTTGCGCCTGGCGCAGGAAAAGTTTGATGCGGGCTATATCTCCCAGCTGGAGTTGACCCAGGCCCAGTCCGAGCTGGAAGCGGTAGCGCAGCATATTCCGCAGCTGGAATTGGCGATTAGCCGTCATCACAATGCTTTGCGCCTCTTGTCCGGGGAGTTGCCTGCGGCTTATGAACAGAACGCCAGTTCCACCTTGTCGGCTTTAGAGCTGCCTGCACCGGGCTCTGGCTTGCCGTCCGAGCTGCTACGCCGCCGTCCTGATATTGCGCGAGCAGAGCTCGGTTTGGCTTCCAAGGACGCGTCCATGGCAGCCAGCCGGGCTGCCTTTTTGCCACAGGTTTCCTTGTCGGCACGGGCAGGGGCTTTGTACGTCAGCGCCTTGAGTTATGACCCGACCAAGATCTGGAGTTTGGGCGGCAGCATTCTGGCACCAATTTTTGACCGTGGTCGTTTGCAGGCGCAGTTTGATTCTGCAACAGCCCAGCGCGATGAGGCGGCCTTTGCGTATCGCGGCGTTGTTTTGACGGCCTTTTCCGAAGTGGAAAACGCCTTGGCGGGCCAGCGTCGTTTTGCGGAAGAGTTAAGCCACGTGACCGCGCGTCGGGACGTCTTGAAGCGCTCTTTGGAACACGCCCGCAATCGCTATGAGGCTGGCTATGCGTCTTATCTGGAACAACTAGATGCGCAGCGGAATCTGTACGAGGCAGAAAACCAGGTCATCGCCGTGCGGGAAAACCAGTTGCAGAATATGGTGGATCTGTACAAGGCGCTGGGTGGCGGCTGGGATTATGAAAAGGCGATGAAGCGGGAGTAACTTGAAAGAGTCGGTAGAGGGGCCCTGTCAGGTGGAGCATGTGTTTTGCTGCTACTGCTCCCGCAAAATCCGCCGAATTTCCAGAATTGCCTCGGGCGTCTCCTGCACACTGTGGGAGAACGGAATCACCAGCTCCGACGTCGCGCCGGGCAGATGAGAGCTTTGATAAGGCACCAGCCCATCGTCCGAATACAGCAGGTCTTTTTTGGGCGTGTCGTTGGCGATAATGCTGTGATACCGCACTTGCGTGGAGATCGGCATTTTGGAGGTAATCTGCATGAATGGATCGCTGTCGCGCAGGCTTTCCACGCCATTGGGCAGGATCAGCATCTCGTCTTTGGCGGGCGTATTGCCAACCGCCACCTGGCTAAGTTTGTTGAGTTGAGTCACCACCGTAACCGGCAAGGTAATCAGTGCTGCCGCCAAGCGTGAAATACGATTTCCTGCAAACGGCGTGCCCTTGTGAGGCGCAGCAATAAAGATGGCTGTCGTTACGCCGGGCAGGGGAGAGAAGTGCACCACATTGCCAAACTCCTGATTCATTTTGGCGATGCTGACATCATCCATTTGATAACGGTCGCGGGCCGCGTCTTCCAGTAGATTGTCGGACGAGGACACCAGCAAACGTCCCAGCACACCGCCCATGCTATGGCCGATCACCACGATATTGTTTGAGGCAATGGCCTTCCTGTCCGGATCAAAATGCCGGAAGGTTTCTGTCAGGGCTTTGCGAATCTCGGCATTGTTGTAGGGCAGGGGCAGATTGGTTGGATAGTAGACCTGCCAGATCTGATAGCGATCCCGTAACTCCTCATCGCCCAGCACCTCATTGGCGACGTTAATCCAAGCTTCCGGGCTGCTGGCCAGGCCGTGCAGCATGATGATGACGCGGCGATTCGGGTCATAGGGTTGCAGCAGGAACACATGCGGGGATTCAATACCACCGTCCCGTCCCAGGACGGTGCGCAAAGCCTGGGTCGAGAAGTCCGAGCGCGCCAGCCATAGCCCGTAGGCAGAGGTGTAATTGGCCGCCAAGGGCACTTGCACGTCTTTCAGCTTGACGCTGGTTTGCTGGTACGGATCGTAGCCAATAATGGTGGCGTCGCGAGTTTGCAGAACCTGGGACAGGGTTTCGCCGGGGAAAGTAATAATCCCCGTGACAGCCTGGAAAGGCGGTTCGCTGTAGGTGCTTTGAAAGCTGTTCGGCGTGACATCCTTTGACTCGTTCACGACCACCATCTCGGCTCCAAAACCGTCGCGCCGATAAATGCTGCGCACCCCGCGGAATGTTAATTGGGAGGCCGGAATCAGCTCATGGGGCTGAGGGGCGGTGGCATCGCGTACCTGGGACAGATCACCACGAATACGCCACCGACCAATCTCGATAGTTTTCTGGAAGGCGTAGCTGGTGTCGTGATACTTGGCAAACAGCAGCATGGTCGCTTGCTGCACCGCGTAGTTGTAGTAGTCACGCACCTGGGTCTGGCGGTCTTCAAATGCCCGGTCTCCAGGCCTGCGATCCGTGAAGAACAGATAGGCGTAGGCATAGCGGGCGCTTTGCAGATAGGCATCGAACAGATCGGTCGAGAAGTCTGGCCGGGCATTGCGCCGACCTTGCAAGCGCAAGGCCTCTTGCGTCCAGATCTCGGCCAAGGTGGCCATGCGCTGCTCGGTGTCCAGATTCCACAGCTCTGTCAGCCTGGAAGAGCAGTGGGGAATGTCCTTGGCGCATTGCTCGGGCGCGATAGCCAGACTGGTCAGCGTATCGCGTGCGGAGGCGCTGAGTTTATTAGTGGTAAGAATGTCGCCACGGCGCTGGGCAATGTAGTCCTCGGTGCTGACAGTAGCGATTTTGACGCCGGCGCAGCCGCTCAGCAGTATGGCCAGAACTGTGATGGCCCCAGCCTTGTATAGCCCGCTCCTATGCTTGCCAGATACAAGCCGCTTCAAGCTGGTCGCGACGGCTTGTACCGGTGCCAGGTCAAGCAGCGTGTTCCGTACAGAATTAATCAAGGCCATCACGTTCTACAGTGGGTTCGTTGACGGGTTTAGAGGAGCTTGGTGCCGTGATACGGACTCAAGCAGCTGTCCAGCGGCGCCAAATCGGCAGATCTGCGGAATGTGTCCGTGTGCGAAATGCGATATTAACCTATAGGCCTGGTACTGGCAGCAGCCGGATCTGGGCTGTGCAAAGCGTGCTTAGTCTTCTTTGCTGCGGGCGCGGTAGGTGTATTCAGTCTGTATGGAGGCACTGCGTTCGTAGGCGCAGCGTTCCAGGCATCGCTGCAATGTAAAGCGCTAATTCTTGGTGAGGGGCTAGTTTTAAGCGTGTGGGGTGGAGCCGCATCAGAGCGGGGTGGAACTATCGGTTTGCTCTTATGGTGTTTTAGCTGCTCTATACGCCTGCCTGCAGCAGAAAAGAAAAAAGCCCAAACCGAAGTTTGGGCTTTTTGAATTTGGAGCGGGAAACGAGACGTGTACTAGGACAGTAAGTCGTTGTTTCCCAAACACTTTCTTCGTTGGACTGGCCAGCGAAGACCTCAATTGTAGCCTTGTTTTTCGTCCTCGGCAACAAATTCGTCCAAAGAGTTCCACAGACGTCCAAAGAGCTGCACTCAGTACACCAGACCCACGATCGGTACATCGTCGTAGGCGACTGCCTCGAACTCATCATCCACGCCCGGTTGTCTGCCCCGCATCCATCATCGTGAAGACGATCAGGCAGATGGTTCTGGTGATGGCACAGGTCGGATGCTGGGAACGCCTGCACCACAACTCACAAGGACCTTCTGCTCAAGCTCCTTTGAAAGAACGCGCACGCTGGCCACCGCGTTTCCGCACACGATTCTTTGTCGATATATCAGGATGACGGGGCAAGCATGACAGACGCGGGTTTGCTGCGTCCGGCTGGACATTCGACGACGATTGCGGCCCCTTAACGCCTCCTGAGACCGCTGGCATATCAGGTCATACCTAGACGGTTTTGCAGAAACCGTAACTTCTCACGACCCTGATAGCGTGAGCGTCACTGTCGAGCCTACGTCCCGATGCTCGACCTTCTAATCGATGAATTTTTGCACATCGAGCACACGACGACTACCAGTTGCGCGAACTGGTGAGCAGTATTCAAACCACATGACGAAGCGGCCTTCGGTGCCCACTTCCTGCACAGACGACAGGCCGACCATGAGGTCGGTGACAAAGGAGTCGGTCATGTAGTTCTTCTCCTGGAAGGAGACGGAGCATGCACGAGAACAAGAATGATGCACCAACATCAAAGGTGTTCTATCGCCCGATCGAAGCGTCCATCCGCTGGGCCGGGCTGCTGCGATACGAGCAGGTGATCCTGGCTTCGATTTCGTCGCCAAGGCGCCTGCCGCAGTCGTTGGACTGCCCACGTTGCGCCGAGCTGAGACTTTGCACCGAACGTATCTTCGACGGCATCCTCAATGGAGAACTGCCCTTCGGGCAGAACGGCATCACGACGCGCGATTCCACGCTGATCGACTCCCCTGATCTGACGGTGCGCCACGTCGATCTGAAGCGCTGGATGCGCCAACACTATCCCGAGCAACGACCGGGCTTCCTCTTCTCCCGAAGCGAGCGCATCACCCATCCCTTCATCTCGCTGGAAACTGGGCAGGCGATGCTAGTCGAGCGCCTGGCCCTGAAATCCACCTTGGACCAGTACAAACGCCAACTGCATGAGTTGCAGGAAAAGCACAGGGCGCTTCTCAAGCAGATGGCGCCCTCTGCTGGCGCACAGTGCCTGATCAGTGATCGCGCCGAAGCCACCTACCTGAACATTATCGGCAGCATGCTGGACCTGATGCTCGGCCAGTCGCCTTCGGGCGTGCCGTACTCCAGCTTCAAGACGCAGGAGGCGGTGGTCAGTGCATTGGTCGCCCATCACAGCGGCGCCATGGGGATCGCGGAGCGGACGCTAAACGGCAAGTTCGCCACGGCCAGACGCCGGCTGCGTAGCGCGACAGTCTGAGGTTTTCCATCTTGTATGTGCAATCGCGGAGATTGCATTTGCAATGTCTTTTCCCATCCATGTCTATTGAATGGAGGTCACGCCAACAAACGCCACTGAGCGTTCAGGAGTGACCGCCATGTCGCAAACACCTGCACTGCCCGCAAGCGAGCGCCGCATCCTGCGGCTTGATGAAGTCGAAACCAAGTCCGGTTTCAAACGCGCCCACATCTACAACCTGATGCGCAAAGGCTTGTTCCCGAAGGCGCTGCGCCTGGGCGTGCGCGCGGTCGGCTGGGACTCCATCGAGATCGATCAGTGGATCGCCGAGCGCGTCAACAACCGGGCCTGACCCGTTCTCCAGCGGACTTCCCATCCTCACACGGAGAACGCCATGCAGGTCGTATCCATCATTTCAACAAAAGGTGGCGTCGGCAAGACCACCACGGCCGCGAACCTCGGCGGGCTTGCCGCCGACGCGGGGCTGCGTGTGCTACTGCTCGACCTCGACGTGCAGCCCACCTTGTCCTCGTACTACGAGCTAGGTCACCGCGCACCTGGTGGCATCTACGAGTTGCTGGCCTTCAACGAGCGCGACCTCGGGCTGCTTGTGTCCCGCACGATCGTCGCGGGCCTGGACTTGGTGCTCTCCAACGACCACCGAGGCGAGCTGAACACCTTGCTGCTGCACGCGCCGGATGGCCGCCTGCGGTTGCGCCATCTCTTGCCGGTCCTGGCGCCTCTCTATGACCTGGTACTGATCGACACCCAAGGCGCGCGATCGGTGCTGCTGGAGATGGCGGTACTCGCCTCCAACCTCGCGCTGTCGCCCGTGACCCCGGAAATCCTCGCGGCGCGCGAGCTGCGGCGCGGCACCATGCAGTTGCTCGAAGACATTGCGCCCTACCGGCACCTGGGCATCGAGCCTCCACCTCTGCATCTGCTCATCAATCGCGTCCACCCTGTGTCAGCCAATGCACGGCTGATCCAGCAGGCCCTGCGCGATCTTTTCCAGGACCATGCCGGCATCCGCGTGCTGGCCACCGACGTGCCGGCCATCGAGGCGTATCCGCGTGCAGCTACGCGCGGATTGCCAGTGCATCGGGTCGAATACCGCCAGCCGCCGGGCAGAGTCGCCCCCGCCGCGCTCGACACCATGCGCGGCCTCGCAGACGAACTATTTCCGCAATGGCGGCACCGATTTGCCATGGTGTCCGGCCGTCCGCCACACCCTCTTGATGCCGGGAGGTTCCATGGCGAACGCACATGAGCTTGCCCGAGGCCACAAGCGGCTTCGCGCCCTGATCGAGTTCGCGGTTGGCGAAGGTTGGCACGTCAAACGCACGCCTGGCGGCCACCTCAAGTTCACCAAGCCTGGCTGCGCCGCGATCTACACCAGCTCGACGGCCAGTGACCACCGGGCGACCCTGAATGCCCGTGCGCAAATCCGCCGCGCCGAGCGCGAGGCCCGATACCAAGCGCAGGGAGGCGGCCATGGCTGAGATCACCTCCCAGCAGATGGCTGGCAAGCTGCTCGCGGCCGGGTTCGAGCGCAGCGGCCCGTCAGCCTCGACCTTGAGCGACCCGATCGCCGACACACCCATGGTCGTGACCCTAGATCAGTTGCGCCCCTACGACCACGATCCCAGGAAAAAACGCAACCCGGCCTACGAGGAAATCAAGGCGTCCATCCGCGAGCGCGGTCTGGACGCGGCGCCGGCCATCACTCGCCGACCAGGTGAGGACCACTACATCATCCGCAACGGCGGAAATACGCGGCTGGCGATCCTGCGCGAACTATGGTCAGAGACCAAGGACGAGCGGTTTTTCCGTATATCGTGCCTGTTCCGGCCGTGGCCCAGCCGCGGCGAAGTCGTCATGCTGACCGGCCACCTGGCCGAGAATGAATTACGCGGGGGCCTCACGTTCATCGAGCGCGCCCTCGGCGTCGAGAAGGCACGCGAGTTCTACGAGCAAGAAAGCGGCACTACCTTGAGCCAGTCCGAGCTGGCCCGCCGCCTCGCTGCCGATGGCTTCCCGGTACAACAGTCGCACATCAGCCGCATGAACGACGCGGTGCAGTATCTCCTGCCCGCGATCCCCACCGTGCTCTATGGCGGCCTCGGTCGCCATCAGGTCGAACGCCTGTCGGTCATGCGCAAAGCCTGCATGCTCGCGTGGGAGCGCTACGCCAAGGGCCGCTCCCTGGTTCAGGACTTCGACGAATTTTTCCAGGAAGCGCTGTCGCAATTCGACGTCCAGGCCGACGAGTTCTCCGCGCAGCGCGTACAGGACGAGCTGATCGGCCAGATGGCCGAGTTGCTGGGTGTCAATTACGACGTGCTCGCCCTGGACATGACCGAATCCGAAAGCCGGCAGCGCGCCTTGATCAGCGACCCAACGCCGCCCTCGACGCCGCCTGCGTTGCCGGAGCCGGAGTCGGAAACCATCGCGCGCCCAACTGCCAACACCGCGCCACCCACCGCAGGGGCTGCATCGGCAGCGCCGCCTGCAGGCCGACCTGCGCGCGAGAGCGACACGGATACCAGTCAGGCGGGTCCGGCCAGCCCTGCGGCGGGGAGCGATCTGCTTCGGGAGCACATCGTTTCGCCGGCACCGACGACCGAACGGCTCCAGTCCATCCAGCGCATGGTCGCCGATCAGTTGGGCGATGCGCTGCCTCCCGACTTCTCGGCGAGCGTCTTGCAGTCCATCCCCGTGCAGGCTGGCGGGCTCTATCCGATCTCCGATGTCTGGTACATCGATCCCGGCTTGGATACTGCCGAGCGCTTGCGCATCCACATCGCACAGTTCGCCCGCGAAATCGCGAGCGAGGCAGACCTGGACGAGTGCATTGATGACCGTGCAGAGGGTATCGGTTTCGCCTGCCGGGCCCGCACCCAAAGTCCGGCGCCGCTGGGCCGTTCCGTCCTCGCATTGTTGGCGTGCCTGGCCGGTCAGCGGCCCGCCGACGTCGGTCTGCACGACGGGCAAATCGTCATCGACCTGCCGGCATTGCTGCACGGCCAGGGTGATGCGGCCCAGCGATTGAGCGACACCGCGCTGGTCAAGCTGTTCCGGCTGCTGCGGCTGGCCCGGCGCCTGCTCGATCTTGAAGCCGGCGCTGCGGACCTTGGAACGTGAGCGAGGGAGGCCAGCATGTCCGCACCACACCCACTCAACCAGGCCGTCATCGCGCAGGCCCTCTATGACCTGCGCAATGGGCAACTGCGCCGGTGCAAACTGATGGGGTTTGGTGAGGAAGAACTGGACGCCCTCAAGCATCCCGCGCTGATCAGCGTGCTCGCCAACGCCAACGTCTCCTGGTGCTCGGTGACGGTCAACCGCGAAGTGCTCCGGCGACTACTCAAGCAGGCGCAGGACGTGGAGAAGGAAATCGCCACGGTCGATCGCATGCTCAGGCTGGGTGCGAGCACCGAGATGGTCAGTCGGTTCTATGGCCTGACCCACCAAGAGGTGGCGCTTCGCCGCGAAATCCTCGGCCTGCCCAAGCGCAAGGGCCGCCACCCCGTGCTGGACGAGAAACAGGACACGGATCTGTGGCGGCAATGGAAGGCCGTGACCGGCAGCAGGAATGTCGATCTCGAAGACGAAACCTCCATTCTCGACGCCGCCATGGACTTGGCCGAAGGCATGTCGCTGCCTCTGTCGGTGGTCTGGGCCTCGATCAAGAGCTGGGTCGATCAAGGATTGGGTTGAGCCATGGCCGTGGACGACACCGCACCACGCCGTGGCCCCGTCGCACTCGCGGACCTGTTCGACGCCGCCTTGAAAGACCTCGTGCCCAAGCCCAGTGCGCCAGCACCTATGCCTGCGCCGACGCCCGCCACGTCCGGCGATGCCTTCCTCTTCAGCGGCAACCGGCATGAGACCGTGCCGCGGCGACTGTTCCTCGACCGTCGCCTTACGCCGCTGGAGCGCAACGCCTGGCAGGTGTTCCGGCTGATGCTCAACGACGATGGCGTGACAGCCTTCCCGACGTATGAGCAGCTTCGACCCTGGCTGGCATCGATGCCCTGCGCCGGGCAGGCCTCGCATGAAACCGTGGCCCGAGCGTTGACGCTGTTGCGCCTCACCCGATGGTTGAGCCTGGTGCGGCGACGGCGTGACCCCAAGACCGGCCGCATCCTCGGCAACCTCTACGTTCTGCACGATGAACCGCTGACGCCCTTCGAGGCCATGCAGCTCGACGCCGACTACCTGGCACTGGTCAGCCAGTCCCTCGGCCATTCGGCCAAGGCCGTCCAGATGGTCGGCCTGAACACCCTTAAGGAGATCGCGGAAGATCCGCTGCTCTCCGGGCGCACATTGCCGTCGCGGCTGCAGGTTCTGGCAGAACGCCTCGCCAGCCAAGGCATCACGGCCGCCGCAAGTTATCCACAGGAGGACGCCGCCCACGATTCCGAAGAAGGAGTATCGAGCCTTCTTCGGAATGCGGATGACCCATCTTCGGAATCCGAAGCAGGGGCGAAACCCGTGCCAAACGCCTCTCTTCGGAATCCGAAGCAGGCCCGTACAGTACGTAGTAGTCGTATTAATGAAGTACGTACTACCGCGCAGGCGCGCGCGCTGGGCGATCTGCAATGGCCCAAGCGCTTCACGGAACTGAAGGCAGAGCAGCAGACAGGTGCCAGGGTGGCATTGCAGCAGGTTGATGCCGCGCTGAGACAGGCCGTGCTGGACGAATGGGCCACACGATGCAGCAGTCATGGCATACGCAATCCTGCGGGGTATCTGTTCGGCATCATCCAGCGCGCCATCCATGGCGAGTTCAATGCCTGGGCCAAGAAAGACGCGCCATCGGCATCCGTCCCACCAAACGAGCGACCACCACCAGCACCGCCACCTCAGCCGCAGGGTAAGCCAGTGCCGCCAGAAGTCGCCAAGCAGCACATCGAGCGGCTACGCAATCTGCTCGCCAGCAAATGAGTCGGCATGCCAGGCGGTGAAACTAGATGCCCATGGCCGCCAGTAGAGCTATCCCCTGGGGATAGTTCCGCTGCTGGGCACAACGCCAAGCTGTCGCAGGCCTGGGATCGACCATCTGCCGCAGCATCGGCGTTGTCCCCCCTGATCTCGGCGTGCAGCGTTCGTTAGCGCTCCATGGAGCTATCCCCTGGGGATAGCTCGCGCCGCATGCAACCGCCACGCCCTAAACCGGGGCCCGCCGGGATTCGGATTCTTGACTGACTGCCTTCCGCTTCCTGTCGAAGCTGGCCGCTCCTTTTCCAACAACGAGCAGACACCATGGCAACCAATGAACCTCTGCAACTGAATCTCGGCTCCCTGCGCAGTGCGATGTCGCTGACCCTGCACACCCATCACGCTTCCCGCATCTGGCATGGCCGCGCCGCCGCCGAGGGGCGACCGGGCATCGTCGGCCTGAATGGCTATATCGCTCAGATGAACAAGATGCGGCGGGGCTCAGAACAAGACGATCCGTACTCGGACTGGTGGATGCTGCGCATCGAGGACAAGCTCGACCACACCAAGGTCACGCTGCAATCGCTGCGCGAGCAGGTGGACCAGGCGCTGGCGAGTGTGCCGCCGGCGCTCAGCCTGGGCGAAAACCTCAACGTGCAGCCGGTCAAGCTCCCGCTCTTCGTCAACGCGCAGCTCGGCTTTGCCGCGGTCTATCTCCTGGCCGACTACGACGACATCGCCCGCAAGCTGATCCTCGCCCATCACACCGCGCTCATTGACCGCAGCACCTTGGAACGCTGGCTCAACGAGGGCGCACATTCATTGCGCAGCCTGTTCTCGCTGGCCCAGCAGTATCGCTATTCGGGCTGCACACGCGATGACTTCGCGTCGAAGAATGCCGCAGCGCGGGCAGCGCTGGAGAAGTATGGCGAACTGCCGCAGGACGTGCTGGAAGGCACGCGCCGGTCGAAGTTTGCGCCGCCCATCGTGCGCCGTGGCCTGAAGCAGCGCGGCGACGGTCCTGCCGAAGCATCACTGCTCGGCGATGAAACCACCACCGCAGAGTCGCCCGAAGCCGCAGCCGGCGAGGACGAGCCGGCATGAGCGATCCGAACCCACCGACCCGCTACTTCCGAGGCCTGCAACAGGGTGCCTTCATGCGGCTGGAACACGCGGCCTATCTAAAAGGCCTTTTAAAGCCTTTTAAGGGTAAAGGGGACTTCGAGGCCTGGGCCAGCCAGTGCTTCGCCATGCGCGACGAGTTGATTGCCCTGGCACAGCGACAGGTACTGGAGCAGGCATGCGGGCACCCCTTCCACCTGCTGCCCATCGAACTGGCCCAACAGACCACTGGCGCAGGAACCGTCTTCTTGCGCTGGCGCAGACACGACAGGTCGGCCATGGGCGTGGCGCTGTGGCGGGAGCTGGTCGCCAGCAGCAGCACACCCGTCAACCTGCTGGCCGACCTGCACGCGATCGAGCTGCAGCGCATCACGTTGAACATGCAGATCAGCCTGCTGCACACCTTGGGCAGGCAGGCGCAGGAATGCGCCAGCAAGGCGGCCGAGGCGGACGACGCCTACCTGCGCCGGCTCACGCCCATTCCCGCCGCAATGCGCGATCGGTGATTGCGCCGGGCACCCAGCACGCTCCCGGCGCCGACGAGGCACGGGTATTTCAACCACCACGGAGATCACATCATGAGCACGCATTTTTCCGGCGAAGGCAACATCGGTTCGCCACCGGAGTACCGCGAATTCCCCAACGGCAACGACGAACCCAGTCGCCTGCTACGCCTGAACGTCTATTTCGACAACCCTGTGCCGAAGAAGGATGGCACGTTCGAGGACCGGGGCGGCTTCTGGGCGCCGGTGGAAATCTGGCACCGCGACGCCGAGCACTGGAAGGACCTGTACCAGAAAGGCATGCGCGTGCTGGTCGTCGGCCGCATGGAGCGCGAACCCTGGACGGATAACGAGGATCAGCCGCGCGAGACCTGGCAGATCAACGCGCGCAGCGTCGGCATCCTGCCGTACCGCATCGAATCCGTGACCCTCAGCCCGAAGCCGCAAGAGGCAGAGCCCAAGCCCCAGGCCGCGCAGGAACCGGCTGCGCCGAAAGAATCCAAGCGCAGGAAGTGAACCGGCATGGAGGGCGGTCGCACGTCTTCGCCGCCCTCCATGCGCTCGCGAGCTATCCCCAGGGGATAGCTCCACCAACGTCCACCGACTTTCACGCGCTCCCTCATATCGCGGCTCCCGGTCCGCACACCTGCGGCCACGCGCCACCCCCGCACAAGCCATTCCATCCCGTGAAAGCGGTCACCGCCGCATGCGGCTTGTTTGCTGCTGCCCCAGGTGGCGCTCGGCATCCTCGATTCCAGCAACTCCATGAACAACGGGAATCGGGATGGACGGACATGCGGCTGTTCTTGTGCGAGAAGCCCTCCCAGGGCAAAGACATTGGCCGGATTCTCGGTGCCACGCAGCGCGCTGAAGGCTGCCTCAACGGTTCCGGCGTCACCGTCACCTGGTGCATCGGCCATCTCGTAGAAGCCGCAGCGCCCGAAGCCTACGACGAGCAGTTGAAGCGCTGGTCCATCGAGCAGTTGCCCATCATTCCTCAGCACTGGCGGGTCGAGGTCAAACCGAAGACCGCCACGCAGTTCAAGGTCGTCAAGGCGCTTCTGGCTAAGGCGACCCAGCTTGTCATCGCCACAGATGCCGACCGCGAGGGCGAGTTGATCGCCCGCGAGATCATCGACCTGTGCGGCTACCGCGGCCCCATCGAACGGCTGTGGTTGTCGGCGCTCAACGATGCTTCCATCCGCGCGGCACTCGGCAAGCTCCGGCCATCGGCCGAGACGTTGCCGATGTACTACTCGGCGCTGGCACGCTCTCGGGCGGACTGGCTCGTCGGCATGAACCTCAGCCGCTTGTTCACGGTGCTGGGACGACAGGCTGGCTACGACGGCGTGCTGTCGGTCGGCCGCGTCCAGACCCCCACGCTCAAACTGGTCGTGGACCGCGACCGCGAGATCGCCGCCTTCGTGTCCGTGCCGTACTGGGCCATCGACGTGTCCCTGTCCGCTGGTGGCCAGGCTTTCACCGCGCAGTGGGTTCCCCCGAACACATGCACCGACGACGCCGGCCGCTGCCTGCAGCAGCCCATCGCGCAGCACGCCGCGCAGCAGATCCGCGCCGCGGACAGCGCCCAGGTGGTGGCGGTCGAAACCGAGCGCGTGCGGGAAGGCCCGCCGCTGCCGTTCGACCTGGGGACCTTGCAGGAGGTGTGTTCCAGGCAGCTTGGGCTCGATGTGCAGGAGACCTTAGACATTGCTCAGGCCCTATACGAGACGCACAAGGCCACGACGTACCCGCGCTCCGATTCGGGCTACCTGCCCGAAAGCATGTTCGCCGAGGTGCCAACGGTCCTCGACAGCCTGGTCAAGACCGATCCCTTGCTGCGACCGATCATGGACCAGCTCGACCGCACTCAACGCTCACGCGCCTGGAACGACGCGAAGGTGTCTGCTCACCACGGCATCATCCCGACGCTCGAACCGGCGAACCTCTCGACCATGAGTGAGAAAGAACTGGCAGTGTATCGGCTGATCCGGGCGCATTACCTGGCGCAATTCCTTCCTCACCACGAGTTCGACCGCACTGTGGCGAACCTCTCCTGCGGCCAGCAGACGCTGGCGGCCACCGGCAAGCAGGTCGTCGTCAAGGGTTGGCACCTGGTGCTGGCCGAACCGCAATCCGAGGAGGATGGCGACCCTGCGGCGCGCAGCCAGGTACTGCCCGCGCTGCGCGAGGGCCTGGCATGTCAGGTGGCCGACGTCGATCTGAAGGCGCTCAAGACGCTGCCCCCTCGACCCTATACGCAGGGCGAGTTGGTCAAGTCCATGAAGGGCGTCGCCAAACTGGTCTCGGACCCGCGCCTGAAACAGAAGCTCAAGGATACGGTCGGCATCGGCACCGAAGCGACGCGGGCCAACATCATCAGTGGCCTGCTGACGCGGGGCTACCTCGTGAAGAAGGGCCGCGCCATCCGTGCCTCGGATGCGGCCTTCACCCTGATCGACGCGGTGCCCACAGCGATTGCCGACCCAGGGACAACCGCCGTCTGGGAACAGGCGCTGGACATGATCGAAGCTGGACAGCTCACGCTGGACGTATTCATCGGCAAGCAGGCTGCATGGATCTCACAGTTGATCGCGCAGTACGGCAGCACGTCCCTGTCCATCAAGGTTCCCCACGGACCGCCTTGCCCACAGTGCGGCGCACCGACGCGCCAGCGCACCGGCAAGAGCGGCCCATTCTGGTCGTGCAGTCGCTACCCCGACTGCAAAGGCACGCTGCCGGTCGAATCCGGCACGTCCAGGCGTGGTGCCTCGCGCCCGCGCCGCAGCGGCCGCAAAGGCTCCTGACCGACCCCGTTCCCCGTGAGCCGTGCCCGCCATCGGCGGCGCGGCCTGTGTTCCGCACGCCCTGCGGGACGCCCAGCGCGCAACGCCTTCTTGTCCGTGTGCGCGTCCCGCCTGGCCGTCCCCGGCCGCGGGACCTGAAGGTAGCTTCTCCGCGAACCGCCTCCTGCGCGTTCTGCTGATCTGCATTTCTCCCGCCTCTGCGAAGGGTCCCCCGGTGGCTTGCCAAGCTGCGCGAGCCACCCGGAGACCCTTCGTGGTCAGCGGTATTCGGTGCCGGTGCCCGCCGGCGCAAAAACGGGCTCCCTTTGTGCGCGGATGTGCGCCAGACGATGCCGGCGCGAACCACGACATGCGCCGGGTGTGATTGCTGATGAGCAGACGGTTCTAGCGACGACCGGGCCTGCACCAGCCCACGGGTGGTTCTGTCCTCCCGAGCCGAAGGCCGCAGGGCCTTCGGCGCCTTTCTCCTGCCTATCAACGTCCCGGCCCGCCCCGGGCCACACGAACAGGAGACCCGACATGAACCCGCAACCTTGCACCCTTCGCGGTGCGCCCCAGGCCGCGCCACTGCTGTACGGCAGCGTGTGCAGCGGCATCGAGGCCGTGAGCCTCGCATGGCAACCCCTCGGCCTCAAAGCCGCGTGGTTCGCCGAGATCGAGCCGTTCCCGAGCGCCGTGCTCGCCCACCGTTACCCCCATGTGCCCAACCTGGGCGACATGACCGCGATCGCCCGTCAGGTGCGCGCCGGCATCGTGCCGGCGCCCGACATCCTGGTCGGCGGCACGCCGTGCCAGTCGTTCAGCGTTGCCGGCGCGCGCCAGGGGCTGAACGACCCGCGCGGCGCCTTGACCCTTGCCTATGTGGAGCTTGCAAATGCCATCGACCAAACCCGCCACCAAGACCGCCGCCCGCCGGCAACGCTCGTCTGGGAAAACGTCCCCGGCGTCCTCAACGACCGCAGCAATGCCTTCGGGCATTTCCTGGGAGCACTGGCCGGAGAAAGCCGTGCGCTCCAGCCGCCAGGGGAAAAATGGGCGCACGCTGGTTGTGTGTCTGGACCCCGCCGCCGCATCGCCTGGCGCGTGCTCGACGCTCAATATTTCGGTGTCGCCCAACGCCGCAAGCGCGTGTTTCTTGTGGCATGTGGTGGTGATGACCTCGATCCCTCCGAAGTACTTTTTGAGCGCACAGGCCTGCGCGGGGATTCTTCTGCGGGCCGCGCGCCGTGGCAAGAAGCTGCCCGCGCTGCTGGATCGGGTGCTGCTGCAGCAGGCGGATACGCAGGATTCGCTGGACTGAACCAGCCCTACGGCAAGGTCACGACGACGTTCGGATTCAGCGGCGGCATCGGCCCCGTCGATGTTGCGGCATGCCTGATGGCCGCGGGTCCCAAGCACGACATCCGCACCGAGACGTTCATGGTGCAGTCCATCGCCGGCAGCATCGCCCACACCCTCGACACCGCCAACAACGGCAAGGGCAGCAGCGAGGACGGTACGGGAAAGGGCGTGCCGATCATCGCCTTCACCGCCCAGGGCAGCGGCGCGGACGCCACGATCGACCTGACGCCGACGCTGCGTGCCGGCGGGCATCGCAACAGCCATGCGAACGCAGGCGTCGTACCCGCCATCGCCTTCGCGCAGAACAACCGCGGCGAAGTGCGCTTCGAGTCGGGGCATGGACAGGTGTCTTGCACCGTCCTGTCCAACGGCAAGCCGGGCTACGGTGTGCCGATGGTGGCCTGCGTTGCCCTGCGGGGACGGACGCAGGGTCTTGCCGCCGAACTGGGCGGAAGCGTTGCAGCGGCGTTGCGTACCAGCGGCGGCGGCGCAGACAAGCCCCATGTCCTGGCCCCCGACTTCGAGGCACATTTCCGCTACGACTGGAATGAATCCGGTGCAGCGGACTGGTCGCAATGGCGGGTGCGGCGGCTGATGCCCATGGAGTGCGAGCGGCTGCAGGGCATGCCCGACGACTACACGCTGATCCCGTATCGCGGCAAGCCTGCCGCAGACGCTCCGCGCTACAAGGCGATTGGCAACTCCATGGCCGTCCCGTGCATGGCTTGGCTGGGCAACCGGCTGGTGCAGTGCCTGCACAAGACGGACTTGACCGATTCGGATTGATCGACGACGCAGCCTGCCGGCCGCGCCATTCTCTCCCTGCATTGCCGATGTATCGGCAGCAGCCCGCAGCCAGGGTGTCAAGGCTGCCGTGGGTTCCGCCCACGCCACCCACCAGTTCGCTTCGGCATCTCACCGGCGAACGCTGCCCACCGGGGCATCGATGCCTCCTTTCTCCAACCCACGGGATGGTCGCCACGTCCCGTTAGGGGCATGTCGCCACCCGGTCGATTTCAGGATCTCCCATGGAAACCATCACCAAGCAAGACCGCATCACGCTGAAGAACCTCAAGGTGGCCGACTTCGCCAGCGAGGAAACGCTGTGCTTCACCGCGACCATCGTGTTCGACGGCATTCCCATCGCCGAGGCCCGCAACGACGGCCACGGCGGCTCGACGTTCCTCCACGCACTCAACGGCAAGGCGGCGCTGCTGGCGCAGGCCGAAGCCTTCGCCAAGGGCCTGCCGCCTGCGCCGCTCGACCTGGGCCACGAGGGTGAAGACCCTCATTACATCGCCATGACGCTCGACTTCCTGGTCGATGAGCTGGCCGATGCCATGCACGCGGAACGCAAGGTGCGAGCCGCGTTCAACCGCGACATCGGCAACAAGGTGCTGTTCATCAAGGACCGCAAACTGCTGTTCATCAAGGGCATCAAGCTCAAGGCCATCGCCGACCGCAAGTCGTACTTCGCTTCGCTGCGCGCCCGGCAGGCCCAGCCCATCGTCATCCTCGCCGAGCTGCCGCCCGAGCAGGCATTCGACCTGTGGAAGCAGCATGTCCTGGGCGACAAGCCCGACTGACCCAGCACCACCGCACCCTCCTGACAGCCCCGCACTCGACGCGGGGCTTTTCTTTTCTCTGAGCCCATCAATCGGGGCTGTGCCGGATGCGGTTTTCCAACTGACGCAGCACGGCCCTCGCAAGAAGCTGCCCGCATGTTCGCTGATTCGTCAGCACATGCCAGCAGCCAGGGTTCCAGGCTGCCGCGGGTCTCTCCCGCGTCACCCACCAGTCCGCATCGCATCAATTCTGCGGATGAGCGTCCCCGTGACGCTGATGCTTTTTATCAACCGCGTGCGGGAGCTGCCATCCCGTGAGGGACAAGGCCCCGCTTTTCCAAGGAGCCCGTCCATGTCCCAGCAAGCCTCTTTCGGCCAGTTGGCCCTGACCTACTGCGGCAAGTTCCTGCCGCTCGAAGTCTTGCAAAGCGCCGCCGGCCACTACATCGGCACGCGCGATACCGAAGGTCCCGTTTCGCGGGAATCCCGCGAGTACTTCCGCAGCTATGCCGCGGCTCAACGCGCCCTCGAAAGAGGCGGCTGGTCCCAGCTCGCCATTCCCTGATCCAACTGGAGAAATCACATCATGAACCAGCTACTGCCGCGGGAAGTCGTCGATCAGATCATGCGGGAAGAGCAGCATTTCGCTGCCGCGCCCCAAGCCTTCTTCGAGGCCTGGAAGCGCGGTGTCGAGATTGCTGGTCCCGAGTGGTTCGGCGACGGCACCCGTGAAGGCCTGAACCGGGCCAACACCAAGTGGGATTTGCGTCCCGACATGCTGCGGCTCAACGATGCCCTCGGCGTCCTGAGCAGCGGCGAACGCATGTTCCTGTCCGCCATGGTCAGCTTCTACAACGCGCGCGAGGGCGGTGCCATGCTCAAGCGCTGCCACTTCCACGGGCTGTCGGACTTCGACGGTCTCGATCTGGAACGCCGCAAGGTCATCGCCGACCTGCTGGTGAACTACAGCGGTTGGTGAGTCGGTCTCCGGCACGCCACTGTCTTCTCGATCCTCCCGTGAGGGACATGCGCTCATAAGGCCATGTCCCTCAATTTTTCTTCCCCATCGCCCGGCGCCAACGGCCCTGGGCTATTCCCTGCGGATGCCATCGTCCGCAGGGGCTGGCTCCGCTCTTCTCGAAAGGAGCCAGCATGGCAAACAACTACTACGAAGGCACGGGCGTTCTCGTGCTCGACCGCGTTACTCCCGTCATCAAGGCACTGTTCGATGCCTTCGCGCTCGACGAAAACCATCCCGGCAATGGGCAGGCCTACATCGCCCAGATCGCCGAGACCAATGATCCACGCTGGACAGATGTGCTGGACGGTCTGGAAAACCTGGCCACACAACTCGGAATCCCCATGCCCGACGACGAAGAGTTGTCGATTCCGCCTCTGCTTGAACGGCTGGCCGCGCACTTCGGTGCTGACCAGGACGGGGAGCTGGAGAACCTGATAGAGCACCACCACTTCGAGGACAGCGCGGACCTGGAAGCCCTGCTTCTGATCGCTACCCGCTTCGATGATGGCCATAACCTGACCGCCATACAGTTTGAGGGCTGCTGGTATTGCAGCAAGCCAAGGCTATTCGAGTTCGGCGGCAACGGCTGCTACCTGAGCCGCGAGGTCCAGGTCTTCAGAACGTCCTCGCAGGCGCTTCAACTCGGCGATCAACTGCGCAACACCATCCTGGCCGCCGACATCGAAGAGGCCTCAGCGTTGATCGCGCTGGAGGCCGCCAACCTGCTTGCCGGCATCACCGATGAGCAATTTCGCCTAAATGTGCGCCATCGCATCGCCGAACGGCTGGCTCAGACGTCAACGATCAGCGCCGACTGACGCATTTTCCACTTTCAACCCACCGGGTCCAATTCCCGGTGGCGGGGATTGGCTCCATTATTCAAATCTGGAGAGTTCCCATGTCCCTGAAACCCAATCCCTTTCTCCGCGGATACTGGAATCTGAAAATCGTCCGCACGCTGTGCATCAGCTACGAGGATGGAAGCCCGCATGTCTGGCGAATCATCCACCCGAGCCAAAAGCACCTTTCCGACGAGGAAATGATTTCATCCTCGTGCATCGTCACCAGCGATTTCGCCGTAGTCAGGAATGGTCCCGAACCCGTGAGTGCCGAGGTACTGGCCGAATGCGATGCCGGAGAAGGTGTCAGCGGCGAAGGCGTAATCGGCGCCGTGGTCTATGCCATCCATGGCGATGACTTCGACGGCCGCCCCATCCACGTCGGCGACGCCTATTCGGCAGAGGCAGCGCGGGAGGTCGTACAGCGCCTGAGTTTCGAGACCGGCTATTACAGCCGGTGCTGGGAAATCAGCAGCGCGCACATAAGCGAGGAAACCAGCCAATACCTCGCCAACCTGGCAGACCTCGCCACGCCGGAGGCCTTCCTGTTCATCGCGTTCCGGGTTCCGTACAGCCCGGCGATCGGCATCAAGCTGATCTCCACCCCCTGGACGGACAAGAACCTGGACCACGCCGAGGGCATCAGTGCGGAGCAGCTTCGCCAGGAGCACCGAAGCAAGGGTATGCCGGATGACCTGGCGAACGTCATTGAACTGGCTGGCCAGGCCGATGTGCGCATCCTGATTCTCGACGCCGACGCACCCGTGCTGTTGGGCCTGCCGTTGGCCGAATCCTAGCAGCCGCTCGACGCAACATCCTTCCTCTTTGTTCTCCCCCATACCGGCCCGTCTCCCTCCCGGAACCGGGCTGATCCATTTTCATAGGAGCAACCTCATGTTCCCCGACCTCATCTCGCGCACGCCAGACTTCGAGCACCAGCTCGGCGCCTGCGTCAATGCCATGGGCCAGGACGACGCCATCGGCCAGATCCTGGTATTCGAGCGCATGAGCGGCACGCTGCACATGCGCCATATCGCCAGCGCCGACCTGGTGGACACCGACATTGACGACTACGAAATGGTCGTCTTCGACGGTGGCAACACCAGCGGCGATACATGGAAGCATGTCTTCTTCCCACGTCAGCGCGAGCACTACTTCGTGTACGAAGCCTGACCCAACCAAGCCCCTTTCGAGGGGCTTTTTCTTGTCCGCAGCGCAGGAAAGCGGGTGCGACGCTGTGCGATTTCTTGCGGGCAGGCCGCCCATTCCAGAGCCATCCTTGCTCCATGTTCGTCGGCGTTGCCGACACATGCCCTGGCAGCCGAGACCTTCAAGGCTGCAAGTGCGGGAAACCGTGCTGGTCGTTTCTTCCTATGGACGTACCCCGTCCGTTCACGCCACCCACAAGGGACCTCTCCCTTGCGGGCGGGGAATCCCTTGTTCTTCCTCAAGGAGATTCCCATGGACCGTTCCCTCATCAAATCCATGATGCCTTCGCTTGTCGCGGGCCATATGCCTCGCAACGTGCGTTCGTTCAAATACCGCGTATTCGATGATCAGCCGCAGTCCTCGACGTTGGGCTTCGCCATCGACCCTCAGCCCTTCAACGGCAAGGTGGTCTCCGCGACCGACGATGCCATCGTCGTCAAGCTCAAGCCTTCCGAGTTCGCCGTGCTCGATCCCAACCTGGTGACCACCGTTCCCAGCGAGGGCGCCAAGGTCCATGTCCAACCCTACGCCCGGCGACGTTTCGACGGGCTGCGCGCGGACACCCCGGAAGTCGTCACCGAGAAGACTTCGGATGGCACGCCTTACACCATCACGAGGCATATCCTTGGCAAAGCACCCGCCAAGCTGCCAATTCCCGAGCCGCAGTGCATGGAGCTGGGCCAACTCATCGAGCAGTTGGAGGAGATGCCCGCGCCCGACGGGTTCCGGTGCATCACCCACATGCTGGTCGATGCAGGTGCCCGCGACTTCGCCTGGGTCGATCCCAAGCCCTCCAAGATCATCGAGACCCCGCCGGCGATCAGCTTCACGGTCTCAACCACCAAGTTCGAGGGTCAGGTGACGATCCTCTACGACCGTGGCGGCGACACCTACGTGGTGGAGCTGCACCGCGACGGTGAGTTGATCGATAGGCACGACGAGGTGTATTTCGACATGCTCGGTGAAGTGCTGGAGCGGCTCATCGACGACGGGCGCTGGCGCCTGATCGGCGTGAGCGTGATCGACGCCAAAGCCTCTCGTCAACGTCAGGCGGTTCCAGCCTGACGCGCCAGACAGGAAGCCTAGCGGCACGACTGATCAGTCCACAGCCTACCGGCGACTGCCCCACAAGCCTTCCATCCGTTTCGGTGGAGGGCTTTTTTCTTCATCCATACAGGAGATTTCAACCATGTCACTGCGATTCAGAGGCTCCGACCTGCGCCCCGTGCTTGCCGAGGCCATCGCCAACCAATGCCGCGTCGCCCTGGCCAAGGACCAGGGCGTGTACTTCCTCGCCGAGCGCGGAGAGCGCCGCCCCGATGGCCGCGTGAAGCTGCTGGCCTATGCCGTCGGCTGCAACCCGGATACCGACCCGTTCGATGACTGGTGGGAACTGGCACGCGCCGAGCTTGGCGGCGACGATTTCGGCGAGTTCTTCGACCCGAAAGACAGCGTTTTCACTCGCATTCTGCAAAGCTCAGATGATCTGGAGCTGTCCGCCACCGCTACGTATCTGTCACTGGCGGCGGTGGAATCGGCGTAGTCCAAAAATGTCCGCATACCCCTTGAAGCCCCCATTTCGGGGGCTTTCTTTTGGGCGGAACTGGGCAGCCTGGAAAAAATGGGAAGCGCCCGGATGACGATTGATTGCTGTCGCGCGCGCGAGGCCCGGCCATGCTGACCCCATGCCTGCTGACGTTGTCAGCGACATGCCAGGCAACCATCGGTCTTCGAGGTTGCGTCGCAGTTCCCACTGCGTGACCGAGCCAGCTCGCACCGCATCCATCCGCGAGCGGCCACCAGTCTCTGGTGGCGGATGCTTTCGCCTTATCGACCCACCGCGGGGTTACGCACCTTTCCCCGCATGCGTGGGGCTGGTGTGTCTCCGCTTCTTCCCTATGGAGATTCACCATGAACACCACGTCCAACGAGAAATCGTATTTCGACCTCCACACCTCGGGCATCGGCTACATCCAGCGTGTCCGTGAAGTGCCTGTCCGGGGCGGCCGCCGTGCGCAGCCTTTCCTGGCATGCACCGTTGCCGCGCTGGTCGGCCCCGCCAGGGACCCCAGCTACCGCTACTTCGACGTCAAGGTCTCGGGTGCCGAGGCCAAGAACCTCGTCCAGCGCTACATCGGCGTTGACGATCCCAAGCAGCGCCCGCTGGTGCGCTTCCGCCTCGGCGACCTGTGGGGCGATGCGTACATCCGCGACAAGGGCGAGCGCAAGGGTGAAGCCGCCGCGTCCCTCAAGGCGCGACTGCTCAAGGCCGAGCCGCTTGACCGGGCCGAACTGGCTTCCATCAAGCAGCACGAGCTGATCACCCGCGGCATCGGCTACCTCAGCCGTCCGAAGGACGTCACCCCCAAGGATGGCGATCCGTTCCTGTCGTGCTGCGTCGCGGCTCTGGCCGGGCCTGTCGGTGAACCGGACTATCGGTACTTCGACACCATCGTCGCCACCCCTGAAGCCGAGCACCTGGTTCGCCGGTGCGTGCAGGCCATCGAAGGGGACCGCAAGGTGCTGATCGCCTTCAAGTTGAACGACATGAAGATCGATCCGTACATCCGCACCAAGGGTGAGCGCGCCGGGGAGCCGGGAGCGAGCCTGGAATCGACGCTGATCCACATCGGTCTGATCAAGATCGACGGCACCCAGGTCTATCCGACGAGCCAGGCGCAAGCCGAGGCGCCGCAGGCCGAGGACGCACCCGCGCCCGAAGCCGAGGATGCCGCCGACACCGCTGCCGACCAGCCTATCGAGTCCGCCGAGCGCGAGCCCGCAGGTGAAGTCGAAGAGCAGGAGCCGGCATTGGCTGCTTCGTTCTGATCCGGCATGGCCCCTCACGGGGCCTTGCCTTTTTCCTATTCCTCAAGGAGAAGCATCATGGCAGTCACATCGGCACCCGAGAAATCGGCCACGCCCATCATCGTCCCGGGCCAGCTCGCGCTGCGCACCATTCACGGCCGCAACGGAAAGTTCAACGTTGGCAAGCTCGAATGCCAACTCGGCAAGTTCACGATTAAAGACGCGGAGTTGGAGCAATACCCCGAGGGCAAGTACCAAGGGGAATTCGTTCTTCGCTACATCTTCCTCAAAGGCTATCCGATCAGCGACGGCAGCATGCGTTTCGAGATGCGCGCCAACCTGGACGGTATGACACTTTTCGGCATCGACAAGCTGAGCAAGGCCGAAGCACATAGCTTTGCTCCGCAGGAAGTCGATCCGCTCGATGAAGAGCAAGGGACACAGCCTGCGACAACGCCGGCCAAGCCCGCCAAGGCATCCAGGTCCGCCAAACCTGCACCCGTGCAGACGTCCGCGGACCCGCTGGTCGATACCACGCCCTTCGGCGTGGACGCGCCGCCTGCTGCGGCTGCTGCCCCCGGCAGCACCGAGGATGGCGACGCCGCGCTGTTCGGCCTGTTGTGGCCGCTGGGCGAGTCTGTGAAGCTGGATTCGACCATCGACCGCCGCACCCTGCGCGCGCAGATCGCCCGCCTGGGCGAACTGGGCTACGCGCTGGACTTCAAGACGCAGGAGTGGAGCCGCCAGGCCGAACTGCAACCTGCGTGATTGCAGACACCGCATCCGCGGTGTTCTTCATCCACCCGCCGGGGTTCCTTCCCCATGCGGGGGTGGCCTCGGCTTTCTTCTGGAGGTCTCCATCATGTCCATCATCACTTGCGATACACCCCGTTCCGCGCTGGACGAAACCGCGTGGCGCGCCGTTTGCAAGACGGCCGCCGAGCATGCCCAACGTGGTTGCGGCCTGTCCTGGGATCACTGGGTCACGCTTTTCAGCTCGGAGATCGACGCGCAAGCCAGTCGATTGCCGGAAAGCCAGCGCGTTCATGCGCTGGAAATCGCGACCCAGGAATGGGACTACGCAACACCCGCCGAACGGCAGGAAACCCAGGACTGGCTCGCTGAAAACGGCTGCTGTTCGCATGGGATCACGCTGGGTTGCTGCCCGGCCGGTTGCGGTTCCTAGCCCGCACTGCATTCCATCGCCGCACACGCGGCATTCCATCACCCGCTGGGGGTTCTTCCCCACGGGGAGGCCTCTGGCTCTACATTCTTCAGGAGGCCTCTCATGGGCTGGTATTTCTCTCCCCAATCGCGGTCTGAACTGATCGCGGAACTGATCGCACCGCAGGAGACCGAGCGCGCCAGCGTGAAGGTCATCGCCCACACGCTGCGCGGCAACGTCCTCTGGTCCGTCGCGGAAGTGACGGCCAGGGCCGAAGGCGTGCATCGTGATCTCGCACCGGGCCAGTCCCTGCGCTACATCCGCTGCGATCTTCTGGAGCGCAGCGGCAGCCAATGGGGCTACAAGCCCTTGGACGAGTCCATGCACCCGTACTACTACTCGTGCCCGTTGAGCTACCTCGACATGACGCCGGAGCAGTCCGCCGACTGGCGTGCAGGCGTTCGCGCCTACCACGCGCGGCGGCGCACCCCCACGGCATCCACGGCACCCGCCGCGGCGCTGTTGGCCTGAGTCAGGAGGAACCGACATGGACCCGATCCTGGCTGCGCTCCCCGCCTCACTGTTGAAACTCGTTGAAGGCAGTTTGTCCAACGACGAAGTGTCTTCCGACGAGGAAATGCAGGAGTACTTCATCAGCAACGGCCTTACCGAGGAACAGGCGCGGCAGGCGCTGACCTACCGCGACCAGTACCTCAACAACATCTACCTGGACGGCTTCACGCCGATCACCGCGGTGGACGAGGCGCTTCACTTCAACCCGCACACCCGGCAGTTCGAGCCGGACTGAGCGATTTTCTTCCACCCCCTGGGGCAGTACTTGCCCCGGCGGGCGGTGCTGTTCCCGTTCATCCGAGGACACCACCATGCCCGCAAACACTTCTTCCACGCTGTACCGCATCGACGAATGCCCGGACGTGATGGCCGACGCCTGCGTCGGCGATGACCAGGGCAACCTGATCTTCCTGTCCATCTGGGCGCGCGACACCGCCGTCCAGCAGTTCCTCGCTCGCCTGACCCTCGGGCGCGACGAGCAAGGACTGGACCAGTTCCACGTCATCACCGACCAGGGCGGCAGCGTCCCGGTGTTCGTCGGCAACGTCGATCGCCTGGAAAAGCGCATGACCCGCGCCTACCGGCGAACGCTGTTCGGTTCGCTGTCCAACGTGTGGCTGTTCGACCGGCGTTGCGTGAAGCCCGACAAGGCCAACGCCAGCGCGCTGGCATTGCTGCCACGCGACAGCTCCCACCGGCTTGACCGCCTGTGGATGCTGGTGCGGGACACCTGCCCGTTGCCGCTGCTCGACCACTGGCGCGAGACCGTGCTGGAACTGCTGCAAACCCGCGAGATGCTGGCCCGCCTTCCGTTCGCCCTCGGGCCGTTGGAAGGCCATCGGCTCGCCATCGACGTGCCGGCGCTGACCCTGGCGCTGGGTTCCCTGATCCGAAGTGACGTACTCACCGCCTATCCGTATCCGGCCAAGATTTGGACGCCGGAAGCGGTAGCGGCTTGACCCACCTGCGGAGGCACGCCTTGGCGTGCTTCCGCCATTCCTCCCCGCCAACCAGGAGACTTCCATGGCCCTCATGTTCCCGCGGCTTGCCCGCAATTTCGCCAAGAACGGTTACTACCCGACCGACGAACCCACGCTCGAAAGAGCCCTCAACGCACTGATGCCCAGCGACGGGCCGATGTGCATCCTCGATCCCTGCGCCGGCGAAGGCGTGGCGATCGCCGAAGCCGCCCATGCCCTCGGGCGCGAGCAGGCCAAGGCGTTCGCCGTCGAGTTCGACCCGGAGCGGGCACGTCATGCCCGCGGCCTGGTCGATCACTGCCTGCACGCGGACCTGATGGACACGATGGTCTCCAAGCAATCCTTCGGGTTGCTCTGGCTCAACCCGCCGTATGGCGACCTGTCCAAGGACGTCAACGGCAACATCGGCTACCAAGGCCAGGGCCGTGCCCGCCTCGAAAAGCTGTTCTATCAGCGTTCGCTGTCGCTGTTGCAGTACGGCGGCGTGCTGGTCTTCATCGTCCCCGGCTACGTGCTCGACGCGGAGTTGGTCGGTTGGCTGACACGCCACTACACGGACCTGCGCATCTACCGAGCGGTGGAAACGCAATTCAAGCAGGTGGTGATCTTCGGCCGAAGGGTGCGACAGCGTGAACAGGCTCCCGATGGCGTCAAGGCCGTGCGCAATCTGCTGCTGCAGGTTGGGCTTGGCGAAGTCGAAGCCGAGGAGCTGCCGAGCGATTGGCCGTTCCTGCCGTACATCGTCCCCGCCAGTCCGGCCGAGCCGGAGCATTTCTTCCGCGTGACGATGGAGCCCGAGCAGTTCGCCGACGAGGTTGGCAGGCTGCAAGGCCTCTGGCCGTCGCTGGACACGCACCTGGGGGCCGCGCAGCAGTCGCTGCGTCCACCGGCGCGGGCTTTGTCCCACTGGCATCTCGCCCTGGCTCTGGCCGCGGGCGCGATCTCGGGGGTTGTGCGCTCCAAGACCGGGCGCGTGCTCGTCGTCAAAGGTGACACCCACAAGGACAAGACGCTCCAGCGTGAATTCACCGAACGCGAAGACGGCTCGATCGCCGAGACCCGCATCCTCACCGACAAGTTTGTGCCCGTCATCCGCGCGTGGGACATGACGCCTGGCTCCGCGACACGGGGCGAGGTGTTGACCATCCGCTGACTCACCGGACGCGCTGCCGTCCTGCTATTCCCACATCGAAGGAGAAACACCATGTTCGCAAACCCGTTCAAGCGGCCCGCGCCGCAGAAGCAACCGTTGTTCGCACCGGGTACGCTGAAGTTGAGCGAGAAGGTGCATTGGTTGGCACGCAAAGGCCTGATCGACCCCTTGGCCTATGTCCAGCGCCACGTGCGCGGTGACTGGGGCGAGATCGACGAGGCCACCCGCCAAGCCAACAACGTCGCAATCCAACAGGACAACCTAATGATCTCGCAGTTCAGGATCACGCCGGACCTGGCACTGATCGTCAAGACCAGCGAGGACCATGAAACCACGGTGGTCCAGCTATCCGAGGAGCAAGATCTGATTTGACGGCCCCACATCGTCATTCTCATCCACCTGACGGAGCCACTTCACTCCGCCAGGGGTGTCGTGGCTCAATAACCTTTCAAGGAGGAGCCCATGGCATCACATCGCATCGAAACCTACTGCCAGAGGCTGGCGTTCCCCATCGGGGCGCTTATCTTCAGCAAAGGCATTGACCGCCTGGTCCGCTCGGGTCGCCTCGACCCGATCCCGTACTTCAGGCGCCACACCCGTGGTGACTGGGGCGACGTCAACGTCCAGCAATGGCAGGCCAACAGCACCGCGCTTCAATCAGGTGCTTCGCTGGCATCGCACTACGTGATCCACCCGGGGCTGGCCATTCGCATCGTTACCGACGCGGAGCGCCGCGCCACCGTCATCGTTCTGCCGTCCGAGGACTGAGCACGGTTCACCCGCTGGCCATCCAGGCCAGCACCTTCAACCACCTTCGGCCACGCGCCGATTTACTTCCCACCACGGGGCATGCCACTGCCCCACTGGGGGTGGTGCATGCCCCATTTTCTTTGGAGCATCACCATGTCCCTCGATCTCGAAACCAATGCCGCTGAAGCCGCGCCCGTACAGGGCGAACTGCTCGATGCGGAATCTTCCCCTCTGACCCTGAGCCTTCAGGATTTCGTCGGCGAGTTCGGCGACGAACTGCTCGACGCCCTCAACAGCGCTAATCCGCCGGTCTATACCGGCCAACCGCAGGCACATCGCCAGCTCATCGTCGCCAGCCTCAAGCGCAAGCTGTTCCAGGCCCAGGCCGAAGTCGTCCATGCCGCCGCCGAGCTGCTGATTGACCGTGGCGAACATGCCGCGATCGTCAATGGCGAAATGGGCTGCGGCAAGACGACCGTCGGCATCGCCACGGCCGCCGTGCTCAACGCCGAAGGCTACCGCCGCACCTTGGTTCTTTCGCCGCCGCACCTTGTTTACAAGTGGCGGCGCGAGATCCAGGAGACGGTAGCAGGCGCCAAGGTGTGGGTGCTCAACGGCCCCGATACCTTGGTCAAGCTCATCAAGCTACGCGAGCAGTTGGGCGTGCAGCCCACGGGCCAGGAGTTCTTTGTCCTGGGGCGCGTCAGGATGCGGATGGGGTTCCACTGGAAGCCTGTCTTCACTCAGCGGCGTACCCGCCACGGCAACGTGGCAGCGTGCCCGGACTGCGGCACGGTCATCACCGATCTCGACGGCGAGCCGGTCAACCCGGTCGAACTCGAAGCCGAGGAATCCCGCAGGAAGTGCAGCCACTGCGCCGCCCCCCTGTGGACGCTGATCCGCCCGAGAAGCCTGTCCGGCAGCGATCAGTCCTCGGCCGTCCTCAAAGCCTTGAAGCGCATCCCGACCATCGGGGAAGTCACCGCGCAGAAGCTGATGCAGAAGTTCGGCGACGGCTTCCTGGCCTCGATGCTCGGCGACAACATCCATGAGTTCATCAACCTCATGGACGGCAACGGCGAACTGGTGTTCTCCGACCGTCAGGCCACGCGCATGGAACGCGCGATGGCCAACATGGAGTTCGGGTTTGGCGAGGGCGGCTATCAGCCGTCCGAGTTCATCAAGAGATACCTGCCGCAAGGCACGTTCGACCTGCTCATCGCCGACGAGGCACACGAGTACAAGAACGGCGGCAGTGCCCAGGGCCAAGCCATGGGCGTGCTGGCGGCGAAGGCTCGCAAAACCTTGCTGCTGACCGGCACGTTGATGGGCGGCTACGGGGACGACCTGTTCTACCTGCTGTTCCGAGCCCTTCCCGGGCGGATGATCGAAGACGGCTACCGCCCGACCACGAGCGGCAGCATGACCTCGGCCGCGATGGCGTTCATGCGCGATCACGGGGTCTTGAAGGACATCTACTCCGAGAGCGCCGGCACGGCGCACAAGACGGCCAAGGGCACCAAGGTATCGGTGCGCACGGTCAAAGCCCCGGGCTTCGGCCCCAAGGGCGTCTTGCGCTGCATCCTGCCGTTCACGATCTTCCTCAAGCTCAAGGACATCGGCGGCAACGTCCTGCCGCCGTATGACGAAGAGTTCCGCGAAGTCGCGATGGACACGGCGCAAGCCGCGGCCTACCGCGATCTGGCGGGCCGGCTGACCGCGGAGCTGAAACAGGCTCTGGCGCGACGCGATACGACTCTGCTGGGTGTGGTCCTCAACGTGCTGCTGGCCTGGCCGGATTGCTGCTTCCGGTCGGAAACCGTGGTGCATCCGCGCACGCGCAACACCTTGGCGTTCGTCCCGGCTCAGTTCAACGAGTTCGAGATCAGCCCCAAGGAGCGTGAGCTGATCGATATCTGCAAACAGGAGAAGGCGCAGGGCCGCAAGGTCCTCGCCTACACGGTCTATACCGGCACGCGCGACACCACGTCGCGCCTGAAGGTACTGCTGGAGCAGGAAGGTTTCAAGGTGGCGGTGCTGCGCGCGAGCGTGGATGCAAGCCGCCGCGAGGACTGGATTGCCGAGCAACTGGATCGTGGCATCGACGTGCTCATCACCAACCCCGAGTTGGTCAAGACGGGATTGGACCTGTTGGATTTCCCGACAATCGTGTTCATGCAGTCGGGCTACAACGTGTACTCGCTCCAGCAGGCGGCCCGCCGCTCCTGGCGCATCGGGCAGAAGCACCCCGTGCGCGTGATCTATCTCGGCTACGCCGGTTCCTCGCAGATGACATGCCTCGAACTGATGGCCAAGAAGATCATGGTCTCGCAGTCCACCTCGGGCGATGTACCCGAATCGGGGCTGGATGTCCTGAACCAGGATGGTGATTCCGTCGAGGTCGCACTGGCCCGGCAACTGGTCGCCGCCTGATTCCCACGCCACAAGCCGGCCTAGCGCCGCCGGCATTTCTGTTGTTCCCACCTTGCAGCCACGCCCACGTTCTCCGTGGACGTGGCTGCGCTTTTTTCATCCCAAGGAGATTTCCATGAATACCAACACCCAACCGTCCGAAGCCATCGACACCCAACGGAAGCTGGAAGCCGAGATTGCGGATTTCCTGCGGCAGCGCATCGAAGATGGGAACCTCGATGCGGAGGACATCCCTGTGCGCCTGGCACGCTATGGTCTGATGGCCCCCGAGGCGTTCCTCGCCGAAATGCGTGAGCGCATGGGCATCGACGACGAGAAATAAGAGACCCATTTTCACAGGCCCCAACTTGGGGCCTTTCTTTGGTGAAGGCGCTGCCGGCAAATCGGGCGCTGTCTGGTTCGCATTGTTTGCTGCCGCTCGTAGCCCGAGCGGCGATGGTGAGGGCTCGATGTTTCAGGACGCCGAGCTATGTGCCCCTCTCCACCCTGGTTTCACCATCCCGAACGCCGCCTGCTGGCGGGATTTTTCGGCCTGCTTTGGTCGGTGCTGGCCGGTGGCTGCGCGACGACGACTGCGCCGGTCGCGCCCGACACCATCGAGGAAGTCTCGGCCGCGCCCGAACCCGAAGCGCCCGAGTACATCCCGGTCGTGCGCTACGCCCGCTACACGCTGGTCGAACTGGCCCCTACAGCGGCGCAGCGCGACCTGCTGTTGCAGACCATCGACGTGTCGATGCCCGAGGATGCCCGCGCCACGGTCGGCGATGGGCTGCGGCATGTGCTCAAGCGCAGCGGCTACAGCCTGTGCCAAACGGCGCATGCCGTGATCGAGCTGTATGAGCTGCCGCTCCCGGCGGCGCACCTGCATCTCGGTCCCATGACCTTGCGCGATGCGCTGCTCACCCTGGCTGGTCCGGCCTGGGAACTGCACGCGGATGACCGCGCACGACAGATTTGCTTCGAGCGGCCCGGCGACAGCGTGGCCGCCGAACCCATGCCCGAACCGACCGCCGCCGATGCGGTGCAGACCTTCCCGCTGATGCCTTCCACTCCAGGAGGCCAGCCGTGAACGCTCCGCAATCTTCGCGTCGCCCGACCGCCGCCGTGGTGGTGCAAAGCATGCTCTGGCTCTGGCTGCTCGGTCTAAGCGTCATCGTGGCCCTCGGCTACCAGGCGATGAGCGACCAGGCCGACCAGGAACGGCTCGATTCCCGTCTGCAACGCCTCGAAGCGCAGGCGGTGGCCCTGGCCGAGGCCATCGAGACCATCCAGCAGCGTCCGGCCGTCGCAACGGCGGCGGACCTCAAAGACACCCGCCAAATCCTGGAAGCACGCGCTTCCCAGGTTGAGAAAACACTGAGCGGCTACGCAGCCGCCGACGACCTTCAGGCGCTGCGCGCGGAGATCGAGCAGATCAAGACGCGCCAGACCGCCGCGCGTGCAGCAGCCCCCGTCCAGCCGCGCACATCGAGCAAGCCCGCCGCCAAGTCTGAACCGCCGCCATTGCCGTTCCGCATCGTCGGCGCCGAACTGCGCGCCGGCCAGCGCAGCGTGTCCGTCGCGCCGAGCAGTGGGGACTTCACGCCCGACCAGCTTCAGGTGCTGCTGCCCGGTGATGCGGTCGGCCCATGGCGCTTGCAGGCAATCGATGGCAGCGCCGCGGTGTTCCAAGCCGGCGACCAGACCCGTCGCGTGGCGATTCCCTGATCGGAGCACACCACATGAAGCCGTCGATCATCCTTTCCGCACTCCTACTGGCTTCAGTCCAGTGGCCCGCGTGGGCGCAGCAGTCAGCCACGGCTCCCGCTCGCAATGCGCAGAGCCAGGAGCGCCCGCTGGCCGCCCGCGTCCTGGACGACCGAGTAGCAAGCAACTGGGGCCTCCAACCCCAGGAATGGGTGCGTTACCGCGAGCTGATGGATGGGCCGCTGGGAATCTACTCGCCCAACCTGGACCCGCTGTCTGCCCTAGGCATCGAGGCACGGACCGACGAAGAACGGCGGCGCTATGCAGAGCTGCAGGTGCAAATCGAAGCACGCCGCGTCGAGAAGTTGCTCGCCTACCAACGCGCCTACGACGAAGCCTGGCAGCGCCTGAACCCCGGCATGCAGCGCGTGAACCTGCCCGACGACGGGCCGGGCGCCGGCACCGCGCGCGGCAGCGGCCGAATGGCGGTGTTCGTCAAGGACGGCTGCGCGGCCTGTGGGCAGCTCGTGCAGCGCCTGCAATCCTCGGGTGCCGAGTTCGACCTGTATATGGTGGGCAGCCGCCAGGACGATGCACGCATCCGCGACTGGGCCAAGCGCGCGCAGATCGACCCGGCGCGCGTGCGCAGCGGCAGCATTACCCTCAACCACGACGGCGGCCGCTGGCTGTCGCTGGGCCTGCCCGGTGACTTGCCCGCGGCTGTGCGCGAGGTGAACGGCCAATGGCAGCGTCAGCCGTAGCGGCCACCTCCGTCTCGCAGCTCCTGCGCGCACTGGTGCTTGCTACCGGCCTGTGCGCCTGCGCCGTCCATGCCCAGGAGGTTCCACCACCGGCCTACCAACTCGCCGCACAGCGGGCGGGCATCCCCTCGACCGTGCTCTTCGCCGTGGCCTTGCAGGAGAGCGGTGTTCGGCGCAACGGGCGCATCGTCCCGTGGCCGTGGTCCCTCAATGTCGCCGGCCAGTCGCGCCGCTTCGCCACGCGCGCCGACGCCTGCTCGGGCTTGCAACAGGCAATGCGCGCCACGCCCCACACGCGCATCGATGCAGGCCTGGGCCAGATCAACCTCGGTTACCACAAGCACCGCTTCACCAGCGCGTGCGACCTGCTGGACCCCTATCGCAACCTCGCCATCGCCGCTGAGATCCTGAAGGAGCAGCACACGTCCGGCGAAGACTGGCTGTTGGCGATCGGCCGCTACCACCGTCCTGCGGGCGGCGAGCCCGCCGCCCGCTACCGGCGCAGCGTGTCGCGCCATCTCGCGCGTGTGCAGGGCGCACGCCCAAACGCCGCGGTGCTCGCCACGCGCCAGGAGACTTCCCCATGACGAAATCCCATCTGGCCCTGCGGGGCCTGCTTGTGCTGCTGGCGGGTCTGCCGCTGGCATCGCGTGCCGGCGATCCGCTGATCGTGGTCGAAGATCGCGGTGGCACGTCGGCGCTGCCGTACTACGAGGCCCTCAACCTCCAGCCGCGCGCCGATGTCCCGGCCCGGCCGCCCATTCCGACGCCACAGGTTCCCGCCACACCCGCGGACGAGGCAGCGATGCTGCCGGTGCGCAGCACCAAACTCACGCCTGGCACCGTCGCTCGGCGCGTGATCGAAGCGCCCGGCCTGCGGCCGTTCGTGGTCATCGGCGACGACGACGCCTCCCGGGCCTGGTTGCAGCGCCGCGGCGTTGCTTTGCGCGAACGCGGCGCGGTCGGCCTAGTGGTCAATGTCGAGACCGCGCAGGGCCTGGCAGGGCTGCGTGCCCTGGTGCCGGGCGTGCCGCTCGCGCCCGTAGCCGGAGACGACCTGGCCGATCGCCTAGGCCTGCGGCATTACCCGGCGCTGATCACGGCCACCGGCATCGAGCAATGAAGCCATGTCGGGGAAACAGCCGGTCGAGGTTCTGCTACGCCCAGCGGTGGAGCTATACACCGTCGCAGCGTGTGCAGGCGCCGCGTTTCTGTCCCTGGTGGCCCCGTGGTCGCTCGCGCTGAGTCCGGCCATGGGCGTCGGCAGCGCCCTGGCGTTCGGCGCCTACGGCGCGATCCGCTACCGCGACGCTCGCGTCATCCTGCGTTATAGGCGCAACATCCGCCGCCTGCCGCGTTACGTGATGACGAGCAAGGATGTGCCCGTCAGCCAGCAGCGGCTTTTCATCGGGCGCGGATTCCTGTGGGAGCAGAAGCACACCCATAGGCTCATGCAGACATACCGGCCGGAGTTTCGCCGCTACGCGGAGCCGACACCGGCCTATCGCCTGGCGCGTCGGCTGGAGGAACGGCTGGAGTTTGCGCCGTTCCCGCTGTCCCGGCTCTCCGCTCTCACGGGCTGGGACGTTCCGTTCAACCCTGTGCGCCCGCTGCCACCTGTAGGTGGCCTGCCGCGGCTGCATGGCATCGAACCCGACGAGGTGGACGTCAGCCTGCCGCTGGGTGAGCGCGTCGGACATTCGCTGGTGCTGGGCACGACGCGCGTGGGCAAGACGCGGCTGGCCGAGCTGTTTGTGACTCAGGACATCCGTCGCAAGAACGCTGCCGGCGAGCACGAGGTCGTGATCGTTATCGATCCCAAGGGCGACGCGGATCTCCTGAAGCGGATGTACGTCGAAGCCCAGCGCGCAGGCCGTGAAGGCGAGTTCTACATCTTCCACCTCGGTTGGCCGGAAATCAGCGCCCGCTACAACGCGGTAGGACGCTTCGGTCGCATCTCGGAAGTCGCCACCCGTATCGCAGGGCAACTCTCCGGTGAAGGCAACAGCGCGGCCTTCCGGGAGTTCGCGTGGCGCTTCGTCAACATCATTGCCCGCGCTTTGGTGGAACTGGGGCAGCGCCCGGACTACATGCTGATCCAGCGGCACGTCATCAACATCGACGCACTGTTTATCGAGTACGCCCAGCACTACTTCGCCAAGACCGAGCCCAAGGCCTGGGAGGTGATCGTCCAGATCGAGGCCAAGCTCAACGAGAAGAACATCCCGCGCAACATGATCGGGCGCGAGAAGCGCGTGGTCGCGCTGGAGCAGTACCTTTCCCAGGCGCGCAACTACGACCCGGTGCTCGACGGCTTGCGCTCGGCAGTTCGGTACGACAAGACCTACTTCGACAAGATCGTCGCATCGTTGCTGCCGCTGCTGGAAAAGCTCACCAGCGGCAAGATCGCCCAGCTCCTGGCCCCGAATTACTCCGACCTGACCGACCCGCGCCCGATCTTCGATTGGATGCAAGTCATCAGGAAGCGCGCCATCGTCTATGTGGGACTGGACGCGCTGTCCGACGCCGAGGTTGCCGCAGCGGTCGGCAACTCCATGTTCTCCGACCTGGTTTCGGTCGCGGGCCATATCTACAAGCACGGGATCGACGATGGCCTGCCGGGCGCATCCGCTGGCACGCGCGTGCCGATCAATGTCCATGCGGACGAATTCAATGAACTCATGGGTGACGAATTCGTGCCCCTGATCAACAAGGGCGGCGGTGCCGGGCTACAGGTCACGGCGTACACACAGACCCTCTCGGATATCGAGGCCCGCATCGGCAACCGCGCGAAAGCTGGCCAGGTGATCGGCAACTTCAACAACCTGTTCATGCTGCGCGTGCGCGAGACGGCCACCGCCGAACTGCTGACGCGGCAGTTGCCGAAGGTCGAGGTCTATACCACCACCATCGTCTCCGGGGCGACCGATAGCTCGGACATCCGTGGCGCGACGGATTTCACGTCGAACACCCAGGACCGCATCAGCATGTCCAGCGTGCCGATGATCGAGCCATCGCACGTAGTCGGCCTGCCAAAAGGCCAGTGCTTCGCGCTGCTGCAAGGCGGCCAGCTTTGGAAGGTTCGCATGCCGCTGCCGACACCAGACCCGGATGAAGTGATGCCGGCGGATCTGCAGCAACTGGCCGGATACATGCGCCAGAGCTACAGCGAGGCCACGCAGTGGTGGGATTTCACCAGCTCCCCTGCCTTGCAGGATGCGGCCTTGCCCGATGACCTGCTGGACGATGCTGCTCCAGCCGAGCCTGCTGCGGTGGCCACCGACACCGACCACAGTACCGACGAGGCCGCGCCATGAAGGACGCCGCCTCGACCGCGCAGCGGGAGCAGAACCAGCGCCAGGGTCTGATCGTCGGCACCATCACCTTGCCATTTCGCCTGCTCGGGGTATTGATTGGCTCGCTGCTGTTCTCGATCGTGGTGGAGTGCGTCGGCATGCACCTGTTCTGGAAGGATCAGGGCTGGCGCCATTCCCAGCAGATGTTGCAGTACGAGCTTGGGCACCTGTCCAGCCACTTCACGCGCAGCGTGGTCGTGCAGGAGCCAGGGCGCACGGCGCACGAGTTGGTGGATACAGGCTACGAATGGGTGTTCGTTCGCTCGGGGCTGCTGGCGCGCATGAGCCAGACCGCCGAGCGCGTCCGCGCGCCCAGCCACGAGCAGGCGCGCAACTTCCGCTACTACATCAGCCAAGTCTATGTCTGGGCCGAGAGCTACCTCATCGCCGCAGCCTTCACGACGCTGACCTTCCTAGTGCGCCTGCTGGTCCTGGTGCTCACGCTGCCACTGATCTTCACGGCCGCCTTCGTCGGTCTGATTGACGGTCTGGTGCGACGCGACGTGCGCAGGTTCGGCGCGGGCCGCGAATCCGGGTTCATCTACCACCGTGCAAAAGCCAGCCTCATGCCGCTGGCCGTGCTGCCGTGGATCACGTACCTGGCGCTGCCGATCTCGGTGCATCCATTGCTGATCCTGTTGCCGAGCGCCGCCTTGCTGGGACTGGCCGTGAGCCTGACTGCGGGCAGCTTCAAGAAGTACCTCTAGCAGATCAATCCGGTCATCTGCAGGTTCCTATTGTTTGCGGCCTGAAACAGCCCCGATCTCCACGATCTAGCCATTGCTGATCACACAGGAATGGCGCGATGTTGGCTCCGATCTGGCTGCGCGCCGCGCATCGCGGCGTGCCCACTTTTCTCGTGACGGCCCTTGTACTGGGTCAGTCCTCGATGGCGTTGGCCGAGTCCCCGGCGCAGCGTCAGGAGTTGGTCGCAGCGCTGCGCCAGCTCGACGCGCTGGAGCGCACCGTCGCCGACAGCGCTACGCATGCCCCCATCCAGCCGGGCGAGCGCTACCACTTCGATTACCCGAGGCTGCTGGCTGACCTGGCGCGCGTGCGCGCCGGCATCCAGGCCCATCTCACACCGTCGCGCGCCCAGCCGCGCGACGCCTCCGAACTGATCGGCGACTACCGCACGGAGCGGGTCGTCCCGCCATCACCGCCGACGACCACGGAGGGCAAGCCATGAACGGCGCCCAGGTCTCGGCATTTCAAGCCAACAGCGGCATCGCGCCTTCAGCGATGGCGACCGTCCTGGTCGGCGTCGTGTTCGCGGTCCTGCTCGTCTGGGGCGTCTGGGCCATGCGAACGGCCTACGTGGGGTGGTCCGAAAGCCGCCTCAACCAGCGCCAGTTCCTCGGCGTCTGCATCCGATTCGTCGCGATGTACCTCGTCCTGACTTTCTTCCTCCTCTCCTGACCTGAAAGGCATGACCATGCAAAACTGCATCCTCACTTCCCGTCTTGCCCAGCGCGCCACCGTGGCCCTGGGCACCGCAGCGCTGCCCGCCCTGTCGTTCGCGCAGGGTCTGCCGCAGTTGGAGAACCCGACCCGCGGCACAGGCAACGGCATCATGGAAACGATCCGCAACTACGGCTACGACATCATCATGCTCGTGGCTCTGCTGGTGGTGGCGTCCATGTTCATCGGCGTGTGCTACCACGCCTACGGGACCTACGCGGAAATCCACACAGGCCGCAAGACGTGGGGCCAGTTCGGCCTCACGGTCGCCATCGGCGCCGTCTTGCTCGTGATCGGCATCTGGCTGCTCACCGAAGCCACCGGCATCCTGTAAGCGAGGCCGGTATGTCCGAGCAGCAGCACGTCCGTGCGGACGGGACGGTCACGTTCCTTCCGCACCGGCTCAATCGACATCCCGTTGTGGTGCGCGGTCTCACCGCCGACGAGTTGTGGATCTGCTGCGGCCTGTCCGGCGCCGCCGGTCTGCTGGTCGGCGCACCGCTGTCGTGGGTGTTCCGCACGATCGCGCTAGCACCCACGTTCGTCGTCCTGGGCGTGGCCTTCGGCGTGTTCATCGGCGGCGGCATTCTTCGCCGCCTCAAGCGCGGGCGTCCCGACACCTGGCTGTATCGGCAACTGCAATGGCGCATTGCCACACGCCATCCGCTGATGGCGGGCTGGGTAGGCGGCCATGTGCTGATCTCGCGCTCCGGCTTCTGGACCACCCGAAGGAGCGCACGATGAGCCGCTTCAAGAACGAGATCACCCACCTGCAGGCGCACATCAAGACGCTTCGCCTGGGTGCTGGCGCCCTGATCATCGTCGCCCTGGTCATGGGTGGCGGCTGGTGGAGCGCTCCCCGCGATCTGACCATCCACGTTCCGCCTGACCTGCGCTCCGGCAGTACCAGGAAGTGGTGGGAAGTGCCGCCCGAATCGGTCTATGCGTTCACGTTCTACGTGTTCCAGACGCTCAACCGCTGGCCGACGAATGGCGAAGAGGACTACGCGCGCAACCTCCACACGCTCTCGCCGTACCTCACCCCATCCTGCCAGGCCTTCCTGCGCGCGGACTACGACTACCGCCGCAGCACGGGCGAGTTGCGCCAGCGCGTGCGCGGCATCTACGAAATCCCCGGCCGCGGCTACGGCGACGACCCCACGGCCCGCGTGCGCGTGGTTTCCGACCGCGACTGGGTAGTGACGCTGGACATCACCGCCGACGAGTACTACGGCGCCGAGCAAGTCAAGCGCGCTCTGGTGCGCTATCCCGTGAAGGTCACGCGGGTGGACGTCGATCCTGCCCGCAACCCGTTCGGCCTGGCGCTCGACTGCTATGAGGGCGCGCCCCAGCGCATCAGCACGCCGGAGCCGACGCGCCCGGCGTCTGGTGGCCTGTCTCCGCAAGCGCCCCAAGGAGAAACCCCATGAAGCATCCTGTACTCACGCTGCTGGGGCTGTTGGCCGTGGCCGCGGCTCCTGCTGTCCAGGCGGTGGAGATCCTGCGCTGGGAACGTATGCCGTTGGCGGTGCCGCTGAAGGTCGGCCAGGAGCGTATCGTGTTCATCGACCGCAACGTCCGCGTGGGCGTACCCTCGGGCGTCGGCGAGCGCCTACGGGTGCAGAGCGCGGGCGGCGCGGTGTACCTGCGCGCCAGCGAGCCGATCGAGCCCACGCGGCTGCAATTGCAGGACGCCGACACGGGCGCGCTGATCCTGCTGGACATTGCGGCGGAGCCAGCCAAGGACGGCGAAGCCGAGCTGGAACCAGTGCGCATCGTCGAGGGCAACAGCACCCCGGCGCGCTATGGCGATCAGCCCGGCGATGACAACGAAGCTCCGGCGCGCGCCCAGGACCAGGCAGGTGCGCGGGCGGCGCGACGCGAGACCCCGGTGCCGGTTGTCCTGACGCGCTTCGCCGCGCAGAACCTCTACGCTCCGCTGCGCACTGTGGAGCCGTTGCCCGGCGTCATGCGGGTGAACCTGCGTCGTGACCTCGACCTCGGCACGCTGATGCCGACGCTGCCCGTGCGCGCGGTCGCGCTCGCGTCGTGGCGTCTGGAAGACCAGTGGGTCACTGCCGTGCGACTGACCAACAACAGCAGCGGCTGGATCACTCTCGATCCGCGCATCCTGCAAGGCGATTTCCTCACCGCCACCTTCCAACACGAGGCACTTGGCCCGCGTGGCACGCCCGAGGACACGACCGTCCTGTACCTGGTGACGCGCGGGCGCGGCCTGGCGCAATCGCTGCTACCGGCGATCAACCGCTTCGACCCGGCCGTGCATCTCCCGCAACCGGAAGACCGCAAGGAGGCCCGCCATGCGCAGTAATGGACTCCTGAAGTGGCTGATGGTCCCGGTTGCCTTGCTGGTGCTGTTCGTTGCCATCCGGCTGTTCTCGGGTGGCAGCAGTTCGGCGCCACCGGCCGCGGATGCCGGTGCCAAGCTCACGCCAGCGGAAATGAAGGCGTTGGGCATCGAGGGCGATACCCCGCGCGACACCGTGGCGACGCTCGTTGCCCAAGTGAAGCAGTTGCGCACCGAGCTTCAGACCGCGCTCTCGGACAACAAATCCCAGCGCGAAGAAAACCAGCGACTGCGCCAGCGCGAGAACTCCATTGATCAGCGCATCAATTCGGCCCTCGACTCCGAGCGTACCAACCTGCGTCGCGACCAAGAGCAGGCAGCCAGCGCGCGCCAGCAGACCGAAGGGTTGCTTGCCGACCTGCAGCGGCGTCTGGACAGTATCGGCGGACGTGGCGGCGGCCATGCCGACCTGCCGGTGGGTCTGGGGCTGCGCGACGGCGACGAGGCCGGCATGGAAGGCGGCGTGCGATGGGTCGAACCCGACGATGCGAGGAAGGCCGAGGGGCGGAACAGCAGTCGTGGCACGGGTAGCGGCATGAGCTTCCCGACGAGCTTCGGCCCCGCGCAGAGCACGTTGGAAACCACGGCGGAAACCGTGGCGAACGCGGGCGCACGCGCAGCAGGCGTCAAGAGCGCCAAGGCGGTCTATACCGTACCGACCAATTCGACGCTGATGGGGTCGGTGGCGATGACGGCGCTGATCGGCCGCGTGCCGATCGACGGAACCGTTAACGATCCATACCCCTTCAAGGTGTTGGTCGGACCGGACAACCTGACCGCCAATGGCATCGACATTCCCGACGTGGCCGGTGCCGTGTTCAGCGGCACCGCATCGGGAGATTGGACGCTCTCGTGCGTGCGCGGCCAGGTGCGCAGCATCACCTTCGTCTTCCACGACGGCACGATCCGCACCATCCCCGAAGACCGCGACGGCAACCAGCAGAACAACCAGCAGCGAGACGGCCTGGGCTGGATCAGCGACCCATACGGCATTCCCTGCGTCAGCGGGGAGCGGCGCAGCAACGCCCAGCAGTACCTCGGCTCGCAAGCCCTGATTACCGCCGCCGGTGCCGGCGTCGCTTCGCTGATCGACAGCGACAGCGGCCAGATGTCCTACGTCGGCGCCGACGGCTCCATCGGGAGCGTCGGCATCTCGGGCAATGAAGCCGTGGGCCGCATCCTGGCCGGTGGCGTGCGCGACATGGCCGACTGGGTGAACAAGCTATACGGCCAGGCCTTCGCCGCCGTCTATGTCCAGCCCGGCGCGAAGGTCGCCGTCCACCTCGAAAAGCCGCTTGCCATCGACTTCGATCCCGAAGGCCGCAAGGTCGATCACCGCGCAGGAGAAAGCCATGCTCTCGAACTTGAATAAGGGCCTGGCGCTGGCCCTCGCCGTCGCGGTGCTCGGCGGCTGTGCCACCAGCAAGGAAAAGCTGCTCCCGCACGGCGACAGCACGATGATGGACATCTGGCAGCAGAACGCCGGCGACGGCAGCGGTGGCGCCGGCCAGGTGGCGCGCAGGCAATTGCTCGATGCACGCCAGAGCCTGCGCCGGCCGCTGACCGAGGCCGACGTGGAGGCCGCGCCCGCCGAACAGATGCGCTACACGCGCACGGCGCGAAACGAGGTCTATCGCCAGTTCCACCGCCTCCCGAACCCCGATCTTGTCATGTATGTGTACCCGCACCTGGCGGGTACCGACCCCGTGCCTGTTCCGGGCTACACGACAGTCTTCCCCCTGTACCAGCGCGTGCAGTACGCCATGCCGGGCGAGCGCGTGGAGGACTACTGATGCGCTGGAAACTCCCTTGGCCGAAGCTGGCTGCATCCGATGGTGGCAATGACGAGCAGCCGGACGGCTGGCAGCGCCACGTCGAGGCGTTGCGCCAAGCCGGCATCGCCGAACCCGGAGCGACGATCCAGGGCCGCAAGCCGGCGACCGTGGCGGACGAGCAGGCGCTGTACGACGTCGCGCAGTCGTTCGCGGAGCTGCTGCCGTGGGTGGAGTTCCTGCCGCCGTCGAAGTCCATGCTGCTGGAGGACGGGCAATCGGTCGCAGCCTTCTACGAGCTGGTCCCGCTGGGCACCGAAGGTCGGGAGCCTGGCTGGCTCGCGCATGCCCGCGATGCGCTCGAAAACGCGCTCCAGGATTCGTTCGATGAGCTGGACGAGAACCCCTGGGTGCTCCAGCTCTACGCCCAGGACGAACCCAGCTTCGACCAGTACATGCAGACCCTGCGCAACTACGTGCAGCCGCGCGCTCGCGGCACAGCCTTCACCGAGTTCTATCTTCGCTTCTTCGGCCACCACCTGCGCGCGGTGGCCAAGCCCGGCGGCCTGTTCGAGGACACGGTGGTCACGCGGTTGCGCTGGCGCGGCCAGACGCGGCGCGTGCGCATGGTGGTCTATCGCCGGGCCACCGGCCAGGCGAACCGCCGTGGCCAGACACCCGAGCAAATGCTGAACATCGTCTGCGATCGCCTTTGCGGCGGCCTGGCGAACGCCGGCATCCAGGCCCGGCGCATGGTCGCGGCCGATGTTCACGACTGGTTGCTGCGGTGGTTCAACCCACGCCCAACGATGCTCGGGCCAAGCGCTGAGAATCGAGAGCGCTTCTATGCGCTGGCCCGCTATCCCGACGAGGTGGAGGAAGGCGAGATCGAGCTGGCGAGTGGTCGGGATTTCAGCCAACGGCTGTTCTTCGGTCAGCCTCGCTCCGATGCCGGGCACGGTACCTGGTACTTCGACGGCATGCCGCACCGTGTGCTGGTCACCGACCGACTACGCATGCCGCCCGGTACGGGACACCTGACTGGCGAAACCCGCAAGGGCGATGCGATCAACACGCTTTTCGATCAGATGCCCGAAGACACCACGATGTGTCTGACCATGGTGGCGACGCCCCAGGACATCCTCGAATCGCACCTGAATCACCTGGCGAAGAAGGCTGTCGGCGAAACACTGGCATCGGAGCAGACGCTCAAGGATGTGCAGGAGGCGCGCTCGCTCATCGGCAGCGCGCACAAGCTCTACCGCGGCACGCTGGCCTTCTATCTGCGCGGGCGCGACGAAGCCGAGCTTGACAGGCGCGGCCTGGACCTCGCCAACGTGATGCTCAACGCGGGGTTGCAGCCCGTGCGCGAGGACGATGAAGTTGCGCCGCTCAACAGCTACCTGCGCTGGCTACCGTGCTGCTACAACCCTGCGCAGGATCGGCGGAACTGGTTCACCCAACTGATGTTCGCCCAGCATGTGGCGAATCTCTCGCCGGCGTGGGGACGCAGCCAGGGTACGGGCCATCCGGGCAACACGTTCTTCAACCGCGGTGGCGGGCCGATCACGTTTGATCCGCTGAACCGCTTGGACAGGCAGATGAACGCCCATCTGTTCCTATTCGGCCCCACCGGCTCGGGCAAGAGCGCAACGCTCAACAACCTCTTGAATCAGGTCACGGCCATCTACCGGCCGCGGCTGTTCATCGTGGAAGCCGGCAACAGCTTCGGCTTGTTCAGCGACTTCGCCAAGCGCCTGGGTCTGACCGTAAACCGGGTCAAGCTGGCTCCTGGCTCAGGCATCAGCCTGGCGCCGTTCGCCGACGCTCGCCGGCTGATCGAAACGCCCAGCAACGTGCAGACGCTTGATGCCGATGCACTGGATGAAGAATTGCCAGCCGATTCCTCGGTCATGGAGGAGGACGAGCAGCGCGACGTGCTGGGTGAACTGGAGATCACGGCACGGCTGATGATCACAGGCGGCGAGGACAAGGAAGAAGCCCGGATGACGCGGGCCGATCGCTCGCTGATCCGCCAGTGCATCCTCGATGCCGCCGAACACTGCGTGGCCGAGAAACGCACGGTGCTCACGCGCGACGTGCGCAACGCGCTGCGCACGCGCGGCCAGGACCCGACGCTGCCCGAGATGCGGCGCGTGCGGCTGCTGGAGATGGCGGACGCGATGGACATGTTCTGCCAAGGCACGGACGGCGAGATGTTCGATCGCGATGGCACGCCGTGGCCCGAGGCCGACATCACGCTGGTGGATCTCGCGACCTATGCCCGGGAGGGCTACAACGCGCAGCTCTCCATCGCCTACATCAGCCTGATCAGCACGGTGAACAACATCGCCGAGCGCGACCAGTACCTGGGCCGTCCGATCATCAATGTGACCGACGAAGGCCACATCATCACGAAGAACCCGCTGCTCGCGCCCTACGTTGTAAAAATTACAAAAATGTGGCGCAAGCTAGGGGCCTGGTTCTGGCTGGCTACACAAAATATCGACGATCTGCCGCGTGCCGCGGAGCCCATGCTCAACATGATTGAGTGGTGGATCTGCCTGTCGATGCCGCCCGATGAGGTCGAGAAGATTGCACGCTTCCGCGAACTCTCGCCCGCGCAGAAAGCGCTGATGCTCTCGGCGCGCAAAGAAGCGGGCAAGTTCACCGAGGGCGTCATCCTTTCCAAGAGCATGGAAGTGCTGTTCCGTGCCGTGCCGCCCAGCCTGTACTTGGCGTTGGCGCAGACCGAACCCGAAGAGAAGGCCGAGCGCTACCAGCTCATGCAGCACTACGGCTGCACCGAACTGGAAGCGGCCTTCAAGGTGGCCGAGAAGATCGACCAGGCGCGCGGCATCGAGTCGCCGGCCTTGGAACTGTCGTAAGACGGAGAACGCCATGGAACAGAAACGTCCTTCCATTCCGATGCAGGTCCAGGCGTTCCGCCGCCGCAACGGGCGGCCCCGCTGGCCCTGGGCATTGGTTGCTGTGCTGGTCGCGCTGCTGCTGATCTGGCTTGTGCCGAGGTCGCCCGGCGAATCCCCGCCGCAGCCGCCCACGCCGGTCAGCATGGCACCGGTGGCCGGGCCGCCCTGGCTAATGGGCAACCCCAAAGGCCGTTTCACGCTGACGCTCTATGCCGACCTGGAGTGCCCGTTCTGCCGGGAATATTTTCCGCAGCTCAAACGGTGGGTGGGCACCAACGCCGACGTGGCGCTGCAATGGCACCACCAGCCGCTAGCCGCGCACGAGCCGGCCGCGTCGGCCGAGGCACGTCTGGCCGAATGCGCAGCCGAAGCTGGCGGGCATGCCGCGTTCTGGCAGGCGGTCGAATGGGTCTATGCCCACACGCGCAGCGACGGCCTGGGCTTGCCGGATGGCTTGCGCTACCCCGAATCGACGCCAGCCATCGAGCAGTGCATGTCAAGCGAAAGGTCCAGTGCCGCTATCCGCGCCCAGGCCGCGGAAGCCACCAAGAGCGGCGTTACCGCCACACCGTCACTGCGTCTGCTTGATCGCGAGACGGGCCAGGCCATCCTGCTGCAGGGACCAATCGAGGGCGACGCCTTGTTGTCTGCCATGGACATGCTGACGGCTGACGGTCCGACCGGCACACCCACATCCGAAATGCCTGCCGACGTCGTCGGCGACATGCCCAGGTAGCCCCGGTCTTCAAGGCTACGGCGCAGTCCGCTGCGCTGACCGCAACCCGTTCGCCTCGCATCCTGGTCGCGAACGATCGCCGCTGCCGCGGTGATGGATGCACCTTGTTCGTTCCCTAGGAGGGCTGGCCCTCCTAGGGCGCGCGCCCTCCGATCTCACCGTCTGGAGGTTCGCCATGTCTTTTGTCGTCAACGACTCCTGCCCGGAGTCGCTTTCCGTCACCGCTGCCCAACACGAGGACTGGATCATCCAGCAAGCCATCGTGCTGCTGGAGAGGCGGGTTTTCAAAGCTGGACCGTGCCTCAGCCGACCGGCCGCTGTGCGGGACTATCTGCGCGTGAAACTGGTCGCTGAACCCAACGAGATATTCGCCGCTGTGTTCCTGGACAGCATGCACCAGGTGCTGGCCTACGAGCCATTGTTCAGGGGCACGATCAACTCGACTTCTGTTTATCCACGTGTCGTCGTACAGCGTGTGCTGGAGTTGAACGCCGCCGCGGTGGTCTTCGCGCACCAGCACCCCTCGGGCATCTCCGAGCCGTCGAGCGCGGATCGTGTGCTGACCCAGCAACTGCAGGCCGCGCTGGCGCTCATCGATGTACGGGTACTGGATCACATCATCGTAGGCCAAGGTTCCCCGTTCTCCTTTGCGGAGTCAGGCCTGCTGTAACGGTCGCATTGCTTCATTGATCCCCGCGGAGGCTTCGGCCTCCGTTTTTTTATGGCGCGGGACAAGCAGGTATGCGGGCAGCCCGCGATGCGCATTGTTTGTTGGGGTGGCATCGGGTTCGCGTTTGACTATGGCCCTGATCAACTTTCGGGGCACGCGACATGCCGGCATCCTTTTCCACGTTCGCGTCGGGCTGGCGAACCCTTGGTCTCGTCGTGGCGCTGCCGGCGTCCCTGGCCGTGTTCAGCCCCGTCGCCTTCGCAGCCGACGTACTGGTCGTCACCGACAGCCACCACCCGGTCAAGACCATGGGCGGCGAGCGGCTGATCGAGCTGGACGAAGCCCGCCGGATTGAAGCGGAGCTTTCTGCGGAACTGCCCGCCGCCCCCGAACAGGCGGCGGCCACCGTCAAGCGTCGGCTGAGCCAAGGCGGCGCCGACCTACAGCGCCGCATCGCTTCCGCATACCAGGGCGTCACCGACGCATGGAGCCTGGGCATCACCAGCATCCCGGCTGTCGTGGTGGATCAGCGCTACGTGGTCTATGGCGAGCCGGATGTGGCCCGCGCTGTCGCGCGCATCGAGCAGCGTCGGAGGACCCAGCCATGACGCGACCATTCGACCTGATGCGCCGCATGCGGGCCGGCGTGGCTTCCTTGCTGCTGCTCAGCGCCACGGGTAGCTACGCCTTGAACACCACCGCCATCGTTGCCTCGGTGGCCTCGCCCGATTGCTTGGAGTACCGGGTGGTAGGTATCTGCTACTGGCTCTACTGCACCTGGGGAGGATGCACGGTGCGCACCTCTGTCAAGGTGCGCCACTACATCCCCGATGCGGTCGTCTCCAGCTACAGCAACACGGGCGAGAACCCGTGGGTCGAAGTCCGGGCGATGAGTACGGCCAATCCGTCCGCCCAAGCGGGGGGCGATGGAACGACGAACGAGGATCACGAAAACAATCTTGCGAAATTCAAGAACGCCGACGTGATCGGCCATCCCGGCGTCGAGGTGTTCAACCAGTTTGTTTCGTCCTCGGGCTACTTCTGCGAGGGCGCAGGAACGGCATTCATGCCGTATCTGCTCAGCACCTTGGACACGCTTGCCTGGCGCTACAACGTGCCCGAGATGGCCTACCCGGAGGCATTGATTCCCGGCATGCGCGAGGTCGGCGCACGCACCACGATGAACCTTTGGGGCAACGTGTATCCCCGCGGCGGCTTCCTGCACCAGACCGACGACCACAAATCGGGGGCCGTGGTGGCCCAGCGTGCGGGAGATATCGTCACTCGCCGGGGGCAGTTGCACGTGTACCAGCCGCTGCTTGCCAACGCCCGCGATGGCTACTGGCCCGCCGGCGCGCTGATGGAGGGTGATGCCTCGACTGGCAAGTGGCAGGAACTCACGCCCGTCCTGTCCTCGTCTTGCACGGTTTTCCCACGCACCGGCTTCCTGACCCAGGCCCAGCAAGGCGACTACGCCTGGGCACTGTGGCGGCCGTATGCCTGCTGCGAACGCCGTGGACAGGTGTTCCTTGGAAGCGTTGATTTCCTTTGAGGTGCCGCGATGAAGCGTTTCGACTCTATGCAGTTCTCCCCTCCGGCTCGTGGCAAGAGGATCTGTTTGGCGCTCACCGGCGCGTTGGTTCTGGCAAGCGGCGTGGCCTGGGGCCAACTGGGCTACCAGACCAGCGGCAACGTCATCGGCGATGACGTCATGTACTCCATCGGCGGCGGCAGCGCCGTTTCGATGGGTCGCGCAGCCGGCATGCGCTCGCTCGGCGTGGGTGTCGGCTGGAACAGCAATCTGATCTGCGGTGACATGAGCATCCAGACCACGTTGAAAAATCAGCTCAACGGCGTGACCAATGGCTTTCAGCAGATCATGTCCTCGGTGATCCAGAGTGCTACGAGTGCTGTGGCCTCCCTGCCGGCGTTGATCATCCAACGGGCTGATCCGGGCCTCTACAACCTGCTCACCAACGGCGTTCTGCAAGCGCGGCTGGATTTCGACCGCTCGAAGCTGACGTGCCGCGCCATGGCCGAAAAGATGGCCGAAACGGCCGGCGGCCAGCTCGGCTGGAGCCAGATGGCAGAGGGGTTGGCACTGCGCGATGCTGTTTCGAGCACGGATGCCGTCTCGGCCGTCGAGCAAGCCGAGACGCGCCGTGGCAACGACGGCGTGCCTTGGGTCGGGGGAAGCAATGCCGGCGGCTCCGGTCAGCCCGCGATCAAGGTGGTCGGCGACGTCACCCGCGCGGGCTACAACCTGGTCAATGGCCGCGGTGTGACCGACACATCGGCAATCGCACCGGCAAGTTGCGCGAGCCTGTCGTGCCAGACCTGGACCACGCCGCAAGCGGCCGTCGAGTGGGCGACGCGGGTGCTCGGCGAGAAGGAGCAGCGCACCTGCGACGCCTGCACCAAGACGGAGACGGTGCCCGGCGTCGGGCTGACGCCGCTGATCCAGGATGAGTACGATGCCAAGCTGCAGGCGCTCCAGGACCTGGTCTCCAAGGCGAAGAACACGACGCCCGAAAACCTGCGCGAGGCCGGCAGCGCGTCGCTGCCCATCACACGCGGAGTGATCGAGGCACTGCGCGACGAGCCGGACCAGCACCTGCTGTCGCAGCGCCTGGCGTCCGAGGTTGCGCTGGCGTCGGTGCTGGAGAAAGCGCTACTGCTGCAACGCACGCTGCTGACCGGCAAGAAAGAGCCCAACGTGGCGGCCAACCAGCTCGCCGTGGAAGCTGTGAACCACGAGAGCGACACGCTCGATCGCGAGATCCGCAACCTCAAGACCGAGCTGGAGCTGCGCCGGGAGCTGGCAAACAATTCGCCCATGGCGATCATCCAGCGCCACGGCACGCGCGCGGCGGGCTCGCGTGGGATCTACGAAGGCGATCCGGTGCCTGACCGCCTCGATCAGTTGCAGAAGGGCAATCCGGGAGGCCGGCCATGAGCCCGATGCGTGCGGCCTGGCTGCGCCCGCGCTGGCTGTTCAGCCGGCGCGCAGCAAAGGCGCTGCTGTGGACGGTGGTACTCGCGGCCGTCGCCGTGTGCGCCAACATCGTTGGCATCTACCTCGTCGGAAGCGTCGCAGGCTGGGAGCGTTGGCTGGCGGCAGCAGCGGGCTACTTCCTGGTCTGGCGGCTGTGCCTGTACGGCGCGACGGCCTACGGCTGGGTCTGGATGCGTCGCCGACTGCTGGCGCGCGAGGACGACGCGCAAGCGCGGCGCCGCCTGGTGCGCAGCGAGATCGCCGGCGTCGTTGCCATCGTGGCGCTTGAAGCCAGCCTGTTGATGCAGGGCTGAGGGGAGATCCGAGCCATGACGCTTTTCGCGACCGACTACCTGGAGTACTACCTGACCCTGGTTTCCTGGATCGTCAACAACGGCATCTGGGCGGTACTGGTATCCAGCGGGGTATTCGCACTGCCCTTCGTGGCGATCATCGTGCAGGAATGGCTCAAGGCCCGTGGGGAGGGTGCAGACGAAGGCAATAAGGGCGTGCTCTCGGCCGCACGCATTGAGAACCGGGTGTTCGTCGCCATCGTGGTCGTGATGTTCGCCGGCATCCCCTTCATCGACGTGGACCTCAACACCATTCAGTACGACAGCTCGCGCTCGGCTCAATGCCAGGTCAGCGTGCCGCAGCCCACGGATACCGGCTGGTCCCAGTCCTTCAGCACCATCAACAACCAGAGTGCCAAGGTGCCGGTCTGGTGGGCATTCATGCACGCGCTCTCGCGCGCCGTCACCAGTGCCTCGGTGGCAGCGATCCCGTGCGGAACAGACCTGCGACAGATGCGCATGGAGATCGACGCTACCCGCATCAACGACCCGGTGCTGGCTCAGGAAGTGGCCGATTTCACACACGACTGCTACGGGCCAGCACGCGCTAAATTGTTCATGGCGCGACCGGAGCTGGACGAAGCTCAAATGAACGACGTGACATGGATCGGTTCGAGGTTTTTCACGGACACCGGCGGCTACTACGACAGCTACCGCTCCAGCACGGCGCGCGAGTCATGGCCCTATGACGACACTCGCGACGCAGGGCTTGCGCAGGTGGCCAGTGGCGGCGGCTACCCGACTTGCAGGCAGTGGTGGGCCGATGGCAGCAACGGCCTGCGAGCACGGCTGCTGAGCCAGGTGGACCCCAGCCTGTTGAATCGCTTGGCGGGCTGGGCCGGGTTCCTCAGCCGTACCGAGGTGGACGATTCGGTGGTCCGTACCATCGCGTCACCGCGACAGCAGAAGCTCAACCAGGGTTCGGTCTATACCGACTACGGCGGCCAGATCGACAAGACCCTGCCGAACATCGTGACGCGGGCCACGGGGGACGTAGGAATGGCGGTCGGGGCACTTGCCGCATTCCCTGCCATGGACGTGGTGCGCCAGGCGCTGCCCATGGTGCTTGCCTTGCTCAAGATGGCGCTGGTCATCTGCATCCCGCTCGTGCTGGTCGTCGGCACCTATGACCTGAAGACGGTCGTCACCGTCAGCGTCGTGCAGTTCGCGCTGTTCTTCACCGATTTCTGGTTCCAACTCGCTCGCTGGATCGACAGCACCATCCTCGATGCGCTCTATGGGTGGGGCTTCGGCTGGAACCGGCCGCACACTAACTTCGATCCGCTGGTGGGGTTGAACAATGCCTTTGGCGACCTGCTCCTGATGTTCGTCATGGGCACGATGTTCCTGGTCTTGCCGGGTTTTTGGCTTGCGAGCCTTACTTGGGTTGGGATTCGGGCTGGACACGTCATCCAAGGGCTTTCGGATGGCAGCAAGAGTGCCGGCCAAGCAGGCGGTAAGGGCGCTGGGGCCCTTACCGGAGGTAAGCTGAAGTAGCGCGGCGCCGGTCAGTCGTCGGTGTACAACTCGTGCGACGTATCGTTGTACAGGTTGGGATCGTAGCCCGGCGTCTTGCGCAGTTCGGTGAGGTCGGTGAAAGGCCACTCGTCTTCATCCGAGGTATTGGCAGCAGCAGCCCATCCCGCCACCACGACTCCCAACAACACGAGTGCGAACCAGAAGGCGACGTAGAGCAGCGCGCCCAGCACAGCCAGCTTGACCGCCCACAGCAGCACTGTGGCACCAACCGAAGGCACCCCTTTGACCATCAACCAATTCGATACCCGCCGTTCGCCACGCGCATAGGCACGCCATACACGGCCAAATGCGCGGCCGATACGTTCTGCGGTGCTGGTACGAGTTGTGGTGTTCATGGTCGTCTCCTGCTACTGAGGGATGTCTATTCCAGGGTGCTCCACTTCATTCCGTTTCAGGCTTCAATGTGTTTTCTCGCTGCTTCAGGACGCTTCGTCATCCGGTTCCACCGGGCCCGGGTCGGGTTCCACGCCGATGCGGTAGGTGGCAACGAAACGCGGCCAATCCACATGGTCAACCAGATCGATGTCCTCGATGACGCTGACCTTCGCTCCCGCACGCTCGAACAGGGCGATGCTCTTGGCGGGATAGTTGTTGCGCGACGGATAGAGCACTCCGTCGAACAGAGGTTGGCCGTCGTCGCCGACCATCGCATGCACCTGAGCGGACACCTGCTGCGTGTGCGTGTAGTCGCGGCTGGCCAACTGCTCCAGGTTCAGGCCAAAGTAGCCCGCCATGACGCTCGGTGCCGTGAGATCGGCCAGAAGCACGTCGGCCACCACCCCTACAGCGCGCACCATCCTGCCCTGGACTTCTTTCAATGCGATCGAGCGCTTCGCGTCATCAAGCCACTGATGCTTGTGAAACACCGACTCCATCAACGCCGTGGGCAGGTCGCGCCCCAGGTAGAGCACGCCGTAGGCTCGGGCCGGGTCGTCGTAGCGATTGGTGCTGCTGCGACCATAGTACAGCGGGCTGCCCCGATAGACGACGCGGCTCACATGCTGGAGCAGTTCACCGGCATCGATCAGAAAAGAAGGCAGCTCGTGGTTCATGGCAGTCTCGCTTCAATGCACCTGAACGCCCAGCACGTTAAACACGGCCTCGGCCACGGCGTCGATCGTGCCATGCGTCACCGCATCCACCGGCGAGCGACCGCCCAAGCCTTCGAGCGGTTCGGACAGTGCGCGGTAGATCGTCCAGTGATCGATACCCTCGACCTCCTGAAGCACGGTTTGGGTCAACTGCTGCTTTACCGGGTCGAGCTGCCAGTCGGGCAGCTTCTGACCGCGCGGCCCCACGTTCAGCGCCAGCAGCCGACGCGCGAGGATGTCCTTGTAGATCTGCTGGCGCGACTTGTCCGCCAGCTTGGCGAACTCCGCGGGCGGCAGGTTGTGCGGCTGGTTGAAGGTTTCCAGTAGCACCGCACGGCCTCGCTGGACGTCGGTTTCATTCGGTGCCCAGCGCGTGTCGGCGCGCAGCGCGGCCGCCTTGCGTGCAAGGGCCTGCCCAACGGTCTCCCCCTGCAAGTTGGCGGGCAGTGTTACCGCTTCCACGCGCTCGTGGACGAACGCCTGCAACTCGGCCGCGAAAGCCGTGGCATCCCGGATTTCGACGGTATCCGCGAAGCGGCGTACATCTTCCACCGTGACGCGCGGCAGACGGTCGGCAATGAATTCAATGGCAGTGGGCATGGTCATCTCCCAAGTAGGTTTGAGACAGGTTTCACTCTAGTCGCCTTTGTCGCGTTTGTCAACTTTGACGCCTAGAAAGCAACCTACCCGGCGGAAGCAGCGCCTTCGCAGCATAGACCGAGGCCAGCGCCTGGTCGCCGTCCAATGCATTCGAGCGGGTTCCACATTGACGGTGGAGCCGCGATCCAGGCCCCGCTATACCGAAACGGTTAAAGGCCAAAGGGTCGAAATGGCAAGGGAATGGGGTGCAAGGGGAAAGGCCCTACCTCGAAAAGGCCAAAAGGCCCCCCGCTCGGCCCACCACCAGGACACCCGCATGCTCTTTCTGTTCCAGCGGAAACGACCTCCGGTCGCTGCCGCTCCGTCGCCAGCGCCCGCCCTCGATCTCCCGAAAGGGCTGCTGCGGCCCGAGTCGGCCGCATCGCTGCTGGCCACGCCGCGCCGGCAGAAGCTGCTGGAATACATCTGGCAGCGCACCTCCCTCTCGCGCAAGCAGTTCGTCACCCTGTACCGCACGCCGCTGGAACGATATGCCGAGCTGGTCCAGCAATTTCCCGCTTCCGAAAGCCACCATCACGCTTACCCGGGCGGCATGCTCGACCACGGCCTGGAAATCGTCGCCTACAGCCTGAAGCTGCGCCAGTCCCATCTGCTGCCCATCGGTGCCAGTCCCGAAGACCAGGCGGCGCAGTCCGAGGCCTGGACCGCCGCCGTCGCCTACGCGGCACTACTGCACGACATCGGCAAGATCGCTGTCGATCTACACGTCGAACTGGCCGACGGCAGTACTTGGCATCCGTGGCATGGCCCGCTGCACCAGGCGTACCGATTTCGCTACCGTGACGACCGCGAATACCGCCTGCACAGCGCCGCAACAGGCTTGCTCTATCGCCAACTGCTCGACCGCCACGTCCTGGACTGGCTCAGCGACTATCCGGCTCTCTGGGCACCGCTGCTCTATGTGCTGGCCGGTCAGTACGAACATGCCGGTGTACTGGGGGAACTCGTCGTGCAAGCAGACCGGGCGTCGGTGGCCCAGGAGCTGGGCGGCGATCCGGCGCGCGCCATGGCCGCGCCCAAGCACGCACTGCAACGCAAGCTGCTGGACGGGTTGCGCTACCTGCTCAAGGAACAGTTGAAGCTGAACCAGCCGGAAGCCTCCGATGGCTGGCTCACCGAGGATGGTTTGTGGCTGGTGAGCAAGACGGTTTCGGACAAACTGCGCGCACACCTCCTGTCTCAGGGGATCGATGGCATTCCTGCGAACAACACCGCCGTGTTCAACGTGCTGCAAGACCACGGCATGCTCCAGCCCACCTCGGACGGCAAAGCGGTCTGGCGCGCGACCGTGACCAGCACGACCGGCTGGTCCCATTCGTTCACCCTGTTGCGTCTCGCTCCCGCGCTGATCTGGGAGTCTGGCGAGCGACCAGCACCTTTCGCGGGCACGGTAGAGATCGACGCGACGCCCGCGGAAAACGACGCCTGCATGTCGGCTCCCGCGCCTACCGTCTCGGTGAACCCAGCGCAGGGAGGTCAAGAGCCTCCGATTTGGGAGGGCGACAGCACCACCATCGTTTCACCGCCCGCAGCCCAGCCCGTGCCCGACGTCATGGAGGATTTGCTCGCGATGGTGGGCTTGGGTGAGTCGGCCGGCGTTGGCCAGGATGCCGAGGAGTTCCTCCACACCCCCGCGCCAGCAACAGCCGCGACGTCCATTCCATCGCCTGCACCTGCACCCGCGCCTACGCCTGGGTCATCGGCAACGAAGCCATCCGGGGAACAGTTCATGGTTTGGCTGAAGCAGGGAATCGCCTCACGACGGCTCATCATCAACGACGCGAAGGCACTCGTGCATACGGTGAATGACACGGCCTACCTGGTCAGCCCGGGTGTGTTCCAACGCTATGCGCAGGAGCATCCCGAAGTGGCCGCACTCGCCAAGCAGGAGAATCAACAGGATTGGCAGTGGGTGCAGAAGCGCTTCGAGAAGCTGCAGCTACATCGCAAGCACCCCAATGGCCTGAACATTTGGACCTGTGAAGTCACGGGCCCGAGGAAGTCCCGCCGACTGCATGGCTACCTCCTCGAAGATGGGTCCTTGGCACTCGCCGAAATACCGCCCAACAATCCCTATCTTGCTCTGACTCAGGAAGGATGACGCGATTCGGGCATTGATCGCCACCGTCGTGTGGCGACGATCAATGCCCCGCGAAAATTGGCAACATTTGGCGAACTGAGCTACTCGGCCCGCGCCAACTCCTGTGCAAGGAACGGAGCGGTTCTGCTGCCAGACGTTCGGGCCACCTGCTGAGGGGAGCCCGCCACCACGATGCTGCCGCCGGCAGCGCCTGCACCAGGCCCCACGTCGATCACCCAATCGGCCTGGGCCACCGCGCGCATATCGTGTTCGATCATCACTACGGTATTGCCGGCATCGACCAGGCGCTGCAACTGCACCAGCAGCCGGTCGGCGTCCGACGCATGCAGCCCGGTAGTCGGCTCGTCGAGCACGTACAGGCTTCGGCCGCGCTGGCTGCGCTGAAGCTCGGTCGCCAGCTTGATACGCTGCGCCTCGCCACCGGAAAGCTCGGTGGCCGGTTGCCCCAGGCGCAGGTAGCCCAGTCCGATATCGCGCAGCAGTTGCAGTGGCCTTGCCACAGCGTCTTCACCCGCGAAGAATTCGCTGGCTTCGTCCACGGTCATCTGCAGCACCTCGGCGATGTTGCGCCCGTTCCATTGCACCTTCAGCGTGGCCTCGTTGTAGCGTGCGCCATGGCACGTCGGGCACGGCGCGTACACGCTGGGCATGAACAGCAGTTCCACGCTGACGAAGCCCTCGCCCTCGCAGGTCTCGCAGCGCCCCTTGGCGACGTTGAACGAGAACCGTCCGGCATCGTAGCGGCGGCGTCGCGCATCGGGCGTGGCAGCGAACAGCTTGCGCACATGGTCGAACAGGCCCGTGTAGGTGGCCAGGTTCGACCGCGGCGTGCGCCCGATCGGTTTCTGGTCCACCTGCACCAGACGCTGTACGGCGTCCACGTCGCCCGCCAGATGGCCGCCGGTCGCTTCGATCACTGCCGGCCCTTCGCTGGTGGCGCTTTCGGCCGCGTCGTCCTCGGGCTCGTGGCCCAGGTGCAGCAGCACCAGCTCCGGCAGGGCCTGCGCGACGAGGCTGGACTTGCCCGAGCCGGAGATGCCGGTGACGGCAGTCAGCACGCCCAGCGGAATGCGCGCATTCACGCCATGCAGGTTGTGGCGGTGAATGTCCTGCAGCTCCAGCCAGCCGGTCGCTTCGCGTGCCCGGCTTCCCGGCGCGGGGATCTCATCGAACAGGTAGCGTGCAGTACGCGATTCGGCAATCTTGCGCAGGCCATCCGGCTCGCCGCTGTAGAGCACGCGGCCGCCACGCTCACCAGCATCCGGCCCGACATCCACCAGCCATTGCGCGCGGCGCATCAGGTCCAGGTCGTGCTCCACCACGAACACCGAGTTGCCGGCGTCGCGCAGCCGGTCGAGCGCGTCGTACAGGGCCTGGCTATCGGAGGGGTGCAGGCCCGCGGAGGGCTCGTCGAGCACGTACACGACACCGAACAGCAGGGAACTCAATTGCGTGGCCAGCCGCAGGCGCTGCAACTCGCCGGCCGAAAGCGTCGGCGTGGCCCGGTCCAGCGTCAGGTAGCCCAGGCCCAGCCCACGCAGTTGGCGCAGGCGTGCCATCACGCCACCGGCCAGGCGCTGCGCGGCGAGGCGCTTTTCTTCCGATAGCGCCGAGGTGCGGCGCACGTCGGGCGATACCGCATGGACGGCGCGGCCGGAGGCCGCGCGTTCGGCACGGTCGCGTCGGGTCGCTTCCTTGTCCGTAGCCGCCCCCGCTGCATGGGCGCGGAAATCGCCCTGGGCGATGGGTTCGAGCAAGGCCGCCAACTGGTCCAGCGGCATCTGCATGAACGCGCCGATGTCCACGCCGGCGAAGGTGACCGACAGCGCCTCGGGCTTGAGCCGCTTGCCGTGGCAGGTGGGGCACGGTTTGCCCTCCATGAACCGGGACACGCGCTTTCTCATCAACGCGCTCTGGGTGTTGGCAAAGGTGTGCAGCACATACCGCCGGGCGCCGGTGAAGGTGCCCATGTAGCTCGGCTCCATCTTGCGCTTGAGCGCTGCGCGGGTTTCGGCAGGCGTGAAACCGGCGTACACCGGCACCGTCGGTGTTTCCTCGGTGAACAGAATCCAGTCGCGGTCCTTCTTCGGCAGGTCCTTCCACGGCCGGTCAACGTCGTAGCCCATGCTGACCAGGATGTCGCGCAGGTTCTGGCCTTGCCAGGCGGGGGGCCAGGAGGCGATCGCCCGCTCGCGGATGCTCAGGGAGGGATCGGGCACCATGATGGCCTCGGTCACCTCGTACACATGGCCCAGGCCGTGGCAGGTCGGGCACGCGCCCTGCGGCGTGTTCGGCGAAAAATCCTCGGCGTACAGCATCGGCTGGTTGGCCGGATAGGCGCCGGCGCGCGAATACATCATCCGCACCAGGCTGGACAGGGTGGTCACACTGCCCACGGAGGAACGCGCGTTGCTGGAGCCACGCTGCTGCTGCAGCGCCACCGCCGGCGGCAGGCCGTCGATCGCATCGACGTCCGGCACGCCGGCCTGGTCGATCAGTCGCCGCGCATAGGGGGCCACCGACTCGAAGTAGCGTCGCTGGGCCTCGGCATAGATGGTGCCGAAGGCCAGCGAGGACTTGCCGGAGCCGGAGACACCCGAGAACACCACCAGCGCGTTACGCGGGATGGAGACGTCCACCTCCTTGAGGTTGTTCTCGCGCGCGCCACGCACCTGCACGAGGCCGCTGGCCGCAGCGGTACAAGAGGATTCACCGAAAGAATTGTTTGGCATGTTCTTATCCTGTAGTTCGTCCCGCTCAGGACGGGACTTCCTGAGTTCGGGTGCCGCGGCGGCTGGCTTCTAGCGCTGCGGTGACAGTGCGGGCGTCGTAGCTGCCGCGCAGACGACGACCCTCGACGAAGAACGTCGGCGTGGCGTGCGCACCGCTGGCGACCGCACTGGCGAGGTCGCGCTCGACACGCTCGATCACCGCGGTGCTGTCGAGATCCGCGATGAACCGTTCGACGTCGAGCCCAAGCTCGGCGGCGTAGCCGATCAGATGCTCGCGCTCCAGCGCATGCTGACGGGTGAACACGAAGTCCAGCCACGGCCAGAACATCCCCTGGTTCGCCGCTGCCTCGGACGCCCTCGCGGCAATCGGCCCGTGCGGGTGGTGCGGCAGATGGCGCACCACATACCGCAGGTCGTCACCGAAGTGGGCGCGCAGATCCTCCCAAGAACCGGTAGCATGCGCACAGTACGCGCACTCGAAGTCCACGTACTCCACCAGCGTGAGCTGCGCGTCCTCCGGCCCGCGGATGTGATCGATCTCCGGATCGACCGGCGGCTCAAGCACCATCGGCAGATCGGCGGTCTCCTCACCCCACCTGCGAGCGGCAACCTTGAAGATAAGCCACCCGAGCAACGTGGCGAACACCATCGACACGAGCACGCCGACCGTCGCCTGGCGGCCCAGGTCGGAGGTCGTGCCGAACGCGAGCCCGATGATGAGCAGCGACACGGTGAACCCGATCCCGGACAGTGCCGCACCACCGAACACGCTCCCCATTCCGACACCCGCCGGCAGGCGCCCCAGGCCGAGGCGGACCGCGGCGAGAGTGATGAGCCCGATGCCCAGGAGCTTGCCGAGCACGAGCCCCGCGATGACGCCCCAGGTCACGGGCGAGTCGAAGGCCTCAGCGAGCAGCCCACCACGCAGGTCCACCCCGGCGTTCGCCAAGGCGAACACCGGCACGATCAGCAGCGCTGTCGGCAGCCGCAGGAACTCGTGCAGCCGCTCGTTCACCGAGATACCCCGGGACAGCCCGCAGTCCACCGCGCGAGCCGATGCGGCACTCGGAGACTGCCAGAAGTCACGGAACAACTGTCTTGCCGCTACGACCTTGTGACGTTGCGTTGCGTAGGCGGGGATCAGGAGCCCCGCGGCCATCCCGGCGAGGGAGGCATGGATGCCGGAGTGCACGGCCGCGAGCCACAGCACGATCACGATCAGCACATAGGGCGTTGCCCGCCACTGGCGGTTGCGCCCTAGCAACCACAACCCGACGAGACTGGCGAGGGCGATCAGCAACGGGATTACCCGGATCTCCTCGCTATAGACGATGCCGATGATGGACACGGCGAGGAAGTCATCGACCACGGTCAGGGTGAGCAAGAACACGCGCAACTGACCGGATAGCCGCGGGCCGACGATCGCCAGGGTACCCAGCATGAACGCCGTATCGGTGCCGACCACCGCCCCCCACCCGTGCAGGCCCTCACTTCCGGCCAGCCCCACGATCAGGACATACACCAGCGCGGGAAGCACTACACCCGCGACCCCCGCGATCAGAGCGAGACGGGCACGGCTGCGATCCCGGAGCGATCCGTGGGCGAACTCCTGACGCACCTCCAGGCCGATCAGGAAGAAGAAGACCACCATCAGGCCGTCGTTGACCCAGTGATGCAGGTCCATGTGCAGGCCCAGCGGCCCGAAGTCAAACCCGACGTCCAGGTGCCACAACTCGAAATAGGCATCGGATAGCGGCGAGTTCGCCCACGCCAGCGCCACGACCGTGACGATCACCAGCAGCACCGCAGCACCAGACTCCGTGCGCAGATAGCGGGCAACGCGTCCCCGGCTGATCTTCGCCGAGGATGCACCGAAAGAAGTGGCTGACATGTTCTTATCCTGTTCCTGTAGTTCGTGAAGTCGCGATGAGCCGGTTTCGGAGACGACCAGTCAGGCGTCCGCCTCTGGCAGCGTCCCATCATCCAGCGAGCGCAGCCAAGTAAGCCTTTCTCCCAGCCTGCGCTCAACACCTCTGTCCGTTGGCTGATACCAGCCCGGCCGCGCCACGCCCTCGGGAAAGTAGCTTTGCCCAGCGGCATAGCCGTTGGGCTCGTCATGGGCGTAGCGGTAGCCTTCGTGATACCCCATCTGCTGCATCAGCTTCGTCGGCGCATTGCGAAGATGGAGAGGCACAGGCAGGGAGCCGTTGTTCTTGACGAAGGCCTTCGCCTTGTTCCAGGCGGCATAGGCAGCGTTCGACTTGGGGGCGGCAGCAAGGTAGGTCGCCGCGTGGGCAATCGGTATTTCGCCTTCGGGGGAACCCAGCCTCTCATAAGCCAGCGCGGCATTGAGCGCCAGTTGCAGCGCCTGCGGGTCGGCATTGCCGATGTCTTCGCTGGCCACCACGATCATGCGGCGCGTCACCTGGCTGACGTCGCCGCTGCCGTCGAGGATGCGGGCCAGCCAGTACAGGGCCGCGTCGGGGTCGGAGCCCCGCAGCGACTTGTGGAAGGCGGAGAGCTGCCAGTAGAACTCGTCGCCGCCCTTGTCGAACCTGCGCAGTGATGGGCTGGTGGACAGTTTGGCAAACTCGCCATCGACCACGGCCTTGCCCGCGCCCGACGCAGCATTCGTCACCTGCTCAAGCAGATTGAGGAAGCGCCTGCCATCGCCATCGGCAAAGCCCTTGAGCAGATCCAGCGCGTCCGCGTCCAACGTGACGCCCTGGAGATGCGGCAGTGCGCGTTCGTAGAGCTGGTTCAGTTCGTCGCCGGACAGCGGTTCGAGGGTATAGACCTGCGCGCGCGAGAGCAGCGCGGAATTGACCGCCAGCCCCGGATGCTCGGTCGTCCCCCCCACCAGGGTCAGGAGCCCCGACTCGACATGGGGCAGTAGGGCATCCTGCTGCGCCTTGTTGAAGCGATGGATCTCATCGACGAAAAGCACCGTCGATCGACCATGGTTGTCCAGTTCTGCCTGGGCCTCGTCGATGGCTTGCCGGATGTCCTTCACCCCGGCAAGCACGGCCGAGATGGCGATGAATCGGCTGTCGGTCGCACTGGCGGCCAGGCGCCCCAGGGTGGTCTTGCCCACGCCTGGCGGCCCCCAGAGGATGAACGAGTGCAACTTGCCCGCCTCGAACGCGAGACGAAGCGGCTTGCCGGGGCCGAGCAAGTGCCGTTGCCCGACGAATTCATCCAGCGTCTTGGGCCGCAGGAGTTCGGCCAAGGGAGGCTTGGGCTTTGTCGTGAATAGATCGGTCAAGTTCCTCTCCCTGGCATTTCTGATAGTTGACGTTCCGATAACGTTGGCACCTCAATCTAGGGAGCCGGATTTGTCCAACGCCGCGGGCTCTTTGTCGCTAATCGCATGCATGATGATGCGAGAGCCGCGGTAGCCGATGCTGTGGTTCCATACCCAGCTCAAAGCGACGCTGAGACGATTTCGCGTACCGATCAGAAAGTAGATGTGCGCCAGCTTCCAGATCCACCACGCAAAGGCACCACGCAGCTTCACCCGCCCCATGTCAATCACCGCCAGGCTGCGGCCGATGGTGGCCAGGTTCCCCTGATGCCGGTATTTGAAAGGTCCGTCAGCGGGCTTGCCCTTCAAACGCCGTCCAATGAGGTTGGCGACGTACTTCCCTTGCTGTTTGGCGGCCGGGGCGATGCCCGGCACGGGCTTCCCATCGGCCATGGTGCACGAGGCTGTATCGCCGATGGCGAAGACCTCCGGCCGACCGGCCACCGTCAGGTCAGGGCCAACGACCACCCGACCCGCACGATCAGACGCAGCGCCCAGCCAGCGAGCCGCGGGAGACGCCTGGACTCCGGCGGCCCAGACGATGGTCTTGGCCGAAAGGGGCTTGCCACCGTACACCACGCCATCGGCCGAGCATTCGGTGACCGGCGTACCCAGCACGACCTCGACGCCGAGCTTTTCGAGCGCCTGGCGCGTATAGGCCGAAAGATCCTCTGGAAAGACGGACAACAGACGCGGGCCAGCCTCGATCAGTACAACCCGCGACGTGCTCGGGTCGATCGAGCGAAAGTCACGCGCCAGCGTGTCTCGTGCAAGCTCGGCGATGGTTCCGGCCAATTCAACCCCGGTGGGACCACCACCGATGATGACGAACGTCTGCAGCGCGGCACGCTGCTGAGGATCGCTCGTGCGCTCAGCCTCCTCGAAAGCCGCGAGGATTCGGCCCCGAATGGTCGTGGCATCTTCCAGCGTCTTCAACCCCGGCGCGAAAGCCCCCCATTCGTCGTGTCCGAAGTAGGCATGGGTAGCGCCTGTCGCGAGCACGAGCGTGTCGTAGGTTTGCCGCAATCCATTGTTGAGAATGACCTGACGCGCGTCCTGGTCGATACCTTCCACTTCCGCCATCAAGGTGTTCACTTCCGGGCGATTTCGGAAGAGATAGCGAATAGGCCAGGCGATCTCGGATGTCGAAAGTGACGCCCCTGCAACCTGGTAAAGCAAGGGTTGGAACAGGTGATGATTGCGCCGATCGATGATCGTCACATCGACCTCGGCACCAGCAAGCTGGTTGGCAACCTCGATCCCGCCGAAGCCCGCTCCGATAATGACGACGTGATGTCGGTTTTTGGAGGTCTTTGTCATGACCTGATCTCCTCTCTCTCAGCGTTTCAGCGCCGATGCGTGGTGTGCCATATGCTCGCCAATGAAACTGGCAATGAAGTAGTAGCTGTGGTCGTAGCCTGGGCGCAGATTCAACGTGAGCGGGTGCCCCGTCTCGTCGCAGGCCTTGCGCAGCAGGTCGGGCTGAAGCTGGCTCTCCAGGAACTCGTCGCCCAAGCCCTGGTCCACCAGCAACGGCAAACGCTCCTGCACGGTGCGAATCAGCTCCACGGTGTCGTACTGTTTCCACACCTCCCGATCGCTGCCCAGGTACGCCTCGAAGGCCTTGTGCCCCCAGGGAACCTGGGTGGGGGCGACGATGGGCGAGAAGGCCGAGACGCTTCGATAACGGCCCGGGTTGCGCAGGGCGATGACCAGAGCACCGTGTCCTCCCATGGAATGGCCGCTGATGCTCCGCTCCGCTGTCACGGGAAAGTGGGCCTCGATCAGCGCCGGCAGTTCCTGCACGACGTAGTCGTACATCCGATGATTCGCAGCCCAGGGTTCCTGTGTGGCATTGACGTAGAACCCCGCGCCCTGTCCGAGGTCATAGGCAGGATCGTCGGCAACGCCTTCGCCGCGAGCGCTGCTATCGGGCGCGACGACGGCAATGCCATGTTCGGCCGCGTAGCGCTGGACGGCGGACTTGGTGATGAAGTTCTGCTCGGTGCAGGTCAGGCCCGAAAGCCAGTACAGCACCGGCACTTTGCCGTGCTGCGCCTGCGGAGGCAGATAGACGCCGACCTTCATCGTGCAACCGAGCGTCGTCGATTCATGCTGATAAACGTCCTGCCAACCATCAAAGCTGGCGTGATGTTCGATGCGTTCCATGTAGTTCTCCTATGTTCAAAGGAACGGCGCAGCTCTCGCGCGCCAAGACGGCAGCTCGTCAGGAAGATTTCTCTTCCGCCACCGTGTCGCCGTGGGCATGCCTGATCCTGCGCACGATCCACCAGATCGTCAGCATCACCGCAGGCACCAGAACCGCCATCACCGGCGCCACGCTGTCGTGAACCATCGGAATGCCCTTGAGCAAGTAGCCGAGAAGACTCACGACGTAATAAGAAATTGCCGCGACCGACAGGCCTTCGACGGTCTGCTGAAGGCGCAATTGCATCTTGGCCCGGTTGTTCATCGACGCCAGCAGATCGCGGTTCTGGCGTTCAAGCTCAACGTCGATCCAGGAACGCAGCAACGCGATGGCCCGGGTCAGCTTGTCTGAGAGCTTGGCCTGGCGCTCCTTTACGGATTGGCATGTCCGCATGGCTGGAGCGATGCGGCGCTGCAGGAAATCCGCCCAGGCGCAGTACCCGGATACGGCCTCTTCCGAAAGCGCTGCCAGCCTTTCCTCGACGATCTCGTAGTAGGCACGGCTGGCACCGAAGCGATAGAGATTCGCCGCAACTCCAGCTTCCAGCTCGGCAGCCAGGCCGGTCAATTCGGACAGCAGCACGTCGCTGTCGCGCCGTTCCACCAAGCTCGTACACATCTCGTCGGTGATCGCCGCAAGGCGCGACTCCATGCGTCGCAGCTCCGACGTCATCGATCGTGTCAACGGCAGGGACAGCAACGCCAAGGTACGGTAGGTCTCGATCTCCAGCAGACGTTGAGCCAGCGCACCCGCCCGCGCCGGGGTCAAATCGCGGGCCAGGACGAGGATCTGCGTCAGGCCATCCTCATCCTGTCGGAAGTCGGTCAGAATGGCGGCAGAGCCGTTCTCCACCAGCGAGTAGCACAGGCTGGCAGGATCGAAGCGATCGGCCTCCTTCTCCGTTTCCGGCGTCCACGGAAGAAGTCTCAAACGGATGCCGGATACGACCGGGCCGGGAGGCACAAATCCATGCCTGAACGGGTTTTCGCCGCACGGCTCTCCCGTCTCGGAATCCAGCGAAGCGCACCAGAGATACGTCGAGAACTCGGTGTGCTTTTCACAGTGCAGGTCTCCTTCGTCCCATGTCACGCCGTGAAGCGGCGTAGCATGGTCGGGTTCGGCAACGCCGAAGCGATGAGACAACTCGCTCATCGCCATCTGATCCTTGGCCTGGTCGCCTTCGGTCATGAAAGCGAGCTGCAATATGCCGCGCGGGGCCTGAATCAACAGATGCGGGCGCGCATGCACTTCACCCACGGCGGCAGCACGATCGGTGTAGGCCGGCATGCCGTACACGGTGGCGGTCGGGGTGGGTTGTACGGTCGTCGTATTTATGTTGGCCGGCTCTTTCATAACGACCTCATTTCTTCTTGGTTGAAAAACACGCTTCAAAGCAAATGCCCGCAGCCATGCGTTTCGCACATGGCTGCGGGCCGATCTTCATGAGCAGACACCGCTCTACACGGTCCGTCTAATAGGCTCGCCGTGTAGAGGCTTGTGCTGGCCCTTTCAGAACGCCCTCAGCTTCCTAGCTTTCAGACGAAGGTGTACGAGCAGACCTTGTTGCCCGCCGGATCACGCAGGTAGGCCGCATAGGCACCCGGCAGGTGGCCACGCGGGCCAGGCTGGCCCTCGTCGGTGCCGCCTGCGGCAAGGCCGGCGGCGTGGAAGGCATCCACTTCGGCGGGAGTGGCGGCCGCAAAGCCGACCGTCACGCCGTTGCTCGAAGGCGCTTCACCATTGCCCGGACGGGCGATGATGAAAGCCGGCTTTTCGCGACCGAAAAGCACCCATCCGTTGCCGAAAGGACCGAGGTTCTTGATGCCGAGAGCACCCAGGGCGGCGTCGTAGAACGCGGCCGACTTCTGGACGTCGGCGGCGCCGATGAAGACGTGCGAGAAGATGCCGTCGCCGGAAATGACAGGAGTGGACATGGTTAGTTTCCTTGATGGTTGGTGTTGAATGGATAGTGGGTGATCAGTAGTGGATCACCGTGCGAATCGACTTGCCTTCATGCATCAGGTCGAAGGCGTGGTTGATCTCGTCGAGACCCATGGTGTGGGTGACGAACGGGGCGAGATCGATCTCGCCTTTCATTGCGTCTTCCACCATGCCCGGAAGTTGGGTACGCCCCTTGACCCCGCCGAAAGCAGAGCCCTTCCAAGTCCGGCCGGTGACCAACTGGAACGGACGGGTCGAGATTTCCTTGCCGGCACCGGCGACACCGATGACGATCGACTGGCCCCAGCCACGATGGGCAGCTTCCAGAGCCGAACGCATCACGTTGACGTTGCCGATGCACTCGAAGGTGTGATCGACACCCCAGCCGGTCATCTCGATGAGAACCTCGTGAATCGGCTTGTCGAAGTCCTTCGGATTGAGGCATTCGGTCGCGCCGAAGGTACGAGCCAGCTCGAACTTCGCCGGATTGGTATCGATGGCGATGATGCGGCCCGCTTTGGCCTGGCGTGCACCCTGAATCGCGGCGAGACCGATGCCGCCGAGGCCGAAGATGGCCACCGAGTCGCCCGGCTGCACTTTGGCCGTGTTGTGCACGGCGCCGATGCCGGTGGTCACGCCGCAGCCCAGCAGGCAGACGTGCTCGGGATTGGCGTCCGGGTTGATCTTGGCCAGCGAGACTTCGGCGACGACCGTGTATTCGCTGAAGGTCGAGCAGCCCATGTAGTGGTAAAGCGGCTGACCGTTGTACGAGAAGCGAGTCGTACCATCGGGCATCAGCCCCTTACCCTGGGTTGCACGAACCGCGACACACAGGTTGGTCTTGCCGGACTTGCAGAACAGGCACTCGCCGCACTCGGCGGTATAGAGGGGAATGACGTGATCGCCAGGCTTCACGCTGGTCACACCTTCACCCACCTCCACGACGATACCCGCACCTTCATGACCCAGCACGACCGGGAAGAGACCTTCGGGGTCGTCGCCCGACAGGGTGAAGGCGTCGGTATGGCAAACGCCGGTGTTCGTGATCTTGATGAGCACCTCGCCCTTGCGCGGCGGCTCGACGTCGATCTCGACGATTTCCAGCGGCTTTCCTGGCCCGAAGGCAACTGCTGCACGTGATTTCATGATGTCGCTTCCTTTACTAGCTAACTAAATTTGCCCTCACCGAGGGCACCCTGGTGCCTCTACCGCAGATAGGAGCGGACGATAGAGATGGTCTCGTCAATGGACTTGTTCTGCGAATCGCTCCTGATTTCGCTACTGGGAAACTCTTCCCGCAGATAGCTCTCCAGAACCGTTGCCATCAATCCGTTGACTGCCCCACGAACGGCCGCAAGCTGCTGAAGAATTGCAGGACATTCCGCACCTGCATCAAGCGCTTGCTCAAGAGTCGCTACCTGACCTTTGATGCGCCTGATGCGCGTCAGTGCTTGCTTCTTTTCTTCCGGGCTGTGTGGCATCGAACACCTCTCTACTTGGGTACACCGCCGCATTATACAATACTCCCCCATAGTATATGCGGCCGAACTTCGCCACAAAATCTGTGCTCTTCGAGCACGCTTACAGGCTAGTACAGATTTGTTCCCAAGAAGCGCAAAACATTCAAATTAATGAATATTTCTTGCATGTATCGACAGCATCGGGGCAAGTTCAAAACTGGTCAAACTGGAAAAATCTATGCGCAGATAGACGTGGCCTATCTAAGCCGACTCATCGAACTGAAGCTAACAAGATGAGACCGGCTAGGCGACCTGACGACCCGAATACCGAGCCTTCCGCAGTGCAGGCAACATCTGGCCGTCCCAGTCACGATCGACCGCAACCTGGGCCTGTTCCTGGTTTCGTTCGAGTGCTTCAACGTCAAGATCACCGATCGCCCATGTCTGCGTGCCGCAAGTCGTCGCGAGAATGCCATCATCCGGGAATCCACGATCCATTGGTGCATAGATCGTGGCCTCGCCAGTGTTCGTGTCCAACGCCGGACTCCAGTCAGCAGCTCCGGTCGTCACGGCCTGCGCGATGAACATTCGGTTCTCCAGCGCCCGCGCCATGCAGCCCACACGGACCCGGGTTGCACCTGCTTGGGTGTCGGTACAGCTCGGGACCAGCAGCAGGCGCACTCCCGCCTCTCTCTGGGCTCGCACGGGCAATGGAAACTCACTGTCATAGCAAACAGCGATGCCGGCACGCACACCGTTCAGGTCGAACACCTTGAGTTCGTCGCCACCTTCGATGACGCCGGTGTCCTTCTCGAACCCCGTCAACTGCAGTTTGTCCTGGTAGTCGCGTGTACCGTCAGGCGCAAACCACCAAGCTCGGTTGCGGTAGCGGTCCAAACCAACCTGGGTCAAAAACGTACCGGCCTGAATGGTCATGCACAACTCGCGCGACAGGTCGGCATACAGTGCCAGCCAAGCAGGCTGCAAGGCCTGCAGCGCGGCCAGAGAGGCGTTGAAATCACGGCGGATGCTAGGCTTGAACGTTGCAGCCAGTTCGAGGGATAGATACTCGGGCAACACGGCCAGTTCCGCTCCGCCACGGCGCGCCTCCTCCAGAACCAGTCGCTGCCGCGCAGCAAATGCCTCGAAGTCCGTCGGCTTACCCACTGCATATTTCGCAACTGCTACTTTCACTTCGCGTTCTCCAGAGAGTGCAGCCACATCGTGAGCGTCTGCTCGGTTTCGGTCGGCTCACCCACCTCCTTCCAGGGCAGCGTAACCTTCATGTCCGACTGTCGCACGTAGCCACGACGGGTCCAGAAGGCATCATTACTGCGGTAGTTGGAAGGACGCCGGGGATCGTCGTCTGCTCGATCCACCGACGCGAACGATGTCCACTGCATGCCGCCCAACGAACGGGCATGCGCTTCGCGTTCGTCAAAGAAGCGATGGCCCAGGCCAAGGCCCCGAAAGGCTGGGAGCAGGACTGATTCGCCGCAGTAAAACACTGCCTCCATCGGGATTCCTCGATCGGCGAACGGTACCTGGAAGGCCGGCTCCGTATCGCCGAGCGGCAACCCCGTGGACGCACCCACAACCACGTCATCAGCGAGCACGAGCACCAACAGGCTGTCTGCCGAACGGGCGTACATGGAAAGGTAGTGCTTCTCGTATTCGATGTCGCCCTCGTACAGGTATGGAAAGCTGCGGAAGACCTTCGCCCGCAGATGTGCCACGGTGTCGAACCATTCGGCAATGTCCGGCCCACGACGAACCAGCACCTGCACGTCGCTGGTCATTTCAGGCGTCCCCTCCGACCTGTGCGATCCAGTCGCCGAGGTTGTAGTAGTTGGTGACACGAGCGATCTTGCCATCGCGGATCTCGAAGAACGCGCCACCCGGCAGCACGTAGCGCTGGCCCTGGGCGTCCGGCAGCCCGTCGTCCGTCACCTTGTATTCGCCATGCACCACGTACTCCGCGCCTGCGCGCAGGCCGTCGGCGCTGACCATCACCACGATCCCGCGGAGTTGCTCGCCATAGCAGCGGTCCATGCGCTGCAGGAAGGCGCGGAAGGCTTCGCGACCGACCTCACGAGCGCCCTGGTTCAAATCGTGCGCGACGTCATCGGTCAACATTGACAGCATGGCCTCGCGGTCACCGCGGTTGAAGGCGTCGTAGTAGGCAGTGATGAGAGTCGCAGCGTTCATTCGCGTTCCTTGTTGGGTTGTTCGGAGCGGAGCATTCCGGGGTGCTGTCAGTCTGGGCAACCGCGCCTCCCTTGTATATGGAATTGTTGCGATTTTATAATTCCACCATCTGGAACAATTAACGAGCGGCGAAACCGACCATGAGGCGTGCGTCATGAACAAGGAAATGGAACTACTGCGCATCTTTCGGGTGGCGGCCGAAAGCAGCAGTTTTCGCGATGCAGCCGTCCGGCTGGGGACTTCTCCGCAAGGTGTCACCCGTGCCATCCAGCAACTGGAGCAACACTACGGCGAGGTGTTGTTTCATCGAAGCACGCGCCAGGTGCGCATCACCGCCTTCGGCGAAGGGCTGTTAGACCAGGTGCGCCCGGCATTGGAGCGGTTCGAGGATCTGTGGCGAACGCCTGGCTCCGACCAGCAGGCATCCCTGTCCGGTACGGTTCGCATCACCGCACCGCACAGCTTGGGCACCAGAGCGGTGCTGCCGGCACTGGAGCGCGTGGCCGCGCGTCATCCCGACATCACGCTGGATGTGCGCCTGTCCGATCGCATCAGCAATACGGTTGACGAAGGGATTGACGTCGGAATCAGGGTCGGATTCATGCGTGATAGCCGCTTCGTCGCACGCAAGGCAGCCGACATGAAACTTCCGATCGTTGCCGCTCCGCGCCTGATCAAGAAAGTGGGCGTACCTGAAAACATCGATGCGCTAAGCAGCCTGCCAGCTACCGTGGCCTTGGATATCAATACCGGCCGTCCCTGGCCTTGGCACTTCAAGGCGGGACGCCAGTGGACACCTGCCGCACCCACTCTCGTCGCCGACAATGCCGACATGGAAATGGGAGCGGCGCTGGCCGGGATCGCGTTCGCGCAACTGGCGGACTACATGGCCGCCCCCTACATTGCCAGCGGGAAGCTCGTGCGAGTGTTGGAGAGCGAAGAACCTCCGGCATGGGGGTTGTACGTCTATCGGCCTCAGCGTGGCCCCATTCCGGGAAGGGTTCGAGCGGTATTTGATGAAATGCTGGTCGCCGTTGGATCGTTGCCAGCTTTGCGCTGACACGTCGCAAGACACTGAAAGGCACACGCCCTGGAAAGCGGGGCACTGAGCCTTGGCGGCTCGCCCCTCCGGTTGAATGATGAGCCGACCGTCTGCCCGCTTGCGCCAGGTGCAGATCGGTCGGCCATGCAACCCTATGCCGGCAAACGATTAGATGTAAATGAATTGCCGGTACAAACCATCCAACTGACGACGAATATCTTCGACGCGCTGCTCGTCACCGGTATCGGTAAATTCGAGTAGCTGCTGTTCCTTGGCAGTGATCTGATCGCAAAGGTCGGACAAATTCTCGCAGAAAGCCTCGGAGTGAACGGTGGGCTCCTCCGTATTCGTCTCTTCTCCTGCTAGTTTTCGCACAGACGAGGCCGGAGAAATCCCATTTTCCTCGTTAAAGGCAATTTGAAGCTGCCTGCGCCTATTGGTTTCATCGATCGCCTGTTTCATCGCCGGAGTCACCGCGTCGGCGTACAAGATCGCCTTGCCGTTTTCATTCCGAGCGACTCGACCTATCATCTGAATGAGAGCATGGGCCGAACGCAAGAATCCTGCACGGTCTGCATCGAGAATAGCAACCAATGATGCCTCTGGAATATCCAGCCCTTCGCGCAAAAGACTAATCCCAATCAAAACATCGAACTCTCCTGCGCGCAGGCCATTGATGATCTCAACACGATCCTCCGCTTTTATGTCCGAATGCATGTAGCGCGCTCGAATCCCGTTGTCCGTCAAGAAATCCGTTAGCTCTTCTGCACTGACCTTCGTCAGCGTAGTCACGAGCACGCGATTTTTCTTCTTCACGCACTTCGATATTTCGGCAAGCAGGTCATCTATGTATCCGTCCGCTTTCCGCACCTCAACCTTGGGATCAAGCAGTCCCGTTGGTCTGATAACTTGTTCGACAACCCTGTCTTTCGACACCCTCAGCTCGTAGTCTCCCGGAGTAGCGGAAACAAAGATGGTCTGAGGCTTGACCTTCTCAAATTCACCAAAGTTCAACGGGCGATTGTTCTTAGACGAAGGCAAGCGGAACCCGTAATCTATCAACGTCTCCTTGCGCGCCTGATCCCCCCGGTACATTGCGGATATCTGTGGCACCATGACGTGGGATTCATCGACGAACAGAAGCCCATCTTTCGGCAGGTAATCCAGCAATGTGATCGGAGGCGAGGCCGGGTCCCGTTCGCTGAAGTAGCAGGAATAATTTTCCATGCCCGAACAATAGCCTACCTCGCGCATCATCTCCACGTCATGCGTGATCCGCTCGTACAGCCTGTTTGCCTCGACCAAGCGATTATTCCTGTTCAGCTCGGCAACCCGCTCTTCCATATCAGCGAGTATCTTCTTGGACGCGGAATCTATTTTATTCGTGGGCGGTGCAAAAAGCGTCTTTGGCGAAACCAAGTAATGGTCAATTGCCCCAAGCGTTTTACCTGTAACAGGGTCTAGCCATTGAACAGACGCAACAGAGTCATCCAGCAGTTCCACCCGAACTGCCCTATGCTCGGAATCAGCAGGAAAGATATCGATCACATCACCTTGAGCGCGAAACGTTGCACGTTTGAGAGTGCGCTCAGTGCGATCATATTGCAGCAGAGCCAAACGACGAATCAGCTCTCTCTGGTTTAGTTTGACCCCAGGGGACAGAGCGATCTGCAACGCTCGGTACGCCTCCGGGTCACCCAGGCCGTAGATTGAAGACACCGAAGCGACGACGATCACATCGCGGCGCTCAATCAAGGATTTGGTCGTGGACAGGCGTAGGCGCTCAAGGTGATCGTTGATGGCCGAGTCCTTTGGAATGAAACGATCGGTGCCCGGCATATAAATCTCGGGCTGAAAATAATCGTAGTAGGAAACGAAGTACTCGACAGCATTCTCAGGAAAGAAGTGCTTCATTTCACCATAAAGCTGCGCGGTCAATGTCTTGTTAGGAGCCAAGATCAACGTGGGCCGCTTCAGACGATGAATCACATTGGCCATCGTAAAGGTCTTACCAGAGCCGGTGATACCCTTCAGCGTCTGGTGTGTCGCACCTTCTTCTATGTCCGATAGCAGGCGCGCTATCGCCTCTGGCTGGTCCCCCGCCGGCGTATAGCTGGAGTGCAGAATGAACGTACCGGTTGACATTAGATATCTCCTAATTGAGCTACTTCAATTTGTCCTGATGTATCGGCTATTTCGGAAGACCTATAGCAGTACCAAACTGGGGTGTAAATGACGGCGATCCTGCCACGCCCCACCTGGGCGTAGGCGTCGCCAACATGATAGCCCAACACACGGGCGGGCTTCCCAGTGCATATCCGCCGAGCGCCACGACGTCAGCCAGCGGCCCGTCTGCCAATGCACCTGGAGCTACTCGCCTCGTTCAGCGCCGACATCGAGTCGTGGCGGGCGAGATTGCTCTGTACGCCCCATGTGTGGCGGCGGCTCCCGCCGATGCGCGCCTTTGCCTCTCTCAGCCATCAAGACGAGACGCCGGAGGCGTGGAGCTACGTCACCTGCTAAAGATGCACGATCTCAACATTCGGCCATTTGCCTGCAAGGTACTCGGCCACTAGCCTCCGATGGCAGTGATGGGGCTTGTCTTCGCTGCAAAGCAGGCAACTGTTATCAATCTTTTCTTTATCGATTGACTCAATCTTTCGGGACGACATTAAATCCAGAAACTTCCTCGCGTAGATATCCCAATCTCCCCCTTTTATTTTATATGCCTCGAACATGTCCTTGGTTGGAGCAAGTGCTGGCAGGTGCTCATATTCCATCCCACACAACGCCTCGGAAAAATACCGAAGATCCTCGCGCTTTGCGAAGCCGGCCAATTGCGAAACATTATTCAGACGAACATCGACTAGGCGTTTGGCACCAGAATCACCTAATTTGGTGAAGAAGGATCGCGCGGAGGTCTTAGTGAATCCAATCGTGAATATCTTCATCTGCCTTACTCCACTCGTTCCTTCATCCATAAATGGCTGTTATTGATCTGCCGCCAGGTACGCCCGTCAATCGCAGCCAAGGAAACGCCGGGGGCATGGCGTACTAGCTACTCCACAACGGCCACGGCAGGCTCCATTCTCTGGCCGCTTCAACGACTCGCGGCCACGACCCGAGCAGCTCAAGAGCTTAGCACCGCCTTTTGCGGTTGCGTGCTTCACCACTCCCGCTTCTTCCCTTCCAGAACGCGCCAACTGCTAAGCTACATGAGGACGACTCGCCCTACAGCGCGAAGCACCTGTGTTCGCGCTATTGGCTGTCCCGTGCGTTGTGGTGCTGGCCGCCGATGACGAGCCGAGCCTACTGAATGGGCACTGCGCACAACAGCCTTTCATGCGTGCCACCTGCGTGATCAAGGTTGAACGCAGATCGAAGCGTGCACAGGTTTTTTCATAAAAGTATAAAATTCAATCAACTCTATCAGAAGAAAATCTATGATCGTAAGAAACTTTGAATACTTGCTTGCTTTGCACCGTGAAGGCCATTTTGGCAACGCGGCAAAAAGCTGCAATGTTTCTCAGCCGACACTCTCCGCGGGCATCAAGCAATTGGAGGAAGACATGGGTGTCGAGATCGTGCGTCATGGCCGACGCTACGACGGGCTCACTTCTGAAGGAATGCGCGTACTGTCTTGGGCTCAGCAGATGTATGACGACTGCAAAGGACTGGAGCGAGAAATCTCCGCACTACGGCGGGGTATAGAGGGGAAATTCCGGCTAGGGATACTCCCAGGAACTGCCGGCGTAGCACCCACATTAAGCATCGCCCTTGCCGAAAAAACACCTTTACTTCAACAATCAATTCTGGTCTCCGGCGCTTCTTCCCTGCTGCAGGCGATTCGAGAAAACAATCTGGATATCGCACTCATGCATTTGGAGGATATTCCAGGGGAAGACTTCGATACTCACCTTCTGTACCGTGAACGCATTTTCCTTTTTCACGCCGCTAGAACACAGCAACCCCGAAGCACAACGTGGGACCATGTTCTTAATAGACAACTGTGCCTGCTGAACTCGGCAGTACCTGAATCCATTCAAGATAGACTGACGCAATGTACCGCACAGACTATTCGCACTGATTCAATTGACGTGCTATCGGCACACGTGGCGACAGGAAAATATTCGGCAGTTCTTCCGCAATCTCTCGCCGGCCAACTCGCACACATTCCGAATCTCCACGCAATCGGTATCAGTGGACCAATGTCACACTCAAATGTCGGATTCGTTGCTGGGAAAAATGCGTTCGAGGCACCGTCATCGCACGCATTGCTCGAAATGGTGCACACCCCAGAACTGGCCGCCGCTCTTCAATCCGTTATATCGATCCATCGTCGGTTCCAGCCCAAAGCAGACTCATCCCAAAGCCCCTTGAAATAGCGAGTCTCGAAGAGCAACGCTGTATTGCTTCAACCAGGCAAAGATGGCAGGCACGCCGTGTGCGCCGCTAACAGGCGCCACGTGCTGAGCAACCCATCGAAGGCCACCAGGTCTAGGGGCAACACGGGCGACAGGAGTACCTGCTGCATGCGGCCTCCTCATGTCTCGCTGGGTCAAGCTGACTATTCCTAGATCAAGCTAGGAGGCGCGATGTAGTGATGATCGTTGTCCTCTCCCAGCTAGGAGACGAGCACGGCTCGACGAGCCCGTGTAGATAGATCGTGTCTATCTGCACATAGATTATTCCAGTTTGACCACTTCTGAGCTTGATCCGATGCTGTCAAGACCGCAGAAGGAGACGCGGCCAACGGCTAGGCAGTACCACGATCGTTCTTCTTGACAGCGGTAAGTCTCGTTTCCCACTTCGATTTAGAAGATGGAAACATTAACGCACAGAGGTGACGAAATGACTCCGACCGGTAACCGAATCGTGACTTTCGAGAAGCCCTTGGAAATGAAGGTCAACACCTTCAAATTTCCAGAGCTGATAACCCCTCAAGGGAAAAGTGCACCCCACGGCGCTATCCTCAAAATAGTTACCACAAATATCTGTGGCAGCGACCTTCACATTTATCGCGGTTCGTTTGCTGTTCCCAAGGGAATGACCATGGGCCATGAAATGACCGGCGAAGTGATCGAAGTGGGATCAGACGTCGAAGTCGTGAAGAAGGGCGACATCGTTTCCGTCCCCTTCAATGTGGGTTGTGGGCGTTGCTACAACTGCAAGCATATGCGCTCCGATGTATGCGAGAACACCAACCCCGAAATCGACTGCGGAGCCTACGGGTTCAACCTCGGTGGCTGGACGGGGGGCCAAGGTGATTATCTCTTCGTACCGTATGCGGATTTCAATCTCCTGCGCTTTCCTGACAAGGATGCCGCCATGGAAAAGATCCGCGACCTGACCCTTCTCTCTGACGTACTACCCACAGCTTTCCATGGGTTCGCTGGCCCTGATTGGCCAGCCGCACCGGCCTACGTCGTCGGCGAAAACATCCTGATCTTCGGTGCCGGGCCGGTCGGCAGAGCGGGTGCCGCCTGCGCCAGACTTCTGGGTGCAGGCGCCATCATCGTTGCCGATTACATTCAAGAGCGGCTGGACCTTCTCAAGCCACACGGCGTGGAAACCATCAACCTTTCCGACGGCGTGCCGATCGAGGAACATCTCGAACGCATTACCGGGCACAGGGAGGTGGATCGCGTCATCGACTATGTTGGTGTGGACTGCCGCGGGTTTGGCGCGGAGGCTGACAAGATCGTGGAGAGCGCTGTTACCAACGCAATGCTCAAATATGTCCGCTTCGGCGGAATGACCAGCACGGTCGGTGTGTACTGCGCAAACCCGATCTCGAAAGACCCGAAAGCCAAGAAAGGCCATATGGATCTGGAATGGTCCAACGCCTGGATCAAGTCGCCGCGAATGTCGGCTGGTCAATCCCCGACGGCCAATTACAACCACGCGTTAATGCGGGCGATACTGAACGATCGCATGCCTTACCTTTCGCCGATGATGAACACTAAGTTCATCAAGCTCGAAGACGCGCCCGCCGCGTACAAAGAGTTCGACGCGGGTTCTGCATACAAGTACGTCATCGACCCGCATGGTTCAGTGCGGCAGTAAGTATCCGGCGCGGGCTACGCATCAGGATGTCTCACACTTTCTGGTGAGAGACATTCTGGCTCCTCTAGTCTCCGGCCAGCAACTGAAGCCGGCGAATATTTTCGCCGGCATTTGTCTGCTGCCCCAAGGCGTTGTGATTTTGACGGGGTGCTTGCCTTGGCTCGGGCCAGGAGCAGAACCTCAGCAATCCGCAGGTGATGATCAACCGCAGGCGTGTTCGAGCGCCTGGTTCGCAATCGGTCAAGGGTCGGACGGAGAAGATGCGCGGCATCCATTGATGTGCGTGGCTGAACATAGCCTTCGCCTGATCCTGACCACCCCACGGACTTGATCAGTCTCGCCTGGTGTTGTGCCGGCCTCGGGCCATCGCACGATCAGCCCAGCCCTGGCTCATTTAGCCAGAAGTTTCCAAAGACGTGGCCGAACTCGCCGCCGCCGAAATGGCAGTCACTTCTATAGGGAGATAGCACAGTGTTGGATAAGTCGGAACGGGAGGGTGGCCTATGGAGCTGCGCCATCTTCGCTGCTTCGTAGTTCTTGCTGAGGAGCTACATTTCACGCGGGCGGCTGAGCGCTTGCATATCGAACAACCACCGCTATCACGAGCCATCAAGGAACTTGAGGACGAGTTGGGCGTAGTGCTCTTCGACCGAAACCGACGAGGAACAGTTCTGACGGCGGCGGGTGCGGTCTTCTTGCAAGATGTACGCCGTCTATTCACTGTGCTGGAACAGGCTCGTGAAAATGCCAAGGCTGTGGCATCGGGCTTGCGCGGTAGCCTGCGCATCGCAGTATCAGATGGAGCTATCGATCCACGACTGTCGGCATTTCTGGCTCGTTGTCGCGCCGAGGAGCCGGAGATCGAAATACGCTTGTCAGAAGTGCCTCTGGCAGAGCAAGTGCGCGGTTTGCGCTCGGGCGACTTCATGATCGGGTTCGCGCACACGGCCGATGTCGGCGACGGTATCGCTGCCGAGGCAATCTGGCACGACCCGCTGGTGATTGCTGTGCCAGCTCGGCACTCATTGCTCACCTACAAGGAGGTGCCACTTCAAGAACTCCAAGGCCATCCACTTGTCCTGTGCGACCCGCAGGTATGCGAGGGTTATTGCCGCGAACTCAAGCGGCTGCTCAACACGTTGGAGCACAAGCTGAATGTTGTCGAGGAAGTATCCTCACTGGACATGATGCTCACCTTGGTCGGCGCCGGCTACGGCATCGGCTTCATGACGGCGACCAAGATTCCCATCTCTCAACGGCCGGATGTGGTGATCCGCCCCTTGGCGATGGATTCTGCCGTGATCACGACCTACCTGCTTCGGCCCGACGGCAGCAATTTATCGGCTTCGGTAGAGCGATTTGTCGTTCGCCTACGCGACTCATCGGACGGTTGACGGAGCCTGGCAAGCCAGACACTCAGGGATCGGTGTCGGCACGCAGATTGCGTTCGGTCGCCGTCATCAGGTCAGCCGCGCTTATTCCGAGTGCCGTAGAAATTTTCAGTATGAGCGGAAGCGTGGGCACGTGCTCACCACGCTCGATCTTACCCATGTGAGAACGCGAAATGCTTGCCCGAGATGCGAACTCGTCTTGCGCGACTCCTTGAGCGACGCGCGCAGCGCGCACGGCCTGTCCGAAGGCTAACGCCGACTCGGATTCATACGTCGATGTGCCAGAAGGACGGCCTGGCTGAATTGTTGATTTCTGCATTAGCAGAAGCGTCAAACAATCTGCCACAATTAACCACGTTAAAGATAACGACGTTAAACTTCACTCTTTACTGCGACGCTGGTTTGCCTTTCTGGACAGATCGCTTATTGGGGGCCCTCATGCATGACGCCACCAGCCAGTTTTCCCATTTCAGGCTTGCTATCGCACCTGGAGTGCCATCCTCTTGCCTCATAACGCTTCTTGCCCTTCAGCGCGCAGAGGAGCCTGAAGTCACCATCGCGTTCTTTGAGACCTCGGGCGACGACCTGATGACGGGCCTTGAGGAAGGCCGCTACGACGCCGGAATCTCGCTTCGGAACGCTGGTGCTCCAGCCGTGAAAAGCCAGCCGCTCTGGGTCGAGAACGTGGCCGTTGCAATGCCGCTGGGGTCCCCCTTACTTGCCCAGGCGAAGATCACGCTTGCCGAGCTTCTGGACTATCCGGTGTTTCGCTGGCCGGCGGAGGCATGCCTACTGCTCGATCAGCGACTGTCTTCCCTTCCGTTGATCCAACAGAGCGTGCAGCATGTGACTTCGTTCGAGATGATGGCGCTTTGGGTCACCGCTGGCTACGGTGTGGGGCTCTCGGCGCAATCGCGCATGGAGCGTGCCCATGCGTGGGGGATCACTATGCGACCGCTTTCAGACGGCCCCTACGAGATCGTGACATACCTGCAGCGGCCCCACGGACGAGCCAATGCTGTTTCTGAGCGGTTCGAGCACAGGGCAATGCTGGTTGCCAGGGATAGGGCGGCTTGCTCGAATATCCCATAGCCCGCTCTCGCCGAGGCTGCGTTCGGGTAATTACCGCGGCACGCACCTGTTAGCGCGCCAGTGATAGCGCTTCCATCTTTGGCAATATGATGAATTAACATGGTCTTTGGAGGCACGAATGGTTGGAAGTGGTTGGGACCGAGTACCAATTGACTCGCAAAGCATCGATGCGCCGCTGTCGCGCGCGGCGGTGTTTCTCACGTTGACGGTCGCCGAGGGCCACGAGGCCCTTCAGGCGGTCGCCGGCATCTTGGACGGGCTGGACGACCTGATCAAAACGGTGGGCTTCCGCGATCTCAACGGCCGGCTGTCGTGCATCACTGCGCTGGGATCGGCGCTATGGGACCGTTTCCAGACCGGGAAGCGCCCGAAGGAACTACGGCCCTTCGTGCCCATCGAGGGTGCCAAGCACACCGCGCCTGCCACGCCCGGCGACCTGTTCTTTCACATCCGTGCCGAACGTGAGGATCTCTGTTTTGAATTCGAGCGCCTGCTGCTGGACCAACTGGGCAGCAGCGTGACGGTGGCCGACGAGGTGGTCGGTTTTCGCTACTTCGACTCCCGCGACCTGCTTGGCTTTGTCGATGGCACGGCCAACCCGACCGGGCACGACATCGGCGCCTCGACGCTGGTCGGCAGTGAAGATCAGGCGTTCGCCGGCGGTAGCTACTTGGTGGTGCAGAAGTATCTGCACCAAATGCAGCCGTGGGCTCGGCTCGCCAAGGACGAGCAAGAGCGGATCATCGGCCGGGAGATCGTCAGCAATGTCGAATTGCCCGACGCGACGAGCGGCCAGAAATCGCACAAGACCCTCGCCACAATCGTGGACGACGACGGCACCGAGCACGACATCCTGCGCGACAACATGCCCTTCGGCCGCCCCGGCCAGGGCGAATATGGCACCTACTTCATCGGCTACTCCAGGCATCTGTGGGTGACGCAGAAGATGCTGGAGCGCATGTTCCTCGGCGATCCGCCAGGCATGCACGACCGCCTGCTCGATTTCTCGACGGCGCACACCGGCGCCGTGTTCTTCGCTCCCGCACCGCGCACGCTGAGCGAACTCGTGGAGGCGGTGCAAGCGTAATGCAGGGGCCACAAGGCCCCTGCAAGGTTTGAGAGCCCTATGCTCCGTCTAGAACTACTGCGCTATCCACCAGCCGACGAACGCTTTGCCGCACATCCTCGGGGATGGGGTAAGGGGCAATGGCCTCGGGCATATCCGCATGGTGCTGGTAGTCGCCCATGATGACCCGGATGATCGCCGGCACGTTGGTCGGCGTGACCGCATCAATGGCCGCGCGGTCCCCCAGGTCAGGGTGCGGCTGGGTCAGCATGCGGTACAGATCCCACGAATCCGCGTGCAGGCACTGGTTCATGAGCACCTGGGCCAGCTTGTGCTTGAGCGGCACCAGTTGCCAATCGGGAACACGCTGCCCCCGATTACCCAAACTGATGGACAGCAACTTGCCCGCTTTCAGTTCGCGGTTGATCTGGTCCTTGGACTTTCCAGCCAGCTTGCCGAACAGCGGGACCGGCAAGCTGCTTGGAGACTCGTAGATGGTCAGCATTTCCTCGCGCTCGCGCTGGATCGCGGACACTTCCGGCTCTGGGGCATGCGTCGGAGGCGGCGGCACCTGAGACAGCCGCTGGAACGTGATCCCGCCGCTGCTCGGGGTTACGACAATAGGCGTGGCCACGACGGGCGGGACGCCGGGAGGAGTGGGCTCGGCCATCGTGAGGGTCGCATCCATCGTTTCCTCCACTTCTGCCATTGCCGGCACCCCGTCGATACGGATGGTCAGGTGCGCGCTCGCGGCTTCCACTTCGCCCTGTTCGAGCAGGTCGAGCCGATCGGCCCAGTCCTGCATCATCCGACGGCGCGGCTCAACGTACTTGGCGTGGTTGTAGGACGAACTCACCTTATTGGGGTCGGAATGGGAAAGCTGCGCGTCCACCCAAATCTTCGGGTAGCCAATCTCGTTGAGCGCCGTCGAGATGGTGCCGCGGATGCCGTGGCCGGTCAGGCGCCCCTCATAGCCCATGAGCTGCACGGCCTTGTTGAGGGTGTTCTCGCTGATGCGCTTCTTGAGTTCGCTGCGGTGTGACAGCAGGTACCTCTGCGCCGGCCGCATCACCCCCAGAAGATAGCGCACGATCTCGATGGCCTGCAGGGATAGCGGCACGATATAGGGGGGCACATCCTGCGGCCGCTTCCCTGCCTTGCGCATTTCATCCTGGAGCTGCTTGACGATCTGCGGCGGGATGATCCACAAGCCCCTGTCGAGGTCGAACTGTTCGGGTTCGGCCAACCGCAGTTCGCCGGTGCGCACCCCGGTCAGGAACAGCAGCCGGACGCCAAGCTGGGTCTGCCAGCCACGGGGGTTGTAGAGCCGGAGCTTCTGGAGGAACTCGGGCATCTCGGGCAGGTGCAAGTAGGGGTTGTGGGCTACCGGGGGCTTGGGTTCGGCTACCACGTCCAGGTCTGCGGCCGGGTTGACCTCCAGCCCCTCGGCGATGACCAGGGCATAACGGAACATCTGGTTGAACCAGGTGCGGACCTTTTCCGCAGTAGTGAACGCCTTGCGCTTCTCGATCGCCGCCAGGACGCCCAGAAGCTGAGGGCGGCGAATGTCATAGATCGACATCTTCCCCAGAGTGGGCAGCACGTCTTTGTTAAAGATGCGCAGGATCTGGGAAAGCGTGCTCTGACGGCCTTCCTTGAGTTCCTTACGGCGATGCTCGACCCAAGCATCGAAGACGGTCTTGAAGGTGTATTCGCCCGCCAGCTTGGCCGCGTGCCGTTTCTGGTCGCGCTCGACCTGGGGATCGATCCCCCTGGCAAGCAGGGCCTGGGCCTTGTCTCGCTCGGTCCGGGCTTCACGCAGGCTGAGGGCAGGATAGCCGCCCAGGCACAGGCGCTTTTGCTTGCCCAGCCAGTAGTAGCGGAATTGCCATGACTTGCCGCCTGCGGCTGAGACCATCAGGCCCAGGCAGTCGTTGTCGGAGAGGGTGTAGCGTTTTCCGGTGGTCTTCGCCTGCCGGACGGTCAGATCAGAGAGCGCCATTTCGAGACTCCTAAGTAATGACTTAGGCCCTATGCTCGTCATGGTTCCCGCTCAGCCCCAGCAACTATCCGGTAGCCGCCCCACCCGTATTCTTGTGCCTTATTTGGTCACTCAAAAACGGTAGCTGTGGGTGGATTTCCGTGGCACTCGCTGGAATGAAAAAAGGAGCCGAAGCTCCTTTTTTCAATGACCTACAGACCCCAGTAGAAGTCTGTGGATCAAAATTTGGAGCGGGAGACGAGTCTCGAACTCGCGACCTCAACCTTGGCAAGGTTGCGCTCTACCAACTGAGCTACTCCCGCATTTTTTACTGCACTACCGACTTGTGACCAGAATTACTGGAGGCGCAAGCCGGAATCGAACCGACCTAGACGGATTTGCAATCCGCTGCATAACCACTCTGCCATTGCGCCGTGGTCGATTAAAAAGGGAAGCCTAGGCTTCCCTTAGGAATCTGGAGCGGGAGACGAGTCTCGAACTCGCGACCTCAACCTTGGCAAGGTTGCGCTCTACCAACTGAGCTACTCCCGCATTTTGCTGTGCAGATTGAATCTGTTTTCAGCGTTTTACTTATTAGCTATTGCTTATTAAGTAAAGAAAGCTAGTTTAGAGTGGCTATCTTTGTTTGTCAAGCGTTTTTGATATTTTGCCTAAGCTTTTTATCAGTACTGCCTAACGAACTAGCCTGCCTTCAAACTGCTTTTTGCTGCGAAACCGACGCTGCGCTAAGCAAGAACGTAACTATAGACTGCAGCAAAGAAGCTTGTCAATAGATTCTGTAAATTTTTCCGGAAAATTGTCTGTCCGAGCTATGCTTACTGCTTTCTTTGATCGTGGGACAGGGCCGTGGACAGGCAGCGTAATGTGGATTTGAGCTCTTTTAATACCTTGGGTTTGGGCAGCCGCGCGCGCGACCTGGTGGTGTATGACAATGTTACCCAGCTGCCTGCCTTGCAAGCGCTGGTGGAGCAGGGCGAGCGTATCTTTGTGCTGGGCGGTGGCAGCAATGTGGTGCTGGCCGAGCACGTTGATGCCCTGGTGATCAAGGTAGAAAGCAAAGGGATTGGTTTACTGCAGGAGCGGGACGATGCCTATATCGTGGAAGCGCAGGCGGGTGAATGCTGGCATGACTTTGTGCAGTATTGTTTGAATCAAGGCTGGCCCGGTCTGGAGAACCTGGCTTTGATTCCCGGTACGGTAGGTGCTGCGCCTGTACAAAATATTGGTGCTTATGGCTTGGAGCTGGAGCAGCGGGTGCACAGCGTGCTGGCCTGGAGCTTTAAAGAAGGCAAAGAGGTGGAACTGTTTGCGGCCGAGTGTGGCTTTGCTTATAGAGACAGTCGCTTCAAGCACGACCCGGCCGGGAGCTGGTTGATTCTGGCGGTGCGCTTTGCCTTGCCGCGTCAGTGGAAACCGGTGCTGGAGTACCCCGATCTTAATAAGCAAGCTCATTTGGCGGGGGAGCCAGACCCTCAACGTATTTTTGATGCGGTTTGCGAGATTCGCCGTCAAAAATTGCCTGACCCTCGTGTCTTGGGTAATGCGGGCAGTTTCTTCAAGAATCCCCTTGTGCAGACCGAGCAGCGTGATGCCTTGAAGCAGCAATGGCCCAATCTGGTTTCTTATGAAGTTGGGCAGGGCCAATGCAAACTAGCGGCGGGCTGGTTGATTGACCAGTGTGGCTGGAAAGGCAAGCGTGATGGTGCCGTGGGCGTGCACGATCGCCAGGCTTTGGTGCTGGTGAATCATGGTGGCGGAACTGCGCATGATATTGAACGCCTGGCCCAGGCGATTCGGGGTTCTGTTCGGGAACGCTTCGGCGTGGAGTTGGAACAAGAGCCCGTTATTGTCAATTAAACATCGACCGCGCCCCACCATCGCAGAGTTTGTGCCAGATGGTGGCGCACGGCTTCCATGGCCGCTTCGGGGTTTCCTGCCTGTAGCGTATCCAGAATCTGTAAATGCTCCTTCATGGCGGGCACAATGCGCTCGGGTAAAGGGCGGCGCGAGTGCTGCAGCACATTGATGCGATCACAGTTCTCTTCGTAGATTGTCATGGCCGAGCGGTTCTGTAGTGCTTGAGCCAGATAGCGATGCAAGGCCCAGTCCACTTCCATGGCCTGAATCTGCAAAGCGGTGGTAACAAGGCCGCTTTGTGCCTGCTCCAAAATCTTCTCGTGCTTGTCCCGCAAGCTCTCCAATGCGGGCTGCTTGGCACAGCTAGCCAGTATCCTGGCCCCCTCCTGATCAAAGACACAGCGCAGTTGGAAGCATTCCCGCAGCGCTTCCGTGGTTGCCTCCAGAACCAAAACTCCCCGCTTGGGCAGGATGGACACCAGCCCGGCAGCCGCAGCGCGCTTGACCGCTTCACGCACTGGGGCCAGAGGGAAGTCGCTTAATTTCATCAGCTCCGCCATCGACACCATCTGCCCCGCGCGAACCTGCCCTGTAGCCAATAAATGACGAAATGCCTGAAACGCCTGGGTGGCCAGCAAAGTGTCATCAGAGGAGGAGGGAATACTCATTTGGCGTCTCCGGTTTGCGCGCGTCGGGTTTCGTATTTGATTTTAGTTATGTTTGGCATTTCAAATTATATATATTTTGAAATGCCAGACGGGATTTTAGCTTGCGGACTTATTCTTGAATAAACAGCGCTTTGCGCAGATTTATGGCGCATAAAAATAGGGGTTTTGATATCGAGTTTGGCTTGCTCAAACCCTTGCTTTGAATAGCGGTTTATCTGCTTGTGGCGGGCTTGAGCAACTGGGGAGGGGCGCGTTCAGTTCATTTTGTTTCTGAGCGGCAATGGGAATTGAGTTTGGCCATTCATAAGCTGGAAACCCGTGTCAGCGATCTAGGCTGACACGGGTTTTTTATTGAGCGTTAAGTTAACTTATCATCAATTGAATCAGTCTTTTAAGCCGAAACTTCCTCCAGCGAACGCCCCTTGGTTTCTACCCCCAATGCAATCACCACCAACGCTGCAATAGAAAAGGAAATAGCCCCCAAGGTGAAAACGCCTGCATGACCGGTCCAGGGCAGGATAAAGCCCACCAGCAGCGGTCCGAACAAGGAACCCAGTCGGCCAATGGAAGAGGCAAAGCCCGCGCCTGTGCTGCGTGTCCGTGTGGGGTACAGCTCGGGGGTGTAGGCATACAAAACCGACCACATGCCAAACATGAAGAACTGCATGCACAAACCAGCGCCAATCAGTTGAGCAACAGGCGCCTGACTGGTGGCGACGTGGCCATAGATAAAGGCACAGCCGGCGCTACCGAATAGCATCAAGACCATGGTTGCCTTGCGACCCCATTTCTCCAGCAACCAGGCCGAGAAGATGAAGCCTGGAATACCGGCCAGGGAAATATAGATGGTGTAGGTAACGGACTTGGTGACTTCATATCCGGCTTGTTGCAATAGTGCGCCCAGCCAGGTAGTGAGACCGTAGTAGCCCAGCAAGGAGAAGAACCACAGCATCCACAGCATCAGGGTACGGCGGGCGTATTGGCCTTGCCAAAGCTGGGCAAACAGCGCGCCACGCTTAAGCTTCTCGCAAGGGGTGGGGGGCAGGGGAGAGGGCAGAGCCTGGCCGCCGTTGGCCTGAATAACTTTATGTTCAAAGGCCGTGGTGACTTGTTCGGCGCGGTCGTTATGGCCTGCTTCTTCCAGCCAGCGGGGGGACTCAGGAACCCAGCGACGAATCACGAACACAAACAGGGCAGGGATAGACAGGGCGATGAAGATTCCGCGCCAGCCTATATAGTCCAGACTCAGATATGTCAGAATCCCGGCGCTGATAAAGCCTAGCGGCCAGAAGCCTTCCAGAATCGCAATATATCGACCGCGACTTTTAGCGGGCACAATCTCCGAGACCATGGCCAGGCCGATGGGAAATTCCATTCCCATGCCAAACCCCAGCAGCACCCGAAACGCCATCAACTGCTCGACGTTTTGGGACAGGCCACAGGCCAGGCTTCCTACGCCCCAAAAAATCATGCTCCATTGAAAGACAGGTTTGCGCCCGTACTTGTCTGCCAGCATGCCCGCAATGGCAGCACCCAAAAACATGCCTAAAAAGCTGGAGCTGGCCAGCATCCCCGCCTGCGCGGTGCTGAGCCCCATTTCTGCTTTGATGGAACCTAAAACAAAAGTCATGATGCCCAGGTCCATGGAATCAAAGAACCAGGCGGTCGCGATAATACCGAACAGCATGCGTTGATAGCGTGTCATGGGCAATCGCTCCAGGCGATTGGCCACATTGGGGGATACGGCTGTCATAGGTGTCTCCTGTAGGTCCGCTCTTGTGGCGGGTTTATGTATAGGTGACCTGCCGTCAGGCCATGGCAGGCCTTTTTTCTTCTACTGATATATTACATGGATACTAGTGGTATCTATTTGAAGATTAAATAATGGTATGTACTTAGCTGGCTAATTAATTGTGGGTCAGTGCTCCGGCTAAAGAGCCCTCAAAAGCGTGTTGAATAATGCGTTGATAGGCGCTGGTGCAGTTAGCAACCGGGAAAGCTTTGGCAAGACGAGTCACTTGCAGGGCGTCGCTCAACAGGCGCTCCAGCTGATGCTCCTGTACGCCGCATTGGCTCAGGTCCGAGGGGATGTCCAGTTGCTCGACCAGCGACCGCACATAGGCAGGCAGGGCCAGTAAGGTATCTTCCGGCTTGCCGGTTGGCATGCCCAGTAGTTGGGCGACTTCCAGCAATTCCGAGGCGCGGGTTTCACGCAGTTCGTCCAGAACGTAGGGCAGCAGCACGGCATTGGTGGTGCCGTGAGATTGATGCGTCAAACCTGCCAGTGCGTAGGCAATGCCGTGCACCGCATTCAGACCTGCCGTGCCGTAGGACAGGGCGGCATAGTAGCTGGCGCTGGCCATGCCATCACGGGCTTCAGTGTCGGTGCCGTCGCGATAGGCTCGCAGCATGTACTGGCCGCACAGGCGTATGGACTCGCGTGCAAACATCATGGTCAGGCTGGATCGGCCACTATAGCCAGGGTCGGGGCTACCGCCACGGTCAAACAAGCTGGCGTCCTGAGTCACGAAGGATTCAATTGCGTGGGTCAGGGCATCAATACCGGCGTCGGCAGTGACGCGGGGTGGGCAGCTATCGCTGAGTTCCGGGTCGATGACCGCAATGGCGGGACGCAGCGCATTGCCCATGACGGCAATTTTGGTGGCATTGTCGGGGTCGACCAGAATGGCTCCCGGTGTTGCTTCTGATCCCGTGCCGGAGGTGGTGGGCAGGGCGATCAAGGGCAAGGGCTTGGTGTGGGCGGGCCAGGCCCCGCTGTAGGTGCGTATGGGCTCCCCGGTGGGGACGGTCAGACACAGGGCTTTAGCCAGATCTATATTGCTTCCGCCGCCCAACGCCAATACGAAATCGATAGGGTGATCGGCCAGGTGAGCACGTACTTGCAGCGTGGCCTGATCACATAAGGTAGTGGAAGGATCTGGCTCGCCACCATCAAAAACCACAAGCTCAATTCCCTGTTCTCTACAGGCGGCGATGTGGTCCTGAACCCAGGTGGTTTGAATGGTGAAAAAACGGTCGGTAATCAATAAGCCGCGACGCCAGCCCAGGTGGGCAATCAAGGCAGGTAGTTCATGGCGGCAGCCGCGTCCCATCAGGGTGCGGGGTGGTGGGCAAAAGAAAACGTGTGTGTTCATACGGCAGTCCTTGCGGTGTGTAGAGAGCAGAAGGGTTCTATCAATGAGGCGATCAGTTCAGTGTGCGAGCCCAGAATGCTGTGGCCCGCATCAGGCAGGCTGTGCAAGGTGGCTTGTGGCAGTGCCTGCGCCAACCGGTGGGCGTGCTCAATGGGACAGTCCTGATCCTGCTCGCCGTGGATGATCAAAGAGGGGATGGAAATACGGGGAAGTTGCGCATACAGGTCGTGGTGCCGATTAGCCAGCCAGGTCCAGGCCACATCTAGATGACCTGCGGCCTCCAGCAGGCCCAGGCGCTGTTCCCGTTCTGCAATTTCTTGCAGCAAGGCAGGCGTGTCCTGGGCCTTGAACCATTGAGTCCGGTTCAGGCTGGCTGTGCCCGATAACAACAGCAGGGCTTGAGGCAGTGGGGCCTGTTCGTCCAGTAAAGTCAGACAGGTTTGCAGCACCACCGAGACGCCCAGGCTCCAGCCTGCCAGGGCATAGGGCGTGTGTTCAGGCAAGGCTTGAATGCTGGCGCGTAGATCCTGCACAAAGCCGTCCAGCCCGTAATCTTCCTGGCTGGAGCCGCGAAAGGTATTGCCTCGGCCTCGCAAGTCCGGGGTGTGCCAGGACATCAAATTCGAGCTGGCGTTGACCACTGGCAGCCAGCTGCGATGGGTGCCCTGAATCCCATGCACGGCAATGATGGTGGTTTGTTTTGAATCGCAGGCAATGCTCATGTGGCTTCCTGGAGTAGATAAATACAACTAAGATATGAGGCTGTTGCCCAGTTCCGGCCTTGTACTTGCAGGGCCAGAGCAGGCGTCAGAGTTTGGGTGTCAGCAGCAAACGCTGCGTTTTAAAGGCAGGGTCAGCATGGTTACAAGCAAGCGGAAGGTAGCGGGAAAAGGGCAGGCTCAAGATGAGGTGCTGGACATCAAGGCCTTGACGGAACCCAAGCCCAAGCTCACAGACATTGCTTATGAGCGTTTGGAAGAAGCCATCATTACCCTGAAGCTGCCGCCGGGCAGCATCGTGTCCGAGCTGACCTTGAGCCAGATGTTCGAGATTGGCCGCACGCCGATTCGGGAGGCCATTCAACGTCTGGCACGCGAACATTTGATGCTGGTCTTGCCGCAGCGTGGGCTGTTGATTCCAGAGCTGGACATGCCCAAGCAACTGCGCCTGATCGAGACGCGACGGGAGATCGAGCGTCTGATCTGCCGTAGTGCGGCCAAACGGGCGACACGCGATCAACGCGAGCAATTCAAGAGCTTGCATGATGCTTTCCTGGAAGCAGCCACCCAGAACGATGAAGTCAGTTTTATCCGGGCAGATCGACGGTTGAATGAGCTGGAAATCGAGGCGGCTCGCAATGAGTTTGCCGAGGCAGCGATGCGTCTGACACATGGGCTATCCCGTCGTTTCTGGTTCTGCCACTATCAGCAAAATCCGGATTTAACGCAGATGGGCAGACTGCATGCCAACTTGGCGATGTCCATTGCCGGGGGCGATATGGACCAGGCCGGTCAAAGCCTGGATCTCTTGATGGACTACATCGAAGAACTCGCCCGCACGACCCTGATTTCCAGCTTGTAAGGACAGGCAGGGCCTTAGCTGGCCAGGCCACGCTCCAGGGCGTGGGCCTCTTCTTTTTTCAAGGCCGGGCCGTCCGTGGTGTCGCCAGTATCTTCAAAACGGAAACGGCGAATAATGGGCTTGAGCTCTTCCTTGACGTGCTTTTCGCTATAGCCATTGAACAGGTGGCCAAGCAGACCGCGACGCAGATCCGTAGTGCCCATGGCCCAGTCGGCGATCGGGAACGTCAGGTTCATGTTGTACTTCATCATGATGCCCTGATTGTGGTGGGCGGTATGGTGGCGGCGAATGGTGTTGATGAAGGGCATATTGCGCACAAAGCTGTTCTCATGCACATGGCAGCAGTAGTGAAAGGCCTCGTACACCAGGTACTGTGCCACCATGGTCATGAATACAAAATAGCCTGCATTGGGGTTGATGATGGTTGCGGCCAGCCAGCCCAGAATCCCGCCGCCTACCCCCAACGTGGCCAGAACGCGCCAGGGGAAAAACACAATCCGGAACTCCTTGCTGGAATCAATTGTGGCTTCGTTGTCGGTGAAGTACTGGTGATGCTGGCGGGTGTGGCGTTCGTAGATTTCCCGCAAGCCAATGATGTTGATGCGTCGGTGCATCACATAACGGTGCATGGCCCATTCAACAAAATTACCCGCCAGAAAAACGGGGATCACAATCAGCCATTCCCAACCTACCGGGCCTAGCTGGGTGATGCTGTAGTAAATCGCTGCCAAGCCCACGATATAGGTCACTACCACGTGAACAATGCCGTTGTAGGCGGGGCTGATGTTGGATTTGTAGTCCTCTCGGAACTTGCGTTGGCGTTCGCTCATCATGTCGGTTGTCTCCTGCGGAAAAGGTTCATTCTTTGAATATCCAACTAACATATTAGTGATATTTTTTTCTGCGTCAAGCAGGGAAAACAGGGGGGAGGAAATGTGGCAAGGGGGCGACTTAAGGGGTGAAGCCGCTGTAGCGCTGGGTTGAGCAGTTTTCAGGCCAGGCTCAGGACTGGCTGTGCAGTTTCACTGGCGGGCTTGGAGCTGCTTTTTTTTTGCGGTGAGGCGAGGCGGGAGGGGGCAGGACGGGACACACTGGACCCAGGCTGGGGCAGGAGATGAAGGGACGGTAAAGGACAAAAGAAGGTAAAGGGCAGGGGCACAGGCAAAGGGATAGGTGCTGGTCAGATCAATCCAGCGTAGCCACTTTCGGAAAGTAGCCAACAGGAGGAGGCTCTGTTAAGCGAAGATAAAAAAAACCGGCTCGAAAGCCGGCTTTTGGTCAGAGCGTTTGCAAGTCAGGAACTTACAGGCCCAGCACGTCTTGCATGTTGTACAGGCCAGTGTTTTTATCGCCCAGGAAACGGGCTGCACGCAGGCTGCCGTTGGCATAGCCAGCACGGCTGCTGGAGCGGTGCGAGATTTCGATGCGCTCGCCTTCGCCGCAGAAAAACACGGTGTGGTCGCCCACAATGTCGCCACCACGGACGACGGAGAAACCAATGCGGCCATCCTGACGGGCACCGGTGTGGCCGTGACGGGCCCAGTCGGCTACATCGTTCAGGGATTCCCCCCAGGTTTTGGCAATGGCTTCGCCCATAGCCAGAGCTGTACCCGATGGCGCATCCACCTTGTTGCGGTGGTGGGCCTCAAACACCTCGGCGTCGTAGCCCTGGTTCAGCAAGGTAGCCGCCATTTCAATCAACTTCATGGTGGCATTGACGCCTACGCTCATGTTCGGGGCGAAGACAATAGCAATTTCACGGCCAGCCGCCAGAATCTGTTGTTTCTCTGCTTCGGAAAAACCGGTGGTGCCAATGACCAGACGGGTGCCGTGCTGCATGCAGGCATCCAGATGGGCCATGGTGCCTTCAGGGCGGGTGAAGTCGATCAGGCAATCTGCCTGGGCCAGGGCGTTCAGGTCGTCCGTGACTTTGATACCTGTGTCTTTACCCAGAAAGGCTCCTGCGTCCTGACCAATGGCTTTGGAGCCGCTGTGGTCCAAGGCCGCGGCCAGTGTCAGGTCGGTACTGTTCAAAACAGCTTCAATCAGCATACGGCCCATACGGCCGTCTGCGCCAGCAATGGCAATGCGCATGTATCCTGTGTCCTTAACGTAAAGCTTAAAGCGTAGGCTGGTTGCCGCTCACGCTGGGTGTTGGGGTGGCTTGGTCGGCATCAGCGGGGGGCGGGGTGTGTTTCTTGCCTGTGTCGCTGCGCTCGAAGGGCTGGCGGTCAGGTTGCTCGTCGCCTTCCCAGCGAACCAGAGTGTCGCCTTCAAACCAGACGGTAAAGGTGCGCTGCTCGCTCTTGCCGTAGCCAGGCTTGTTCAGGTAAGGGTAGTCCCAACGGTCGGCGTGGAAAATGTCCTGCAAAGTGGGCGAACCCAGCAGGTAACGAACCTGTTCGCGTGTCATCCCCGATTGCAGGCGGGCCACTTGCTCGGCAGTGATCCAGTTCCCCTGCTGAATGTCGGCGCGGTATGGGAAGCCCCATTTAGAGGATCCGCAGGCGCTCAGGGCGGCGGCAGCCAGGCTGGCTGCGAGTATGGCGCGGATGACAGGAGTGAATGAATTGGCCTTCTTCTGCACGAAATGCCCCAGTAGGAATAAAATCGTTATCATATAAGGGTTTAGGAAAAAGCGCATGAATTGCGCATTGAACCGCCTCAAGACGAGCTGGTTTTCAACCAGGACGGACTTGAGATCCATCCCCATCAAGATGCGATAATTTAGCCATGAACGATCAAAATGAACTGAAGAACATGGGGCTTAAGGCGACTTTTCCGCGCCTGAAGATTCTGGATATTTTTCGCCGCTCCGACCAGGACGGTCAACGCCACCTGAGCGCTGAAGACGTATACCGCCTGCTCATTGCCGAAGAAGTCGATATTGGTTTGGCCACGGTTTACCGTGTGTTGACCCAGTTCGAGCAAGCCGGCATTTTGGTACGCAGCCAGTTTGACGGCGGCAAAGCCGTCTTTGAACTGAATGACGGCGATCACCACGATCACCTGATCTGCACCAATTGCGGCGTTGTGGAAGAGTTTACCGACAGCAATATCGAAGCCCGCCAGCACCAGGTCGCCAAAGACCACGGTTTTGTGCTGGAGAGCCATACGATGCTGTTGTACGGTATTTGCCCCAAGTGCTCGGAAGCAGGTAAACAGGCCAAGCCTAACCTGCGCGGTTAATCCTTTAGTCGATGGTCCGCCGGCGCGGGATCTGATGATTGGGGGCAGGATAGCCAGGACGGCATCCTGAAAATTCAAAGAACAATCAGATCCGGGCTACAGGGCCTCACGATTGGATACAAAAAACCACCAGTAGCCTTAGGCGCTGGTGGTTTAGCTTGCGTTTCAAAGGTGCTTAACGCTGACGTGCCAGCATTTCCCGCGCATGTTCACGCGTTGTTTGCGTAATCTCCAGACCACCCAGCATGCGGGCGATTTCGTCCACGCGTTCGTCTTGTGTCAAAGGACGGATAGAGGAAAAGGTCTGACCTTGCTCGGTCGTTTTCTCGACCTTCAAATGATGGTTGCCGCAGGCGGCTACTTGGGGCAGGTGGGTCACACACAAGACCTGATGACGTGCCCCCAACTCTTGCAGCAAGCGTCCCACCACTTCGGCCACCGCGCCACCGACACCCGTATCCACCTCGTCAAAAATCAGGGTAGGCACGCGCGCTGCCTGGCTGGCGATAACAGACAGTGCCAATGAAATTCGGGCCAGCTCACCACCCGAGGCCACTTTGGCCAGCGGACGTGGTGTTACCCCTTCGTGACCAGCCACCAGAAACTCCACCTGCTCTGCGCCGTGAACCTGAGGTGTGCAAGCGGTCAGGGCGACCTCGAAGCGACCGCCTTGCATGGCCATGGACTGCATCGCTTGGCTGACTTGTTTGCTCAGTTGCACACTGGTTTTGCGTCTTGCGGCACTTAGCTTGCTACTTAGCTCCTGGTACTGCTTTTCAGCCTGCTGAGCCTTGGCTTGCAAGGCTTCCAGATCAAAAGACTGTTGCAGCTGTGCCAGCTGTTCCTGCCAGGTTTCCAGCAGGCTGGGCAGTTCTTCGGGCTCCACTTTCAGCTTGCGTGCGGCACTGAAAATGGCAGAAACCCGTTCTTCTGCCTGCGCCAGACGTTCGGGGTCCAGCTCCATATCGCTTAGATAACTGTTCAAGTCCGAAGCTGCTTCGGTGACGGCAATTTGTGCCGACTCCAAGGCATCCACAATCGCTTGCAGGCCTGGGTCATGACGCAGCAGGGCGCTCATTTCGTGGCTGGCTTTGCCCAGCAGTTGCTGTACCGAGGTTTCCTCGCCATCCAGAGCCGTCAGGGCCAAGGCACTGCCATCAATCAAGGCCTGGGCGTGGGACAGGCGGGTGTGCTCTTGTTGCAACTGGTCCCATTCACCTGCACGCAGATTCAGACTGGACAGCTCGTTGATCTGCCACTCCAGACGCTCCTGCTCTCGTTTGCCCTGTTCAGCACTTTGACTTGCCTGTTCGACGGCTTTGCGTGCTTGGCTCAATTGCTGCCAGAACTGCGCCACTTGGCGCGCCAGGGTTAAATGGCCGCCTTGGCTGTCGAGCAGATCGTATTGGCTTTGAGGGTTCATCAGACTTTGATGAGCGTGCTGGCCGTGAATATCCACCAGCAATTCACCCAGCTCGCGCAACTGCGTCAAGGTGGCTGCGCTACCATTGATGTAGCTGCGGTTGCGACCTTGCTGGTCGATCAGTCGACGCAAGATCAACTCGTCCGCGACATCGAAGTCACGCTCGCGCAGCCAGCTTTGAATGTCTTGTTCACAATCGAAGTGCGCGCTGACTTCAGTGCGCGGACAGCCCTCGCGGATGGCTTTGGCATCGCCGCGTGCCCCCAGCACCAGGGAGAGCGCGTCAATCAGAATGGATTTACCAGCGCCGGTCTCTCCGGAAAAAACCGTGAAGCCGGAGTCGAAATCAATCGTGGCTTGATCCACGATCACAAAGTCTCGAACGTGCAGGGTACGGAGCATAGGGGTTTATTCGTTTTCGTCGTTAGGCAAAGGGATGTGATTCCAGCCCAGCTTCTGACGCAGGGTGGAAAAAAAGCTGTAGCCCTTGGGATGGATAAAGCGAATGGTGTCCTGGGAGCGACGCACGTCGATGCGGTCTCCCTGCTGACAGTCCGACCAGGTTTGCATGTCAAAGTGCACGCTGCCACCCGATTCCACCCGGCCCAGGGCCGTAATGGTCAAGTTCAGGGTGCCTGTGTCGGGTAGCACGATAGGGCGGTGCGACAGGGTTTGCGGAGCAACGGGGACCAGCAAAAATGCCTTCAGGGAAGGGTGCAGCAAGGGACCACTAGCCGCCAGCGCATAGGCCGTGGAGCCCGTGGGGGTGGAGATGATCAGGCCGTCGGAGCGCTGGCGGTACATGAATACGCCGTCAAGCTCGACACGCAGCTCGATCATGCCGCCGCGCCCGGCACGGTTGATGACCACATCGTTCAGGGCCACGCCCGAATACAGCACTTGCCCGTCACGCACCACGCGGCCTTCCAGCATGGAGCGCTCTTCAATGTCGTATTCGCCTTTCAGCACGCGCAGCAAGGCGTCGTTGGCGTCATCCAGGGGAATGTCGGTAATGAAGCCCAGGCGGCCGTGGTTGATCCCGATCAGGGGAACCTTGCTGTGGGCTAATTCGCGCGCAGCGCCTATCATGGTGCCATCCCCGCCCATCACGATAGCCAGATCGGCGCGCTCGCCAATTTGGGCATAATCGCCGATGGGGAATTCGGTAATACCGGCATTCTGGGCGGTTGTGGCCTCAAGCAGCACCGAGCAACCAGTGTTGACCAGGGTTTTAGCCAGCGATCGGATGGGCGCATCCAAGCCGGAGTCCTGGTATCTGCCAACAATGGCAACCGTTTTGAAATGCATGGGGCGAAAACCTTATGATTGATGAAATAATGGCGATCAGTGGATTATAGAGTTGCCACTCTAGGCTTGGCTGTAAGATTCTCCCCTTTATCATGCAGAGCTGGTGTTTTTAAGTGACGTACGCGACATGGATGACAGAGCAAATGCCTTGTTGAAGGTGCTGATCGAGCGTTACATCGCCGATGGTCAGCCGGTAGGGTCCCGTACCTTATCGACCATTTTTGATTTTTCCCCGGCCACGATTCGTAATGTGATGGCCGAGCTGGAAGGCCTGGGCCTGATTCATAGCCCCCACACCTCGGCGGGGCGCATTCCTACGCCCAAAGGCTATCGCCTGTTTGTGGATCGACTCCTGGCTGCCGAGCGTTTCGAGCGGCCCGATGCACGTAATCTTAGCCAGTACCTGCCTTTTGACGAACCCAACCGGGCCGTCAGTTCTGCCGCTTCCTTGCTGTCGAATCTGTCGCAGTTTGCCGGTGTGGTGCTGGCGCCGAAAAAAGCCCAGACCTTCAGGCAAATTGAATTTATTCGTCTGTCTGACAAACGTGTGTTGCTGATTATCGTCACGCCGGATGGTGATGTGCAAAACCGCATCCTGTTTGTGCCGCGCGACTATCTGGAGCAGGAGCTGGTCGAGGCCAGCAACTTTTTCAATCAGCATTTCTCGGGCATGTCCTTCGAGTCGGTCAAGCTGGCCTTGTCACAGGAGCTCAGCTCCTTGCAGGCGGATATTTCGCGTCTGATGCAACAGGCGGTGGATGTGGGCAGCCATCAGCCCGATAGCGAAGAAGCTGTGGTCATCGCCGGTGAAAGCAAGCTTTTGAACGTGACCGAGATGGTGGCGGACATGGATCGTTTGCGCCGTCTGTTTTCCTTGTTCGAGAAGAAAACCGATCTGCTGCACTTGCTCGATGTCTCCAGTCAGGCCGATGGCGTGCAAATTTATATCGGTGGGGATTCGCAGCTTTTACCTTTGGATGATGTGTCCGTCATTACCGCGCCGTATGGCGTGGATGGCAAGGTCGTGGGGACGCTGGGTGTGATCGGGCCATCGCGGATGGCGTATGATCGTGTGATTCCTATCGTGGACATTACGGCCCGGCTATTGTCCAATGCCCTGAGCCATCACTCTGCCAGTTAAGGGATGGACCTTCGGCCTGCTGTTGGGCTGAGGGCAATCTGGCTGTCTAACGTACTAATCATCATGCCCAAGTTGTTTGCTTCTCCTTATTTGCCCGAAGCGCAGGACGCCGATATGTTCAATGATCAGGCTCCGGTACGCGAGGCCGGGCCCATCGGTATCTTGCTGGTCAATCTGGGTACGCCGGACCAGCCCGATGCTGCGTCCATTCGCCGCTACCTGGGGGAATTCCTGTCTGATCCCCGTGTCATTGAAATCCCGCAGCCGCTCTGGCAGATCATTCTGCGTCTGTTCATCTTGCCGCGCCGCCCCAGCAAGCTGGCACCGCGCTACAAGGATATCTGGTTGCCACAAGGCGCGCCCTTGCTGGTCTACAGCCAGGCACAGGCCGATGGCCTGCAAGAGCTGCTGCAATCGCAAGGCCATGATGTGAAGGTGGAGCTGGGTATGCGTTATGGCAACCCGTCCATTGCCAGTGGTCTGGATAAATTGAAAGCAGCGGGTTGCGAGCGAATCTTGAGCTTGCCCCTGTATCCGCAGTATGCAGCCAGCACCACGGCTACGGCGGTGGATTGCGTGGCGGAGCACCTTGGAAAACAGCGCAATCAACCTGAGCTGCGCTTCCTCAAGCGTTACCATACGCACCCGGACTACATTGGCCCGCTGGCGGCACAGATACGCCGCTACTGGGATAAACATGGCAAGCCAGAGCGTCTGTTATTGAGCTTTCACGGTTTGCCGCGCCGCTGCGTGGAGTTGGGCGACCCCTATTACCGTGACTGCCGTGAAACGGCGGATGCCTTGCGTGCGGCGCTGGATGAGCCTGCCGTAGAAGTGCATATGGCATTTCAAAGTCGCTTTGGCGCGCAGCGCTGGCTGGAACCCTATACCGAGCCCACCTTGCGCGAATGGGGCAAGCAGGGGGTGGGGCGTGTGGATGCCGTCTGCCCCGGTTTTCTGGCCGATTGTCTGGAGACGCTGGAAGAAATCCAGGTGGAATGCCGCGACGCTTTCCTGGAAGAAGGTGGCCGCGAGTTCCATTACATACCTTGCCTGAATGACGATCCGCAATGGATTGAGGGCCTGGGACGGCTGGCCGTGCAGCATCTGGGAGGCTGGCTGCCCAGCCGTCTGGTGCCAGCCGGATAGCGGTATTGGACGTTTTCCAAGGGGCTGGCCAGCAAAATATGCAGGCGGGTCTTGAACTGGGGGCAGATGCCCCCATTTTTATGCGATCAACGAATTCTGTAGTGGAGATACATCGAATGGCTACACATGCCGATCCCAATAAGCCTCTGGACGGGGAAGTGACGGAAAACACGCCTGAACAGGCACAACAGGGCACCCCCGAGCACGAGCAGCCAGAGATTTTGGCTCAGCAGCCCGAAGAAAGTTCGGCTGATCTGGCCACCGAGTTGGCTCAGGCCCAGGAAAAAGTGTCGCAGTACTACGACCAGCTGCTGCGTGCCAAGGCCGAGGTGGAAAACATTCGCCGCCGTGCGGAGGATGATGTCTCTAAAGCCCGCAAGTTCGGCACCGAGTCCTTTGCTGAAAGCCTGATTCCCGTGCGTGACAGCCTGGAAGCGGCTCTGGCCCAGACCGAGCAAAGCACGGACGCCTGGAAAGAAGGCGTGGAAACTACCTTGCGTCAACTGAACAAGGCTTTTGAGCGCAACAACCTGAAAGAAGTGGCTCCACAAGCCGGTGACAAGTTTGATCCGCACCTGCACCAAGCCATTTCGGCCGTACCTTCGGAGTTTGAAGAAGGCGCAGTGGCTCAGTTGCTGCAAAAGGGCTACACCATTTCGGATCGCGTGCTGCGTCCGGCCTTGGTGATGGTGTCGGCCCCCAAGTAATAGAGCCAGCCTGTCTGTGCGCGCAGGCTGTTCGGAATCAAGGCGTTTTTGACTGCTTTTTCGGATCAGCCGCTTGCACAGTAAAAAAATAAGGCCATTGCTCTTGAAATGCACGCAGAGTTCCCCATATGCATTTCATCAAATAATTTGCTTTCGCAATCAATCTTTTAGTCAGGTAAAAAATCATGGGCAAAATCATTGGTATTGACCTTGGAACCACCAATAGCTGTGTATCGGTGTTGGATGGCGACCAGGTTCGTATTATCGAAAATGCCGAAGGCGGTCGTACGACCCCTTCCATCGTGGCTTACATGCAGGATGGCGAAATCCTGGTTGGCGCTCCTGCCAAACGCCAGGCTGTCACCAACCCCACCAACACTATCTTCGCTGTCAAGCGCTTGATCGGTCGTAAGTTCACTGAAAAGGCAGTTCAGACAGACATCGAGCACGTGCCTTACACCATCACTGCCGCCGACAACGGCGACGCATGGGTGGAAGCTCAAGGCAAGAAGATGGCACCTCAGCAAGTGTCCGCCGACATCTTGCGCAAAATGAAGAAAACTGCCGAAGACTACCTGGGCGAAGAAGTAACCGAGGCCGTGATTACCGTGCCTGCTTACTTTAACGACAGCCAGCGTCAGGCAACCAAGGATGCAGGCCGCATTGCCGGTCTGGAAGTCAAGCGCATCATCAACGAGCCTACCGCCGCAGCTTTGGCTTTTGGTCTGGACAAGGCTGACAAGGGTGATCGCAAGATCGCTGTGTACGACTTGGGTGGCGGTACGTTTGACGTGTCCATCATCGAAATCGCCGATATCGACGGTGAGAAGCAATTTGAAGTGCTCTCCACCAACGGTGACACCTTCCTGGGTGGCGAAGACTTTGACAAGCGCATCATCGACTACATCATCGACGAGTTCAAGAAAGAAAGCGGCGTTGATCTGTCCAAAGACGTGCTGGCCTTGCAGCGCCTGAAAGAGTCCGCTGAAAAAGCCAAGATCGAACTGTCTTCCACGCAGCAGACCGAGATCAACCTGCCTTACATCACGGCAGACGCTTCCGGTCCCAAGCACTTGAACCTGAAGATCACTCGCTCCAAGCTGGAAGCGCTGGTCGAGGACCTGATCGAACGCACGATCGAGCCTTGCCGTGTTGCCATCAAGGATGCGGGCGTGAAGGTTTCGGAAATCGACGACGTGATCCTGGTCGGCGGCATGAGCCGTATGCCCAAGGTGCAAGAGCGCGTTAAAGAGTTCTTTGGCCGTGATCCGCGTAAAGACATCAACCCGGACGAAGCCGTGGCCGCTGGTGCAGCCATTCAAGGTTCCGTGTTGTCCGGCGATCGTACCGACGTCTTGCTGTTGGACGTGACTCCTCTGTCCCTGGGTATTGAAACCCTGGGTGGCGTCATGACCAAGATGATCCAGAAGAACACCACGATTCCTACGCGTCACTCGCAAGTGTTCTCCACGGCTGACGATAACCAGCCTGCTGTGACCATCAAGGTGTTCCAGGGCGAGCGTGAAATCGCTGCCGGTAACAAGGCTCTGGGCGAGTTCAACCTGGAAGGCATTCCACCAGCAGCACGTGGCCTGCCACAGATTGAAGTGACCTTCGACATCGACGCCAACGGTATCTTGCACGTGTCCGCCAAAGACAAGGGCACAGGCAAAGAGAACAAGATCACCATCAAGGCAAACTCCGGTTTGTCCGACGAGGAGATCGAGCGCATGGTGAAAGATGCCGAGGTCAACGCAGCAGAAGACCACCGCATCGCTGAGCTGGCTGTTGCACGCAACCAGGCCGAAGCCTTGATTCACTCTACCCGCAAGTCCATGACGGACTACGGCGACAAGCTGGAAGCGGCAGAGAAAGAAGCCATCGAAAAGGCCATCGCTGATCTGGAAGAAACCCTGAAAGAAGGCGATAAGGAAGCCATCGACGCCAAGGTGGAAGCACTGGGTGTGGCCTCGCAGAAACTGGGCGAGAAGATGTACGCCGACATGCAGGCTCAAGCCGCAGCACAAGAAGGTGCTGAAGGCACAGCCCAGCAGCCCGCCGACGAGAACGTGGTCGACGCTGACTTTAAAGAAGTCAAACGCGATCAGTAATTGCGAGCCTGAATAAGGTTCCCTGGCCCGATCTTTGGCGGCATACGCTGGAGATCGGGCATTATTATTCAAACAGCGGCGTTTGGACGTCGTTAATCAAACATGGCAAAACGCGATTTATACGAAATTCTCGGTGTGGCCAAAAATGCGACGCAGGATGAAATCCGCAAGGCGTATCGCAAGCTGGCCATGAAGTTCCACCCTGACCGTAATCCGGATAGCAAGGACGCCGAGGAAAAGTTCAAGGAAGCCAAGGAAGCGTACGAGATCCTGTCCGACGAACAGAAACGCGAAGCCTATGACCGCTATGGTCATGCCGGAGTCGATCCTAACGCTGGCATGGGCGGTATGGGTGGCGGCATGGGCGGAGCCGGATTTGCAGACGCCTTTGGCGATATTTTTGGCGAAATCTTTGGTGGTGGCGGCGGACGTCGTGGCGGTGGCCCTCAGGTTTACCGTGGCGCGGACTTGCGCTATTCGCTGGATATCAGCTTGGAGCAGGCAGCAGCCGGTTTTGATACTGAAATTCGTGTACCAAGCTGGGAAAACTGCGAAACCTGCTCGGGTTCGGGTGCCAAGCCCGGTACCTCTGCACAGACCTGCCGCACCTGCCAAGGCAGTGGCGCAGTGCGCATGCAGCAGGGCATTTTCAGCATGCAGCAAACCTGCCCGACCTGTCACGGTAGCGGCAAGGAAATTCCTGATCCCTGCGTGGTATGTCACGGCGAAGGCAAGGTCAAGAAGACCAAGACTTTGCAGGTCAAGATTCCAGCCGGTATTGATGATGGCATGCGCATCCGCTCCAGTGGCAATGGCGAGCCTGGCGTGAACGGTGGTCCTGCCGGTGACTTGTATGTGGAAATCCGCATCAAGCCGCACGGTATTTTCCAGCGTGATGGCGAGGACCTGCATTGCGAGCTGACCATCCCCTTTACCACGGCGGCCTTGGGCGGAACGGTGGAAGTGCCTACCCTGACAGGGCGTGGCGAAATCACCATCCCTGAAGGCACCCAAGTGGGCAAGACCTTCCGCTTGCGCGGCAAGGGTATCAAGGGCTTGCGCTCCAGCTACCCCGGTGACTTGTACTGCCACATTCAAATCGAGACACCTGTACGTCTGAACGAAGAGCAAAAGAAATTGCTGCGTCAGTTTGAACAGGCCTTGAGCGATGGTGGCGTCAAGCACTCGCCCAAAAGCGAATCCTGGACGGACAAGGTGAAGGGTTTCTTCTCCTGAATCCTGGCAGGGCTCCAGCAAGGAGTCGCCAAGTAGAAAGTAAAAAGCCCGGTACTTTTGTACCGGGCTTTTTTGCGCCTGTTCAAAGTTCAGGCAAGCGGGGTTGCTGGCTTGATCAAGGCTGGGCATCCAGTGGCTCTGGAGCCGGCGCTGTCACCGGAGCCTGTTCTGCGGTTTCAGGTGCTGGCGCGGCGGCACCTTGCTGTTGACGCTCATGGTCAGCGGCAATCGCTACGACCATTTCCTTGGGTTTCAGGTATTTGCGCAAAACCGCATTGACCTGCTCCGCATTGAGCTTTTGCAGATCCTGGTCCATTTTCTCGGACCATTCAAAGCTGCGGCCCAGGTCCAGGTAATTCAACCACGCACTGCTGACCACGGTGTCCTGGCTGCGCGACAAGCGGCGGTAGTTCAGCAAGGCATTCACACCTTCCTTGACTTCTTGCTCGCTAAAGCCATCTTTCAGTGTTTGGGCCAGAACCTCGTCGATAGTCTTGCTCAACTTATCGCTATTGCTGGGAGCGTGAATGGCGTAGACCGTCCACGAACCCTTGGGTTCATAGCTGGATGCATCTACCTGGCTGCGTACGTTGTAGGACAAGCCGTCCTCCACGCGCACGCGGTTCCACAGGCGCGAGGTTTCAGACAGGCCCAGCAAGTAGTTTGCCAGGTAGACAGCCGGAAAGTCCGCATCGCTGTCTTGCAGTTTCAGGCCCAGGTCCGCCAGATAGAAGGCATTTGCCTTGTCCGGCGTGTTGATGTCAAAGACCTTGGGAGCCACAGTTTGTAGTGGATCGTCCGGGCGCTGGTAGGTCGGGGCTTTGCGCCAGCCTTTCAAACCATCGGCCAAAGCCTTGCGAACCTCGTCCTTGTCAAAGTCACCCACGGCGCTAAAGGTGACATCACCCGTACCGTAGAATTTCTGATGGAAATCCCGCACCTGTTTGATGTTAATCGCCTGGACTCGCTCTATGCCTTCTTCAAAGCTGGGCGTGTAGCGGATATCGTCCTTGGGCCATGGGTTGGTGTAGCGTTCAATCGCTTGGCTGGCCAAAGCAGCAGGTTCGGTGCTGGCCGATTTCAGATCGGTGACCACGGCTTGCTGATATTTTTTCAGCTCGTCCTCGGGGAAGTTTGCGTTGCGCAGCACGTCCAGCGCCAGAGCAATGGCTTTGGGCAGGTTCTCGCGGTTGGAGGACAGGCTCAGGTACAAGCGACCATTGGAGCCGCTGGTGCTGAACTGGGTTTGCATGGCGGTGAACTGATCAGAAATCTGTTCGCGGTTCAGTTTCTTGGTACCGGTGCTCAGCAGGCTGGCGACGGCTGCAGCGGTAGCGGTCTGGTTCTTGAGTTGATCAGGCGAACCAAACTTGAAGGACAAGCGAGCCTCCACGCGTTCCGCGCGAGTTCCCTTGGGCAGCAGGGCCATTTTCACTTCGCCCAGATCCTTGCCCAAGGACAAGGGTTGCAGATCGGTGCGGGCCATGATGTTGGCAGGGCTAGGATCAAAGGCTTCTACCGTTTTGCCGCCATCCTTGCCGGTGTAGTCCTGTACCAGCTTGGCCACATCAACGGTGCTGGCCTCAGGAGCACGCAGCGGTTTTTCTGTGGGGATGTACAAGCCATTGCTGCGGTTGCTGGCGACCAGCCAGGTTTCCAGCGCCTTTTGAACTTGGGGCAGCTTGGCAGCTTCGACCCGGTCGCGCTGCAGGAAAAACAAACGCCAGTCGCCGCTGGCCGCCGCTTCAGATAGCGCGCTGGCCAGACTGGAGGGGTTGGCATAGGTTTGTGTCCAGCCCGTCATCCATTGGCTGCGGATGCGTTCCAGATCCGTATCTTTCAGCGGGGACTTGGACAGGCCTTCCAGCGTGTCATTCATGACCTTCAAGGCCTTTTGCTGATCCATATCGGGTTTCAGCTCGGCACCAAACAGGGCGTAGCCTGGGTCGTGGCTTTCGGAATCAAAGCTGAATACGCTGGTAGCCAGGTTCTTGTTGACCAGATTCTTGTACAACTGTCCGCTGGGGGTATCGCCCAAGGCGCTGATGCCCAGGCTCAAGTCCATGTATTCCGGGCTGGCAGCGCTGGGCAGGTGGTACAGCGACATGATCAAGGGCGCACCACCGTGACGGCGCAAGGTGACTGTGCGGGTACCGTCTTGCACGGGTTCAACCGTGTATTCGGGGCGCAGCGTGCGAGTCGGTTTTGGGATGGAGCCAAAGGCCTTGGCTATGTGCTCCAGAGTCTGATCGGTGTCGAATTGCCCGGTCACAAACAGCACCGCATTATCGGGCTGATAGTAGTCGTGGTAGAACTTGCGCAGCTGTTCAATATCCACGTTTTCGACGTCGGAGCGGGCGCCAATCGTGGTCTTGCCATAGCTATGCCATTGGTACGCAGCGGCTGTCAGCTTTTGCATCAGAACACGGAAAGGGCTGTTTTCACCGCTTTCCATTTCATTGCGCACCACGGGCATTTCCGCTTCCAGATCCTGCTTGTCGATCAGAGCGTTGACCATCACGTCGGCTTGCCAGTCCAGATACCATTTCAGGGTCTCGGGATCAGCGGCGAAGCTGGCAAAGTAATTGGTACGGTCGCTGGAGGTGGTGCCGTTGGCTTCCAGACCACGTTTGGAAAATTCTCCCAGCGCATTGCGCAAGGTGGGGGTGCCGCGAAACAGCATATGCTCCAGAAGGTGAGCCATGCCGGTTTGCCCATAGTTCTCGTGTCGCGAGCCGACCAGGTAGGTCATGTTGACGGTGGTCGTAGGTTTGGAATCGTCTGGGGCCAGAACAAGGCGCAAGCCATTGTCCAGCGTGTATTGAGTGACGCCTTCGACAGAGGGGCCTTGGGCCAGACCTGCGGGTAGGGCATAGGCTGCCAGCGAAGTGGACAGCAGCGCAGCCCCTGCAAGATGGCGCAGGCGCAGGGCGGCAATCAGTACAGAGAGTTTCATGAACATATCCTTACGGTTTTAGCGATGAAAAAGCCAGCCAAGCCGACCAGTGTCTTTTGTAGCATGGGGCCGTTTGGCTGGGTAGGCGACTTCTCTCGCAAATGTCCTGCACCATCGAAAAAAAGCCCACCAGGGGTACTGGTGGGCAAAACAGCAAGAAACCGGTCCCTGATCTTCAGTCAGGTTTGCGCTTGAGTCTGTGCAGCGCATCATGACGGAGATGGCCGATGCTGCCGGTCAAAAACTCGTGCAAGGCGGCCAGTTGGCCCGGATTGTGCTGAGCAGTGGCCTTGATAATGTGCTGCGCAGCGTGTTCCATATTGGCGATCAGGCGTTTACATCGTTCCTGATTGGGGTAGAGGCAAGTCATGCGTCCATCGCGAGGGTGTGGCTTGCGAGTCAGATAACCAGCGTGCTCCAGCCGGGTAATCAGGGCGTGGTTGCCACTAGGGCTAAGGTGCAGGAGCTGAGCCAGCCTGCCCGGCGACAAGTGTTTGAGCTCCAGTACAAACTCCATTGCCTTGTATTCGTTCAGGCTCAGGCCCGCTTCTTGTGCCAGTTCGTGCTTGTTGGCCTCCATATAGACATCGAACTGACGCACCATCATGCGCACAATGTCGCCTCGCATATGCCCTGACAGCACCGTATCCGGAGGATCGGTGTCGATCCAGGTCCTGGTCAGTGTCTGTTTGTCTGGCATACGCACACATCCTTAATGTGGTGCGCCACCCAGCAGTCCGCTGAGCAGACCAGTGACGGGGCCCAGCAAACCGCCATTGGCTGCTGTTGTTGTGGAACTGTCCGCAGGCAGTGATGCCTGCGCCTTATTTACGGGGCTGGTCGAGATATTGCCCAGCAAGCCTGTGACAGGCGTCAACAAACCATTATTGCTGTCTGGTGTATCGGGCAAGCCGCCTGCCAGTCCGCCCAGCAGATTGCCGACCGGAGCAAGCAGGCCGTCATTGCTTGTGTTGGTGTTAATTAAGTCCCCGCCCGCAGCGTTGACCAGATTGGTGACGGGGGAGAGAAGATTTGTGTTGCCAGGATTGTTGTTTACCAGACCATTGAGCAGCCCGTTGTTGGCAGGTGCTTGAACACTACCTTGAAGCAGGGCGCCTGTTGCATTGACCAGGCTGCCTGTCAGATCGGTAAGCGTGCTGCTAATGGGGTAAGGGTTGTCCGGATTATTCCTGACCAAATCCCCAACGTTGCCGATCGTGTTACTAACGCCGTGGAGCACATCTCCGGCAGCTTGTCCTGCATTCAGGGGAAGTGGCGTTAGTTCAAGCCCTTGAGCCAGATCGTCAACTTTCTGTCTTATATAGACAGTCGTCTGGTAAACCTGTTCAAAATCTGCAGCGGAATAAAGTACCTCGTAAAGGGGTAGGAGGGGGCCAGGCTGCTCCATCAGAGGTACTTTATCGAGGGCTGGATCGACATTCATCAAGCTCGTAGCAAATGTACTGGATACTGGCAGGGGCAGGCTGTTGACACCCACGATGTCGGCCTGCGCGCTTAGTGAAACCAGGTTAGCTGCCAGGCCGAGCAAAATGATCCTGCTGGAGGCAAAGCGTGTCTTTGTAGTCATGACTTACTCCATCTGGTGATCAGGATTGCTCAGCCATTTCAAGCAGGACTTAGAAAGATCCTGGGGTTAAGGAATAGGGCGGTGTACGCCCCATCCCCTGTGCTTAGCGAGGGCCGCCCAGCAGTCCACCGAGCAGTCCGGTTACCGGTGCCAGCAAACCGCCATTGTTGGTGCCTGCAGCGGCTCCACCACCAGCGTTGACGCTACCCGAGGCACTGGTATCTACGGAAACGGTTGCACCGCCGCCCAGGAGTCCGCCGACCAGGCCGGTCACAGGTGCTAGCAGGCCGCCATTGGCAGCGTCACCGCCTGCCAGGCCACCTGTCAAACCCCCGACCAGACCCGTGACAGGAGCCAGCAAGCCGCCGTTGGCCGCATCACCGCCGCCCAGTCCGCCCACCAAACCACCGACCAGGCCTGTCACGGGCGCCAGCAAACCGCCATTGGCTGCATCACCGCCACTCAGTCCGCCAGTCAAACCACCGACCAGGCCCGTCACGGGGGCCAGCAAACCGCCATTGGCTGCATCACCGCCGCCCAGGCCGCCTACCAAACCACCGACCAGGCCCGTCACGGGAGCCAGCAAGCCACCGTTGGCTGCATCGCTACCACCCAGACCACCCGTCAAACCACCGAGCAGGCCGGTCACGGGGGACAGCAGGCCACCGTTGCCAGCATCACCACCGCCCAAACCGCCAGTCAGTCCGCCGAGCAAGCCGGTTACTGGCGAGAGCAGCCCGCCTTCCCCGTTACCTGTCAGCCCGCCAGTCAAGGAGGCGACAGCTTGTGTGGCGTGATTCAGGGTGTTGCCCAGCGGGTTCGTGTTGGTATCTGTTTTATGCAAGAGGCCACCGAGCGAGGTAACAGCGTGACCCAGGTGGGTGACGGTGCCGCTCAGATTCAGAGGGGTTGCGCCATCAATCTGCGTGCCCACATTGCTCAGGGCGCTGCCTACGCCACCCAGCAAAGCATTGATAGGCTGACCAACACCCAGACCGTCACCCACTTGTTGGGTGACATGAGTGACCGTTGCACCAACAGGAGCGACTACGGTGTCCAGGGTCTCGCCGACATTGCCCAGGATGGGGTTCAAGCCAATGGGCAAAATGTTGTCGACTGTCTGGCCTACATTTGCCAAGGCAGGTTCCAGGATAGGGGCAGCATCAGCACCATTGAGCAAGTCGCCCAGCCCCAATTGTCCTGTCAGGGGATACAGCAGACTGCCTTCACCCAGCAGGGAGCCTGTCAGTGCAGCAACACCGCTGGTTGCATGGCCCAGTACGGCTGTCAGCGGCTTAGGGTTGTTTGCGTCAGCGTGAAGCAGGCCGCCTGCGCTGCCCACGGCATTGCCCAGACCGCTCAGCAAGCCTCCAACACCCTGGCCCAGATTCAGGGGCAGGCCGCTGTTACCCAGTTGCTCGCCCAAGTTGGTGACGACGCCGCCCACTTGCTGTGTCAGACCATTGATGGGTTGGCCCAAGCCGGTTGCGCCACCAATTTGTTGAGTCAGGCCTGTTGCCGTGTCCACGACAGGAGCGACTACGGTATCCAGAGTTTTGCCCAGCTTGCCGCCGGTATCTTGCAAGCCGACTGGCAGGACGTTGTCGACGGCTTCACCTACATTATTCAGAGTGGTTTCCAGTGGGCCCGGCGTACGCGTGGGGGGATTACCGCCGTTATCGCCACCGCCGTTATCACCGCCGCCGTTGTCACCGCCGCCGTTATCGCCACCGCCGTTGTCACCGCCGCCGTTATCGCCGCCGCCGTTATCGCCACCCCCGTTGTCACCGCCGCCGTTATCGCCACCGCCGTTGTCACCGCCGCCGTTATCGCCGCCGCCGTTGTCACCGCCGCCGTTGTCACCGCCGCCGTTATCGCCACCGCCGTTGTCACCGCCACCAGTGCCTGGGCCTGGATTGGTGGGGGTTTCCGATCCGCCGCCACCGCTGCCACTACTGCCACCACCGGATAAACTGCCGCAGGCAGTCAGCGCTAAAGTGCTGGCCATCAGGGTGGCCAGGAGTGTCAGGCGCAGGCCTGGTTTCTTGCTGTCTGTATTTTTATGCATTGCTTGCTCCAATAAATGATCGGGGGACTTGCTTGCTTCCTGAGTCTAGTTAAGCAATTCGCGTGCCAATTTATTGGCTTGCCTGCAAGCCGCATGTAAGCTGGGTTTGGTGAAAAGTAGAGGGAAAAAAGAGGGCTATTTGTTACGGGTTTTGGGGGCTGGGCGGAACGTGTTACGTAACAAAAAAAGAACCGCTGACAAGCAGCGGTTCCGTAGGGGCCGAGCAGGGTGCTCAGCAGGCTCGTGGCACCAGGGCCTTGGCATCCAGCCAGGCTTTGGTGTTTTGCCTGAAGGTGCTCATGCTGTCGACCAGAAAGTCGTACATGGCAATCAGCTGGGCAGGGTTTTGATTCGCTGCCGTGTTGATTGCCTGGTTGATAGCACGTTCCTTCACAGCCAGGACTTCACGGCATTTGTCCATTACCGGATGCAAGGCAATCACACGCTTGTCCAGGGGGTGGCGGCCGCGGGTAATGTAGCCCCTGTGTTCCAGGCGGTTGATCAGGGCGCTGACACCGCTGGCACTCAAGTCCATCAAATGAGCCAACTGACCTGTAGGCAATGCATCGAATTCCATGATGTATTCCAGTGCTTTGAAATCATTCAAGGGGATATTCGCTTCTTCGGCCAAGCTGGCTTTCAGGGCTTCTGCGTAGATGGTGAACTGACGGCCCAGCATTTTGCCCAGATCCATCAACATCTTTTCTGACAACATGCTTTGCTCATCGCTGTGTGAGGACCAGTTGGAGCGAGCCCCGGCGCCTTGGGCGCCAGGATGAAAGCTCACTGGCAAACTGACCGGGTTCATGACTTTATTCATCATTTCCGGCCACCTCCCAGCAAGCCACCGAGCAGACCAGTTACCGGGGACAGCAAACCACCATTGGCTTGTTCGCCGCCGGCTGCGCCAGCGTTTGCCTGTACGTTGACGCCACCTGTCAGGCCACCGACGAGACCACCGACCAAACCGGTAACGGGTGCCAGCAATCCACCACCAGCCTGACCTTCTGCTGCTGCGCCACCACCGATCGAAACACTGCCTGTGATGCCGCCCAAAAGACCCGTGACAGGAGCCAGCAAGCCACCGTTGGAGGCATCACCACCCGTCAGGCCGCCAGTCAAACCGCCCACCAGATTGGTGACGGGAGAAAGCAAGCCGCCGGCCGCGCCGTCACCGCCACTCAAGCCACCAGTTAATCCACCGACCAGATTGGTGACAGGGGAGAGCAAGCCACCGCTCGCGCCGTCGCCGCCAGCCAAGCCACCAGTTAGTCCACCGACCAAGCTGGTGACAGGGGCCAGCAATCCACCGCTAGCACCTTCGCCGCCACCCACACCACCTAACAATCCGGTAACGGGTGCCAGCAAGCCACCACCTTCTCCACCCGTGATACCGCCCAGTCCGCCCGTCAGGGAGGCGACGGCCTGGGTGGCGTGATTCAAGGTATTACCCAGGGGGTTGGTATTTGCATCAGTCTTGTGCAGTACACCACCCACCGAGGCGACGGCCTGCCCCAAATTGCTTACCACACCGCTCAGCCCCAGAGGTGCTGCATTGTCCAGTTGGCTGCCCACATTACTCAGAGCGCTGCCTACACCGCCCAGCAAGGCGTTGATCGGTCGGCCAACACCCAGGCCATCTCCCACTTGTTGGGTCACATTGGTGACAGTGGCAACCACTGGTGCCACTGTGTTGTCCAAAGCACCGCCCACATCACCCAGAATCGGGTTCAGCCCCAGTGGCAGAATGTTATCTACGGTTTGTCCGATATTGCCCAGTGCAGGCTGCAGGACAGGTTCTCCCCCCTCTGCCAGCAAGATACCCCCCAGGCCTAGCTGCGCTGTCAATGGATGCAGCAGGCTGCCTTCTCCCAGCAAGGAGCCGGTCAGCTCTTCTATGCCTTTGGTGGCGTGGTGCAAGGTGTTGCCCAGTGGATTGGAATTCTTGGGATCGTTGACCAGCAAGCCGCCGACCGAACCCACAGCTTGACCCAAGTGGGACAGCAGACGGCCCGCACCCTCACCCAGGTTCAGGGGCAGGCCGGTTTTGCCCAGTTGATCGCCCAGATTGGTCACTACACCGCCGACTTGAGTGGTCAAGCCGTTGACGGGTTGTCCCAGTCCGGTCACACCACCGACGGTGCGTGTGGCATCCGTCACGATATTGGTAACGGGTTTGAGCGCGCCATCCAGCGTTTTGCCCAGTTGATTGCCTGTTTTGCTCAGGTTCAAAGGCACTACGTTGTCGACAGCCTGGCCCAGATTGCCCAGTGCATTTTGGGTCAGGCTAGTGTCCTTGCCACCGCCGTTGTTTCCGCCGTTATCGCCACCGCCGTTGTCGCCACCGCCGGTACCGCCGTCACCGGGCTTGGGCAGGTTAGGGTCAACAACAGGGGGGCGAACCGACACCTCCAGGCCGTCGCGAACACCGCCGCGCGAGGAGCAACCGGCCAGAACGGCGGCGCTGATGACCAATGTAGCGACAACGGCACGTTGCAAGTTGCGTTGTACCGAGGCGTTTCTTGCTGAATTCCTTGCTTTCATGTCTGACTCCGATTTGAAGTGTAAGCACGCCCTTCAAGGGCTGTTGATAGACATGAAGCAAGTAGCGTGCCAAGTTCTGTTTTTGTTGTTGTGTTTTATTTTTATTGTTGTTAATCAGTGTGTTGTGAGTTTTTCTGGTTTTTTTGGATCAGGATTTCATCAAAAAACAGGGTCGGTGTGAGCGTGTTTAGGGCTGTTTTTGTGGGGTGTTCCGTTCCTGTTACGTAACGTTTTTCGTAACACCTGAGGCCGGAATCTGCCGAAATGGAAAACAAAAAAGGCCATCTTGCGATGGCCTTGGGGAAAAATCGGCAGTAAGGGTGCCGGCAGGATGCCTGCTAAAAACCGTCGTAGAAGAACAGAAAGTTGGTGTTCAAGCGTACTTTGCGTTTGTCGGAGTTAACCGGCAAATCGCCCAGCGGTTTGGCGACGTTGATGTCAAACAGATAGTGTTTGTTATTGGACAGCCGTACACCAATGGCAGCGGAACGCAGGCGTCGATTGTTATAGCTGTTCAGTCGCTCCAGATTGTACCAGGTGCGTGCCCAGTCATAGGCAATATAGGGCTGAATGTTGTTGAGCCAGGTGGAGGAGTTCGTAAAGCGTCGATTGATTTCCAGCGTGGCGCCTATGCCTTTGTCGCCAGCCAGCTCGCCTTGCGGATAGCCATAGCCATGTCGCCAGGCACCAAAAGAAACCTGTTCGGAGTTTGGCAGGACGTTCGAGCTGTACTGGCCGCTGGCCGAAAAGCTCATGCCAAATTGCCCTGGCAAGGCCAGATTCTGCTTGAAAGAGGCGGTCCAGCGGGTGAAGTCCAAGTCCAGATCGGACTCGGCGTCACGTTGCAAGTAGGTGTTCAGAGACTTGCGGGCGCCCATGGCATCCAGACCCTTGTACACCCCCAGATTGACCTCGCGAGATTGACGCTGCGAGGCATCGGTATAGCGCAACTCAGCCTTCAGGGCGCGTACGTCGGTGGTGTTCTCGATCCAGACATTGTCCAGCGTCTTGTGGGTGTAGTCGTCCAGGGAGCGACTGGCATAAAAACCTGCCGTGCCTTTCAGACTGCGTTGATTGTTCAAAATAAAGGGATAGCTGATCGCCGCCCCGATACGTTCGTTGATGACCTTGCGGTTCCAGCCCTGGCTTTCCAGAACTTCATCACGCGGCTTGGAGCGATAGTGGTAGCCATCAATCTCCAGATTCAAGCCATTACCGGTCAGGGGAATGGTCAGGTTGCCGCTGACGTACTTCACATCCTCAGAGCTGGTGGGGATGGCGGCAGTCAGCTTCAGCTGTTCGCCCAGAGGCGTCAGGCTATTGGCGCTTAACTGCACCAGAGCCTGTTTGCTGGAGCCCATTTCCGCCACGCTGGCATTTGCGCTGAAAGATTTGTGCTGTGCATTGATGACCAGCTCGGAGGCGCCATCAGTACGTACGGGCATGTCCAGCTTGGGATCTATTTTCAGGCCCGGAATGGTGCGCAGCAGATTCATGGTGCGCTCCAGCGTGCGCTGGGTAAGCGGCTTTTCATCCACCATGGCTTTGGCGATACGCTCGATGCGAGCCTGGCTGCGACCTGGATCGCCTTCAATACGAACACTGCCTACATGGCCTTCCACCACCGTGACCTTGATGTGTCCTTGCGCAAAGTCCTGTTGCTGCAAGATGGCAAAAGACAGGGGGTAGCCCTGCTGTTGATACAGGGCGGTGATCTTGTTCACCTCGTTGATCAACTGGGCAATGCTAAGCGTTTTACCGGCCAGTGGTTCCAGAATCGCGGTGATCTGTTCAAAAGGAATGCTGCGACTGCCGCTGACATCAAAGCTGCGCACCACCACTTGCTGTTGTAGTTGCTGCTGCAATTGAGTTTGGGCGGCAGCGGGCGGAATGCTTAGAGAAGGCGCGCGTGTGTTGGGGGCCGGTGCATTGATGGGCGGCAAAGAGTCGACCGGGTTCCCCCGCAAGGGGGCGTCCGCCCAACTTTCTGAACCAGTAGTGGCCAGCCCCATAAATAATCCCAAGCTCACAATCAGGCTGGGATTTTTTTTTCTAAGGAAGGCCAGTGACAAGTGATGCTTGGGATTCATATTCATTAATCATTATTCGCTGTAAATCGGGCGCTTTTTTCTACTGTGCCGTAGTTTAACTTCGCTGTCACTTTTTGCTGTTTGAAAGCAGGGTATTTCCTCTTAGTGCTTTAAAACACTTTAACTATTACATTTTGAAACGTAAAAAAAATAGCCCTGATTTAGCTCGTTAGCAAACAGTCTTGTATGTCTGTATTCATGCTTAGTTGGGGCTGCCCGGGTTTTCCCTTGCTAACAGCAATAAATTGAAAAAAACCTACTTTCTTTCAAGTAATTAAAGCTGTCTTGCAGGTGCTCTGTAGCAGTGGCCAGTCAGGTTTTTTGTTGCATTCTGAAATGATAAAAACGGTAACATTAACAAACTTCGACACAATACGGGTAAGTAAAAGTTTCAAATTAGCTGTTTTTTGGCCTTTTTTTATGGGAAATTGGCTGTTGTAAATACACAATCATGCGTTTTTCGTATCTTTGGGCTAGAATTCGTTTGTGTATTTGATGTTTGTTACACGTAAACCCTAGTAAAAACAGATACATACATGGGTTTAAGATGATTTCAACTGAAAAATACAAAAATTGATAACAGTTAGCAGTGGAAGTTGCCAAAGTTGGCAAAGTGTAGTGCCCCAAGGGGCCTTGAATCCTCGCTGTTGAGGGTAATTTTTTCTTTTTGAATGGGGACAGTCATGAAGACTCAACTTCAGCAATTCTGGAACGATGAAGACGGTGCAACGGCTATTGAGTACGGCCTGATCGCAGGGCTGATCGCTGTGGCGATCATCGGTGTCTTGACCGCGCTGGGTACGAATTTGGATGCTCTTTTTACAACGATATCTGACAAGATCAGTGGTGCAAAGTCCGTCACGTAATAGTTTTTACGGACTCTTGTTTTGATTAAGTAAGACGTTTTGATGGTGCATCAGCCACTTCAGGTCTGGCTGTATCTTTTAGCTTGAATGGCTGATGCTTATGCCCGTTTTAATTAAGCTTTCCTTTATTTTTATTCTGCTTTTCTTTTCCGCTCAGATTATCTATAGCGATCTGAAGCTCCGGAAAATCCCTAATGCCTTATTAGTTTTTTATGGTTTGGCGGTTCTGTTGCACAAGGTTTTTGTCAGTGTGTCCTATGGCCTTCCCTGGGGATGGGGGGCGGGCTGGGGGGACTCCCTGATCGGTTTTGCCGCCGCCTTGATCGTGTTTTATCCAATCTGGTTATTGCGTTTGATGGGTGCGGCCGATGTAAAGCTGATGGCCGTGCTGGGCCTGGCCCTGGGGTGGAAGGAAGCAGGCATGGTGGTGTTGTTTGGCACGGTACTGGCGGGTTTGCATGCCTTGGTATTGGTGCTGATTCCATCCTTGGAACGTAAGTACGGATTTGCTTTGCCGGGAACCCGCGTCAAGGCGCGTAGTGTGCCTTTAGGGGCCTGGTTATCCCTTGCAACAATGGGGTGGGTATGGATGCAAAATCAATAAAGCCCCCACGAGAGGGCCAATTAGCAAAACGGCGTGGCGTAGAAAAAAAATACCAATACGGAGCCTACGCACTGGAATTTGCATTGGTTTTTCCATTGTTGTTTCTCTTCATGTATGGCTTGCTGACGTTCGGTCTGATCATGACCGCGCAGCAGTCTCTTAATTTCGCGGCCGAATCCGGTGCCCGCGCTGCTTTGCTGGAGCCAGGCGCTGGGCCGGGTGGCCCCATGCTCAGTCCGGATCGCCTGCAAGCACGGGTAAATCGGGCCAAGGAAGTGGCCGCCGATCAGGTTCAGTGGCTAAGCACTTGGGTAGGCAGTGAGCATGTGCGCATCACCACGGATTTGCTCAGTGATGAGCTGCGTGTGGGGATTGTGTACGACTACCTGCAAGCCCCCCTGATTCCTCGTTTTGCTCCCGATACCTTGTTTGCGCTGGTTGTGCCCGAACAGTTAAAGGGCAATGCGCAGATCAATCTGCTGGTTGCCGGTGAAGTGGGCACAGCGGGGGATACGCCATGACACGTGCCGCCTGTTTCCTTCCTGCTGCACAACGTCAGCAAGGCGTTGCTGCCATCGAGTTTGCCTTGATGGTGGGGATTCTGTTGTTGATCTTCAGCGGCATCATCACCTTCAGTTCCTTGTTTCTGGCCAAGCAAAAAATGGATCATCTGGTCGGCGATCTTTCTCGCCAAGCGACGATGCAGGTCAAGAACGCCGATGAGATCGCGCCTTTTATAAATCAGGAACTGGCCAGGAACTATGGCAGGGGCCAAGCCAAGAGCGACGCGTTCTTGCATTGGTTTGGCGACCTGAGTGCGGATGTTCAATCCCAGGCGTGTGCCTCGGAGCCTCAGTATGACTGCGCCCAGCTTTCCCTGAAGCTGGAGCTTGAACCCGGAATTCTTTCTCAAACCCTGGATCTGTTCAGGCCTGAAGAGGGTCAGGCAGATCAATTGCGCAGCTTAAGCGCCAAGACACTACTCGTACTCAGGAGACCACATTAATGAGCGGCATTATGAAGGGGGCGGCAGTCCTTTTATTGCTGATCGCAGCCGTATTGGTTGCGTTTGCCTTGTACCTGGGCATGAAGCCCAAACCCGAGGTGGTCCAGCCTGTGCTCAGCACGCAAAGCGTAGAGCCTCCGGCCAATTTGCAGGCGGTGGTCGTGCTCAAACGGGATGTGAAAGCGGGGGAAACCTTGCAGGCTGATGCTATGGAGTTGGCGCAGTGGCCTGCGGCTCCTGCCCAGTCTTTCAACACACTGGAAGCCTTGAGCGGCAAAACCCTGCGTTTTGACCTGGGCCAAGGGCAGCCAGTGTTAAGCAGCTTCATCGCCAAAAGTCTGGCCAGCTATCTGGAAGAGGGTGAGCGCGCCGTCAGCATTCCCATTGATGTGATCACTGGCGCCAGCCACAGGGTAGAGCCGGGCGATCTGGTCGATATCTTCATTACCTTTAACAGCGGCAACGAAGTCAATGACACCCAGGCCCGCCTGTTGATGTCGCGTGTGCGCGTGCTGGCCTATGGCGGTGCTTCGCTGTCCGGGCCAGATCCGGCAGAGGCCAATGCGACGAATCGTGCCGAGACTCAGGCGCGCCACGCCATGCTGGCCGTACCCCTGGAGTCGGTGAATGAACTCCTGCTGGCCAGCCGTAGCGGCAGCCTGCAACTGGTCCTGCGTGCTCCCAAGGACGAGAGCTTGCCGGACGCCTCCTTGTTCCCTGAATTTGCGGGTCTGATTCCCGCGCGTGCTGGTCTTGATGCCGATCAGCGCGATGCCTTGAAACTGCCGGATAACCGCGCCATGGCCGGTTTGGGCTTGCGTGAATTTGCAATCAGCCAGACCGAAAAAGAACAGGTGCAGGCACGAGCCCGGGCCAGCGGAGAGCCGCATGCTGCGCCGCCGCGCCGCACGGAAGTTATTCGCGGGGGCCGTTTAGAGGTCATTCAGTATTAAGCAATACAGAGCTTGTTGTGGGGACGGGTCAGCCTGCCTGTGAGGGCTGACGAGACGCGACGCAAGGCAGCATGGATTAAACACATGAGACAGAAAATCAAAAAAGCAGGTCTGGGTTTGGGGTGCTGGTATGCGCTCTGCTTGTCGGGTTTGGCACCAGTGCCGGTGATGGCGCAAACGGCTCAAACCAGCGCCAGTCAGAAGGTGATACGTCTGGTGGCCAACGATCAGGATATTTTGCGCTTGTCGCAAGTTCCGCAGCGTGTGGCGATCAGCGATGAAAGCGTGGCGGATGTGCAAATTCTGTCTGCATCGGCCGGGCAGCGCGGCGAGGTGCTCCTGATCGGCAAACGCGCGGGTACGGCTGATTTGCGTGTCTGGATGCCTGGTCGCACGAATCCGGATCGCTGGACGATTGAGGTGACCAGTCAAGTGCAACAGCAACTGGCACAGGCCGGTCGCCCCATGTCGGCGCAGGTGTCCAGCGCCGGGCAGCAGTCCTTGATTACGGGTAGCAGCCCCTCTTTGCTGGATCACCAGGATGCCATGGCCGCCGCACGCTCCGGCGCTGGTCCGGATGCGCCGGTGCTGGACCTGTCCGAGGTCAGCACCAGTGGCATGGTGCAGGTGGAAGTCAAAGTGGTGGAGGTTTCCCGCGAAGTCATGAAAGACATTGGCCTGAGTGCCAATGCCATTGGTGGCAAGCCCTGGTCGGGCGGGGTGAACTTGTTGCCCAAGGCTCTAACGGGTGGATTGAGCCTGGGGTACAACTCGAGCAACTTCAGTGCGACCTTGAATCTGCTGGAGCAAAATGGCCTGGCCCGTGTGCTGGCCGAGCCGACTTTGGTGGCCATGTCAGGTCATAGCGCCAGCTTTTTGTCCGGTGGCGAAATTCCTATCCCCAGTTCGGGCGGTTTGGGAACAACGACGGTGGAGTACAAACCTTTCGGGATCGGTCTGACGGTAACGCCAACGGTGCTGTCTCCCGAACGTATTGCCCTGAAGGTTGCCCCTGAAGCCAGTGATCTGGATTACTCGAATGTGGTGCAAATGCCCGGTGGCGGTGTGATGCCTTCTTTGCGTACTCGTCGAGCCGATACGACTATTGAGCTGGGTGATGGCCAAAGCTACATCATCAGCGGGCTGGTGTCGCGCCAAACCGCTGCTGCCGTCAAAAAGATTCCCTTCCTGGGGGATTTGCCGATTCTGGGTAGTTTTTTCCGCAACGTGCAGTACAGCCAGAAAGAGCTGGAACTGGTCATTGTCGTCACTCCCCGTCTGATCAAACCTATCCAGAAAGGCGCCACGATTGCCTTGCCGGGTGGTCGTCAGGAAAAGCTGGATGACGCACCCAATGCCTGGGGCTACTTCTTGCTGGGCCGCCATGGTTACGAGCAGATGCCAGGGTTTTCGCGCTAAGCGCGTGGAGTGGTGACGTGCAACGATATCGGGAATACCTCTTGTGTACAGAGCACCCCGAGCTGGCTGTGATGATCAACACGGCAGCTGCCGGGCTCCTGACGGTAAGGGCGATTGAGCCCACGACCGAGAGTTTGCGCCGGGAGCTGGCCAAGCAAGCGGAACCTTTGGTGTTTTTTGACTTTGTTCATGGACAGCATGGTGAAGAGAACGGACAGGTAGTAAGTTTGGTACGCAGTCTGGCGCGGCTCGATGCCAGTGTGCAGCGTGTGGCGGTAGGGCGGGCATCCGTGCCCCAAGGCCCCGTTAATGCCTTGCGGGCGGGTGCCAACGAGTTCCTGAACCTGGACACGAACGAAGATCTGCATCATCAGTTGCAGGTATTGATTGAAAAGCTGGGTCAGACCCAGCACAGCCCTTTGCTGGACAAGCCTTTTCGCAGTGTGCTGTTGATGGGCGCGCGTATTGGTGTCGGTTGCAGTACCGCTGCCAGCAGTCTGGCCTGGCTCTTGCAACAAGAGATGAACCGCATGGGCAAGGAGGTACGAGGTTTGACGTCGGCCAAGCCCTTGCCGGTTGAACTGGTGCCGCTGTCCGAGCGAGTCGGTTTGCTGGATCTGGGAGCACCTACCGGGGACTGTGCCTTGTACATGGGCCTGGGTTCGGAATTTGACTTCATTCAGGCGGCATCACAGCGTCATCGAATGGACGACACTATGTTGCATTCGGCACTGGCACAACACAGCAGCGGCTTGAACCTGCTGTCTTTGCCCGCCGATGTGAATACCTTGAATCAAATCAGTCTGGAAGATTCGCTGGGTTTGTGCAGTTATTTGCGTGAACGCATGGGCTGCCTGGTGATTGATGCTGGCGGTTTTCCCAATCCGCGTTTTCTGGTGGAACTGGAATCGCTGGTGGACGAGGTGCTGGTGGTCACAGACCAAAGCATGGGGGCGCTGGTGTCTCTGGCCGAGTTCATGGCCTTGCGTGCGCAGTTCGATGCGCTGGCCAATGTGCGTCTGGTGGTGAATCAGTTTGATCCGGCTTACGGTTTTTCTGGGCAGGCCATTGCCGAGCGCTTTGATCTGGAGTTGGCCGCCGTGCTGCCGGATCGGCGTCTTGGGCATATGCGCAGCGCCGGTCTGGGCAAGATTCTGGTGCAAGTAGATGAGAAGGACCCCTATACCCGTGCCTTGCAAAGTTTGGCATCGGGTTTGATGGGGCGCAGGCAGGGGCTGTCACAAAACAAGGTCAGTACGGTTTTGGGACGGTTGAAATTCAGGTTCGGGGGCTGAACAGGCCCAAGCATGGAAAAGTAAGGCATGAACAATACTTCATTGCTCGGTGGGCGTCCCGACCTGATTCAGGTCCGGGAACAGGCCCATGAACATTTGCTGGCTCGCATCGAAGAGTTGGGAGCCGAGTTTGGTCGCTGGACACGGCAGGCCATACAGGATTTTGTTGGCATCGAATTGGCCAGCTTTGTTCGTTTGAAACGGGTGCCCGTCAACGAACAGGAAGTGCGCGAGATCGTGCAGGCGTTGACCCGTGAACTGGCGGGTCTGGGGCCTTTGGAAGACCTGCTGGAGGATCCGGCGGTTGAAGATATTCTGATCAACGGCTACGACAAACTGTTTGTGTCGCGCGGTGGCGTGTTGGGCCAGGAGCCCAGTGGGTTTACGGATGATCAGCACGTGCTGCGTATCGTGCGCCGTATTCTGGCTCCGTTGGGACGCAGGCTGGACGAGTCGGTTCCGATGGTGGATGCCCGCTTGCCCGATGGTGGCCGCCTGAACGTGGTCATTCACCCCCTGGCGGTGGATGGCCCCATGGTCTCTATCCGTAAGTTCCGCAAGGACCCGCTAAAGCCTGAAGACTTGATGCGTTTGGGCGCGTTTGACGAGCCGGTGGACCGGCTGCTGCAAGCCGCAGTGAAATCGCGCTGCAATATTCTGATTTCTGGCGGGACCAGTTCCGGCAAGACGTCCTTGCTCAATGCCCTGGCTTTTTACATCCCCAAAACCGAGCGTGTCGTAACGGTGGAAGATACCGCCGAACTGGCCTTGAATCACCCGCATGTAGTGCGCCTGGAAGCACGTCAGGCCGGGTATGACGGCAGCGGCGAAATCTCGATTCGCGAACTCTTGCGCAACAGCTTGCGTATGCGTCCGGACCGGGTGGTCGTAGGGGAAGTGCGGGGTGCCGAGGTCATCGACATGCTGCAAGCCATGAATACTGGTCACGAAGGCTCCATGGCCACGATCCACGCCAACTCGCCGCGCGAATGTGTGTATCGCGTAGAAATGCTGGCCGGGTTTGCGGGCTTTCAGGGCAGCGAGGACAGCTTGCGCAGACAGATCGCCAGCGCGCTGGACTTCATTATTCAGATTGGCCGCCTGCCCAATGGCAAGCGCCGGGTGCTGTCCATTACAGAAGTTACCGGCATGGGCGATGGCGTGATTGCCATGCAAGAGCTGTATCGCCACGAATCCTATGTGCTGGATGATGGCACCGAGCAGGATCGCTGGGTCAGCCTGGGCATTCATCCTCATACCCGCAAGCTGATGCAGTACCGCGATCAACTGGCTAATGAGCAGGTTCAGGCTCAGGACAACACGCCTAAAGAAGGCGGTGGTTTCTGGGATTGGAGACGCTAAATGATGGCTTTGTATATCGCTTTGGCGGCTGTGATTCTGATGCTGGGCGCGGTACTGCTCTGGGCCAAGGGTGCTCAGCGTCAGCAGGTCCAGCGTTCGGCACAGGTGCTCGAGCAGCAGCTGGCTTTGCGCCCGGCGGTGCAAAGTAGCGTACGAGCCCAGCCCAGTGCGCAGGATGCCTGGTTGGGAGCACCCAAAGGCTGGCGGGAGTTCATGCTGCGCACCGGCATTCAGCCTTCACGCCGTTTTTATCTGATTCTTCTGTTGGGCACGCTGGTGCCGCCTGCCTTGTTGCTGGCTTTTGTCGGGCCGGTTGCAGGTGGGGCCATGCTGCTTGCCACCGTACTGGGCGCCTATACCTTTCTGTGGTTTCGCAGTGATAAGCGTCACCGCAAAATCGTCTCTCAAATTCCGGACTTTCTGGATCTGATGGTGCGCTTGATCACCATTGGCAACAGCATGGGAGCGGCCTTTTTGAATGCGGCTGACAACACGCCGCAACCCCTGGGCCAGGTATTGCAGGATGCAAATTCCCTGCACCGCTCCGGGCAGGATCTGGATGTGGCCTTGCGTGCTGTTTCGCGTCAGCACGGCTTGCACGAGCTCTTTCTGGTTGCCGCTGTAATCAGTGTGGCAATGCGTTTTGGCGGTCGTAGTGATCAGACTATGGAACGTATGGCCGGCTTCATGCGAGACCGGGAAAACGCCCGCAGCGAGTTGGTGGCCTTGTCTGCCGAGGTGCGCCTGTCCGCCTGGATTCTGGCGTTATTGCCGATCCTGATCGGTGTCTACATTCTGATTTTCAATAACGAGCTGTTCCTGACCATGTGGAACGACCCGGTGGGGTTTCGCATGCTGCTGTTCGCAGCAGTCTTGCAGTGTGTGGGCTGTTATTGGCTGTATTGGATGGCACGCAATGTCTAGGAGCAAGACATGATGGCCTTGGAAGCACAAACCGTTCTGGTCTGGGGAGCTGTGGCTTGCGCTCTGGCTGGCCTGATTCTGTTTGCCTTGTGGTTTCACAACCATTGGCAGCAGCGTCAGCAAGCCATGCGTTTGAGCCAGGCGGTGGATGAACGCCTGAAAGGCGCGCCGCACATGACGCAGGCGCCCAGCCAGTCGCGCCAGACGGTGGAACAGATCAAGATGCAGGCGGGCAGCCTGGGCGAGCGCTGGCTGAAAGGGCGCTTCGGGTCCAGTCTGCTTAGCGAGGAAGATCGCGTACTCATCATGAATGCAGGCTTCAAGCACATTGATGTGGCGCGGCAGTATTTCGTCCTGAGTCGAGTCGGCCTGAGCATTGTTCTGATTGTCCTGTTCAGCTTGCTGCCCATGACTCGCAGGCTGAATGAGTATGTGCCGTTTGTGTCTGTGTTCATTGGCTTTGCCTTGGGCTGGATGCTGCCCAAATGGTGGCTGGCGCGCCGGGTCTCGCAACGTCGTCTGCGTATCGCTGCCGAGCTGCCCTTGTTTGTGGATTTGCTGCGTTTGCTGCAAGGCGTGGGCCTGTCCATGGACCAGACCTTGCACACTATAGAGCGCGAATTCCATGACGTGATTCCCGTCATGGGCTCAGAGCTGACCATTGCGGTCGAGCAATATGCCCGTGGTCGTACTCGTGAACAGTCGTTGGAGCGGATTGCCAGCGGCTTTACCAACGAGGATCTGGCCGTGATCTGTCGCCTGATTGTGCAGGTGGACCAGCACGGTGGTGCGATGCAGGAACCCTTGCACCGCTTCGGTGTGCGCTTGCGCGAGCAGCGTCGCCTGGAGCTGAAAGCCAAGGTGGGCAAATTGACCGTAAAGATGACGGGCGTCATGGTGCTGACTTTGCTGCCTGCCTTGTTGATTATTACTGCGGGGTCAGGTTTTCTGGCCTTGTTCCGTGGCTTGAGCCAAGTGGCCGGAGGGTGACTTTGATGAAAATGTCGACATGGACTCGTCCCTTGATGCGCTGGGCTGCGCTGGGTTTGGGTAGTACTTTGCTGGTGGCGTGTTCCACCACGGATTCCGCCTACGAGCTGGTGCGTCAGCAACAGGAACAGGAAGCCTTCTTGCAGAGCAAGGAAATTGAGCATTGGGAAAAGCGCAGACCGACTGACAAGCAGATGGCGGTACGCATGCTGGAAGAGACGCAAAAACAGGGCCGCTACTTTGCGTCCCTGGCCTATGCCGAAGCCATGGAAAAGGAATATGGCGCAGACCCGGAGGTCATGGTGTTGCGGGCTGAAGCACAGCGTCAAACCGGACAGCTGGAGCAGGCAGCGCACACCTTCAAGGCCCTGTTGAATACGCCGGTGGCCGGACGGGCTTATCAAGGTTTGGGTTTGATTGCTGGCTCGCAAGAACACTTTGATCAGGCTGCTCATTTCCTCAAGCAAGCGGCTGGGCAAGACCCCACGAATGCGATTGTGCAAAGCGATCTGGCTTATGCCTACTTGCGTTCCGGTCGCCCTCAGGAAGCACGTCTGGCCTTGGGTAAGGCGGCCGAACTGGCCCCGGATAACCCCAAGATACTGAGCAATATGGCCTTGTATTTGCTGGTCAGCCAGGAAACGCAACGGGCTGGTTTTGTGATGCAGCAAGCAGGTATGGACGCCGCAACCCAGCAAGCCATTGTGCAGATGGCCGAACAGATTGGACAGGATCTGGAGCAATTGCACGCCCGTCAGCAAATGCAGAAACAACACGAGCTGCGCATGGCAGCGGCTGCAAAGGATGAGCAGGCCAGAGCCCAGGCGGTGGCATTGAGTCCGGCTACTCCGACGGCGATGGGCCAGGTCGTCTTGAACCGATCCGCCCAGGCACAAAACCCGGCCGTGGCTCGTCCTGCTGCGGTTGTGGTTTCTTCTACGCAAGCGGGCTTGAACCGTCCCTTGCTGGAAAGCCTGGGCCCTGTGTCTTCGTCAATGAATTGATTGCCGTTTTTTCAAGGATATCGCAATGAACCGATCCCGCATTTTGGCCTGCTGCACCTTGTTGATGGCCAGTAGTGCCTGGGCGCAGACACAAGCTCCGCTGACTGGAACCATGGTTTCAGGCACCAGCACCTACCCGGTCAGCACCAGCCCGGCAGCGGCCACCAATCAGGGTGTGCACACACCGGCCGCTCCGGCGGCAGAAACAGCGCCCGCTGAGCGTCAGCCTTACGAGAAGTACCGCTTGAGTGATGAGGAAGTACACCCTTGGCCTGAAGTGGAAGGCCTGCCTGTGCATGTACAGAACGAGCGCCGCCATATTCCGCCGCGCATCGAGGTGGGGCCTGATACCCGCAGCCTGCTCAGCATGCAGGCCGACCCGGACCGAGAAGGCAAGGTCTTGCCGGTGCATGGTGCGGCAGCCAATCTGGCCTGGGAGCGCTATTTGGAGAGCTTCAAGCATCCCATTCCTGAGTACATGAAAGAGCGCATCAAAACAAACGGTAGTGATTAAAGCCCACAGGGCTGGAGTGGGTCAGGAGAGCGAGATGAAATGGGGAAGAACTCGAACCCAGAGCGAGCAGGCACATAAGCAGCAAGGTTCCATTATTGTGCCTGCAGCCGCCGCGTTGCTGGTGGGGCTGGTGTTGCTGGGGGCGGCGCACCTGGGGCATAACTTCCATGTGAAGCGGGGGCTGCAAAACGCGGCTGACCTGGCTGCACTGGCGGGGGCGCAGGCCTTGGGTTCCGGGGATGCGCTGGGCTGCCAGCAAGGTGAAAGCATGGCCAGGTTCAGCCTGAATAGCCAGCCCGATTCGCCTGCTGCGGGTTTGACGGGCGATGGTGCCAAAGTCTTTTGCGGTAAATGGAATAGCAGCCACAGTGATCCGGCCCAGCGTTTTGTTTCTTCCTTGCCCGCTGATTCCGTGCGCGTGCATTTGAGCTATCAGCCGCCTTCTCTGTTCCCTTTCTTTACTTCCTCGGTGATTGAGGCGGTTGCCACCGCCAAGAACAGTGAGCCGGTTGCGACCTTCTCCGTGGGCAGTCGACTTTTGTCCTTGAAGCGCAATGGTCTGGTCTATAACCTGCTGCGCGGCGTGGGCCTGCGCCCGGACCAGTTGACGGTGCTGGACTCGGCCGGTTTGGTCAATGCCAAGATTACGCCTTCCGGTTTGTTGAAAGCCTTGGGATTGCCCGCCACGGTTATCGCAGGAGTGGGTACACCTGAAGAATTGGCCCGGCTGGAGCAACTGACTTTGGCCGATTTGCTAAGTGCCAGTCTGGCCTTGCTGGACCAGCAAAAAACACTGGGTCTGGACGTTGGGGCCTTGCAGGAATACATCCGCTTGTTGCTGGGTGTCGGGCCTCTGGATTTGCCCGTCAAACTGCTGGGTGAGGGCGGTATTCTGGCCTTGATCGATGGTGTGGATCCCTTGTCGGCCTTGAATGTGAACCTGGACGTGCTGCAACTGGTCAACACGGGACTGGTGGTGGCCAATGGCAAGAATCTGATTGATTTGAACCTGACTGCGCTGCCTTCCGGTTTGACCAATATGTTCAATAACGCCCTGGATTTGCGAGTGCGGGTTGTGGAGCCGCCCAGCATCGCCATGGGCGGGATAGGCACTAAAGCGAACTCGGCAGGTGTGCGAGTCTATCTGAATCTGGATACTTCCAAGATTCCGCTGGTGGGTCTTGTTCTGAATGCGCTGGGAACGCGGGTTAGTCTGCCTGTCATTATTGAGCTATCCCAAGCCTCCGGCGAGTTGGTTAATGTCTGCCGCGCACCGATTGCCGAGAATCAGGCCACGATTGCGGTCAAATCCTCGCTGGTGAACGTGTGTCTGGGCAAGTTCCCACATTCGGATTTTTTCTCGACTAGCAATAGTTGCAAGGATGAATCGTTTGGGGGAATTCAGCGTCATCAGGTGATTAATGTGTTGGGTATCCTGCCTTTGACCGCTAAAGTCACCTTACCCTTAATTGATACAAAAAATCCGGTTCATGTAACGTTGACCGCGCCTCCGGGCGAGCCTTCAGAAGCAACTGTCAACGCCACTCAGCTGGATTTGTCTCGCAGTGTGAGTCTGCTCTCCGATGCTGTTCTGTCGGGTATCCTGGGTGATTTGCTGAACACCCCCTGGAGTGGCGCGTCCGGCAAGCGTCAGATGGCGGAAAGTCTGGTGGGCGGTGGGGCCGGCCGCTCAGTTTCTGAGGTCGTGAACGAGATGAACTGGTCCAAGGAGCGTATGGATCAACTGGCCCGCACCATGAGCCAGAATGGCTTGATCGGTGTGCTGGGCGGAACCCTGGGCTTTGTCGATAATTTGCTGACAACCCTGCTGGGTGCGCCCTTGAGTGATCTGGCCTGCGTGATTGGTGGGATTGGTGGTCAGCAAGCGATGCGCGAATGCCGGACAGGGGCGGTAGAGGTGCTGGTCTTTAAAGACTCCAACCTGGTCGGTGCCGTATTAAGTCTGGTTGTCGCGTTGTTGGATCCGGTATTGCAAGGCTTGAGTGCTCTGCTGGAGGGGCTGCTGAAGCTGCTGGGCCTGAGTCTGGTCGAGGCCGACGTGAAACTTCATGATGTGCAGTGCGGTACTGCCTATCTGGTGCAATAGCGCGGGAGGCGAATACAGCAATGAGCGTCAGCTTTATGGGTAATGAACCCGTTTTATACGTCTGGGAGGGTAGTTCCGATCTGGTGACGCGTGCCGAGCGCGCCATGGAGCCCAGTTCGGTAGCGGTCATGCGCGTAGAGCCTTCCCTGGTGCTGGACGCCGAGCGTCATCCCACGCGCCATGCGGTTGCACTGGTGTCCGTCAGTGTGATGGCCCAGGGACGTTTTGAACAGCACCAGTGGCTGGTCGAGCACGCCATTCCAGTGATCTGGGTGGCCTCGGAGGACCGAGGCTACGACCCGCGTTTTTACCCCTCGGCCTACTCCTATACCTTGCCGCTGTCTTTCAGTCAGGCCGAGCTGCGTACCCTGGTGGCCAAGCTGGCCGGGCTGACCGCACAGGTCGAGCGAGAAGGGCAGGGTGGTCCTCAACCATTAGTAGCCGTATCGCCTGTGATGCGGGCCTTGATTGCTGAAGCGGATATGTACGCCGATAGCGGGGCCAGTGTTCTGATTCATGGTGAAACAGGTGTGGGCAAAGAACGCATCGCTCAATTGCTGCACGAGCGTTCTTCACGAGCGCAAGGGCCCTTTGTTCCGGTGAATTGCGGGGCGGTGCCTGAGGGCCTGTTTGAAGCCCACTTCTTCGGCCACGCGAAAGGGGCTTTTACAGGCGCGATCGGTGCTCATAAAGGTTATTTCGAGCAGGCGGATCAAGGCACCTTGTTCCTGGATGAAATTGGGGATTTGCCCCTGCATCAACAGGTCAAATTGCTGCGTGTACTGGAACAGCGCTCCGTGACGCGTCTGGGGTCAACGCAACAGATTCCGGTTGATTTTCGTATGGTGGCCGCTACTAATAAAAACCTCTTGGGACTGGTGCAACAAGGCCAGTTCCGTGCAGACTTGTATTACCGTTTGGCCGTGGTTGAGCTACTGATTCCGAATCTGGAACAGCGAGGCTCCCAGGAAAAAATCGCCATTTTCTGCGCCTTGCTGGAACAGGCCCTGGAGTGTGACGTCGAGGACATCCCTCAATGGGTTCTGGATGCGGTGGGCAGCATGCGCTTTAACGGCAATGTGCGCGAGCTGGCTAATCTGGTGGAGCGCGTTGCTGTCATGAGCAAGCAGTTTGGGGCCTGGGAGTCGGTGCAGTTGCGGCAAGTGCTGGAACGTTTCAATGCCCCCGTTATGGCCCCGGCTCTGGCTTTGCCTGAAGGTGCGCCCATTCTGGAGCGGCCCGAGCCCGTCATCAGCCTGAGCGCACAGGAGCAGGAAGAGCGTGCACGTATTATTTCGGTTCTGGATACCCAGAACTGGCGACGGCAGGATACCGCTGCTGTATTAGGGATTTCTCGTAAAGTTTTGTGGGAAAAGATGCGCAAATTCAACATAAAGGCACAAGATGCGACAAGCCGCGTTTAGAATACGGGCTGATTCTGTGTATCAAGCTAAACACAAAAAAATTGTTTATCAAGGGATGGGTATGGTGAACCTTAGTCAGAAGACGGCGGTGTTGCTGTCCTTGGGGGGACTTCTTTTATTGTCAGCGTGCAGCTCGGTGTCTTTGGTGCAGGAGCCAGAGCGGCCCGTGGTCGCGCAAACCCAGGAACAAGAGGTTGAAGAGGTAGCCCCGGTTGCGGCTCCAGCCGCTGCTCCAGCGCCCGCAGCGGCCCCGGCTTATCAAAACACCACTGTGGCTCAGTTGCAGCAGCTGATTCAGGCCCGTGCCGTGCAAGAGCTGCGTACCGCCTATAACGGCCGCTTCGGTGCCAGTCTGTTGTTCTCTGCCGAAAGCATGACCTACTACGTGGCCCTGTTCCAGCAGCGTGAGTTCTGGCGCGTCTTCAAGACCACCGACGAATCCCTGGCCGAGCGCATGTACACCCAGTACCGTCAGGACACGGTGGACTATGCCGCCGCCGATCTGGAGCGCATCAAGCTGCAGGCTGAAGTTGCCAAGGCTGAAAAGCAATTGAATGAAAGCGCCGATCAACTGACCGTGCTGCAGAACGACTTGGCGTTGCAGCGTCAGCAAGAGGCCTTGGCCATTGCTCAGCGCGAGGAGTCCCGTCGCGAAGCCCAGGCGCTGGCCGAACAAGAGCGTGAAGCTCGAGAGCAGTTGCGTGAATTGCAGAGTCAGATCAAGGATCTGGAGCGACAGCGTGCCGGGATGTTGCAGCGTCAACGAGGTCGCTGATCGCTGCAATAGCAAAGCCTGATTGAAAGCCCGCACAGTCGCAAGACTCTGCGGGTTTTTTAATCGTAAATAAAAAAAGACCCGAAATTCGGGTCTTTTAACTTGCTGCTTGATAGAGGTCTGATGCTACCGCGACAAGTACCGCATTGCCTCCTCCAGCCCTGCGCTGGTGACGGGGTACATATGGTCGGACATCAGATTCTGAATGATGGCAATGGACTGGCGGTACGGCCAGTAAGCCTGCGGCTCGGGGTTGAGCCAGGCAATACGTGGCCAGTGGTCGTTCAGTCTTTGCAGCCAGGCTGCGCCGGTTTCCTTGTTGTAGTGCTCGACAGAACCACCTGGGGCCATGATCTCGTAAGGACTCATGGTGGCATCGCCCACGATAATGACGCGCCAGTCCTCGTTGTACTTGCGCAGCAAATCCCAGGTTTCCAGTCGTTCGCTTTGGCGGCGTGAGTTGTTCCGCCATACCGATTCATACACGCAGTTATGGAAGTAGTAGGCCTCCAGGTGTTTGAATTCGGAACGTGCGGCCGAGAACAGGGATTCAACCTGGGCGATGTGGTCATCCATGCTGCCGCCTATATCCAGCAACATCAGTACATTGACGCGGTTTTGTCGCTCGGCCTGCATTTGCAAATCCAGCATGCCCGCATTGCGAGCCGTCTCGCGTATGGTGCTGTCCAGGTCCAGCTCAGTGGGGGCGCCCTGACGTGCAAAGCGTCGCAGGCGTCGTAGCGCCATCTTGAAGTTGCGTGTGCCCAGCTCTTGCTGGTCGTCGTAGTCCACGAACTCGCGCTTTTCCCAGACCTTGATGGCGGTACGGTTCCCTGCCGAAGGGCCACCAATGCGGATACCTTCGGGATGATAGCCACCATGTCCAAACGGCGAGGAGCCGCCGGTTCCAATCCACTTGTTGCCGCCTGCATGACGCCCTTGCTGCTCTTTCAGACGTTCCTTGAACATCTCCAGCAGCTTTTCCAAGCCATGCTTTTCCAGTGCAGCTTTCTGTTCCGGAGTCAGGTTGCGCGTCAGGGTTTTGCGCAGCCAGTCCTCGGGCAGGGTTTTATCTTTGGCCAGCGCTTCCAGCTGCGGCTGATAGAACTCCCCAAAGGCCAGATCAAAGCGGTCGTAAAGCGTTTCGTCTTTGATAAGAACCAGTCTGGATAGATGATAGAAATCGTCCAGCGTGGGCGGCATGATGCCTTTGCACAAGGCGTCCAGCAGCGTCAGGTGTTCCTGAATGGAGACCGGCAGGCCGCGTTCGCGCAGGTGGTAGAAGAAATCAAGCAACATGGCTGTGCTGCCTTAGTTTGTCCAGCAAGTGGGCGCGGGTATCGGGCCACTCGCCTGCCATCAAGCTGTAGAACATGGTGTCGCGTATCGTGCCATCGCGGCGGATGGCATGGTGGCGGACACGACCATCGAAACGCGCTCCCAGCCGGGTGATGGCTTGCTGGGATTTGAAATTCAGGTGGTCGGTACGCCAGCCCACGACTCCGGCTCCCAAGGTCTCGAACGCATATTGCAGCAGGAGCAGTTTGGCCGCGGTATTGACGTGGCTGCGCTGGGCGCTGCGGGCGTACCAGGTGTAGCCGATTTCCAGGCGGGCCACTGGCGCAATAATGTCGTGATAGCGCGTAGTGCCGACAGCCCGGTCTGTTCTCAGGTCACGCACCAGAAAGGGCAGCATATGGCCTTGCTCCAGGCCGTCCAGCGCCTTTTTTACATAGTCCTGGGCCTGGCCGGGGGCGGGCACGCTGGTTACACGTACATTCCAAAGTTCGCCATCGGCAGCCGCGGCATCCAGTAACTCCACGTGCGCCAGTTGCAAAGGTTCCAGACGCACGTCCCATCCTTCCAGTGTCACGGGGGCCAATGGCTGGGAAAAAGCGCTTGTTTGCATATCAGCTCCGGCGCTGGCTGCGTTGGCTCATAGCGGCCAGACGCTGCATCAAGGACAAGTCCTGTTCGTTTTTCAGCAAGGCACCGGCCATAGGGGGCAAGCCTTCATCCAGCTCGTGCAGGGCATCGGCAGGAATGTCGTTGGCCAGCAGCAGACGCAGCCAGTCCAGGAATTCCGAGGTAGACGGCTTTTTCTTCAGGCCGGGAACATCTCGCAGGGCAAAGAAGGTATCCAAGGCGCTGGATAGAATGTCACTGCGCAGATTGGGGTAATGCACCGCCACAATCTGCTCCATGGTTTCGCGCTCGGGGAAGCGAATGTAATGGAAGAAACAGCGGCGCAGGAAGGCGTCGGGCAGATCTTTTTCATTATTGGAGGTAATGATGATCAAGGGACGATGGCGCGCCTTGACGGTCTGGCGAGTCTCATAAACATGAAACTCCATGCGGTCCAGTTCCTGCAGCAAGTCGTTGGGGAACTCGATGTCGGCCTTGTCGATTTCGTCGATCAGAACAACCGTGGGTTCCTCGGACTCAAACGCTTGCCACAATGTGCCCTGCACAATGTAGTTGCCAATGTCGCGGACTTTTTCATCGCCCAACTGGGAGTCACGCAGACGCGACACCGCATCGTATTCATACAGGCCCTGGTGGGCCTTGGTGGTGGACTTGATGTGCCATTGCAGCAGGGGGCGTCCCAGGGCACGGGCCACTTCCAGGGCCAGCAGTGTTTTGCCGGTACCGGGTTCACCTTTGATCAACAAAGGGCGTTGTAGCGTCAAAGCGGCGTTGACGGCCAGCTTCAAATCATCAGTGGCAACGTACTGATCGGTGCCTTCAAAACGGGTCGTAGTAGTCATAAATCGGCTCAAACTTGTACTTAAAATGTTGATCTGTCAAGAATAGAAACTCGGGTATAAATACTAGTATCAGTCATCCTTGGCAATTATCATACAATCGACTCAGTACTCGTCGGTCAGCATCACAGAGCCAGGTGTCGCGTTGATTCCTTTTTGCTGCAATAGACGCAGAGCCTGACCCGGACCGTTTTCAACTCCACGACAAAGCGAATAGCGATGATGAAGTTGCAAATGAAGCGGTATGTCTCTTTCTTTCTTCTGGCCTCAAGCTCCTGTCTGCCCTGGGCAGCCCAGGCGCAGGATTCCGAGCCGATCAAGGCCAATCCCGAGGCGGCGCGCGACAAGATCTCCATGTGTATAGGCTGTCATGGCTTGCCCGGTTACAAGGCCAGCTTTCCCGAGGTCTATCACGTCCCCATGATTGCCGGGCAGGGGGCTGCTTATATAGAAGCAGCGCTCAAGGAGTATGCCAGCGGCGCTCGAACCTTCCCCACCATGCAAGCCATTGCGCTGAGCTTGTCCGAACAGGACATGGCGGATATTGCCGCGTACTACGCGGGCAACAAACCTTGAGGACGGGGAGGCACCTATGAGAAAAACAGTCTTGCTGGTGGCAATGGGGCTGATGGCCGGGGTGGCCGGTCAGGCAATGGCCGCTGAGGATCTGGTCAAGGCAGGCGGGGAAGCCTGGAAGAATCTGAATTGCGCATCCTGTCATGGTGACGATGCGAAAACGCCCTTGAACCCGGAATATCCCATTCTGGCCGGTCAGCATGCCGATTATTTGCGGCAGGCCTTGATGGCTTACAAGCGTGGGCAGGCCGGGGCACCGGCAACGTCCAATATCCGCAAGAATGCCGTCATGGGGGCTATGGCCAATACCATGAGCCAGGCGGATATCGACAGTATCTCCGTGTGGCTGTCGCGTCAGCCCGGCCCCTTGAGCAATAGAAAGTAAGGCAGCCTGCGGCTTTAGTCGCGCGTGCTGTGGCGCAAAATCAATTCGATATAGCGCTCGTTGTTCAGCGGTGTGCCCAGACGTTGTGCTTCCCAGATCACCTCGCCCAGCGCTTCCATAATGATGTGCGCTGCGGCGTGCTGATCGTGCCGGGTCAATAGGCGCTGATACGCTGCCTTGATGCCTGGAGGCTGGTCAATGGACAGTTGTTCATTGATAGCCAGGTGCATGGACAGATGCAGGAAGGGGTTGCTGCGTCCTTGCTCCACGGAATAGTCCTGGTTGACGGCGTCGGCGTTGCGCAAGTCGTCGTGGTATTCAGGGTGCTGTTGCACCAGATCCACCGCCATGGTTTCCAGAGCGGTCAGCAGATGACCACTTTGGTGCTTGTCCCAAGCTTCAATGAAAAATTGGCGAACCTGCTCGCGAGAGGGGTTGAACATGGTGGAATCGAGATAAAAATAGTCAGAAAATGCGAATCTTCGGCGCGTGTTTTGCGTGAAATGGTGGGGGCGCAAGGCCGGCACAAGCTGCAATCGGGGCCGTGTAGAATGGATAAGTTGCCAAGAATGCAAGCATTTTTGGCAAGCTTTGAGTTTACAGGTGCCTGAATACGCGCGAATTAAGTTAAACTCTTATATAAGACTTCGGAAACGCGAAAGCGTTCCGTGTTTAGCTATCCCTAATATTGGAGCACAACTGGAGCATCCATGTCCTATCAGCATATCAAGATCCCCGCGTCGGGGCAGAAAATTACAGTTAACGCGGATTTTTCCCTGAATGTTCCCGATCAACCCATTATTCCTTACATCGAGGGTGATGGTACGGGCGTGGATATTTCGCCAGTCATGATCAAAGTGGTCGACGCTGCTGTTGCCAGGGCTTATGGCGGCAAGCGCAAGATCGAGTGGATGGAAGTGTTCGCCGGTGAAAAATCCACCAAGGTGTACGGTTCCGACGTCTGGCTGCCAGAAGAAACTCTGGATGCCGTTAAAGACTACGTCGTGTCCATCAAAGGCCCTCTTACCACTCCCGTTGGCGGCGGCATCCGTTCCCTGAACGTGGCCCTGCGTCAGCAACTGGACCTGTACGTCTGCCTGCGCCCAGTGCGCTACTTCAAGGGTGTTCCTTCGCCTGTGCGTGAGCCAGAAAAGACCGAAATGGTCATTTTCCGCGAGAACTCCGAAGACATTTACGCTGGTATCGAATTTGCTGCCGAGTCCGAAAGCGCCAAGAAGCTGATCGACTTCCTGCAAAACACCCTGGGCGTGAACAAGATCCGCTTCCCCAATACCTCCGGTATCGGTGTCAAGCCTGTGTCCCGCGAAGGTACCGAGCGCCTGGTGCGCAAGGCCATCCAGTACGCCATCGACAACGATCGCTCTTCCGTGACCATCGTTCACAAGGGCAACATCATGAAGTTCACCGAAGGTGGCTTCCGTGATTGGGCTTACGAACTGGCTCAAAAAGAATTCGGCGCTGAATTGATCGACGGCGGCCCATGGTGCAAATTCAAGAATCCCAAGACTGGTCGCGAGATCATCGTCAAGGATTCGATTGCTGACGCCTTCCTGCAACAGATTCTGCTGCGTCCTGCCGAGTACGACGTTATTGCCACACTGAACCTGAACGGCGACTACATCTCCGACGCTCTGGCTGCTCAAGTGGGTGGTATCGGTATCGCTCCCGGTGCCAACCTGTCCGACTCCGTGGCCATGTTTGAAGCCACCCACGGTACTGCTCCCAAGTACGCTGGCAAAGACTACGTGAACCCCGGTTCGCTGATCCTGTCTGCCGAAATGATGCTGCGTCACATGGGCTGGACCGAAGCTGCTGACCTGATCATCTCCAGCATGGAAAAATCCATCACCTCGCGTAAAGTGACTTATGACTTTGCCCGTCTGATGGAAGGCGCGACTCAAGTGTCCTGCTCCGGCTTTGGCGATGTCATGATCGAAAACATGTAATGAATACAGGCTGTTAAAGCCGGTTTTCTGCATGAGAAACCGCCGACCTTCGGGTCGGCGGTTTTTTTTCGTCTCATGCTGGCGCAGGCCATTTTCTCTCTCTTTTTTCTGCTTTGCTTATGCTTAAAATATTTTTGATCGTTACTTTTATGCAATTAAAAATAAGCTTGGTTGATGATATTTACTAGGTGAAAACCCGAATAAACTCAATAAAACAAGCGGGTTTAGCGTTTTCCATGATTATTAATATTGCGATTAACTGACGATAGCTATAAATTTGCCATATTAAATAATTCTAAGGAGCTGTTATGACTATCACAGGAGCTACATTGGTCGCCGAGCGCGAGCGGATCACCGTTACCCAGGCGCCATCCCGTCAGGAGACAGAGGAGATTCTGGAGCGTATCCACGAGATCGGCCCGCTGCTACGTGAGTTGGCCCCGCAGGCTGACCGTAATCGCATGTTGTCAGACGAGGCGGTTCAGGCTTTGGAGTCAACCGGGGCCTGGCGCATTTCGGCCTTGAAGCGCTACGGCGGTTATGAGGGTGGGGCGGAGATGCTCTTGCAATGTGCCAGCGCCGTGGGCTATTACGATCCGGCAGCAGCCTGGTGTGTGGTGATCTCTAATGGTTCGGTCATGCTGGCCAACCGCTTTAGCGATGCCATGCTCGATGAGGTGTTTGTAGACGGTCCAATCCGTGCAGCGTCCATTTTTGCCCAACCCCAAGGCACGGCAACGCCGGATGGCGATGGCTGGCGCATTACGGGCAAGTGGCCTTTTGCCTCGAACAGCAATCACTCGGACTGGGCACTGGGGATTTTGTTCATCAAGGAAAACGAGCAGGTCGAGCCTACCGTGGGCTTTGTGCTGATGCGTCGTGATGAGTTTGAAATTCAGGATACCTGGTACACCATCGGTATGCGCGGCTCGGGCTCCAACACCATGGTGGCAGAAAACCTGTGGGTGCCCAAAGAGCGCCTGATTACGTTTCAGCAACTGATGGGTGATGTGCAGGAGCAAGATCCCTTGGCTACATTTGGTCGTCGTTTGACGCCGCACCTGACCATGTCCACCTGCATTCAAGCGCCATCTTTAGGGGCCGCGCAAGCCGCCGTGGATTTCACTACTGGTGTCAGTGGCAAGCGCGGCATTACCTATACCCATTACAAGAAGCAGTCGGATTCGGGGGCGTTTGTGCAGAACCTGGGAACGGCCAGTATTCAGATTGATGGTGCTCGTTTGCTGCTGGAACGCGCTGCGGCGCAGATCGATGCTGCTGCTTCCGGTACCGTGCCCATGCCTTTGGAGCTACGTGCTCGCCATCGTGCCGGGATCGGCCATGCAGGACACGAGCTGGTGGATGCGGTGAACAATCTGTGCTGGTTGCATGGCACCGCCTCCTTCGCGGAAAACAGTCTGCTGGGCCGCATGTGGCGCGATATTAATACAGGTACTCGCCATGCCTCCATTACCGCGCCAATGGGATACGAGCTGCACGGTAACGGCATGACCGGTACGCCTTATATTTCCAACAAGCTCTAAACCATGACGGCGACCTTGCGGATCAATGCTCCTTCACGCCGTTGTCATGCCGACGGCGTAGAGGTGCAGGCCTGGTATGGCCTGCGTTATGCCCAAGGCACGCGCCGTTTTGAAGCGGCGCAGGCGGCGACGGGGCGAGTGGCAGGGACCTCTCTGGATCAGGTGCCCGTATTCCCGCAGCGCCCCAGCCGCCTTGCGGCGGTGATGGGCGCAGGCAGTGCCAATCCGCAATCTGAAGATGCTTATTTTCTGAATGTGTGGGCTCCCGCCCAAGCGCAAGGTCTGCCTGTGCTGTTCTTTATCCACGGTGGAGCCTGGATGAGTGGCGGCGCTTCTTTGGATTGGTATGACGGCACCCGCCTGGCAGCGCAGGGCATGGTGGTGGTCAATGTGAATTACCGTCTGGGTGCCTTGGGGCACCTGGGCGATGCACAAGCTGACGATTTGCCTTTGCCGGCAGCCGACCTGCTCTTGGCACTGCAGTGGGTGAAAGATCGTATCCATGCCTTTGGCGGAGACCCGGACAAGATTACCTTGATGGGGCAATCGGCGGGCGGCTGGTATGCGCATTTGCTCAGCGTGCTGGAGTCCACACGAGGTTGGATTGATCGTGTTGCTTTGCTCAGCATGGGAACGCGCACGCCGTGGTCACCCGAGCAACAAAGAAAAACCACAGAGCGCCTGCGAAAAAGCCTGGGTGATCAGTGGCTGACGGCGAACGTGGATACTTTGATGCAGCAAGGCATGATGGCCTTGGACAAAGAGCCGCAGCGTTTGGCTCATGCTCCTTCGGCATTCTTGCCTGTGGCCAGCGCCGGGATGCCGCCCGACTTCTTGAATCCTGACTGGGCGGCACAAGCCTGCCATGCGCAGGCGGTGTATCTGCGTTGTACTACCCAAGAGTCCTCGGTGTTCTTTTTTGACGTGCCTTTTCATCGGCAGGCGACGCAAGAGCAGGTCGATCAGGCTTTGGGTGTGTGGCCTGTGGGAGACTTGCCAGACAGCCTGCTGCGAAATGGGGTGTATCACGGAGCGGGATCGGGTCTGACGCCGTATCAGCAAGTGGTGGTCGCGTCGTCCTGGTTGCAGTTTCAGCGTTTTCCCACGCAGTATGCGGCTAGTCTGAAAGCAGCGGGGCGCTCGGTGGTCTGGAGTGACTTCATGGAACAAAGCCCGCTTGAAGCGGTGTTCAGCGGGCATTGTTTTGATTTGCCGTTCCAGTTTGGCAACTTCCGGGCCTGGCAGGATGCACCCATGATGCAGGGGGTGACGCCGGAGCGGTTTGAGCGCGTCGCCCAGGATTTGATGGGCGACATTGCACGCTTTGCAGGGGCCTGACTAAAGGAGCAGGTTTACTCCGTGCCGCGGGCCTTCCAGTTTGGAATGGCCTGCTGCACGTGTTGCGAGCTCAAGGGACTAAGCAGTCGATGCAAGTCACCGAACAATTTGCGGGCCGTATTGCCTACCCAGTTGTCTGGCAATAGCTCGGGTGCAAGGCCTGGGTCCAGAAAGGGCAGTCTGCGCCAGCGTGTCACCATAGGCATATAGAGTCGGAAGGCTTCCAAAGGGTCGGCCGTGCCTTGGCGTAAAGCGGTTTGCCACGATTCAACTTCGTGTTGATACGAGTTCAAGAAGGCCTGGTACTCATTGGCCAGCTTGTCCCAATTCCACCAGCGGGAGATCTTTTCCTGAATATCGCTCAGGCCACTGGGTTCGCAGGTGAACAGCTCAATATAGGGCCAGAGTTGGTGCTCGCGTATGTACTCGACAGCCTCTGCCTGCAAGCGCGCCGGACCTATATACAGCCCCGCATTTACCGTGCCAAACCCCATGCGAGCCAAGCCTGTACGAATCTTGTGACGGTTCTGGCGTTCGCTTTCAGGAACGGAGAAGGAGACCAGCAGCCAGGGGTCCCGAATATTCATGGAGGGGGAGGAAAAAATCCGCTCGTCACCGGCCTGCATATGCGGCTCCAGTTCGGCCGCCAAGGCATAGCCTTTGCCCGAGGCGGCTTGTCGGCTAACTAGTACGCCTTTTTTCTTGAGCCGGGAAATGGCGGAGCGCACGCTGGATGGTTCAGCGCCCAGGTCGGCCAGAAGTTGAACCACGCTGGCCACGGGAATGATGACGCCGGTGGGGCGGGCGAACAGACCGTAGAGCGTCAGAATGTAGTGGTGCGGGGCAAGTTGCTCGTGCTCGCCATGGTCTCGGCTAGCGATGAACTCATCAATCGCGACGCTTGCTTTCATTCTGTCTTCCGGTGGTGGGGCTGATTGCTACCCATTTTTGATAGTAGGTTTGTAGCGGGCCATTTTACCGTGCGTGCCCCGGCGGCGCTAGCGTAGCCGCACTGGGGCTGCTTGCGTCCTGTTTGCCAGGGCGCCAGCTTGAGCTTCTTAGGGCAGGCTTTTCTCCAGCACGCTGTCCAGCACGACGATGTCCTGAATGTGCGGGGCGATGGCATCCAGCATGGCCTGGTGAGCATCACTCTGTCTGTAGGCGTCCAGTGCCTCTTGAGTGCGGAATACAGACAGCAGGGCATGGCTGTAGCGCGCCGAACTGCGTGACAGGTTCGGCACCCATTCAAAGCGTTCTATGTCTGAGCATTCCTGATGTATGCGGATAAAGGCCTGGTCCAGCTTGGGTTCCAATTCCGGGCTGACAGAGGTGTGGGGTGCCATCAAAACGATATGTAGATACATGCTGTCCTTGTGGATTCCGAGAGGTTTTAAGCTTATATATTATTGCAAATAAATAATGACGAAACATAATACGCAATAATATTCGGATGAATTGTATAGGCCTATAGCTTTTAAAACGACGAATTTTCATAGGGTTAATACCTAAATTCAACAAAAACCATCCTGGTTTACCTATTTTGTTATTGCAAATAAATGACGATCGAAACAGAATTGAGGCCAAGCGAGTGTGTTGTCGCAGAGCTCGCCTCATTTTGGGTTTTGGGTCTTTAACGCCTGAGCAGAGTCATCGTCATGAAAGAAAACATAAGTGGGTTGGGAGCCAGGGTGGTGCGCGAAGCCTTCGGACATTTTCCATCCGGGGTAGCGGCCATTGCCGCCGTACTCGATGGCAAGCCGCAAGTCATTGTTGCGTCCAGTTTTTCCGTAGGGGTTTCGCTGGATCCGCCTTTGGCCGCCTTTTTTGTGCAGAAAAGTTCCTCGACCTGGGCGCTGCTGTCTCGCGCCTCGCGTCTGGGGGTGTCAATTTTGAGTGCTGAACATGCGGCTATTTGCCGTCAGCTGGCCGGACCGGACAAGGACAGCCGCTTCAGCGATATCGAGGTCGAGCTGACCGAGGAGGGGGCCGTCCATATACAAGGGGCATCAGTCTGGTTTGACTGCAGTGTTTTTCAAGTGCATCCCGCCGGGGACCACGATGCCGTGCAATTGCTTATCCACGATGTGCAGATCGAGCGCGAAATTTCGCCACTGATCTTTCATCGTTCTCGTTTCACGCAGTTGGTGGCCTGAGCCACCGGATCAAAAACAATAAACAAGAAGCATAACTATCACAGTGAAGGGGACATCTCTTGGACGCACATACACCATCTTTGCGCGAGCAGCCCATGACTGCCGCGCAGCGTCGACGCGTTATTTTGGGGGTTGGGGCGGGTAACGCCCTGGAGTGGTACGACTGGACGGCTTATTCGATTTTTGCCGCCTATTTTGCCAAGCAGTTTTTCCATAGTGAGGACCCGCTGGCGGCTTTGCTGGGCACACTGGCAGTATTTGCTGTGGGTTTTTTCATGCGCCCGCTGGGAGGCATCTTTTTTGGCTGGTTGGCCGATCGCAAGGGGCGGCGTTTCACCATGACCCTGTCCATGCTGGTGACAGCCTTGGGCAGTTTGGTGATTGGTATTGCTCCTACGTATGACATGGTGGGGCCGATTGCTGCCTTGTTTTTGTTGATGGGCCGTTTGTTGCAAGGGATTGGCCACGGTGGGGAGGTGGTTTCTTCCTTCACCTATGTCACCGAAATGGCACCTGCTCATAAACGTGGGCTGTGGTCTTCCTCCGTGTTTGTGTTTGTCACGATCGGGGTATTGGCGGCTGTGTTGCTCAGTGCCTGCCTGACCAGTCTGCTGGGTGAGGATGTTGTTCGGGCCTGGGCATGGCGTGTGCCTTTTGTCTTGGGTGGGGCCTTGGGGGTATATGCGCTGTATCTGCGTAGAAAGCTGGATGAAACTCCCATGTTCAAAGCCCGTCAGGCCGCAGCGCAAGCGGCAGGCAAAACGGCGCGCCCGGGCGCACGCGTGTTCTGGTCGGAGGTCTGGAAGTATCGCAGTGCCTGCTTGCGCGTATTTGCCTTGTCGGCTGGCGGCACCGTGCTGTATTACGTCTGGGCCATCATGGCGCCCACCTTTGCCATTACCTCCCTGGGCATGCCTGCCGCCAAAGTGATGTGGGTGGGGGTGGGGGCCAATCTTTTTCTGATTCTGTGCCTGATTTTCTGGGGCGCATTTTCGGATCGGTTTGGTCGCAAGGCGAACTGGTATTTCTTCTCCATCGGTTCAATCATCAGCATCATCCCGCTGACCATGGTGCTGACTGGCGGCCAGGGCGAGATCTGGCGTCTGGTGGTGTTCATGGCGGGCGGCATGCTGTTGATCTCGGCACCCACCGCCATCATGCCGGCCTTTTTCCCCGAGCAGTTTCCGACCCGCATTCGTGCGGTTGCCATGGGCTTGCCCTATTCGGTTGCTGGTGCCCTGACGGGCGGGACCGCTCCCTATTTGCAAGCCTGGCTGCATTCCATCAATCAAAAGCAGGTTTTTGACTGGTACCTGATCGGCCTGTGCGTTCTGGCCCTGTGGGCCACCATTGCCTCGCCCGAGACCAAGGGCAAGGATTTGCACGACTGATGTGTACAGGCGCTGCCCGGCTGAAAGAGCCGCGCAGCGCCTTTTTTGAATTTTCTAGGAGTAGTGAGATGTTGCGTGAGCATATTGAAGGCAAATGGATTGCTGATTTTGTAGAAGTGTTTGGACTGTGCAAAGTACAACCCGGCGAAATGGCAGTCGTGCTGTCCGAGACGCAATCGCGCTCCGTGCTGGCCGAGCTGGCTGAGTTGGCCCTGACGCAAATGGGGGCACGGGTTTGCCATGTGAAACTGGTCTCGCCACGTCTGAAAAGCAATATTGCCCTGCGCTCGACCGGGACGTCTTTGGCGCTGGAAGGTATGGACCCGATTGTCCAGGCTTTGGCAGGCAGCCAGTTCATTGTGGACTGCACCGTAGAAGGGCTGCTGCATTCGCCCGAGCGTGCCGCACTGCTGGCCAAAGGTGCCCGCATCATGATGATCAGCGACGAGCATCCCGAGATTCTGGAACGGGTCAAACCCAGTCCTGATTTGCAAAGCAAGTGCGATATTGGCGGCAAGCTGATTACCGATGCCAGTGTCATGCACATTAGCTCCGAAGCCGGCACGGACCTGACGGTCAGCCTGGCGGGTGTGATCGGGCGCGGCAGTGCCGGGATAGCCGACAAGCCGGGCAGCTTTGGGTATTGGCCTGCTGGCCTGTGCATTTGCTACCCCAGCAATGGCAGTGTGAATGGCACGCTGGTGCTGGATAGTGGAGATGTGAACCTGACCTTCAAGCGCTATCTGGAATCGGCGGTGACCCTGCGTATCGAAAACGATTATGTCGTGGCTATTGAGGGCAAGGGCGTGGATGCCGATTTGATCCGCTCCTATTACGCCAGTTGGAATGACAAGGATGCCTATGCGGTCAGTCATGTGGGCTGGGGCATGGCACCGGCGGCTCGCTGGGATTCCATGGCCATGTATGACAAGCGCGATACCAACGGAACCGAGTTGCGCGCCTTTGCCGGTAACTTTCTTTTCTCTACGGGCGCAAATCCAGCGGCGGGTCGTTTCTCCGATTGCCACTTCGACTACCCAATGCGCAATTGCACGGTTAGCCTGGATGGCCGTGAAGTCGTCAGCAAGGGGGTGTTGCAAGGCGATCTGGCCTAAAGCGCTAGCCAGGGCGGTACCAGCAGGAGAATGGGTCTACAGAGCCCGGCCGGCTGAGGCCGCCCTTTGATATTCCGTGGTACAAAACCAAGCTCAATGGTTTATGGCTAGATGGTTCAATAGTCATCAAGCTGTGCAGGCGTGTCGTTGCTGCTATTTTGTTTTGTGTGAAGGCAGCGCGACCCAGCCTTGCTTTGTTTTCAAGGGTACGGATTATGCGCGAAGGATTGGAGAAGCTACTGGCGGCAGGCAAGGATAATGCTTTGTTGCGCTTTGGCCTGGGCAATGCATGTATGGGCGAGGGCGATTTGGAAGCGGCTCGCGAACATTTGTCCAAAGCCGTGGAAATGAATCCGCGTTACACCGCAGCCTGGAAGCTGTTGGGCCGGGTGCTGGTGAACCTGGAGCAATTCAAACAGGCCAGGGAAATTCTGGAGCAGGGCTTGGTGATTGCCCAAGAGCAGGGCGACAAGCAGGCTGAGAAAGAAATGCAGGTGTTTTTGAAGCGGGCCGTGAAGGCTTTGGACCAGGCAGCAGAATAAAGACTGCGAATGGGCGACTGATATTTTCTTATCATGCGGGTATCAGTGCATTCCCTAAGTGTGACAGCTTTATAAATGGGGCACAATACGTTCCATGCAGGTGAGGAGACATAGCCCCGCAACGCTGGGCAACAAAGACCGAAATAAAACGGTCACTATTATAAAAGCAATAGGCAGTACAACATAACAACAATAAAAAAAAGGCCAGCGAAAGCTGGCCTTTTTTACGTCTGTACCTAATGGAAAAAATCAAACACCGGGTTCGGACATGGCTTGCAGCACCAGTTTGACGGCACCTTGCCCACCTTCGTTGGGCGCGCACTCCATATAAGCCAGAACGCTGGGCAGCTGGGTTAACCAGCGACGCACGGCATGACGCAAAACGGGTTCGCCATTGCGCGAGCCGTAGCCCGTGCCGTGGACAATTCGTACACAGCGCACGCCGTGCTCCAGACAGGAGCGCAGAAAGTTGTCCAGTCGCTCGCGGGCCTGTTCCAGATCCGAGCCATGCAAATCCAGGCTGGACTCAATCGGCCAACGGTTGCGTTCCAGATCGCGCAAGACATCGGTGCCACAGCCAGCACGCAAATGTCGTAGATCGTTGCTTTCACCTTGCACGCTGACATATTGGTCAGAGGCCTGGGGCAGGGCGGGCGTACTGGTGGGCGCACCTACCGCGTGGCGACGACGTTGCTCCAACTGTTCCGGGCTAGCCGCAGGACGGCTCATGACTACGCTTTGACCACGTTTTTTCAAGGGGGCGACGTCCCGCATGGACTGGCGTAGCCAGGCCCTGTCGCTGGGGTCCAATAAGGAAACGGGGTCTTGGGCCGCTGTAGCATTACTGGCAGGAGCCAGTTTGGCTGGCTTGCCACCGGGATCCGGTGGGCGGGGGCGCTTGCGAGCCTGGGGACGGGCGGGGGCCGGGGGCGGATTGAGATCCTGGCGGACCTGACCTTGTAACTTCTTCAGGTCTGCCAGACTACGCCCTACGGCTTTGGGCTTATTTGTTTTCATCCAACCAGCGCTGTGCGTCCAGGGCGGCCATGCAACCGCTGGCTGCACTGGTAATGGCCTGACGATAGATATTGTCTTGCACATCGCCCGCGGCAAAGACGCCAGGAACGGAAGTCATGGTTGCCATGCCTTTCAGACCGCTGCGAGTCGTGATGTAGCCGTCGTGCATCTCCAGCTTGCCTTCAAAGATCCCGGTGTTGGGCTTGTGGCCGATGGCGATAAAGGCACCAGTCACAGCCAGGTCTTCAGTGGCCTGGGTCTGGTTATTGATGATGCGCACACCTGTCACGCCCGAAGCGTCACCCAGCACTTCTTGCAGTTCGCTGTGCAGTTTCAGCTGGATATTGCCATTCTGGACGCGGTCCATCAGCTTGTCGGTCAGGATGGGTTCGGAACGGAAGGTATCGCGACGGTGAATCAAGGTCACGGTCTTGCAAATATTGGACAGGTACAGGGCTTCTTCCACGGCGGTATTGCCACCACCGACTACGACCACGTCCTGGTTCTTGTAGAAGAAACCATCACATGTTGCGCAACCGGACACGCCACGGCCCATGAATTCCTGCTCGGTTGGCAGGCCCAGGTATTGGGCAGAGGCGCCTGTCGCAATAATCAGCGAATCGCAGGTGTAGACTGTGCCACTATCACCATTCAGGGTCAGGGGACGGGTGGACAGATCAACCGAGGACACCATGTCAAAGATTAATTCTGTTTCGAATCGTTCCGCATGAGCCTGGAAACGTGCCATAAGATCAGGTCCCTGGACGCCTTGGGCATCGGCTGGCCAGTTATCTACATCTGTGGTGGTCATCAGTTGGCCACCTTGCTCCATGCCGGTGACCAAGACGGGGTTGAGGTTGGCGCGGGCTGCGTAGATCGCTGCGGTATAGCCGGCCGGGCCTGAGCCCAGAATGAGTACTTTTGCGTGCTTAGTAGTCGACATCACAGAAAATCCGAAAAAGACGATCTCCAATTATAATGAGTCCATGGCAAGAATACCTGCAACATCCCCTCGTTCGTCCCGGTCATCCAAAAATGTGCGTAATGGGCCTTCAGCCCTGCAACAGCGCCTGACAGGACTGCTGCGCGAAGCACGGTGGATTATCTTCGCTGCTCTGGCAGCCTGGCTGGGCCTGGTACTGGCAACCTGGGATCCGGGCGATCCCGGCTGGTCGCATTCCGTGCACTCGGGTCTGACCCAAAACGGCGGGGGCATCTTTGGTGCCCACATCGCCGATTTCCTCTTGTTTCTGTTTGGTCTGACGGCCTGGCTTTGGGTGGTGCTGCTGGTGCAGCGCGTGGCCGTGGGCTTTTACCGTCTGACCGCTTTGCTTTTGCCCAGCACTAAAAACGAGGATGTTCTGCCTCGGGTGCGCTGGGAAATTGGCATAGGCTTTTTCTTTTTGTTTCTGGGCAGCATGGGCCTGGAATCGCTGTTTTTTAAAGATCTGGGCCAGCAATGGCAGCTCCCTGCGGGGGCTGGTGGGCAGTTAGGCCAATTATTATCGCAACTATTAGTAACTTCGATAGGCTTTGGTGGAGCCTCTCTGGTGCTGATGGGCCTGCTCGCTGGCGGAGCCAGTTTGTTCTTCGGTTTTTCCTGGCTGACGTTGGCAGAACGTCTGGGCGGCTTCATCGAAGGGACGATTCGCCGTTTGATGACTTTCTGGTCAGCCCGTCAGGATCGTCGCGTGGGCGAGGTCAAACGTGCCGAGCGCACGGAAAGCGTGGTCGCCAAGCAGGAGCAACTGGTCCACGAACAGCCTGTGCGTATCGAACCTGCTTTTGTGGCTGTGCCCAAATCCGAGCGCGTCGAGAAAGAGAAGCAGCAGACCTTGTTCAAGGCGCCTCGTCAGGCTGGCGAAGCGGGCGATTTGCCTCCGCTGTCCCTGCTGGACCCCGCCTCTGACAATGTAGAAACGGTGTCGCCGGAAACCATTGAGTTCACCTCGCGCCTGATTGAAAAGAAATTGTCGGACTTCGGTGTTGCTGTGACGGTGGTGACCGCCCAGGCGGGGCCGGTCATTACGCGCTACGAGATTGAGCCTGCCACCGGCGTGAAGGGTAGCCAGATCGTGAATCTGGCCAAAGACCTGGCCCGTGCCTTGAGTCTGGTCAGCATCCGGGTGGTGGAAACTATTCCCGGGAAAAACCTGATGGGCCTGGAACTGCCCAACCCCCGCCGCCAAATGGTGCGTCTGGAGGAAATCGTAGGCTCGCAGACCTATCACAGCAGTGCTTCCTTGCTGACCATGGCTTTGGGCAAGGATATTGCCGGTAAACCCGTGGTGGCGGATCTGGCCAAGATGCCTCATTTGCTGGTGGCAGGTACAACCGGCTCCGGTAAGTCCGTGGGGATTAACGCCATGATTCTGTCGCTGCTGTACAAGGCAGACCCGGCAGACGTGCGCCTGATCCTGATCGACCCCAAGATGCTGGAAATGAGTGTCTATGAAGGCATTCCTCATTTGCTGGCTCCGGTGGTCACGGATATGCGTCTGGCCTCCAACGCCTTGAATTGGTGTGTGGCCGAAATGGAAAAACGCTACCGCTTGATGAGCAAGCTGGGCGTGCGTAATTTGGCCGGTTACAACGCCAAGATACGCGAAGCGCAAAAGCGTGAAGAGCCTATCCCCAATCCTTTCTCTTTGACGCCGGACGCTCCCGAGCCGTTGTCTGTTCTGCCCATGATTGTCGTCATTATTGACGAGTTGGCAGACTTGATGATGGTGCAGGGCAAGAAGATCGAAGAGTTGATTGCTCGTTTGGCCCAGAAAGCCCGTGCGGCTGGTATCCACCTGATTCTGGCTACTCAGCGCCCTAGCGTGGACGTGATTACAGGTCTGATCAAGGCGAACATTCCTACCCGTATTGCTTTTCAGGTGTCTTCCAAAATCGACTCGCGCACCATTCTGGATCAGATGGGTGCGGAAACCTTGCTGGGCATGGGCGATATGCTCTATCTGCCGCCCGGTACAGGTTTGCCTAAACGAGTGCACGGCGCTTTTGTCAGCGATGAGGAAGTTCACCGCGTGGTTGAACACTTGAAAGAACACGGCGAACCCGATTACATCGAAGGCCTGCTGGAAGGTGCTGTCGAAGGCGAATCGGGTGAGGGGGTCAACCCCGCTACTGGCATGGTCGATGCTGAAGCGGACCCGCTGTACGACCAGGCTGTTCAAGTCATTATCAAGAATCGTCGCGCTTCGATTTCGTCGGTGCAGCGTCATTTGCGTATTGGTTACAACCGGGCAGCCCGACTGCTGGAACAAATGGAACAAGCCGGTCTGGTATCGGCTATGCAGCCTAACGGTAACCGTGAAATTCTGGTCCCCGCAGGAGGTGCCAAAGATGAAGATTAAGACACTGCTGGTCAGCATGTTGCTGGCCACTACACCTGCCTTGACCATGGCCGCTTCGGCCAGCGAGCAATTGCGCTCTTTTGTGCAAGATGTGCGTGCTGCGAAAGGCGAGTTTTCCCAGCGTACGGTCGATAGCAACGGCCAGTCCAAAGGTGCGCCGCAATCCGGGCAATTCGTGTTTCAGCGCCCTGGCCAGTTCAAATGGCATGTGCAACGCCCTTATGAACAATTGATCGTGTCTGACGGCAAGCTGCTTTATCAATACGACCCGGATCTGGCCCAGGTCACCGAGCGTGGTGTGGACCAGTCCATCGGCGCTTCGCCTGCTGCGATCTTGTTTGGTACTGGCAATCTGGAAGACTCCTTCCGTCTGGTTGAGCAAGATGCACGGGATGGATTGGAGTGGATCCGAGCCACACCGTTGCAAAGCGATGCCGGCTTTTCCTACGTAGACATCGGCTTCAAGGATCGTGAGCCACGTCGTCTGGAATTGCAGGACTCGTTCGGCCAAACCACGTATATCGACTTCACCGGCTTGGAACCGAACCCTCGGATTACCTTGGGTACCTTCACGTTCAAGGCTCCTGCCGGAGTGGATGTCGTCTCCATGCCTTGATGCACATTCTGTTTTTGTGCCGCTATCGTCAGGGTCAGTGTTTGGCTGGCTCTGACAAAACAAGTTTTCAATACAGACCTGGTCCGCTTGGCCAGGTCTTGCCATTTTAGGAAGGGCGATCGCCATGCGTGATTTGTTCGCTCAGGAACCCGCCGCACCTTTAGCCGAAGCACTACGCCCCAAAACTCTGGATCAGGTGGTAGGGCAGTCTCACCTGCTGGGCGAGGGCAAGCCACTACGTTTGGCTTTTCAGTCCGGCAAACCACACTCCATGATTTTCTGGGGGCCTCCCGGCGTGGGTAAAACCACGCTGGCACGTTTGACGGCCAGTGCATTCGAATGCGAGTTCATCGCCTTGTCCGCCGTCTTTTCAGGCGTGAAAGATATCCGAGCCGCCATGGAGCAGGCCCAGCAGAATCTGGCCATGGGCAAGCACACCATACTGTTTGTGGACGAGATACACCGCTTCAACAAGTCTCAGCAAGACGCGCTGCTCCCTTATGCTGAAAGCGGCTTGGTGACCTTTATTGGTGCCACCACGGAAAACCCGTCCTTCGAGGTTAATTCGGCCTTGCTGTCGCGGGCGCAAGTCTATGTGCTCAAGTCTCTGACGGATGATGAACTCAAACTTCTGCTACGCCGTGTACAGGAACAAAATGCCCTGGATGGCCTGGAGTTTGAGGATCAAGCCGTCGACACCTTGATCGGTTATGCCGACGGCGATGCCCGACGCTTTTTGAACCTGCTGGAGCAGACCAATACGGCCGCCAAGACTTCCGGCACCGAGTTGGTCACGACAGACTTCCTGCAAAATGCGCTGACCCTGAACTCCCGGCGTTTTGACAAGGGGGGCGACAATTTCTACGACCAGATCTCTGCTTTGCATAAATCGGTGCGCGGCTCCAACCCGGATGCCGCCTTGTATTGGCTGACCCGGATGCTGGACGGCGGGGCTGATGCCCGCTATTTGTCGCGCCGCATCATACGCATGGCTTGGGAGGATATCGGTCTGGCCGATCCGCGCGCCATGCAAATTGCCAACGATGCAGCCTTGACCTTCGAGCGCCTGGGCAGCCCCGAGGGGGAGCTGGCGTTAGGGCAGGCCGTGATTTATCTGGCTATCGCAGCCAAGAGCAATGCCGGTTATATGGCATACAACCAGGCCCGCGCCTTTGTGAAGCAGGATAAAAGCCGCGAAGTGCCAGTGCATTTGCGCAACGCGCCCACCAAGCTGATGAAAGAGCTGGGCCACGGTCATGCGTATCGCTATGCGCATGACGAGCCCAATGCCTACGCGGCGGGTGAGACCTACTTGCCAGATGGTATTCCCGATCCGCATTGGTATCAGCCCGTGCCTCGTGGTCTGGAAATCAAGATTGCTGAAAAAATGGAGCGCCTGCGTCAGCTGGATGAGCAGGCCGGTAAAAAAGACACCTAAGACAGGACAGGCGCTTGCCTGACCTGTCACCCCCGTATTTCCCGATATCTCCGTACTGCTTGCGCTGTGCTGCGCTTGTGGTGGCTTGTGGTTAAAATCACCAGATCAATCGGGATTGAACCATCACCTATATGGCTATTAAATGTTAGATCTGAACCAATTACGCAAAGACTTGGAGCCGCTGGTACAGGGCCTGGCGAAACGTGGCGTGCAATTTGACACCGAGCGTTTCCAGCAGCTGGAAGCCCGCCGCAAAGCGGTACAGGTGGAAACCGAAACCTTGCAGGCCGAGCGCAATGCACTGGCCAAACGCATCGGCCAGCTCAAGTCCAAGGGCGAAGACGCCAGCGAAGCATTGGCTCAATCCCAGCAAATTCCGGTGCGCCTGAAGCAGCTGGAGCAGGACTTGTCCCAAGTGCAGGCCGAGCTGTCCTCCTGGTTCGCCACGATTCCTAACCTGCCGCACGAAAGCGTGCCGGTAGGCGAGTCCGAAGAAGACAACGTTGAAGTACGTCGCTGGATCCCCGGTCCTAAAGATGATCAGGGCAATCCTGCGCACATCACCTTTGAGCCGCGTGATCACGTGGATCTAGGTGAGCAGTTTGGTCTGGATTTTGAAGCCGCTCGCAAGCTGGCTGGCGCCCGTTTCATGGTTCTGCGTGGTCCTCTGGCTCGCTTGCACCGTGCTCTGGCCCAGTTCATGCTGGATACCCAAGTGGAAGAGCACGGCTATACCGAGTGCTACACCCCATACATCGTGAACGCGTCCACGCTGTATGGTACCGGCCAATTGCCCAAGTTCAAGGACGATATGTTCTGGGTCACCAAAGGTGGTCAGGACAACGAGCCAGCCGATCCGACCGAATCCAAGCCTGAAGACCTGTACCTGATCTCGACCTCCGAAATCAGCCTGACCGGTACTGTGCGTGACGAGATTCTGGCCGGTGACGATCTGCCTATCCGCCTGACTGCTCACTCGCCTTGTTTCCGTTCGGAAGCCGGTAGCGGTGGCCGAGACACCCGTGGCGTGATCCGTCAGCACCAGTTCGACAAAGTTGAAATGGTGCAGATCGTTCATCCTGAAAAATCCTATGAGGCGCTGGAGTCCATGGTCGGTCATGCCGAGCATGTTCTGCAGGCTCTTGAACTGCCATACCGTGTAGTGCAACTGTGCACTGGCGATATGGGCTTTTCTGCCGCCAAAACCTACGATCTGGAAGTGTGGTTGCCTGCCCAGGACACGTTCCGCGAGATCTCGTCGGTGTCGAACTGCGAGGCTTTCCAGGCTCGTCGTCTGCAGGCGCGTTTCCGCGCCGACAGCAAGGCACGTCCGGAGTTTGTGCATACGCTGAACGGCTCTGGCCTGGCCGTAGGCCGCGCCTTGGTGGCTGTGTTGGAAAACCACCAGCAAGAAGATGGCAGCGTGATTGTGCCCAAGGTTCTGCGTCCTTATATGGGCGGACTGGAACGTCTGGTGCCGGCTAAATAAAGTCACTGTCCGGAATGGAAAAAGGGCTGATGACCTTTGTGGTCCTCAGCCCTTTTTCATTCATGGTTCCGTAGTGATGGATTAGTCATCATCCCAGTAACGCTCCTGCTGTTTGCGCCAGCGCTTGTGAGCGCGTCGCTGCTCCTTGCGCCATTCCTTGTTGGAGCGACCATATTCCACGTAGCCGGGACGATAGACGTAACGTGGCGGGTGGTAAACCACTGGGGGTGGGGCGACATAAACCGGGCGTTCCACAACATGAGCGGGTGGGTAGTAGATCGGCCCGTAACCGATACCCGGAATACCGACATTGATATCGACATTTACACCGCCCGCAGAGGCGGCGCTGGTGCTCAAGGCCATTAAACCGGCTAATAGTAGTTTTTTCATAAGCTGCACCTCTAATGACACTAGCTGCAGCGATTGTTGCCTAAAACCTGTAGTCCAAACGTTAGGTAATCCTGGCAAAGCACTTCCAAACGCAACACGGTTCGTATGCGCTATGCCAGGGGTTTACCTTTCTTAACACATGTTTCTCCTTTTGCGGCAGGAGGGCATGAGTGCATCTAGAAGGTATGGCGTTCAACCTGACGATGGCGGACAGGGCGCCGGTTGTAGTTCGCGTGCAGCTGCCGACCGTGCACAGAATCCAGTTGCTTGCTCAAGTGTGGCGCATGGCGTACGTTGCGTTGCGCAGGCTCTGCACGTGGCTTGGAGTTGACTTCCAGAAACCAGAGACAGAGTGCGGCCCAGAAGAATAACGACAGGATATTGACCAGTCCGCCTCGCAAAGAAGCGTAGCCTGTCGCTTCTGAAGCCTGGATACGCAGTAGATCAGACAGAACCGGGATGGAACCCAAGGTTTCAACTACCAGGCTGCCTGGTATCCGAAAAGCCCAGCGCAGAGTCTGGAGAACCTCATTCAGGCTGTATATGCCGTCGCCGTTGGCGTCGATAATCCATTGGAAGGTTTGCATGACAATTCCTTTTATCAAGTCCAGCAAGTTGTGCCGGAATTACAAGGACTGCCTTGGAAAGGCAGGGCTGCGATGCATCAATGTGTGTTTCCAATATAGGCCTGCGGCTCAGGGTGAACAAGTGAATTAGGCCAAAATAGAGGGTAAACCCTTGATTGAAAAGAGCTCTTTGGTTTGAGTGGCTGGTCTTATCAAGAAACTCCGCTCTTTGACGCAAGTGCTATGTCTCTTTAGTGCTTGTCAAAGAGTGTTCTTTGATCTATATTTATGGGCTTGCTTGTAACCATATAAGCAATCGCGGACAGGTGGCAGAGTGGTCGAATGTACCTGACTCGAAATCAGGCGTACGTGCAAGCGTACCGTGGGTTCGAATCCCACCCTGTCCGCCATTTAGCCTGTAAAATCAATGGTTTACTGGCTTTATTAAAATCAGGCCCACATAAAAACCCACTTACGGCGGGTTTTTTTTCGTCTGTTGTTATACCGCCATAAGTCGGTACGGGTTCAGCAAGCGTTCATAGGTTCTGTTCGCAAATAGCTGTTTGTCTGCCTGAAGCTCCCGATTCATATACAAGTCCCCCACAATCAGCAGCATGGCCGATTTGACCGGCGCTGGCACGGTTGCGGGATCAGCCATCTGGTCTGGCGTCCAGTTCATGTAATCAGCCGTGGCCGCTAAGGCTGTGCCGATCATGGCCTGGATGGCCGCGTCTTCATCATCATGAATCACGCGCAGGTGATGCTTGGCTTCTTCTAACGTAATCATCCTTGGTTTACTCCTTCAACGCATGGCAGGGTCAGGTATTCCAGGCCGCTTTGGCTGTCCGGCAGAATGCCCACGATGCTGTAAAACTTGCCTTGGTGAACCAGGCGCATGACGCGGGTGATGCCGGCGCGGTATCGAATGGTGATGCGAGTGGTGATTGCTGATTGCGTGGTGCTGGCGGCGATGAAATCACGCGCAGACAGGGGTTCAATCCGTGCCCATACCGTTGCTACCTCGGCCCAGTCATAGACGGCCTGGCCGCTGTATGGGTCAATGCTGATAACTCGCTTTTCTTCAATGCGTAGCTTGTGCCGTAACGGGCCTGCTCTCATGACTATTTCCTTTGGAATGGGTGACGGCCACCAGCAGCATGGGGATGCTGCGCCGCCTCTGGGGGTTTTGGTTCTCGTGGCACTTTCCCAGTAATCCACGTCTGGCTATTCTGGTTCCCCAGACCCGGCCAGCTCGGGAGAGCACTTGTCTCGTCTGCGTCATACAAAAAAGATCGCTTCTGGAATCGCTTGCGCCTGCTCGGTACGGGTAGCCACACCAAACGCCATTGCCAGGGCCACGATGCCATCAATGCGGCCAGTCGGCCTGGATTTGTCCAGCTTGCGGTTGCCTGCCGGGTCTTTGGTCGTGGTGGCATTGGCGGCACACATCGTCAGCACGGGATGATTACCGTGGGCCACTTCTTCATTCAATAGCGCGGCTTCCAGCGCATCCAGGGCGGGGGACATATCCTTGAAACCTTGCCCCCACTCCACCAGCGGGAAGTCCAGCCCCTGGCGCTCCAGGTCGCGGCGCAGCACGTCGATGCGCCAGCGATCAAATGCGATGGCCTGAACGTCTACATCGCTCAGGATTTCGCCCATTTCGCGTGCCACCTGCTCGTAGTCGATAGCGGCACCGTCACACACGCGTAGCAAGCCTTGCTGCGCCCAGGCCATGTATGGCGCTCGATCGCGGCGTTCGCGCTCCTGTAGGCCTGCTTTCGGTGTCCAGAAATGCGGCTGAACGCACCAGATACCGTCTACCTGGCCGATCAGTACCAATGCTGTCAGGTCAGTGCGGGCCGATAAGTCCAGGCCAGCGAAAACCGGGCCATCAAACGGCTGCGGGTGGGCACTGCTGGCTTTCCACACGTCAGGGCTGATAAATGGGCTATCCAGACTCACACGCTGATTCAGCAGCAGGTTGCGGGCGGTGTTGGCCATGCTCGGCATTCTGGCGGCCTGTTGCATTTGTTCGCGCAGGTCGGCTAGGGATCGAAACGTGCCCAGGGCAGGATTGCTGGCTTTCCAGCCGTCTTCATTCAACAGATCGCAGTCTTTCGGCGCTTCATATACCCGGCAGACGGTGCGCGGGTCAGCGCTGACGTTGGCATCATCAATCCAGACGCTCAGTAAATCGGCGTCATTGGCCGCTTGGGTCGATATGGCAATCAGCAGCGGGTGTTCATGTGCGCCCTGGCTGGTCGTGATGGCATCCACAAAGTCAGATTGTGGGCCGCGTACCTGGCCGATTTCATCCAGGATGGCCAGCACTGGGGACAAACCGTGCGCTGTCTTGCCGTCAGCCGCCAGGGCGCGATACTCCACGTTCAGCGGCAAGCCGATCAGCCGTTTGCCAGACGGGATGATGCGTACCAGGTCAACCAGGCGCGGGGACTGTTGCACCATCTTGGCGGCAAGGTTGAACACCAACGCGGCTTGGTCGCGGCTCATGGCACCAGACACAATCTGGCTATTCTGGCGGGCTTCCGGGCCTACCAAGTGCGCCAGCAACAAGCCAGCAATCAGGCCTGTTTTGCCGTTCTTGCGAGCAATGGACAGGATGGCGCGGCGCGTGCCTGCCGGATTGTCGTAGGTGTCGCGGATGAACTGCTTTTGAAACTCGGCCAGGCGCAGGGGCTGGCCTACCAGCGCACCTTCCGGCACGCGGCAATAGGATTCGATAAAGCGGATGATCTTGTCAGCGCGGGTCATCGCACTACCGCAAGACGGGGGATCAGATCGTCATCATCTTGCTGGCGGGCGGCTTGTTCCAACTCCAGTGCCTTACCTTGATTCTGGCTGCGGCCTGTTGTGGCTTCCGCATGAACATGCAAGGCGCGTGCCATTGCCACCACGCGGCGGGCGAGTGTCTCCACCAGCTTGTGCTTAGGATTGAGCTTGCCGCCGATCACGTCGCCTTCCGTGGCGATTTCGGCTTGCAGTCGTTCAACGGAGGATTGATCGCGGGCCATGACAGCGGCCATTGCCAGGTCGGCATCGTTCCACCGATCACGGGGACGGTTCCGCATGATGGCGTCCCAGAATGGCGCTGCGGTATCAGGCAAGGCAACATGCGCAGGAGGCAGTAGCGTTCCCAGGGCTGCATTCTGGCTCGCCGTGACGGCTGCCTTGGTGCTATCAGAACGGGGGCGACGTGTCATGGCTATTTGCCCTTTGCGTTGAAAGAAAGGGGGGAGGACGGTCTGGCGCTCTCGGCTGCCAGTGATTTCTCAGTGGCCAATGCCTCTGCGGCTTGCGTAGCGGCCCCAGGCGCGGCGTTCCAGTGATGGTCTGGATCAAGTGGCCTTCCCTTGGCATCGTAGCCATACACAGGCTTGTGGCCGTGGCGCTCTCGCATGGTCTTATGCGAGTGGCACGCATGGCACAGCGGCACCAGGTTGCTGCGTTCGTTGTTTCCAGGGTTGCCATCGTGGTGGTCAATATCCGTGGCTGGCGTCACACGGCCCAGGCGTTCGCAATCCCGGCACAGCGGGCTTTCTTCCAGCACGCTGGCGCGTAGCCTTTGCCATGCGCCACTGTTCAATGGAATCGTGCGGCGCGGGTCAGCGGTGCGGCCTGTCGGGTTGGCTCTTGGCTTCAATAAGGCCGGGACTTTGGGATGGATGGGGTTGGACATTACGCGGCCTCTTTGCTGGGATATGGTGCTGTTGGCGTCGTGGGGGCAGTGGTGGTCACTGGGATAGCGTCTACCCCTTCAATGGGTGGTAGGTTCTCCAGTTCACGGGCTTCGCTTTTGCGCATCCATCCAGCCTGGATACCAGACGCATAGAAGGCGGCACGCGTCGTGCTGTCGCCACGCAGCAAGCCTTCTACGGAATGCTCACAGAAATAGGTGCTGCGGGCCGTCTCGCTCAGGCATTTTGTATTGATGGCCTGTTCCCACATTGCCAGCCAGCGGCGCAAGGTCAGCGTCACAAATTGCCGCGTCAGTTCCACGCTGTTGGAATAGTTCGCGGCTTCCATCGCACCGATGATCGTGGGGGGCACACGAAACAGGCGGCAGACCTCGTACACGTTGAACTTGCGGGCCTCGATCCATTCGGCATCCTCCAGGCTCATGCTGATGGGTTTGTACGTCAGGCCTGCTTCCAGCACGGCCGTACGGCCACTGTTGCCGGTGCCACCGTACTGGCTGCCCCAGGACTCCTTCAGGGCCGTTTTCTGCTCGGGCTTGAGGATCTGGCTGGTTTCTAACACACCGGCCAGCTTGGCACCGTTGCGGAACGTCGCCACGCCATGCTCTTGCTCGGATTGGGCCAGCTCAATCACACCACGCGCTACGGCAATCGGACTCAGGCCCAGCACGCCATCCGTGCTGATTCGGTGGCGCAGATGCAAGCATTCATCTTGCAGTAGGCGAATCACGCTACCTTTGCGGTCGGTGTACTCGTAGGCCAGCTTGCCATTGTCCAGGCGCAATACTTGGACGTTGGCCAGCGGCCATAACTCGCGCACCTGGCCGTCAGTGCCACGGATGATGCGGGCAAACGCATTGCCGGTTAGCAGTACCGCTGCCGTCATCGCTTCCCGGAACTCCATTGCGGTCTGTTCAGGGTTGGGCTGGTCGTGAAGCACGCGGTAAAGCGGGTGCTGGCGGGCTTTCTGGCGGTTACTGCCCGTATCTTGGAACAAGTGAAGGGGCAAGGTGGCGACAGTCTCGGAAATCGCCTGTACGCAGGCATAGACGGCGGCCACGCCTTGCGCGGTGGTGGCGTTGACCGGGCCGGTACGCAAAGCGGCAAAGTCTTGCCAGTAGGAATCACCACCAGTTGCTTGATGGGTGCTGCGGCGCTCCAGGCCCAAGCGGTTCATGATTCGGTTCAGCATCGCACAGTCTCCAGCCAGGCGCGGTTCATGTTCGGTACGGTGCGGGCGCGGGCCTCTACCGTGGTGGCCTCGTAGGCGGGGAATGCCTGAACAATGCTCACCTCGTGCAATTCCACCTGACGCAGTTCGCGCAGGTCGCCTTGCCAGGCCTCGTCTATGGCGCGAAACCCGAAAGACATACCGCCAAGGTCGCCACGTTCTGCCAGGGCCAGCAAATCACGGCCAGCTTGGGTATCCGGTACGGCCAATGAGAAGTACAGCCCTTGGTCATCTTCTCGAAGCTCCAGCGTGTTGGATTTGGTACGGCCCAGCAGCACGGCGGCATCATGGTCACGCAAGCAAAGAATGTCGCGGCCAGACGCAAGCGACTGATGGAACGCACCAGGCCGGATCACCTCCCGAAAGTCGGCAATCTGGGTCTCGGTATTGAATCGGGCCGCATAGCCCACCAGGCGGCGGTTGTTGACCGTCAGTTGGGCAGCGGCGCGGCGTTCCAGCGTCGTCATGATTAAGCCAGATCGTTAGCGACAACGAAGGCTTTCTCATGGCGGCAGGCAGTGCCTACAGTTGCCATTGCACGCACCACAACACCGCCACGGCTGTAAGCGGGTTCGCTGTAAGGGTTCACTAAAATGTCCAGTTCAGACCACACGCCCAACAGGATCTGCGAGAAATCGCCCAGGATCACCGGCTGGCCGGTGCTGTCGCCTGCCAGCGCACGGGTCACATGCAAGGGACGGTCAGCCATGCGGCCACCTTCCAGCAGATAACCCGGCAGGCCAGCTTCCTTCAGCGTGCTGGCCAGCGTCGTCTTGGCTGTGCCGGTCGTCAGCCATGCGCCCCCATAGATTTCCTCGTCTTCCAGTTTCTGTACGAAAGCCAGCACCGATGCCCAATCCAGCGTTGCCAGCGTGCCGGTTTGCTTGCCGGTGAAACTCAGCACGCCCAGCGGCTCATTGCTGGTACCCGTACCGGCGATGATGGCGCGGTCGATTTGCTTGGCTATCAAAAAGGCCAAATCATCACGTACCAGTTGCTCGATTTCCGGGCTGGATTGCTGAATCAGTTGGCGGGACATTTCGGTTTTTCCGCCGACATGCTTCGGCCCCAGTGTCACGCTGCCGAAAACCATTTCACCATCAGGTACTGTGCCACCCTCTGCCACCCAGCCGGTTTCCAAGCCGCTGCCAAATTTCGGAATGGACAGGTTGCCACGCAGGCCGGTTAGCACACGCACACCCAGGCGGCGCGCCACCAGGGCTTCGCGCAATGGGCCGATGTATTGGTCAGCGCGGTGAACGGTTGGCACGATCTCGGGGGCTGTGGCCGTGGTGTTCGGGCCAGTAGCACGGGTTTCCAGCAGAGACAGCGGAACAAAGGCACCTTGCGCCTTGCGGCCAGTGCGGCGCTCGGCTTCGGCGGAATACTCGGCGGCGGCACCAGTTAGGCTGCGGCCTTCCGTTTGCGCTTGAAGCACGTCCAGCAGGGACACGCGCTTTTCCAGGGTGTCCAGGCTGTCTCCACCCGCGTTTATTGGCACACCAGCGGCCCGGCGCTCCATGTCGTCAACGAACTGCTGGCGCTGTTCCTGGCCTTCCAGGTCAGTGATTTCTGCCTTCAGCTTGTCAAACGCGGTTTGCTGGTCAGCCGTCAGCGTCTTGTTGGCATCCAGCAGAGTGCGGGCTTCGGCAACCTTGGCGGCTTTCGTTTCGCGGATTTCGTGGGTTTTCATGTTGATTCCTATAGGATGTTTACTGTGCGGGTATCCAGTAAATAGCATGGCTATAGGAATGCTTCAATCGGTTTAACTAGCTGAAAACACTAGCGGATTTACGCGGACGGAAAATTTTTTAAGGGTGTGGTTTTTTTGCTGTTTTGGCTGGGCATGTTAGGGGCAGTTTTTTTCAGAGACCGCCCCTGTGCGGCTACTCAGCCCCTGGACTCGATCATTTTTTCTTTCATGTCTTGAAGAACTTCGATCAGAATTTCAATCTGACCTGGCGTGGCAGCAATGCTGTATTCGCCTTGTTCAGCACGCAAATGGTCGTGATGGTCAAGGCTAATAATGTATTGCTCAACATACTGTCGGTATCCAATGGTGCCAATTTCTTGAAGCTGTATCGGATCCATAATATCTTCATCAAGGGTAAATCTACGAATGCGCTCGGGTGACATGCGATCTCCTGATAGGATTAAGAAAGCTGTTTACATCGTTTATTCTTAGCGGTACAGATGGCTACTTCTAGAAGTTGTACAGAAACTGTATTCAATAGATCGACAATGATGTTTTAACAGAAAAATGGCTGAAACCCTTTCCAGTCCTTGCTCTAAGCTTGTTCTTTCGTGCTTTTTTGAGTACGGAAACTGTATTCAAACGGCTATTATGCCCATCCTTTTAAGTACAGAAACTGTATTCAACAGACCGGATTTGCACGAACTGAGGTGGACATAGCCGAACAGCACCACACAATGGCGTTGGTTTTCTATTGAATACAGAAACTGTACTGATAGATTTAATTTTCAGACGCATAAAAAACCCGGCCTGAGCCGGGAAAAATTCAGTGAAAGTGGGGTCATGCTGACTTTGCTGCCGCTTGAAGTGCTTCTTTCACTAGGCGTAACTTACGGGTCTCCAACTCAGCGCCAGGGTTTGTCTGAACCTCAATGAATCCCATGTAATCCTGCCCGCGTTGGTCTATGTCCAAATCAGGCTTCCAATCCATTTTCATCCAATTTATCGCCCATAGTTCAGCTTTTCCGTGCTGGCCTTTGGTGCCTTGGCGGGTGACAGTGATAAGCCGTGTAGCGCGTAGTTCTTTCTTGGCACTGTTCAGGGTTGTAGGCGATTTCCACCCACGTTTTTTCATCAGTTCCCAGCATGGGGATAGCGAACCATTGTTCTTGCCAGAGTACTGCCGCGCAACGTCCTGCAATAGCACTTTAGCAGACGGCGACAGCCCCACATAGTTGGGGCTGTCCATCATCGAATAGGGTAGCGCCACGAATTGGCCCAAGTGGGACAGCGCCCCCTTTTGATGATTGCGTTTAGCCATTCATCCCCCCCTGAATCAGTACGTATCGTTTGACGCGTGTGTATCCGCCAAACCTGTTGTGGATATTCTCCCACTCGTCGTGGATACAATGCCCAGCAGCGCGCAAGGAAGATATTGTGCTTGGTAGGCAATGATCGCCATACTGTTCAGCCTCGAAACGGTTAAGGCTGCGACTACGCAAAAGCTCCAGAACGAATGCTTGTTTGGTAAAATTACGAGTGATGTTCTTGCTCTCGTTGCCACTGGTGGCGGGGGCATTTTTTTTTCTCATGATGCGCCCCCGTTATTGACCGGCAGAAGTGTAAACGCGCTCTGAAATCCAGCGATCTATGTCGCTTTCAATCCAGCCAATTGCACGTGGCCCCAAGACGATGCTCTTGGGAAAGCCGTTTTCCTTCATGTACTTGTAAACGGAACTACGGCCGAGACCTGTTTTGCGCTGTACTTCGGGAAGACGGATGATGCGAGATGTTTTCGTATCCATGTAAACCTCATCTAACGTTGACGGATGAGGTGATGATCTGAGATATAGAGTTGGTATGCGCAGGCTACGTACCAACTTTTTTTATGCGTTTCCTAACAGTTTCTAGAGAAACCGAAAATTCTGGTGCAATTCTTCTTGCCACCGCATTAACTGTTAACAAAGGATTAATCGAAAAAAGCTCGTTTGCGCGTTTCTGCCATTTATCCCATTCAGGGCGGCGCTCTGCTTGACGCTCTTCCGCACTAAGAATGCCAATTTTTTTGCGGTGTCTTTTATCCTTAACATTACTATTTATATAGGGGGTAGCCTTTATACGCGAACGCAACGCCTCGGCATTTGAAATTGCTAGCAGCAACTTTAATACGTCGTTTTCTCGACGCGATCGCGTAAGCTCATCGAGCACTGGATAACTAATGCTTACCCGTCCATTTTCATGCCGTTCAATTCTCCTGGATGGTCCATATGTTTGATCAATGCGATCAATTTGTTCTTGCAGTCTCTTGACTATCTCACTCAACTCAGTTACTTCACGTAACGCGTCAATTCGTCCTTGGGGTGCAAGCGAATTTAAAGCGTTTACTGTATCCTCAAAACTGGCTACATTTGGATCAACAACTATTTGAGTACCAAAGATACCTGCGTCATCAATAGGTGTTCGGGTAACGCCTTTTTTCATTATCCCACCCTCCGCAACTCGATAATGTCGCCGCTTGTGGCCGGTGTTGTCAGGAACTGCGCCCAGGCATCCATCATTTTTAGGCGTTTTTCCAGAGCATCACCTCGGCGGTATGCCGCTTCTACCTTGTTGGTCAGCGTATGTGCCAACGCTTGCTCCGCAAGCTCTCGTGGGTAGTTGGTACGTTCGCCTACCCAGTCCCTAAACGTGCTTCGGAATCCATGCGGTACAGCTTCTTGGCCCATGCGGCGCATAACAGCAGTCAGGGACATATCGGATAGCTGGCCAGCCCTTGGGGCAGGGAAAACAAATGGTGAATCACCTAGCCGTGGCAAGGCTTTGAGTAGCTTGATGGCCTCTGCTGATAACGGTACGCGATGCTCACGGCCCGCTTTCATGCGGTCACCAGGCACTGTCCATACTTTCGCGTTTAAGTCGATTTCGTCCCATCTTGCGCCGCGTACTTCGCCAGATCGTGCTGCTGTCAAAATGACGAATTGAAGCGCTCGGGCAGACATACCTTCCCTTGCTGTTAAATTGCGCCAGAACGACTTCATGGCGTCAATAGGCATGGCTGTGTGATGCTCTACCTTTTGCACCTTGCCCTTGGCTGGCAGAATCGTATCTAAGTGGCCTTTCCAGCGGGCGGGGTTTTCGCGTACGCGATACTTACGCACTATTGCCCAGTCCAGGACGTTTTCAAGGCGACCACGTAACCGGCTGGCAGTTTCTGTTTTTGTTGTCCAGATCGGCTCCAGCACTGCCAGGATGTGCGACAGGTCAATATCTGCCACTGCCAGCTTACCCATGACCGGGTAGGCGTATTGCTTCAGCGTGTTTTCCCATTGTTGGCGGTGCTTCGGGTTTTTCCATTCTGGGGCTTTGGCCTCAATGTACGCAGTAGCGCATTCCTGAAATGTCTTGTCGCCAGCTTGCTGCGCCTGTATGGCCTGCCGGATTTCCCGCTTCTGTGCCAGGGGATCGACGCCATCCCGGATACGCTTCCGCATTTCAAAGGCTTCGTCACGGGCGCGGGCTAGAGTCACGAATGGATAGCTACCTAGGCCTATGTCGCGCCGCAGGTTGCCTACCTTGACTCGAAGTATCCAGGACTTTGCTCTACTTGGGGTTATACGCAGATGAAGGCCTGGCACGCCGCCAACGGCATAGCGGCCTGGTTCTCTTAGTGCGGCCACTTTACGATCTGTAAGCTGATCTGCAATTTTTGGCATGGAAAGTATCCATAAAAATATTGTCAGCCACATTATGCCCACATAAGGCTTCGGATTTCAATGGACACTAAAGAATAAATGCGAATCCTATTTTTCAATAAATTCCATTTATATCAAGTATTTAATTGGACAACAAAAAACATTGATGAACATAAAAATGGCGGACACCCTGTCCGCCACCTGGAATTTTGAAAGCCCTTGATTATTCAAGGGCTTTTTTATTTTCTGCTGGTTTGATCGTCCTGCTCTCTCAGCATGGTTTATTGGCTGTTTTGTCACATAAGAACGTTAAGGTAAAAGTGTCAGTCGCGGCCGATGTTCGGAAAACTCATCCGCAACATTGTGTATGGCCGACTTTTCCCCGCGCAGGCCGAAGTTCTAGGGGGTAATGCGCTAGTACTTGGTCCGATGGCGTTTGGCCTTGTTTTGCAAGCCTTGATGATTCCGGACAAAACGAGCCCATTGCATTTCCCGGCAGTGCAGGCCGGCGAGTACACTTGGGGTTTCAGTTCCCTGTTGTCAATACTCACGAGGTATCTATGCTGAAAGGTAAAAAAGCGGTCGTAACAGGATCGACCAGTGGTATCGGTCTGGCCATGGCCACCGAGTTGGCAAAAGCCGGTGCAGATGTGGTGATCAATGGTTTTGGTCAGCCTGAAGATATCGAGCGCGAGCGCAGCACGCTGGAGTCCAAATTTGGTGTCAAAGCCTATTATCTGAATGCAGACCTGAGTGATGCACAGGCCACGCGCGATTTTGTTTCCAAGGCGGCAGAAGTCTTGGGCGGGCTGGATATTCTGGTCAATAACGCTGGTATTCAGTACACCGCGCCTATCGAAGAGTTCCCTCTCGACAAATGGAACGCCATCATTGCCTTGAACCTGTCAGCCGTCTTTCACGGCACAGCGGCTGCCTTGCCTATCATGCAAAAGCAGGGTTGGGGGCGCATTATCAATATCGCCTCGGCTCATGGTCTGGTGGCATCGGTAAATAAATCGGCTTATGTGGCTGCCAAGCATGGTGTCGTGGGTCTGACCAAAGTGACTGCACTGGAAAATGCTGGCAAGGGTATTACGTGCAACGCAATCTGCCCGGGCTGGGTACGCACTCCCTTGGTGGAAAAGCAGATCGAAGCTATCAGCCAGCAAAAAGGGATTGATATTGAAGCTGCCGCACGCGAGCTGCTGGCTGAGAAACAACCTTCCCTGCAGTTTGTGACTCCTGAACAATTGGGCGGTGCTGCTGTGTTCCTGTCGTCTGCCGCCGCAGACCAAATGACGGGTACGACGCTAAGTCTGGATGGTGGCTGGACGGCTCGCTAATTGCTGTCAAAGCGTGTTTTGTAGATGGCAGATAAAGGGCATGGCCCTTTATCTGTTTGGATAGAAAGGATATAGGCGCATGTTGTTATTGCTCTCGCCAGCGAAAAAGCTGGATTACGATTCCCCTGTACGCACGCAGCTGGAAACCCAGCCTCTGTTTGTGGAGCAGGCGCAAGGCTTGATTGATATTTTGCGCACTCAGTCCGAAGAGGATATTGCCGGCTTGATGAAGCTGAGCGACGACCTGGCGCGCTTGAATGTCCAGCGTTACCAGGAGTGGGAGCCCAAGTTTGACCGCTCCAATGCCCGTCAGGCCATTCTGGCTTTTAATGGTGATGTATATGAGGGCATGGCTGCAACGGATTTGTCGGACAAGGAGCTGAAGTGGGCCCAGGACCACATTGTGATTCTTAGCGGTTTGTACGGTGCTTTACGTCCTTTGGATTTGATGCGTCCTTACCGTCTGGAAATGGGCACTCGCTTGAAGAATCCCGAAGGTGCCAATTTGTACGCTTACTGGGGCAGCCGGATTGCCAATTATTTGAACGAGCGTCAGGAAGGCGAAGCCAAGCCCGTTGTCTTGAACTTGGCTTCCGAAGAGTATTTCAAGGCGGTCGATCAAAAAGCCTTGCGTGCCCGTGTGGTTCAGTGCGTTTTCCAGGACGAGAAAAACGGTGTCTGGAAGATTATCAGTTTCTACGCCAAGAAAGCCCGTGGTTTGATGGCCCGCTTTGTCATCGACAAGCGTGTGCAAACAGTGGAAGGCTTGAAGGCGTTTGATCGCGAGGGGTATGTATTCCAGCCTGAGCTCTCCAGCGAGGACAAGCTGGTGTTCCGTCGCTCCGAGCAGGATGCCAAGGCTTGATAAGTATGTAGCTTTATTGCTTGCGCCGTAGGAGTAGCTCTTTAGCTGATCTGCGGTCTTGCAGGTAAAAAAAGAAAGGCAAGGCCATGTATTTGTGCCTTGCCTTTTTATTCTTGGTCCTGCGAATTGAAGAGGGCTGGACACCCTATGCTCTTTTGCCTTTTGCCTTTTGCCTTTTGCCTTTTGCCTTTTGCCTTGAGTTCTTTTTTATTTGGTCCCGACAGCGAGCTCCACATGTATACGGGACATGGCATGGCCATCAGGCCCCTTGCTGTTTCAGTTCCTGCTTGCGCTCAGGCGGCAGTTGCGGGCCAGCGCTGTATTCCAGGCCTCTCATATCCTGACGTATCAGTTGGGCGGCCTTGACCATCTGACGGATAGGGTAGGCCAGCATGGCCAGCTCACCTTCGGTTTCGATGGAAGCAGGCGGGTCAGCATCCTGGTCGTTAATCAGCGCGCCAATGGCATCCAGGGAGTTCTGGATGCCTGGCGGAATCTGACTCAAATTAGCCAGAAGCGGGGTAGCGGCGCTGATTTGCGAGGCCAGCACGTGGTTCTGAATCAGCAGGTTGTTCAGCAGGGATACATTGGCTTGTCGGCTGACAGGCTCATCCATCATGCGATAAAAGGCCGAGGCAAAGTTGCTGAAGGCAATGTGTACGTTCTTGTTTGCCACTTGCCAGGCGGTGTCGGCTTCCATCAAGTCCAGATCCACCTGGTTTTTTTGGGCCTCTGTCATGGTGGGTTCGCCTTCCTGACCGTTTTTAAGGATCTGGTTATGCAGGCGGCTCAAGCGAGCGAATTCCAGCCCTGCACGCCAGAACTCTTTGTTGGCGGCCAAGGCTGCTCGGGCCAGGCCTGTCATGGCGCTGGACTCCCAGTTGGGCAGCAGGTAACTGGCGGCCATGGCGATGCCGCAACCAATCAGCGTATCCACCAGACGTTCTCCAATGATGAAGGAGCCGCCCGTGGACAGGAATTGGAAGGACAAAATCACAAAGATTGTGTTGAACAGGGCCGATAGCAGGAAGTTCAGCTGAACCAGGCTGTTACCCAGGAGGTAGGCCAGCAACATGGCGATCAGATACAGCTCGCGGTTGTCCGTTAGCTTCAGAAGCAGGAAGGCCGCCCCGCAGCCCAGTACCGTGCCAAAAAGGCGCCAGCCATTGCGTTGGCGCGTGATGGCAAAGCCCGGTTTCATAATGACCAGAATGGTCAGGATGATCCAGTAACTGTGTGCTGTCAGTGCACTGACCAGGCCCAGTTCGCTTTGGAAATGAGCGCTGAGTGCACCCACTCCCAGGGCCACCATGGACGCAATGCTGACACGTGCCGCGTAGCGGAAGTGCGAAGACTTCAGCTTCATATTGCTGCTGAGCATGCCCAAACGCAGTTCTTCACGCGAGAGCATGCGGCTTAGCGATTTATTCAGGTATTGATCGACTGGCATATTCTGGCTGGCACGATGCGATAGGCTTGCCATGCTGTCCACAATGCGGTTCAGGTTACGCAGTCGGCGCAAGACCTGGACTAGCAGGGCGTAGGTCTCAGGGTCGGATTGAGACATGCCCTGACGTTTGTACTTCTCCAGCTCGTATTCCATGGCGCGGATTTCCGCTTTGACGCTGGAGCGACGGGTGGTGCGAGCGCTGCGCGAAACATTCATGGCAATGCGGCCGATATCCAACGAAAGCTTGTGCAAGCCATCACGCGCAAAAACCATGAAATCGCTGTCAGAAAGCTGACGGCGCAGGACGGTGTAGTCGGTATAGGTCGCGACCAGCGAGTCCAGAATGCTGACCATATTCAAGAAGATGGTCAGCAGTGCCTTGCGATGGTGATCGCCTCGTCCATAACCGCGCGGCAATTCACGCAGTACCACGTCGCGAGCGGCCTGGTGCTTTTCGGTCATATTGGATTGAAGATTGATCAGCCGTCTATAGCAGGCGTCCAGATCCGAGGTGGAGTCATAGAATTGCGAGCGCGCTTCCATGTATTCAGCCGTGGCAAACAGGGCTACCGCCAGTGTCTGGCGCTCTTCCCGATACCAGAACAAGCGTCGGAACAGGGTGCTGAACAAGTAATAGGACAGACCGCCGGCAAAGGAATACAGCGTGTGCGCCAGTACCTCGTGAGGCTGCATGGGAAAGCGCATCGTCAAGGTCATCAGCAGCAGGGCGGCAAATCCGATCAGCCCGCCGCGACGACCAAACACGGAGAACATGCTGTACAGAAAGCACAGAAACGGTACGCACAGCACCAGCAGCAGGGGAGAGCTGGAGGCCAGACCTGTCAGGCCAACGGTGACCGTGCCCAGCGCAATACCGCCCAGCATTTCATTGTTGCGATAGCGGCGTGGGCCGCCGGGCTGGTCAATGATGGCAACGCAGGTGGCACCCATGGACGCAATGACGCCAATGTCATAGTGACCAAAGAAGCGGCCCAAAATAATGACCGGCAACAGCACACCGATGGACTGGCGCAGTCCGCCGAAAAAATAGTGGCTATACAGGAATTGTTTTAATTGTGGGATGGGCGATGCCATAAAATACCCGGACAGCTCGTCATAGGTAGACAGTATATCGTTTTACGTATGCAAGCTTTAAGCCTGTTTTTTTGCACTTTACCAACAATCACAGTTGCTCGCTTTGTGCAGTCAAGGTAAAGTAACTAGGTGTTTTTGCTCCTTATCCGAGCAAATTGTAGCGAGGCACTGTTAACCGGGCCATCCGCCCGGTTTTTTGCGCCTAAAAACTTTGTTGCTGGCCGCGTCACAAGCGTGGGATGCCAGGACTTCCGTTTCAAGCTAACGCATACGTTTGTGTATGCACGCACTGGGTGTCGAAGAGTGCAGGCCGGACGGTAATGTGTCTGGGTGGTGTGGTCCTGTGGGCCATGAAGCGCCAGATCATGTTGCTGACATCGGTTCAAGCTCGGACCGTCGTGGTCAGTCGATATTGCAGAGCAAGACTGAAAGGAAAACTCATGTCTGAATTAAATGGCGCAGATATTGTTGTGCGCACGCTCGCGGACGAAGGCGTGGAACACGTTTTCGGTTATCCGGGTGGTGCCGTTCTCTATATCTACGACGCAATCTTCAAGCAGGACCGCTTCCAGCACATTCTTGTGCGTCATGAACAGGCTGCTGTTCATGCTGCGGATGCCTATTCCCGTTCGTCCCAAAAAGTTGGCGTGGCACTGGTAACCAGTGGCCCGGGCGTCACCAATGCCGTCACCGGTATTGCGACCGCTTACCTGGACTCCATTCCGATGGTCATCATCAGTGGGCAGGTCAGCACCCAGGCAATTGGTGAAGATGCTTTCCAGGAATGTGATGCCATCGGTATCACCCGTCCTTGCGTCAAGCACAACTTCCTGGTGCGCGATGTTCGTGATTTGGCCGATACCATTCGCAAGGCATTTTTTATTGCCACGACAGGCCGTCCTGGTCCTGTGCTGATTGATATCCCCAAAGATATTACGACTGCAACGTGCAAATACACGCCCAAGCGTGGCGAGGTCAAGATGCGTTCCTACGCACCTGTGATCAAAGGCCATCAGGGGCAGATCAAGAAAGCTGTCCAGATTCTCAATAGCGCCGAGCGCCCGCTGATTTACGTTGGTGGTGGTGTGGTGCTGGGTAATGCTGACAGCGAACTCAATGAGCTGGTCAAGTTAAGCGGTGCTCCTTGCACGACTACCTTGATGGGTCTGGGTGCCTATCCAGGTACGGCGGATCAGTACATCGGCATGCCCGGCATGCATGGTACTTACGAAGCCAATATGACCATGCAGCATTGCGACGTTCTGATCGCAGTGGGTGCACGGTTTGATGATCGAGTGATTGGTAATACCCGCCACTTCGGTCAGAACCCACGCAAGATCATTCATATTGATATTGATCCTTCGGTAATTTCCAAGCGCGTGAAAGTTGATGTGCCTATCGTGGGCTGTGTCAAAGACGTGCTGACAGAGTTCAATGAGCTGTATGCGCAAAGCCGTCAGGAATCGCAGAACCAGCCCTCCCTGAATGATTGGTGGAAACAGATCAATGTCTGGCGTGGCAAGAACTCCTTGGCCTACGCCAAGTCGGACGAGCTGATCAAGCCGCAATACGTGGTGGAATCCCTGTGGGAAGTGACGGGCGGCAACGCTTTCGTGACTTCTGATGTGGGTCAGCACCAGATGTGGGCGGCTCAGTACTACAAATTCAATAAGCCTCGTCGCTGGATCAATTCCGGTGGCCTGGGCACGATGGGCGTGGGCTTGCCTTACGCAATGGGTGTGCAAATGGCCAACCCTGGCCAGGATGTTGCCGTCATCACTGGTGAGGGCTCCATTCAGATGAACATCCAGGAACTGTCTACGTGTAAACAGTACCGCTTGAGCCCCAAGGTTCTTTGCCTGAACAATCGTTATTTGGGCATGGTGCGCCAGTGGCAGCAAATCGACTACGGCTCGCGCTATTCCGAGTCTTACGTGGATGCACTGCCTGACTTTGTCAAACTGGTGGAAAGCTATGGTCACGTGGGTCTGGAGATCGACAAGCCAGCCGATGTGGTCCCCGCTATTCGCGAAGCCTTCACCACGCACAAAGACCGCCTGGTATTTCTGAACTTCATCACGGACCAAACCGAAAACGTGTTCCCGATGGTGAAAGCAGGCCGCGGCCTGACAGAAATGCTCTTGGGCCCGGACGATCTGTAAGGAGAGAATCATGAAACACGTCATTTCTATCCTTCTGGAAAACGAGCCCGGCGCACTGTCCCGTGTGGTCGGCCTGTTTTCGGCCCGTGGCTATAACATCGAGACCTTGACGGTTGCTCCAACCGAGGACGACACCCTGTCTCGCATGACTATCGTTACCCGAGGGGCGGACGACGTCATCGAGCAGATCACCAAGCACTTGAACCGTCTGGTTGACGTGGTCAAGGTGGTGGATCTGTCCGAAGGCCCACACATCGAGCGTGAACTCATGCTGATCAAAGTGCGGGCGGTGGGCAAGGAACGTGAAGAGATGAAGCGCATGGCGGATATTTTCCGCGGTCGCATCATTGATGTTACGGACAAGACATACACCATCGAATTGACCGGTGTTCAAGACAAAATTGCTGCTTTCATCAATGCGCTGGATCGTACGGCCATTCTTGAAACAGTGCGCACCGGGGTCTCTGGTGTCAGCCGTGGCGAACGAGTCTTAAAGCTGTAAGCCAAGGCTTTTTCAGGACATAATTACCGCTTTTATTCAAGGAGCTGCTTTTCAAGGCAGCTCCTTATAAAGGGTAAACACGGCCTGACGCTGTGTAGACCGCGGTGGCCCTGTTCTGAAAGTAATGAGTCAAGGTCCTTTTTGTGCCGCTGCTGCATGAGCGGCCATTCTCGAATTGCTGTTTAAGCGAAATTATTAAATTTGGAGCACCTGAAATGAAAGTTTTCTACGACAAGGATTGTGATCTTTCCCTGATCAAAGGCAAGACCGTTGCCATCATCGGTTACGGCTCGCAAGGCCACGCTCACGCCCTGAATCTGCACGAGTCCGGCGTTAACGTGGTTGTTGGTCTGCGCAAAGGCGGCGCTTCCTGGAGCAAAGCCGAGAACGCTGGCCTGAAAGTTCAGGAAGTGGCTGAAGCCGTCAAGAGCGCTGATGTCGTCATGATCTTGTTGCCTGACGAAAACATTGCTGAGGTTTACCGCAACCAGGTTGCTGAAAACATCAAGCCCGGCGCCGCTCTGGCATTTGCTCACGGCTTTAACGTTCACTACGGCCAAGTTGTGCCACGTGACGATATCGACGTCATCATGATTGCTCCCAAGGCTCCTGGTCACACTGTGCGTGGCACCTACAGCCAAGGCGGCGGCGTTCCTCACCTGATCGCTGTTTACCAGGACAAGACCGGCGCTGCTCGCGACGTGGCTCTGTCTTACGCATCGGCTAACGGCGGTGGCCGTGCCGGTATCATCGAAACTAACTTCCGCGAAGAAACCGAAACCGACTTGTTCGGTGAACAGGCTGTTCTGTGCGGTGGTGCGGTTGAGCTGATCAAGGCTGGTTTCGACACGCTGGTTGAGGCTGGTTACGCTCCTGAAATGGCTTACTTCGAGTGCTTGCACGAACTGAAGTTGATCGTGGACCTGATCTACGAAGGCGGTATCGCCAACATGAACTACTCGATCTCCAACAACGCCGAATACGGCGAATACGAGACCGGTCCGAAGATTGTTACCGACGAAACCCGCAAAGCCATGCGCCAGTGCCTGGAAGACATCCAGACCGGCGTGTACGCTAAGAACTTCATCCTGGAAAACGCCGCAGGCGCTCCTACCCTGATCTCGCGTCGTCGTATCAACGCCGAATCGCAGATCGAGCAAGTGGGTAGCAAGCTGCGCTCCATGATGCCTTGGATCGCCGCTAACAAGCTGGTCGACAAGTCCAAGAACTAAGTTTGATATCGGGGCAGTCCCATACGCTGCCCTGGTCTTGAGCCTGAACCGGCTGACGTCTTGCGGCGTTAGCCGGTTTTTTTATTGCTGCAAGAATTTGGCTTTCAGCGGCGCCTCTGCTGGGGCTAAAAAAAGGATGGAAGCGCCTTGTTTTCGTCTTATAGCCGTATCGGTGAGGGCGCGATAAAATGCAGTGCTTGGTTTGACCATCGTGCCCCTGTTGGGGTGGTGCGCAAGCGAGTTCGATAAAATCTACTGTTTATCCATGAACTCCCTGGCCGCAGGCCTCTTGGTCATTTCTGTTCGCTCTGGCTTATATATGCTGGAATTATTTGCACTCTGTAGCCTTGGGGACAATGCTACATTCGAGTGTTCAGTCCTTAGCAACAACTCTTAAAGCATAAATTATGCCCAATTTGCTCAATGATGAAACCCGTCGTCGGCGTAGCATCTATCTTCTGCCCAACGCATTTACGACCGCCAATCTGTTCGCGGGTTTTTATGCCGTTGTGCAGGCCATGAATGGCCGCTTTGAGGCGGCAGCCATCGCCATTTTCCTGGCGCTGGTGTTTGATGGTATGGACGGGCGGGTTGCTCGTTTGACCAATACTCAGTCCGCCTTTGGCGAGCAGTACGACTCCATGGCCGACATGATCTCCTTTGGTGCAGCGCCCGCGCTGGTCATGTACGTCTGGGCCATGCAGGGATTGGGCCGCTGGGGCTGGTTGGCTTCCTTTATTTACGTAGCTGGTGGTGCGCTGCGCCTGGCCCGCTTCAATACCAATATTGAAGTGGTCGACAAGCGCTTTTTCCAAGGCTTGCCCAGCCCGGCAGCCGCTGCGCTGGTCGCTGGCTTTGTCTGGCTGGCGGTGGACAACAAGCTGTCTCTGCAAGTGAATGTGATTCCCTGGGTTGCCTTTGGTTTGACCATTTATGCCGGCCTGGCCATGGTCTCCAACGCGCCGTTCTACAGCGGCAAGTCCTTTGCGATCAGACGTAGCGTGCCATTTTGGGTCATGCTGCTTTTTGTGCTGGTCTTCGTGTTTGTCTCTACGGATCCGCCGGTCTTCCTGTTTGGCCTGTTCTGCCTGTATGGCTTGTCGGGCTGGTTTGTGATGGCCTGGCGCTGGCGTCGAGCCCGTGCTTTGGCACGACTTCGGCGTGGAAACAACTAAAATCCCCGGCTTTGGCAGGCCAGCAGGCCGAAATGCTTAACGCCTTGTCCGGTTTTTCGTTATAATCGTTTGCTTGCACTTGGCCTGATGGGCCCGGTGCACTCAATCTCATTTTCAACACGTTAGGGCACCTCGGTCCTAACGCAAGTCTTAGAGGCTAAATAAAATGGCAGTTGCAGATATCAAAAAAGTCGATATCGTTTCCGAGTTTCAGCGTAAACAAGGCGATACAGGCTCCCCAGAAGTGCAAGTGGCTTTGCTGACCGCTCGCATCAACGAATTGACCGGCCACTTCAAGGCTCACAACAAAGATCACCACTCCCGTCGTGGTCTGTTGCGCATGGTTAGCCGTCGTCGCAAATTGCTGGATTACCTGAAAGGTCGTAATCCAGACGCTTACCGTGCTTTGATCGAAAAACTCGGTCTGCGTAAGTGATACCGGGGCTGGCTCCCCGCTAAACAACCGTGCATTCGGCGAACTGGTTTCGCTGTGTGCACGGTTTTTTTATTGTAAGGATTCTCCTAATGTTCAATAAAGTCACCAAGTCTTTCCAGTACGGCGAACATACCGTCGTTCTGGAAACCGGCGAAATCGCACGTCAGGCGTCAGGTGCCGTGCTGGTTTCGATTGAAGACACTGTTGTGTTGGCCACTGTTGTTGGCAAAAGCGAAGCGAAAGCAGGTCAGGACTTCTTCCCGCTGACCGTTGATTACGTCGAAAAAACCTACTCCGCTGGCAAGATCCCTGGTGGTTTCTTCAAGCGTGAAGGCCGCCAATCCGAGCGCGAGATCCTGATCTCCCGCCTGATCGACCGTCCACTGCGTCCTCTGTTTCCTGAAGGCTTCTACAACGAAGTTCAGGTCATCATTCACACGGTATCGGTCAACCCTGAAATTGATCCTGATATCGCTGCCATGATCGGCGCCTCGGCTGCCCTGGCTATTTCCGGCATTCCTTTCAACGGTCCTGTGGGCGCTGCCCGTGTGGGTTACATTGATGGTCAGTACGTGCTGAACCCATCCGCTACTCAGCTGAAATCTTCGGCTCTGGATCTGGTTGTGGCTGGTACCGAGCAGGCTGTGCTGATGGTTGAGTCTGAAGCCAAGCAATTGTCCGAAGAAGTCATGCTGGGTGGTGTGGTGTTTGCTCACGAGCAAATGCAAGCAGCCATCAACTGCATTCATGAACTGGTTGAAGAAGCTGGCAAGCCGGAGTGGGATTGGCAGCCTGCTGCTGTTAATGAAAGCCTGTTGGCTGCGGTAACCGCTGCTGCCGAAGAAGGTCTGACACAGGCCTACCAGACTCGCGAAAAACAAGCTCGTACCGAGCAAGTGCGCGCTGTTTACGCTCAGGTTAAAGAAACGGTCAAGGCTCAAGCTGAAGCCGCCGGTCAGGATCAGCCTGATATGGTTGCCGTCGAAAACATGATGTTCGACCTGGAAAGCAAGATCGTGCGTTCGCGTATCTTGAGCGGCGAGTCCCGTATTGATGGTCGTGACACCCGTACCGTTCGTCCTATCAGCATCCGTCTGGGCGTTCTGCCCCGTGCTCACGGTAGCGCCTTGTTCACGCGTGGCGAAACTCAGGCATTGGTGGTCACCACTCTGGGTACCAAGCAAGACGAGCAGATCATTGATTCGATTATGGGCGAGTACCGCGATCGCTTCATGATGCACTACAACATGCCTCCATTCGCCACTGGCGAAGCTGGCCGTTTCGGCGCTCCCAAGCGTCGTGAAATCGGTCACGGTCGTCTGGCCAAGCGTGCTTTGACTCCCTTGCTGCCAGCCGCTGAAGATTTCCAGTACTCCATCCGCGTGGTGTCCGAGATCACTGAATCCAACGGTTCCTCCTCCATGGCATCGGTGTGTGGTGGCTCCCTGTCCATGATGGACGCTGGTGTGCCTGTGCAGGATCACGTGGCTGGTGTGGCCATGGGTCTGATCAAGGAAGGCAACAAGTTTGCTGTGCTGACCGACATTCTGGGTGACGAAGATCACCTGGGCGATATGGATTTCAAGGTTGCCGGTACCGAGAAAGGTATTACTGCTTTGCAGATGGACATCAAGATCCAGGGCATCACCAAGGAAATCATGCAGGTTGCATTGGCTCAGGCTCACGAAGGCCGTATGCACATCCTGGGCAAGATGAAAGAGTCCATCGACGGTTCCCGTACCGAGATGTCCGAATTCGCGCCTCGCATGCTGACCGTGAAGATCAACCCCGAGAAGATTCGTGACGTGATTGGTAAGGGTGGTGCAACCATCCGTGCCCTGACCGAAGAAACCGGTACACAGATCGATATTTCGGATGACGGCACCATCACGATCGCCAGCGCCGATCTGGACAAGGCCCGCGAAGCCGAGCGCCGTATTAAAGAGCTGACCGCTGAAGTGGAAGTGGGTCAAGAATACGAAGGTCCTGTGATGCGTTTGCTGGACTTTGGCGCGATTGTGCAAGTGCTGCCAGGCCGTGACGGCTTGCTGCATATCTCCGAGATTGCCAACTACCGTATCGCCAATATCAATGACGTGCTGAAAGTAGGTCAGGTTGTTAAGGTCAAGGTCATCGAAGCTGACGAGAAAGGTCGTCTGCGTCTGTCGATCAAGGCTATCGGCGGTATCGAAGCTCAAGGCGGTCCAGCTGCTCCTGCTGCTTCCTGATAGCGCTTGCAGTCTGCTTGAAGAGAAACCCGCCGAAAGGCGGGTTTTTTGCGTTTAGCTGCTTTTTGGGAACATGGCTGCGTATCGGGTTGTGCCAAGAGCTGGAGGGTAATATGTTGGTGCTGTACCTGTGCTTGTTATGCCTGTGGTTTCAGCCGTAGCCTTAGTTGTAGTTGTAGTTGTAGTTGTAGTTGTAGTTGTAGTTGTAGTTGTAGTTGTAGTTGTAGTTGTAGTTATGGCTGTGACTGTGAATGTAACTGTGACTTTGCTTGTTGTTGGTTCGCTATTTTTGATCTGTTTGCTTCTTGGGAGCAGTTTCGGTCCTGGAGGAGCTGGAGAGGCTTTACTTACGGAGCGGGGGGATAAACAGTCGGTCAGGTTCAGGTGGTGCTTGCGGGGTGATGGCTTGGATTGGGTTTTCAGGCAGGACGCAAAAAAGCCCGCTTTGAAGCGAGCTTTCTTGATTGGTACTTATTTGTCACGAGCGAATAAAAACCGAGGTTTTTATGGTGGGTAAAGAGATCTGCCTGCTATCGTGAATATTTGGTGCATCCAGCCGGAATCGAACCGGCACGATCAAAGATCGAGGGATTTTAAGTCCCTTGCGTCTACCAATTCCGCCATGGATGCAGCGGGAGATGATGGCGGAAGCGGTGAGATTCGAACTCACGGATGGGTTACCCCATCGCCGGTTTTCAAGACCGGTCCATTCAACCGCTCTGGCACGCTTCCTGTCTGTTGGGCTTTTCTTCCTGATAAGTCACATGCGCAAAAAAGCACGGAGGCCAGGAAAGCCTTAAAGTGTAACGTATAAATTTGCTAGCGTCATCGAAATAATCTGTTTTCATGGCTGGAATAGGGCGTTGATGCCAGTGCCTGTGATAGATTGCAGCAGGTAAGGCGGCTGCTTATGGTTTGTGCTTGCAGCCGCGCTGGAAAAATAGTCTAGATATCAGGGAGTAGGTATGCGAGCTGTTGAAATTACCGAGTTTGGAAAGCCGGAAGTGTTGCGAGTGGGCGAGCGCCCCATGCCACAAACAGGTCCTGGTGAAGTGCTGGTCAAGGTGCTGGCGGCGGGCGTGAACCGTCCGGATGTCTTGCAACGAGCAGGCGCTTACCCGCCACCGGCTGGTGCCTCTGATATTCCCGGCCTGGAACTGGCCGGTGAAATCGTATCGGGCGATGTGCAGGGCAGTGGGTTCAAGATTGGGGATCAGGTCTGTGCGTTGGTCACTGGTGGTGGCTATGCCGAATATTGTGTGGTGCCAGTACAGCAGTGCTTGCCTATTCCTGCGGGTTTAAGCTTGCTTGAAGCGGCGGGCCTGCCAGAAACCTTCTTCACTGTCTGGAGCAATGTGTTCGACCGTGGTCAGCTGAGTAAAGGTGAAACCCTGCTGGTTCATGGCGGTGCAAGCGGAATTGGAACAACAGCGATTCAGCTGGCGGTGGCTTTGGGGCATACGGTATATGCCACGGCAGGCAGTGATGAACGCGTGGAGGCCATTAATCGCTTGGGCGGGATCGGCATCAACTATAAAACCGAAGTTTACGAAGACGTCATCAAAAGCAAAACAGGCGGCCGTGGTGTTGATGTGATTCTGGATATGGTCTCTGGCGACTACATCAACCGGGATTTGACGTGTCTGGCCGATGACGGCCGTATCGTCATTATTGCTTTGCTAGGTGGGGTGAAGGCCACGATTAATTGTGGGGAGATTCTGCGTCGTCGCCTGACTATTACCGGCTCAACCTTGCGGTCCCGCTCTGTCGAGTTCAAGGCGCAACTGGCGCAGGCTCTGAAAGAGCGTGTCTGGCCTTTGCTGGAAGCAGGGCAGGTACGTCCCTTGATTCATGCCACTTTCCCCTTGGAAAAGGCGAGCGAAGCGCATGCCATGATGGAGGCGGGTGAGCAGGTGGGCAAGATCATTCTTGTTCCATAAAAGCAGCAAGGGTGGCATAGCCACCCTTTTTCTTGCCGTTCTGAAACGAATTTTCTGTCAAATATGCGCGAAATGGATTAGCACGCGCTACAATAGCCGGTTAGCTGCGCCTTGATTGTGGGCGTTGGTGTAACTTTTTGACTGGCATCAAGGGAGCAATGAGCGTACATTCTTCGCGTAAACGACTGGTTGCGGGTAATTGGAAATTAAATGGCTCGCTTGATGGCAACAGCCGTCTGCTGCAAGAACTGCTCGTTCAGCCTGGTGTGCAGGCAGATTGTGATGTGCTTGTATGCGTTCCTTATGTGTATTTGCCTCAGGTGGCAGGTATCTTGAAAGATTCGACCATAGCGGTCGGTGCTCAAGATGTCAGTGTCCACGCCAAGGGTGCATACACTGGGGAAATCTCGGCGGCAATGCTGGCTGATATCGGCTGTCGCTGGGTGATTGTCGGGCATTCCGAACGCCGTCAGTATCACCAGGAAAGTAGCGCTCAGGTTGCCGCCAAAGTTGTTGCGGCACTGGATGCGGGCTTGACGCCTATTGTCTGTATTGGCGAGCAGTTGGCCGATCGTGAGGCGGGGCAGGAAACCTGTGTGGTGCAAGATCAGCTTGAACCCATTAAGGCTCTTGGGGCTGAAGTGGTATCCAAACTGGTCCTGGCGTATGAGCCGGTCTGGGCTATTGGTACGGGCCTGACTGCAACGCCGGAGCAAGCGCAGCAAATGCATCAACAGATTCGTGCCTATATGGAGTCGGATCAGTTGCGTATTTTGTACGGTGGCAGCGTGAAGGCAGATAATGCCGCCGAGCTGTTCGCCATGCCGGATATTGATGGTGCCTTGGTGGGTGGTGCATCTTTGGATGCGCAAGAATTTTTATGTATTGTGGCCGCTTAAAGGGTCTGGAGTCTTTAAATGCAAGATTGGATGTCTTCCGTTCTGATGGCGGTGCAGGTTATCTCCTCGCTGTTGATTATTGGTCTGGTTCTGCTGCAGCAAGGCAAGGGCGCTGATATGGGCTCGGCCTTTGGTGGCGGCTCGGCAGGGAGTGTGTTTGGTGCGGCAGGTGCGGCGAACTTTTTGTCGCGCATGACCAAATGGGCAGCAATCGTCTTTTTTGTGTCCACCGGTGGTTTGGCTTGGGTTGCTCATCATCCTGCGCAGAAAGTAGATGCGGGGGTGATGCAAGGTTACGAATCGTCTGTTCCTGGCGCAGCTCCATCGGGTGCAGCTTCGGTTCCGGCCCCTGACGCCTCTGTGCCAGCTGCAGTTCCTTCGGCAACTCCTGAGCAAAGCGCTCCTGCGGTTCCTGCTGCTGAGTAAGTTCGATCTGTTTGGGAGTTCAATGCTGCTCTATATATAGAAGGCGGTAAAGATCACAAGCAGGATCGGAAAATACGATATCAAAGCCCGCCTCTAATGGCGGGCTTTGTCTATTTGGCGTTGTTTGTGTGGAATATGCCTGTGTACGTGCTTTTTTAGGTGTTTTGGGCTGTTTTGTACTGACAGCTTTACTTTCGTCATGCTAATATCGCTGTCTTGATTGCTTGCCGACGTGGTGGAATTGGTAGACACGCTATCTTGAGGGGGTAGTGGCGAAAGCTGTACGAGTTCGAGTCTCGTCGTCGGCACCAAACAAAAAAGTTGAAAAGTTCTGCGATTGCGGAGCCTGGAAATAAAACCTGATCCTGGCAAGGGCAGGTTTTTTTTTCGCCAATTTTTGGGTGTTTTGCCTTCTTGTGTAAGTTGCTTGCGTTGTGATTTTCAAGACTTGGTCTTGATTGTCTGAAAAGTGATTGAACCGGGTCAGTGAATGCTGAATCCCATGTTGCTGTGAATCCCCATAATGTGGGAATTTATCAAATGGATTGAGTGGCCGGCTTTGGCTCTCGATAGGCTGGGGTCGGCGATCTTGTCTTTTTCGGTGCTGATTTCATTTTTTGCCTTATTTGCAGAAAACCAGCATTGGCAACCGATTGCTCGGATCACTTAAAGCAAGTTCTTAAGAAGATTCCGGCTTTAGCCTGCTAATTGTCGTGCTTGTTCAAGGCGGCATGGAAAGCGGCTTCAAGTGGGTTTTTGTTGTGTATAGCCAACAAGCTGTGCACAAAGATTCACGTTTCCGAAGGGTTTCGTAGTCAAGCGACGGGAATTTTGATGCAATAGCGTTAACTTCCCATCGCGGAGTTAGAAAGAGCAGCAGCACTGTTGTAGTTGGGCTGCTCTGATTTACTCAAATCTACGGAGATTTCTTACATGAAAAAGACTCTGCTCGCTGCTGCTCTGATGGCCGGCTTCGCTGGCGTCGCACACGCAGAAACGTCTGTCACCCTGTACGGTATTCTGGACGGTGGTATCGGTTACCAGAAGTTCAAAGGTGTTGATTCTTATGCCTCTAACCGTGATGGTATGGAGTCTGTCAGCCAGAAAAAAACCGGCATGATCAATGGCATCCAGTCCGGCAACCGTTGGGGCCTGAAAGGTTCTGAAGATCTGGGTGACGGCCTGCGCGCTGTGTTTGTTCTGGAAAGCGGTTTCGATCTGGGTACCGGTACTCACAAGCAAAGTGACCGTCTGTTCGGTCGTCAAGCCACTTTGGGTCTGGCTGGTGACAGCTGGGGTCAACTGGACTTCGGTCGTCAAACTAACATCGCCTCCAAGTATCTGCCAGGCGTAGCCGATCCATTCGGTGGTGGTTTTGATCAGGCTAACATCGGTGCTGCTTTCACGGCTGCTAACACCGTTCGTTACGACAACATGATCATGTATCAAACCCCTAACTTCTCCGGCTTCCAGTTCGGCGTTGGTTACTCCTTCAATACTGATGGCCCTCAAGAGTACAAGATCACCAACAGCGCAAGCCCTGAAGATGGTCTGGAGCGCAATCAGCGCGGTATCACTACCGGTCTGCGCTACGCTAACGGCCCAATCGGTATTGCTCTGACATACGATCAGTACAAGACTCGCGAAATCCGCAATCAAATTGGTGATCCTGTGACTGGCGGCGATACTGTCAAGTCCTGGAACATCGGCGGTAGCTACGACTTTGAAGTTGTGAAAGCTCACTTGGCTTTCGGTCAAACTCGTGACGGCCTGTTCGAAGCTCAGTCTTTCAGCGGTGTTGGTATTGATACCAGCAACCTGAAAGGCCTGAAAGTTAACACCTACCTGGTCGGCTTGTCCGCTCCAGTTGGTGCTGGTACTGTGATGGGTTCCTGGACGATGGCTGATCCTCGTTCAGCTCCAGACGCATTGGCTAACACCGGTGCTTCGTGGGAAATGAAGAAACAGCACACTTTCAGCCTGGGTTACAGCCACCCACTGAGCAAGCGCACCAACGTGTACGCAATCGGTTCTTACGCCAAGAACGTGCACTTCCTGCCTGATGGCAAGTCGACTTTGGTCGGCGTTGGTCTGCGTCACCAGTTCTAATCGATTTGCGTAGCATGTCTACGCATTGCGATGAGCAAGTCTTCGGACTTGCTTGAGCTGAAGAAGTATAAAAAGCCATCCTTCGGGATGGCTTTTTTATTGCTCGTTGTTTAGGGTGTTCAGGTCGGTCTGTTTGGATTGCGGCTCTTGGGCTGTTTTGGGGCTGTTGCTTCTGGGGTTGTTGGTATGTGCTTGTCCTCGCTCTTGCGGTTCTGTGTGCGGATCTGTTGAATACGCCGTTGCTGTGCTCCTCTGTGCCTGGTGCCCGAATCGCTTGTGTGTTGTGCTTGCCTATCTATTATTCCGACTGCTCGGTCTTGTTTGTCTTGCTTACAAAATAAGCGCGAAAAATCGTTTTCCTGGCTGTTGTGGCTGACATTTTCCTTACAAAAGCGGGTAAGATAATTAATTAGTGCTTGAAATCGCAACCCTTAATAAATTAAATAATCAATAGTTGAAGGGTTTTTGGTCAGGTAGCTGACAGTTTTTGCGGCATGGGTGCAACACCCTTGCATAGATGTAATGGTTTGGGGTTATCCCCCAAAACTGTGCTCTCAAAATGCTACAATCCAAGAGTTTATTTACTGCGATTGGATGCTTTGCATGAACCTGCAAGAGTACTTTCCCGTTTTGCTATTTATCATCGTCGCCACTGGGATTGGCCTGGCTCTACTTTTAGTCGGTCGAGTGCTCGGTCCAAACCGGCCCGATGCTGAAAAGCTCTCTCCTTACGAATGCGGTTTTGAAGCATTCGGTGATTCGCGCATGAAGGTGGACATTCGTTACTACCTGATCGCGATTCTGTTCATCATGTTCGATCTGGAAATCGCTTTTCTGTTTCCCTGGGCCATGGCCAATGGAACAGTAGGCCTGGTCGGTTTCTGGACCGTTATGGCGTTCCTGGCCGTTTTGACGGTCGGTTTTATCTACGAATGGAAAAAAGGCGCTCTGGACTGGGAGTAAACCCATCCATAGAGAACCCTGCTAGGGGTTTTCGCGTCTGCTGCTGGGCATAAGGGGCACGAGGATGCGTCTTGATGACAGCGGGTTTGGTCAGCAACAGGATAGGCCGGGGCTTCCCAGGGTCTGATCCGGCAAAAGGCAACTACTATGGCTATCGACGGCATTCTCAAAGAAGGTTTTGTGACGACCAGTGCAGACAAGTTTCTGAACTGGGCAAAAACAGGGTCCATGTGGCCCATGACATTTGGTCTGGCCTGTTGTGCAGTGGAAATGATGCACGCTGGTGCAGCTCGTTATGACCTGGACCAATTCGGCATTATTTTCCGTCCCAGTCCACGTCAATCTGACTTGATGATTGTGGCGGGCACCCTGTGCAACAAGATGGCACCCGCCTTGCGTAAGGTGTACGACCAGATGGCCGAGCCACGCTGGGTCGTTTCCATGGGCTCCTGTGCCAACGGTGGCGGTTACTACCACTACTCCTACTCGGTCGTTCGCGGCTGTGATCGCATCGTGCCGGTAGATGTGTATGTGCCAGGCTGCCCTCCGACTGCTGAGGCTTTGGTTTACGGCTTGCTGCAGATGCAGAACAAGATCCGTTTGACCAATACCATCGCACGCTGAACGGTTAGAACAGGCTAAACAAGACTATGACACGGCTAGAAACTTTAAAAACCAACTTGCTCTCTATCCTTGGCGAGCAGGCTGCGTTGACGCAAGCGCGCAATGAACTCACTTTGGAAGTGCCCGCTGATGCATGGGTCGACACTTGCACATTGCTTCGCGACCACGCTGATCTGCGCTTTGAGACCTGTATCGACTTGTGCGGGATTGATTATTCCGCCTGGAAAGCGCCTACCTATCAGGCTGCATCGGCTCAGTTTCCCCATCGCTTTGCCGTCGTACTGCACCTGATGTCCTTGAAGCACAACTGGCGCCTGCGTGTGCGCTGCTTTGTGCCCAACGACGATTTCCCCGCTTTGCCAACCCTGTTCGAGGTCTGGCCGTCGGTGAACTGGTTCGAGCGCGAGGCGTTTGACCTATACGGCATTATTTTCGAGAACCACCCTGATCTGCGTCGCATCCTGACCGACTATGGTTTCATCGGTCATCCGTTCCGCAAAGACTTCCCCATCTCCGGCTACGTCGAAATGCGCTATGACACCGAGCAGAAGCGGGTCATTTACCAGCCCGTCACCATTGAGCCGCGTGAAATCACGCCACGAGTGGTGCGCGAGGACGATTACGGAATTGGGCGATAAGCATCATGGCAGAAATTCAAAACTACACCCTGAACTTTGGTCCTCAGCACCCAGCCGCACACGGTGTGTTGCGTTTGGTGCTTGAGCTGGACGGCGAAGTCATTCAGCGTGCTGACCCCCATATTGGTTTGTTGCATCGCGCCACCGAAAAGCTGGCCGAGCACCGCACTTTCCTGCAAACCCTGCCATACATGGATCGTCTGGACTATGTGTCCATGATGGTCAACGAGCACGCTTACTGTATGGCCGTGGAGCGTCTGGTCGGTGTTGAGGTGCCGTTGCGTGCCCAATACATCCGCGTCATGTTTGACGAGATCACCCGCATCCTGAACCACCTGATGTCGGTCGGTTCGCATGCGCTGGACGTGGGTGCCATGGCTGTGTTCCTGTACGCCTTCCGTGAACGTGAAGACCTGATGGACTGCTACGAAGCGGTCTCCGGCGCCCGTTTGCACGCGGCCTACTACCGTCCAGGTGGCGTTTACCGCGATCTGCCCGGCACCATGCCTCAGTACAAGGCCAACAAATACCGCTCCGACAAAGAACTGAAAGCCATGAACGAAGCGCGTTCGGGTTCTTTGCTGGATTTCATCGAAGACTTCACCAACCGTTTCCCCACTTGTGTCGACGAATACGAAACCCTGCTGACCGATAACCGTATCTGGAAGCAGCGTCTGGTGGGCGTGGGCGTGGTCGATCCTGATCGTGCCAAGGCGCTGGGCTTTACCGGCCCCATGCTGCGTGGTTCGGGCGTGGAGTGGGATCTGCGCAAGATGCAGCCCTACGAAGTCTATGATCGCGTCGAATTTGATATTCCTGTGGGTCGCAACGGTGACTCTTACGACCGTTACCTTGTTCGTATCGCGGAAATGCGCGAGAGCAACCGCATCATCCGTCAGTGTGTACAGTGGCTGCGCAACAACCCCGGTCCTGTCATCACGGATAACCACAAAGTGGCGCCGCCATCGCGCGAACGCATGAAAACCGGGATGGAGGACTTGATCCACCATTTCAAACTGTTCTCCGAAGGTATGCACGTGCCTACTGGCGAAGTGTATGCCGGTGTGGAGCATCCCAAGGGCGAGTTTGGCATTTATCTGGTATCTGACGGCGGTAACAAGCCTTACCGCATGAAGATCCGTGCTCCGGGCTTCGTCCACTTGCAGGCCCTCGATGAAATGAGCCGCGGTCACATGATTGCCGACGCGGTAACGATCATCGGCACGCAGGACATTGTGTTTGGCGAGATCGACCGCTAAGGTCGCGCCTGGAAAAACGGAACCGAATTATGTTGCTTTCCGAAAAAGCCTACCAACAGATAGATAAGGAACTGAGCAAGTTCCCGGCAGATCAACGTCGCTCTGCCATCATGGCCTCCCTGGCCATTGCCCAGCAGGAAAAAGGCTGGGTATCGCCAGAAATTATCGAGGATGTGGCTCAATATATTGGCGTGGAGCCTATCGCTGTGCAGGAGGTTGCGACCTTCTACAACATGTTCCACACCAAGCCCGTTGGCCGCGTCACCATTTCCGTTTGCACCAACTTGCCCTGTGCGCTGCGTGATGGCGTCAAGGCAGGCGAGTACCTGAAAGAGAAACTGGGTATCGAATACGGTGAAACCACGGCGGACGGCCAGTTCTCCCTGATCATGGGAGAGTGCATGGGTTCATGTGGTGATTCGCCCGTCATGCTGCTGAACAATCAGCATATGTGCGTGCGCATGGAAGCCGAGCGCATTGATGCCATGCTCGAAGAATTGAAGACATACGGAGAATCGGCATGATTGCACCGGACATTCTGCGCAAGTTCGCACAGGGATTGGAACCTAACCCTGGTGGCGACCTGTCGCGCAGCATGATTTTTCATGATCGTCATATTCAGCCACAGATTCTGGCTGGTTTGAACGGCGACAACTGGGGCCTGGAAGAGTACGTCAAACGTGGTGGCTATGAAGCTCTGCGTAAAGTACTGACTACCGGCATGAAGCCCGAAGACGTGATTGCTGAAGTCAAGACTTCGGCCTTGCGCGGTCGTGGTGGTGCAGGTTTTCCATCGGGTTTGAAGTGGAGCTTCATGCCCCGCAGCTTGCCCGGACAAAAGTACCTGGTATGTAACTCCGACGAGGGCGAACCCGGCACTTTCAAAGACCGCGATATCCTGCGTTTCAACCCGCACATCGTGATCGAAGGCATGGCCATTGCAGCCTACGCCATGGGTATTACCGTGGGCTACAACTACATCCACGGTGAAGTGTTCGAAATCTATCAGCGTTTTGAAGAAGCGCTGGAACAGGCCCGTGCGGCAGGCTTTCTGGGTGACAAGATCCTGGGTTCGGATTTCAGCTTCCAGCTGCATGCGTTCCACGGTTACGGTGCCTATATTTGCGGTGAAGAAACTGCGCTGCTGGAGTCCCTGGAAGGCAAGAAGGGCCAGCCTCGCTTCAAACCACCATTCCCGGCCAGTTTTGGTCTGTACGGCAAGCCGACGACCATCAACAACACCGAAACCTTCGCGGCTGTACCCTGGATTTTGCGCAACAGCGGTCAGGAATACCTGGAAGTGGGTATCCCCAATGCGGGCGGTACCAAGATCTTCTCCATTACTGGCGACGTGGAGCGTCCCGGTAACTACGAAGTGCCTCTGGGTACGCCGTTTGCCACCTTGCTGGAACTGGCAGGCGGCATGCGCGACGGTCGCAAACTGAAAGCTGTGATCCCTGGTGGTTCCAGCTCGCCCGTTTTGCCCGCCGACATCATCATGGCGACCAACCTGGACTATGACTCCATTGCCAAGGCTGGTTCCATGCTGGGTTCGGGCGCTGTCATCGTGATGGACGAGACTCGTTGCATGGTCAAGTCCCTGCTGCGCCTGTCCTATTTTTACTATCACGAAAGCTGCGGCCAGTGCACGCCGTGCCGGGAAGGCACAGGCTGGTTGTGGCGCATGGTGCATCGTATCGAGAACGGTCAAGGTCGCCCAGAAGATCTGGACATGCTCGATGACATCGCACAGAACATCATGGGTCGCACCATTTGCGCCCTGGGTGATGCTGCTGCCATGCCGGTGCGCAGTTTCGTTAAGCATTTCCGCGACGAGTTCGCACACCACATCGAGCATAAAGGCTGTGTGGTGCCTCAATATTTGTAGGCCAGGACAACGTAATGGTAGAACTCACCATCGATGGCATTAAAGTTGACGCCCCGGAAGGCAGCATGGTCATTCAGGCTGCCCATGACGCCGGGGTCTACGTGCCGCACTTCTGTTATCACAAAAAACTGAGTATTGCCGCCAACTGCCGCATGTGTTTGGTGGACGTGGAAAAAGCGCCCAAGCCTTTGCCTGCTTGCGCCACTCCCGTCACCAACGGCATGGTTGTGCGTACTCGTTCGGAAAAAGCCATTGCCGCTCAAAAAAGCGTCATGGAATTCCTGCTGATCAACCACCCCCTGGATTGCCCCGTGTGCGACCAGGGCGGTGAGTGTCAGCTACAGGATCTGGCCGTGGGTTACGGTGGCTCCGAGTCGCGCTACAAGGAAGAAAAGCGCGTTGTGGCCGCCAAATCCATGGGCCCACTGATCTCGACCGAAGCCATGCAGCGCTGCATTCACTGCACCCGCTGTGTGCGTACTGGCGAAGAAATCGCCGGCGTTCAAGAGGTTGGTATGCTCAACCGCGGCGAGCACGCCGAAATCACCACCTTTGTGGGACGCGCAGTCGAGTCCGAATTGTCGGGCAACATGATTGACGTTTGCCCCGTGGGTGCCTTGCTGTCCAAACCCTTCCGCTTCAATGCCCGTACCTGGGAATTGGCCCGTCGTCGCAGCGTTAGCCCGCACGACAGCGTGGGTGCCAACCTGGTGCTGCAAGCCAAGATGGACAAGGTGCTGCGTGTTGTTCCTTTCGAGAACGACGAAGTCAACGAGTGCTGGATCAGCGACCGTGACCGTTTCTCCTACGAAGGCCTGTACACCGAAGATCGTCTGACTCGCCCCATGGTGCGCGGTGATGACGGCCAGTGGCGCGAAGCCTCCTGGAACGACGCCATGCAAACCATCGTTGCCGGCATGAACGCCGTGCGCGAGAAGTTTGGTGCAGATCAGCTGGGCTGTATTGGTTCGGCTACCTCCACGACTGAAGAACTGGCTTTGTTGGCTCGTCTGGGTCGTGCTCTGGGTACCGAAAACGTGGACTTCCGTCTGCGTCAGACCGATGCCCGTCTGGATGGTGCTCTGGCCGGTGTGCCTTGGTTGGGTATGCCTCTGACCGCCTTGAACGAGCTCGATCGCGTTCTGGTCGTGGGCTCCTTCCTGCGTAAAGATCACCCCTTGATGGCCCAGCGTCTGCGTCAGGCTGTCAAACGTGGCGCTCAAGTTTCCTTTATTGATTCGGCTGCCGATAATCCATTGTTCAATGCGATTGCTGGCCGCATGACGGTGGCTCCCAGCCAGTTGGCCAACTCCCTGGCTCAAGTGCTGGTTGCCGTTGCCAAAGCCAAAGACAGCGCAGTTCCTGCGGGTCTGGAAGGCGTGCAAGTTTCTGCTGAAGCTCAGCAGATTGCTGACAGCCTGGTTTCCGGCGAACGCGTGGCTATCTTGCTGGGCAATATGGCTGTCAACTCGGATCAGGCCAGCGTAATTGCTGCCAACGCCAATGCGATTGCACAGGCTAGCGGTGCCAAGCTGGGCTTCCTGACTGCCGGTGGTAACACCGTGGGTGGCTACTTGGCTAACGCCGTACCGGGCAAGGGCGGTTTGACTGCCGAGCAAATGCTGGCTCAAACCCTGCGTGCTTACCTGGTTCTGAATGTTGAGCCAGCACTGGACAGCGATCTGGGCGAACGTGCAGTAGAAACACTGAAGTCCGCCACCTTCTCGGTCGCGCTGACTTCCTATCGTTCCGCTGCCGAGCAGTGGGCCGATGTGATGCTGCCTGTGTCTCCTTTCACTGAAACCTCCGGCACCTTCGTGAACGCCGAAGGCCGTGTACAAAGCTTCAAGGGTGCTGCTGCTCCTGTGGGCGATACACGTCCGGCCTGGAAGGTTCTGCGCGTGCTGGGCAATCTGTTCCAGCTGGATGGTTTTGACGATGAAACCTCGGAATCGGTTCGTGACTCTGTCATGGCTGCCGGTGTGGAATCGCGTCTGTCCAACCAGATCAATCTGGCTGCCAGCGTTCTGCCTGCAGCAAGCGGTCTGGAGCGTGTGGCAGATGTGCCTATCTACCGTAGCGATGCGCTGGTGCGCCGTTCGGCTCCCTTGCAGGAAACACCTGCTTCGGCAGCACCTACGGCTCGCATGGCCGCTGCCACGATGGCCCAACTGGGTCTGGCTGACGGCGATCTGGTAAAGGTTCGTTCTTCGCAAGGCGAAGTCAGCCTGCCAGCTCAGCTGGATGACACCGTGGCATTGAACTCGGTGCGTGTTGCCACCGCTTTTTCTGAAACAGCCGCTTTGGGTAGCGCATTCGGTCAATTGACAGTGGAGCGTGCATAACATGGAATTTCTCTCTGCCATCAATAGCTACGGCACGGACCTGCTGGGTCCGACCGCATGGTATGTGGTGTGGACGCTGCTGAAGGTTGTTGCCATCGCTGTGCCCGTCATTCTGTGTGTTGCCTACCTGACTTACTGGGAACGCAAGATGATCGGCTTCATGCACGTTCGTCTGGGACCAACCCGTGTTGGTTACCGTGGCTTGCTGCAGCCTTTCGCTGACGTTTTCAAACTGCTGACCAAAGAGCTGATCGTTCCTGCGAAGTCCAACAAGGTCCTTTACCTGCTGGCTCCGGTTGTGACGCTGATGCCTGCTCTGGCTGCCTGGGCTGTGATTCCTTTCAGCCCCGATGTGGTTCTGTCCGACGTTAACGCCGGTCTGCTGTACATTCTGGCGATTACCTCGCTGGGTGTGTACGGTGTGATCGTGGCCGGTTGGGCTTCCAACTCCAAGTACGCCTTGCTGGGTGGTCTGCGTGCAGCCGCTCAGGTGCTGTCCTACGAGCTGGCCATCGGTTTCGTGCTGATTACCGTGCTGCTGGTTTCCGGCACGCTGAATCTGTCGGGCATCGTGGTCGGTCAGACTCAGGGTTACTTTGCGGACAAGGGCTTGAACTTCCTGTCCTGGAACTGGCTGCCATTGCTGCCACTGTTTGTGATCTACGTGATTTCCGCCGTTGCTGAAACCAACCGTCACCCGTTTGACGTGGTGGAAGGCGAATCGGAAATTGTGGCCGGTCCCATGGTGGAGTACTCCGGTACCGGTTTCGCTCTGTTCTTCCTGGGCGAATACGCCAACATGATTTTCCTGTCGGCTCTGGCGTCCATCATGTTCTTGGGTGGCTGGACTCCCATTGTCGAGTTCGCTCCATTTACCTGGATTCCGGGGTGGCTGTGGCTGGGTCTGAAGACCTTTGTCGTGGTCTCCATGTTCATCTGGTTCCGTGCAACGTTCCCACGTTACCGCTATGACCAGATCATGCGTTTGGGCTGGAAAGTATTTATCCCGCTGACCGGTGTTTGGCTGGTTATTGTGGCGATCTGGATGCAGACGCCCTGGAACATCTGGCATTAAGGCTAAGGGGCAAGATTATGGAAGCAATCAAAGATTTCTTTGGCAGCCTGATGCTGTCCGAGATGCTCAAAGGCATGCGCCTGACGGGGAAGTATTTCTTCAAGCGCAAGGTAACCCTGCGTTATCCCGTTGAAACCACGCCCGCTTCGCCACGTTTTCGCGGCCTGCACGCTTTGCGTCGCTACGAAAACGGCGAAGAGCGTTGCATCGCGTGCAAACTGTGCGAGGCCGTATGTCCCGCCATGGCCATCTCGATCGAATCGGCAGAGCGCGAGGACGGCACCCGCCGTACTACGCGTTATGACATCGATCTGGCCAAGTGTATTTTCTGTGGTTTCTGTGAAGAAAGTTGCCCGGTCGATTCGATCGTGGAAACGCACATTCACGAGTACCACGGTGAAAAACGCGGCGATTTGTACTACACCAAGGACATGCTGCTGGCTATCGGTGACCGCTACGAAGACGAGATCGCTCGTCGTCGTGCCGCAGATGCACCTTATCGCTAAGGCCGGAGCTCTACACTCATGTTATTTACTACTGTTCTGTTTTATGTGCTGGCGCTGGTGATGGTGGTGGCCGCGTATCGCGTGATCGCTGCCAAGAATCCGGTTACAGCCGTATTGCATTTGATTCTGGTGTTCTTCACGGCCGCCATGATGTGGATCACGATGGGCGCCGAGTTCCTGGGCCTCTTGCTGGTGGTGGTCTATGTGGGCGCCGTGATGGTGATGTTCCTGTTCGTCATCATGATGCTGGACGTTCGTCAGGAATCCGCTGCCAAGAAATTCAAGGCTCACGTGCCTATGGGGCTGTTGATCGGCGCCATCATGGTTCTGGAAATGGGCTTTGTGCTGACCAAGCTGTGGTTCACAACGGCACCTGCTGCCGCGGTGGCTGCGGACTACAACAACACCCGTGTTATTGGCGAGTTGATGTACTCCCAGTACGTGCTGGCGGTGTTGCTCGGTGGCATTGTGCTGCTGGTTGGCATGATCTCGGCCATTGCACTGACTCTGCGTAAACGTGAAGGTGTCAAACGCACCGTCTCCAGCGAACAAGTCAAGGTTCGTTCGCAAGACCGTCTGCGCATGGTTTCCATTCCTTCTCAAACCGAAAAGCCGTCGGCGTCCAGTTCGGCTGACGCTGTCGTGCCAGGAGACAAATGATGATGACGCTGACGCTTGCGCACTATTTGGTCCTGGGCGCTGTGCTGTTCACGATCGGCCTGTTCGGCTTTTTCCTGAACCGTCGCAACCTGATTATCTTGCTCATGTCTGTTGAGCTGATTCTTTTGTCGGCCAACATGAACTTTGTGGCCTTCTCCACCTGGATGGGCAACGAGGCAGGTCAGGTGTTTGTCTTTTTCGTCCTGACGGTCGCTGCGGCCGAGGCGGCCATTGGTCTTGCAATTCTGGTTCTGTTGTTCCGTAACCTTAATTCGATCAATGTCCAGGATCTCGACCAGCTCAAGGGTTGATGGGATAGCACACTAATGAACTCCATAAATCTTTACTTAACGATTGCGCTTGCTCCCCTGGTGGGTTCGGCGCTAGCCGGTTTGTTCGGTACCGGCTTTCTGGGTCGATTTATCGGCAAGACAGGCGCTCACCTGATTACGATCGCGGGCGTGCTGATTTCCTTTATCGGCTCGGTCATGGTCATGTTGCAGGTTCTGGAAGGCCAGACCTTTAACGGTCCGGTCTACACCTGGATCACCATTGGCAGCATTCAGTGGGATATCGGCTTTCTGATCGACAAGCTGACTGCCCTGATGATGGTGGTGGTGACGTCCGTGTCGCTGATGGTGCATATCTACACCATTGGCTACATGAAAGATGATCCGGGCTACCAGCGCTTTTTCTCCTACATCTCGCTGTTTACCTTCTCGATGCTGATGCTGGTCATGTCCAACAACATGCTGCAACTGTTCTTCGGTTGGGAAGCGGTGGGTCTGGTGTCTTACCTGCTGATCGGTTTCTGGTACGAGCGCAAGACTGCCATTTTTGCCAACATGAAGGCCTTCCTGGTCAACCGTGTGGGTGACTTCGGTTTTGCTCTGGGTATTGGCTTGCTCTACGCCTACACCGGCTCCATGAACTACAGCGACGTGTTCGCCAAGGTTCAGGAACTGAGCACCATGACATTCCCCGGTACTGACTGGCAATTGCTGACCGTTGCTGCTCTGGCCCTGTTTGTGGGTGCCATGGGTAAATCGGCTCAGGTTCCTTTGCACAGCTGGCTGCCTGACTCCATGGAAGGTCCTACTCCTATCTCGGCGCTGATTCACGCCGCGACCATGGTGACGGCCGGTATCTTCATGGTGGCTCGTTTCTCGCCTGTGTTTGAACAGTCGACAACCGCGCTGTCCTTCATCATCGTGATCGGTGCAACGGGTGCCTTGTTCCTGGGCTTGCTGGGTATTATCCAGAACGACGTCAAACGCGTTGTGGCTTACTCCACCTTGTCCCAGCTGGGTTACATGACGGTCGCTCTGGGTGCTTCGGCTTACTCGGCTGCTGTGTTCCACCTGATGACACACGCTTTCTTCAAAGCCTTGCTGTTCCTGGGCGCTGGTTCGGTGATTATCGGTATGCACCACGATCAGGACATCCGCAATATGGGTGGTCTGCGCAAGTACATGCCTATTACCTGGCTGACTTTCCTGATCGGTACGCTGGCTCTGGTGGGTACGCCGTTCTTCTCGGGTTTCTACTCGAAAGAGCACATCATCGAAGCCGCAGGCGAAGCCGGTATCTGGGGTTCGACCTACGCTTACTACGCCACACTGATCGGTGTGTTCGTCACCTCGCTGTACTCCTTCCGTCTGTACTTCCTGGTATTCCACGGCAAAGAGCGCTTCCGTGACGTCAAGCACGACGAGTCGCATGGTCACGACGACCATCACGCTCACGGTGGCGATCCTCACGAGTCGCCTTGGGTGGTTACGCTGCCTCTGGTTCTGCTGGCCATTCCGTCGATCTTCGCCGGTATCTGGTTCGTTGATCCATTGCTGTTCGGTGGCTACTTTGAAGGCATTGTGACGGTTCTGCCTGACCATCCTGCAATGGCAACGCTGGCCGAGCACTGGACCGACTGGATGGCTTACGCCGTACACGGTTTTGGCACACTGCCATTCTGGCTGGTTGTGGCTGGTGCTGTGGTGGCCTGGTACATGTACCTGGTTAATCCTGCTTTGCCTGCCGCTATCAAAAAGAACTGCTCTTTTATCTACCGTATCCTGGAGAACAAGTACTACGTTGACTGGTTCAACGAGCAAGTGCTGTCTCGTGGCGTTCGCTGCCTGGGTACGGGCCTCTGGAAAGGTGCTGACCGCGGTCTGATTGACGGCCTGGTGGTCAACGGTAGTGCACGCGTAGTGGGCTGGGTGGCTGCAATCAGCCGTCATCTCCAGTCCGGCTATGTCTATCACTACGCCTTTGCCATGATCCTCGGGATCCTGGCGCTCTTATCCTTTTTTGTACTGACGGTTCGGTAAATGGCTAGCGATATGGCGTCTTCTACTCTTCCTTGGTTAACGCTGGCGATTTTCGTACCTATCGTCGCTGGTCTGTTGGTGCTGGCTCTGGGGCGTGATGATCGTCCCACCTTCACCCGCTGGCTGGCTCTGCTGGGTTCGATTGCCGGTCTTGTTGTCACTATTCCTCTGTACACGGGCTTCAATCTCGGTACGGCCGACATGCAGTTTGTCGAGCTGGCCCCCTGGATTGATGCCTTCAAGGTGAATTACCACCTTGGCGTGGACGGTATTTCCATGTGGTTTGTTCTGCTGACCGCTTTCATCACGGTGATCGTGGTGCTGGCGGGCTGGCAGGTGATCAAGAACCGCGTGGCGCAATACATGGGTGCCTTCCTGATCCTGTCGGGTCTGATGGTTGGCGTGTTTGCCGCTCTGGATGGCTTGCTGTTCTACGTGTTCTTTGAAGCCACGCTGATCCCGATGTACTTGATCATCGGTATCTGGGGTGGTCCGAACCGCGTGTATGCATCGGTCAAGTTCTTCTTGTACACCTTGCTCGGCTCGCTGTTGACCCTGATCGCATTCATCTACTTGTGGAATGTGTCCGGCGGTACTTTCGATATCCTGACCTGGCATAAAGTGCCGCTGGATTACACCACTCAGGTGCTGATCTTTGCTGCTCTGTTCATGGCTTTTGCTGTGAAGGTGCCTATGTGGCCTGTCCACACCTGGTTGCCGGATGCCCACGTGGAAGCACCTACTGGTGGTTCCGTGGTGCTGGCTGCCATCATGTTGAAACTGGGTGCTTACGGTTTCCTGCGCTTTTCCCTGCCCATCGCTCCTGATGCTTCGCAAGGTCTGGCCGGAATCATCATTGCCCTGTCTCTGGTCGCGGTGATCTACATTGGTCTGGTCGCCATCGTTCAGGACGATATGAAAAAGCTGGTGGCTTACTCCTCTGTGGCTCACATGGGTTTTGTCACGCTGGGCTTTTTCGTGTTCAACACCACGGGTATGGAAGGCGCGATCATGCAAATGATCTCGCACGGTTTCGTGTCCGGTGCCATGTTCCTGTGTATCGGTGTTCTGTACGACCGTCTGCACAGCCGCCAAATCGCCGATTACGGTGGTGTGGTCAAGGTGATGCCTCGTTTCGTTACCTTCTTTGTGCTGTTCTCGATGGCCAACAGCGGTTTGCCAGGCACCAGCGGCTTTATCGGTGAGTTCACCGTCATCATGGGCGCGGTGGAGTACAACTTCTGGATCGGTCTGCTGACAGCAACAGCGCTGATTACAGGCGCGTCTTACTCGCTGTGGATGCTCAAGCGCGTGGCCTTTGGCCCCGTGGGTAACGACAATGTTGCCGGCATGAGCGACCTGAGTGGCCGTGAGTTCTTCGTTCTTGGCGTAATGGCGATTGCGGTGCTGGGCATGGGTGTGTATCCCAAGCCATTTACCGAGGTCATGCACGTTTCGGTTGAAGCGTTGCTGCAACACGTCTCCATCTCGAAACTGTAGGCCGAATCACTATGGATACTACCTTTAACTTTTCTCTGGCTTTGCCCGAGATCCTGCTCCTGGTTCTGGCTTCGTGTGTGCTGATTTTTGATGCTTTCAGCAAACACAAACAGCGCCACTCGACGTTTGTTCTGAGCCTGTTGACGCTTGCCGTGGTTGCGGCCAGCGTAGCCTGGCAGTGGTCCAAGGGTGTGAGCGGTGTCTCGTTTGGTGGCCTGTTCGTCGCAGACGAGTTGGCGCACTTCCTGAAGCTGCTTTCGTGTGCTGCGGTCGCCGCTACCCTGATCTACGGTCGTGAGTACGCTGAACAGCGCGACATGATGGAACGCGGTGGTGAACTCTACACCCTGACTCTGATGGCCCTGCTGGGCCAGATGATCATGATTTCGGCCAACAGCATGTTGACCGCTTATCTGGGTGTGGAGCTGATGTCCTTTGCGCTGTACGCACTGGTTGCGCTGCGTCGTGAACACCGTCAGTCCATTGAAGCGGCGTTGAAATACTTCGTTCTGGGTGCTTTGGCATCGGGTATCTTGCTGTACGGTATGTCCATGATTTTTGGCGCTACCGGCCATCTGGAATTCCCACGTATCGCTGAAGTCATCGCTAACGGTCAAGCCGAGCGTCTGGCTCTGGTCTTCGGTGTGGTGTTTGTTGTGGCAGGTCTGGCCTTCAAATTGACGGCTGCTCCTTTCCATATGTGGACACCGGACGTCTATCAAGGCGCTCCTACTACCGTTACCCTGATCATCGGTGCTGCTCCTAAACTGGCTGCTTTTGCCGTAACCATGCGCTTCCTGGTTGAGGCTCTGCACGGTATTGCCGTGGACTGGCAGCCCATGTTGCTGATCATGGCTGTGCTGTCGCTGGCTCTGGGTAACCTGACTGCGATCATGCAAAAGAATCTCAAGCGTATGCTTGCGTATTCGACCATCTCGCACATGGGTTTCATTTTCCTGGGCTTGCTGGCTGGCGTGTTCAATGGCGAGACTCACTCTCAAGCCTACGGTGCTTCGCTGTTCTATGTGGTGATCTACGTTCTGACCACCCTGAGCACTTTCGGTCTGATCCTGATCCTGAGCCGTCGTGGTTTTGAATGCGAAAACATCAGCGACCTGAAGGGCCTGAACCGCCGTAACCCTGGTCTGGCCTTGATCTGGCTGCTATCCATGTTCTCCCTGGCTGGTATTCCTCCGCTGTCCGGCTTTGCTGCCAAGCTGAGTGTTCTGCAAGCTGTGGTGGGTGCGGGCTATGTCTGGCTGGCCGTGTTTGCCGTCATCATGTCCTTGATCGGTGCTTTCTACTACCTGCGTGTCGTGAAGGTTGTTTACTTCGACGAACCTGAAGGTGAAGAGCATCCTGTGGCAACGGGCTTGCTGACCAAGCTGGTCATGCTGGTAAACGGCGTTCTGATTATCGGCCTGGGCGTTTTGCCTGGTGGCTTGATGGACACCTGCATCCGCGTGATTCAGTCTTCCTTGCAGTTTTAAGTAGGTAGCACTATGGACCAAAGCCTTTCCATCTGGGTCTTGATTGTTCTTTCCGTGATTACGGCTAATCTGCCGTTTCTCGTGGAAAAGCCCTTGCTGGTTTTGCCTTGGTCCATGCCGGGCGAGCGCTCAGGCCTCTCGCCCTGGCTGCAGCTGATCGTTGGCCTTGTGTACCTGGCCGTGCTGGCTGCTTTGGGTTTGGGAATCTACACGGTGATTGCCTCCAGCTCTGGCCTGAGCTCCTTGCCAGTCATGTTGGGCAAGTTGTTTTTGGGTCTGGCTTTGGTGGGAGCCATGTTTTACTTTCCGGCCTGGCGCTCCCGCCATCAGAAAGTTTCCAAAGGCTTTTTTTCTCGCCTTCTGGAAGTCTGTGCGTTTTACGGGATTATGGGTGCGTTCGGCTTTGCTTTTGAAGCCAGCATCGGTAACCCGTTCAAGCAGACTTGGGTGTTCTACACCATTACCTTTGCTTTATTCTTGGTGATGGCGTACCCCGGCTTTGTGTATCGCTATTTGATGCGTCACCCCAAGGGCAAGTTTGAATAGTGCTGAATGCATGAAAAAACCTCGCAATTTTGCGAGGTTTTTTTTGTCCTGAATGTCTGGGCCATGCCGTCAGCGGCTGGCTTTGACGCATGTGAGGGGCTGCACACCGCGTGTGCAGCCCCCAGAATCGATCAAGGTTTGTCCAGGGGAGCATGGGTAGCGCCAGCCACGCCCAGACGCTTGCAGACGCCCTGAGCCTCTTGGGCGAGAACCAGTGTCAGTTCCTCGGCAGGCAGGGCACGACCCAAGGCAGCGCTTTGTCCGCTCCAGAGGGAACTGAATTCGGTACGGCCTTGTTTTTCGGCTTCGATACGCAGCGGGCTGAGAGCCGAACCCGCATGGGGAAATACCGGAGCGCTGGCACTTAAAGGACCGATTTCATCCATCAGACGAGTGCGGATACTGCGGGCAGGGCGACCGGAGAACAGATTGGTCAAGGCTGTGCTGTCCGAGCGACTATTGGACAGTGCTTCGCGATGCAGTGGAGTGATCTTGGATTCAGGGCAGAACAGGTAGGCCGTGCCAATTTGAGCGGCGCTGGCGCCCAAGGCCAGGGCGGCAGCAATACCGCGTCCATCGGCAATACCACCGGCCGCAATTACGGGAATAGTGACGGCATCGGCAATCTGGGGAACCAAGGACATGGTGCCCACTTGGGTATGCACTTTATCGTCCAGGAATATGCCACGGTGGCCACCGGCTTCCAGACCCTGGGCGATGATGATGTCGGCGCCGTGCTCTTGCAGCCAGACTGCTTCAGCCGTCGTGGTAGCGCTGGACATGATCAGGGCACCGGCTTTTTTCACGCGCTGGACCAGCTCGGGGGAGGGCAGGCCAAAGTGGAAGCTGACGACTTCGGGTTTCAGGTCTTCGACCAATTCTGCATGTTGGCTGGAGAAGGGCGCGCGTGCCGCTTTGGGCAATTCCTGATTGGGGTCCTGGCCGTATTCCTGGTAGTAAGGCATCAGGCGCAGACGCCACTCTTGCAGAGCCTCTGGCTCCAGGCGCAGGTCTTCATGACAAAAGAAGTTCAGATTGATAGGGGCCGATACGGCTTGCCGGAACAAGCCTACTTGTTCCCGAATCTGCTCCGGGCTGAGCATGGCGCAGGCCAGAGAGCCCAAGCCGCCAGCACGAGCAACGGCAATAGCCAGTTCGCTGTCTTGGGCGCCGGCCATAGGGGCTTGAATGATGGGATGTTCGATGTGGAGCAGATCCAGCAAGGTATTGTTGGGCCAGATGTACATGGAGGGCGTCCTCGGTCATTTCGCGATAGCTTTTATCGTAGCAGGATGAGTTCAGGCTGAAAACTGACATTGCGCCTGTTGGCAGGGCCGTGCCGGGGCCGCAGCAGGCTACAATAATCGTCTTTTGGCACAGTGGCTGTGCTGTATTTTCTTGCTTTGTGGACGATCTGATGTCTCATCTCATTCTTCAAGGGCCGCGCCTGGATAGCGCCATCATCGAAAAAATTGCGGCAGTGGTGCAGGCCGATGGAGTGCAGGAGCTGGGTCCTACCGCCGTGCGCCTGCTGGGTGCAGATGCTACGCAACGCGCTGAGGTGCAGGCCCTGTGCAAGACCGGCGCGATGGATTTTGCTTTTCTGGAGCAGATTGATCGCCTGAAAGAAATGCGTGTGCTGGCAATGGACATGGATTCCACGCTGATCAATATCGAGTGTATTGACGAGATCGCCGATATGGCTGGCCGCAAGGAGCAGGTTGCCACAATTACTGAAGCGGCCATGCGCGGCGAAATCAAGGACTTCACCGAGAGTCTGAATCGTCGTGTCGCATTTCTGGAGGGTGTGCCCGTCAGCGATCTGACTCGCGTCTATGAAGAGCGCTTGCAGCCTAACCTGGGTGCAGACCGCTTGATTGCGACGGCCCATGCCCACGGGGTGAAAACTTTGCTGGTGTCGGGGGGCTTCACCTTCTTCACCGAGCGCATGAAAGACCGTTTCAGTCTGAGCTACGCCCACTCCAATACCTTGGAAGTGGTGGACGGCAAACTGACCGGTAAAGTGTTGGGCGCAATTGTAGATGGTCAGGCTAAAGCCCGTTTCCTGCAGGAACTGGCGGCTGAGCTGGGTGCAGGTCCAGAGCAGTGTATTGCGATTGGAGATGGGGCCAATGACTTGCCCATGATGTCCAAGGCCAAGTACTCGGTGGCTTATCGTGCCAAACCGGTGGTGCAGGAGCAAGCCAGCTTTGCCTTGAATCACTCTCCGTTGGATGCCGTGTTGAACTGGTTCCGCCTGGACGTTTGATGTCGGCGGATCGTCAGCCTAGTATGGCGAAAAAATGAAGGTGGGCGCCGCAAACTCAAGGCTTACTTTTCTTTGCGCAAGCTGTTCAAGACATTACGCACGGCTTGAATACGGTTCTTGATTTCCTCGCCTTTGGTAATTTCAACCTTGAGCTTGTCCGGCCCAGCCAGGCGTACCTGCTTGTTCTTTTGCACCAGCTCAATAATGCTGACCGCGTCCACATTGGGCTTGGAGGAAAACTGAATCGTCGCTTGAGCTTCGCTGGCATCGATTTTCACAATGCCCAGCGGTTCGGCCTTGATGCGCAAGCGATGTACGGCCAGCAGGTTCTCGCCCGCTTCTGGCAGCAGGCCGTAGCGGTCGATCAGCTCCTCATGGATATGGATCAGGTCGTCTTCGGTACGGGCGTGCGACAGGGCTTTGTAGTGTCCCAGACGGGCATTCACATCCGGACAGTAGTTGGCCGGCAGCAGCGCAGAAGTATGCAGATTCACTTCGCACTGCAAGGCAAAGGGCGAGTCCAGATCAGGTTCTTCACCGGCCTTCAGGGCTTTGACGGCGGTGTTGAGCATATCCGCATACATGGAATAGCCCACTTCCTGAATGTCGCCGGATTGGGATTCGCCCAGCACTTCACCGGCACCCCGAATTTCCAGATCGTGCATGGCCAGGAAAAAGCCGGCACCCAGCTCTTCCATGGCCTGAATGGCTTCCAGTCGCTTTTTCGCATTGCTGGTGATGGCATCCTCGCCGGGGGTCAGCAGATAGGCATAAGCCTGGTGGTGGGATCGACCCACTCGTCCACGCAACTGGTGCAGTTGAGCCAGACCCAGGCGATCCGCACGGTGGATGACGATGGTATTGGCCGTGGGCACGTCAATGCCGGTTTCAATAATCGTGGTACACAGCAGCACGTTGTAGCGCTTCTGGTAGAAGCCCTTCATGACGGCTTCCAGTTCGCGTTCCGGCATTTGGCCGTGGGCCACTGCAATACTGGCTTCCGGCACCAACTCTTCCAGACGGGCACGGCGGTTGTGAATGGTTTCGACTTCGTTATGCAGGAAGTAGACCTGACCACCGCGTTTCAATTCGCGCAGCAGCGCTTCGCGTATGGTGCTGCCATCTTCACGACGCACGAAGGTCTTGATCGCCAGACGTTTTTGCGGTGCCGTGGCAATGACGGAAAAGTCCCGTATGCCTTCCAGGGACATGCCCAAGGTGCGTGGAATAGGTGTGGCGGTCAGGGTCAGGATATCGACTTCGGCACGCAGCTGTTTCAAGGCCTCTTTCTGGCGCACACCAAAGCGGTGTTCCTCGTCGATGATGACCAGACCCAGTTGTTTGAAACGCACATCCGAGGACAGGATTTTGTGCGTACCAATCACAATATCTACGCTGCCATCGCGCAGGCCAGCAATTGCGGCCTGCGTTTCCTTGGTCGAACGGAAGCGGGACAGTTCGGCAACACGGATGGGCCAGTCGGCAAAACGGTCCGAGAAGGTCTGCGCATGTTGCTCGGCCAGCAGAGTGGTTGGGCACAACAGGGCAACCTGTTTGCCATTGGCCACGGCCAGAAAGGCGGCACGCAGGGCGACTTCGGTTTTACCAAAGCCCACATCCCCGCAAACCAGTCGGTCCATAGGCTGGCCTGACGTCATGTCGTTCACGACGGCTTCAATGGCAGCAGCCTGGTCCGGTGTTTCCTCAAAGCCAAACCCTTCGGAGAAGGCTTGATAGTCATTGAGCGGCAGCTTGAACTTGAAGCCTTCACGAGCGGCGCGCTGAGCGTACAGGGCCAGTAATTCCGCAGCGCTGTCACGTGCTTGTTTCGCAGCACGGCGGCGGGCCTTATCCCATTGGCCGGAGCCGAGCTGGTGTAAAGGTGCATGCTCGGGATCAGCACCGCTGTAACGGGCAATCACGTGCAACTGGGCTACGGGCACATATAAAGTGCTGCCTTTGGCGTATTCCAGGTGCAGGAACTCGACCGGGCCTTCGCCCAGGTCCATTTCTTTCAGGCCGCAGTAGCGTCCAATCCCGTGCTCGGCGTGAACGACGGGGTCGCCTTCACGCAGTTCGGACAGGTCCCGCACCATGGCTTCCACATCGCTGCTGCGCTCGTTGCGGCGACGGCTGCTTTGGGTGCGAGTCTGGGTGGGGTAAAGGTCGTTTTCAGTCAGCAGGCTCAGGCTGTCATGCACCAAGGCAAAGCCACGTGACAAAGGCGCGACGACCAGGGCAAAAGCCGCGTCTGACTCCAGGAAATCGGCCAGACTCTGGCAGTCTGTTGCGGGTGACAGATCATGTTCACGCAGCATCTGCAGCAGCGTTTCCCGACGACCTGCCGAATCCGCACACAGCACGGTCCGGTTTTTCGGGTCCAGCACTTCTTGCCGCAGTTGAGCCAATGGATCCTTGTCGCGTCGGTTTACAGCAACCACAGGCAAAGGCTCGAAATCGGGATGAGCTATAGGCTGGTTGTCAGCCTGGGCGCTCAGGCTCAGGCGGCTGAAAGGCTTGATGCCATTGAAAAACTGCTCGTCTGACAAAAACAGGCTTTCTGGCGGCAGAATCGGGCGTTCACGGTCGTTCTTCAGGAAGGAAAAACGGCTATGAGTATCGCTCTGGAAGCGGCCAATCGCGTTTTGTGCATCCCCGTGAGTAATGACCAGGCTACCTTGGGGCACATAGTCCATCAAGGTGGCCGTTTCTTCAAAGAACAGCGGCAGATAGTATTCAATACCGGCAAAGGCAATACCGTTGCCTACATCTTTATAGGGCAGGGCACGTGAAGGATCGCCTTCAAAGAACTCGCGGAAACGAGCCCGGAATTGCGTGCGCGCCTCTTCGTCCATGGGGAATTCACGGCCGGGTAGCAGCTGGATTTCCTTGACCGGATACAGGCTGCGCTGGGTGTCGATATCAAAGCTGCGTATGCTTTCAATTTCGTTGTCGAACAGGTCCAGACGGTAAGGCAGCACTGAACCCATAGGGAACAGGTCAATCAGGCCACCGCGAATGCTGAATTCGCCTGGAGCGCTGACCTGTGTCATATGGGTGTAGTTGGCCAACATCAACTGGGCGCGCAGTTGCGCCTCATCCAGCTCGTCGCCCTGGCGGAATGAGAAGGTGTAGGCGGCCAGAAAGGAGGGCGGAGCCAGACGATACAAGGCGGTGGTGACGGGGACCGTCAGTACATCGACCTCGTGCATGGTCAGGGCATGCAAGGTGCGCAAACGCTCGGAGATCAGATCCTGGTGCGGAGAGAAGCTGTCGTATGGCAGTGTTTCCCAGTCCGGCAGTTGGCGAACGCGCAGGGCGGGGCCAAACAACAGGATCTCCTCGGCCAGCCTTTGGGCCGTCAGGGGATCGGCGCAGAGCACCAGAATAGGCGCTTTATGTTGGCGGGCCAGGTCGGCAATCAGGCAGGCATCACCCGAGCCGGGGGGCATGGGCTGCGAGTAGCGTTGACCGGGGCGTAAGGCAGCCAGCACATCTTGGGTGCTGGGCAGGGACAGGGAGTGCTGTTTTTCGGTTTCCATCAGGATTGTCATTATAAAATCACCCACCTATGAAGACTACCTTGATTGCAATTGTTCCAGCCGCCGGTATTGGCTCGCGCGCCCTGGATTCTGCCACGAAGGCGCAAGGCTTGCCCAAGCAATACCGTTTGCTGGGTGGGCAGCCCATGTTGCGCCGCTCGGTACAGGCTTTGCTGGCTGATGAGCGCATCAGCCAGGTGCGGGTGGCCGTGGCCCCCGGTGATACCTGGGCCGCCGCCGCCCTGGAAGGCTTGCCGCGCACGATTTGTCTGCCTTGTGGTGGGGAAACGCGGGCAGAAACGGTGCTCAATACCTTGCAGAGCCTGGATAAGGACGAACAAGCCTGGGCTCTGGTTCACGACGCTGCTCGTCCCGGTTTGCCCAGGAAGGCTTTGGCGCGCCTGATTGATGCCTGCTTGCAGGCGCAACGCGGTGGCTTGCTGGCTTTACCCGTGCCTGATACCGTCAAGCGCGCAACGCCCGCCGAGCCGGTCGCGGTGCAGGGAACAGTGGACAGAGATGGACTGTGGTTAGCGCAGACTCCCCAGCTGTTTCCTGCCCATACTTTGCGTGAGGCTCTGCTAGCGGCTAAAGAACAGGGTTTTGCGGTGACGGATGAGGCCAGCGCCATGGAGTTGACGGGTAGCCAACCCTTATTGATATTGGGTTCGGCGCGGAATTTTAAAGTCACCTGGCCTGAAGATTTTGAATTGATGGAGAAATGGTTATGAGCATGCCGATTCGCGTAGGACAAGGTTTTGATGTGCATGTGCTGTGCGAAGGCCGGCCTTTGATTCTGGGCGGCGTCACCATTCCGCATACGCATGGCCTGATGGGTCATTCGGATGCCGATGCCTTGCTGCACGCCATTACCGATGCGATTTTGGGGGCGGCGGGTCTGGGAGATATTGGGCGTCACTTTCCGGACACGGACCCAAAATACAAGGGTGCCGATAGTCGAGTGCTGCTGCGTCATGCTTATGAGCAGGTACGCGCGGCGGGCTGGTTGGTAGGCAATGTGGATGCCACGATTCATGCGCAAAAACCCAAGATCGCACCACATGCTCCGGCGATGGTGGCCAATATCGAGGCCGATCTGCAATTGGAACCCGGCAGTGTGAACATTAAGGGTAAAACAAACGAGGCGATTGGTTTTGTGGGACGCCAGGAAGGGATTGCGGTGACCTCAGTCGCCCTGTTGTACCGTGCTTGATCGGCTTGGGACTGAACCCGGCCTTGGGCAAGGGGGGCTATCCCCTGCCTAAGGCTCAAGGTACTCAGATGGCTTTGGTGTCTTTATCGCCTTGCGTTCCAGGTGCATTACGACTGGCACGGATGCGGGGCAATTGAATGCGCGCGGTCAAGCCCTCGGACGGCGCACTGACCAGCTCGAAGTGACCTCCGACTTGTCCCAGCAAACGCTCCACAATAGCTAGTCCCAAGCCTGCGCCACTGACGCCTGTGCGTGCAGAGACGCCGCGCGAGAAGGGGCGCAGCAGGCGCTGGATATCGCCCTTTTCAATACCGGCTCCCTGATCCTTGACGGCAATCACCAGAATATTGCCATGCTGATGCGCCGACAGCTCAATGCGTGCCCGATCATCCTCAGGACTGCGTCCATAGCGACGGGCATTTTCGATCAGGTTGGAGACGATACGCTTCAAGTCGTGAGCGCTGATGCGAGCATACAGATTGGGTTCGACGGAGGCCGTCAAAATTCCACCCAGCGATTCTGTATGCGTGCGTTCGCGTTCGTAGACGTCATTGAGCACGGCGGAAACATCAATGCCATGTTCAGGGACTGCCGTAGCGGGACGGGCGTACTCCATCAACTGACCAATACTGTGGTCAATCTGGGCCAGGTCCTCGTCAATGGCGGCGCGGGTTTCGTCCGAGACCTGGCTTAATTCAATTTCCAGACGCATGCGCGCCAGCGGTGTGCGCAAGTCGTGCGAAATACCGGCCAGCATGATTTCTCTATCGGCCTCCGTCTGGCGAATGTCGCGCGCCATACGGTTAAAGGCGATATTCATGTCGCGGATTTCAACCGGACCTTTTTCAGGCAGGGTACTTGGGGTCTCGCCACGGGCCAGTTGCTGAGCCACTTTGGCCAACTGAGCTAAAGGCCGGTTCACAAAACGCACACTGACAGCGGCACCAATCAAGGCCAGCAGCAAGGCGGTAGCGCCCCAGCCAAGCCATTCCACGCCGGCAGTCAGACTTAATTGTTCGCGATCAAAGACCAGCCAATACTGATCTTCATTGATATCAAAGGAAACCCAGATGCCCGGCACGCTGTTGACCGACCACATGATCAAAGTCTGGCTGCCCAGTGCGCCACGCACTTCGGTAGAGACGTGCTGCCAGTAGTTGGAGCGCGGCAGGGGTTCCAGTTCGTCCGTGTTCTCGCGTGGTTGTACGCGCAGACTTTCCTTGGTGGCCAGATCCAGCAACAGGGCAGGGCGTACCGCCGGGGGCGCGTACACCAGGGCCGAGCGGGTGATGCTGACAATGGACGCCACGCGCTGCGCCATTTGGGCTGCGCGTGGGCCTTCTTCCATACTGAAGAATACTTGCAGCCAGGCACCCAGGCTGACGAGCATCAACGCTGCGAGCAATAAAAAAGACCGGCTGAATAAACCCAGCCGGATACTTGAGTTTTTTGTTGCTCGGCGTTGGGCGGCCACGGCGGGCCGCCCTTCTTGCTGACCGGAAGACAAGGTCAGTTACCGCCGTCTGGAACAAAAACGTAGCCCAGACCCCAGACCGTTTGAATGAACACGGGCTTGGAGGCATTGGGTTCGATCAGCTTGCGCAGACGCGAAATCTGCACGTCCAGGCTGCGGTCAAAAGCTTCGTATTCGCGGCCACGCGCCAGTTCCATCAGTTTGTCGCGCGACAAGGGGATCTTGGGATGACGGGCAAACACCTTCAGCACGGAGAACTCGCCCGTTGTGATGGGGACGACTTCGTTGTTGCGTGTCAGTGTTCGTGTGGACAGGTTCAGCACATAGGGGCCGAACTCGATCGATTCATTTTCCTGACTAGGTGCGCCGGGGTGTTCCTCGGTACCACGGCGTCGCAAGATAGCGTTGACACGGGCTAGCAGTTCGCGGGGGTTGAAAGGTTTGATGAGGTAGTCATCGGCGCCCATCTCCAGGCCCACGATACGGTCGATTTCTTCGGCCTTGGCTGTGAGCATGATGATGGGAGTGTTGTCGTGTCCGCCGCGCAGCCGACGACAGATGGACAGGCCATCCTCGCCTGGCAGCATCAGATCCAGTACCAGCAGATCGAAATGCTCGCGTTGCCAGAGTTTGGCCATTTCTTTACCGTCTTCGGCGACGAAAACGTTGAACCCTTGTTCAGACAAGTAGCGGCGCAATAAATCGCGCAGCCGGGGATCGTCGTCAACGACAAGGATTTTGCGGGTGAGGGGGGGGGTCGGCGTATTCATAGCGAAAATGTAACAGGCATCAGAAACCGCGTATAGGGGGGTGTAGAAAAATATTACACATTAAGCGTTTTGTACTATTTATGCGCCTTGCAGCGGATTTGGACTGGCTTCACAGAAGATTATATGGTGGCAAATAGTTTGACAGCCCGGCTTGAGTCAGGTCAAAAAAAAAGCGGCCAGAGGGCAAATACACCCGAAATTCCATGGTGGACTGCTTTGTCCTTGTCCGATCCCAGGGAGCTGCCTATTTTGAGTCTGCTTAAACTAAAATAGCGCGATGGATGCACATATTCTTGCCCTGGAGACTTCCTCCAATCTCTGTGAACTGACCTTGTTGTCTCGCACCCAAGCGGGTATTTCGCTGGTGGAGCTGAGCCACGAGGGGACTGGCGATCATGCCGAACGCCTTTTGCCCATGGCCGAGCAACTGCTGGAGCAGGCCGGTCTGGATAGGCACGCCCTGACGGCGATTGCTTTCGGCCAAGGCCCTGGTGGTTTTACCGGCCTGCGCGTGGCCTGTGGTGTAGCTCAAGGTATGGCTTTTGCTCTGGACCTGCCGGTGCTGCCCGTTTCCTCCTTACTGGCGGCTGCTGCTTGCGGTACGCCTGTAGAAGGCACAGCCTATGTGGTGGCACAGGATGCGCGCATGCAAGAGGTCTACGCGGCTGTCTACTGCTGGGCAGCTGAGAAGTCCTGGTCTGTGCTGCAAAGCCCGGTCTTGCTGGATGCCGCGCAGGTCACTACCTGGATCGCCCGTTTGCAGGCTGAAGGTTTGATCGCAGAGCAGCAGCCTATTCAAGTCGTCGGTGACGCATTGGAGCAGTTTCCTGATCTGGCCCCAGCTGTTCTAGCACAGGGCTGGGAGGTGGGTCAGGCATGGCGTGCAACAGGTGCCAGCGTGGCGCATTTGGCTTTGCATGATCTGGACGAAGGGCGGGGTATCTCCCCGGATCTGGCCATGCCGCTGTATGTGCGCGAGAAAGTCGCTTACACCATTCAGGAGCGTGAGCAGGGCTTGGGTGGAAACCCTGCGGCTCTGGATCAACCTCTACAAATTGAAGCCATGCAGGCCGGGCATGTGTCCGCCGTGCTGGATATTGAGCGTCGTGTGGAAAGCCATCCCTGGACGGCAGGCAACTTCACGGATGCCCTGGGCAATAGCGCGTACTGCTCCCGGATCATTCACAAACAAGGCCAGGTGCAAGGCTATGCCGTTTGGCTGCAAGCTCCCGATATGATTGAGCTTTTGCTGATTGGGGTGGCCCCTGAACAGCAGCGGCGCGGTCTGGCTTGGCAATTGCTGGACGACGGCCTGCAGTGGGCTCGTCAGCATCAACTGGAGCGCGTGGTTCTGGAAGTGCGAGCTTCGAATGCTCCGGCTATCGGCCTGTATCAGAAGTACGGTTTCAAGGCGGATGGCCTGCGTAAAAACTACTATCCGCTAGGCGATGGACTGCGTGAAGACGCGGTCTTGATGAGTCTGAACCTGGCCAGCAGGGCTGGGGCATGATCGATTTTCAGCCTATCTCCCCTCTGCAACGCACCTGGCTTTTGGAGTTGGGGCTGGAGCGTGCTTTTCTGGCGCGTCTGCCGCAGGCACAGCCGCTTGGGCAATCCGCAGCCATAGCAGCAGCCCCTGCGCAAGAGGCTGCAGCGGCCCCGCAGACGGCTCAGTTTGCAGGCCGAAATCTGGATGATGCAGGCAGCCCTGCGCCTGTTTCAGCTCCCGCAGCGGCTACTGATGCCATGTCGGCGCGTGATCAGGCGCTGGCGGTTTTGCGTAAATCCGGCGCTCGACCTGTTGCAGCGGCTCCTGTGGAGGAAGTGGTTCAGCGGCCTGCTGTACTGATTCAGCCCGAAAAAGCCCAGGATATGGCCAGCTTGCTGGAGCAGGTACAGGCTTGTCAGGAATGCGGTTTGCATACGGGCCGCGCTCAAGTGGTATTTGGTTCAGAGCTCTTGTCCGAGCCGGACTGGATGATTATTGGTGAAGCGCCGGGCACCAGCGATGATCGCAGCGCCCAGCCTTTTGATGGCAAAGCCGGTCTGCTTTTGCAAGCCATGCTTAACAGCGCGATTCCTGATGCTTCGGTCTATAAAACGCATCTGGTGAAGTGCCGCCCCTTGGGCAACCGTCCACCCACCCAAGAAGAGCTGGCCGCGTGTCGTGCCTTTCTGGATGCACAAATTCGCTTGGTACAGCCCCGTCGCTTGCTGGCCGTTGGCCATTTGGCGGCGGTGGCACTAAGTGGTCGTGAGGAGGATCTGGAGGCTTTGCGGGGCCAGGCCCTGACGTATACCGATGCCCAGGGTCGTAGCCTGCCTTTGGTGGTGACTTACCATCCTGCCTCGCTGTTGCTGCGCCCGCAGCACAAAGCCAATGCCTGGCGGGATTTGTCCTTGCTGCGCAAGTTGCAGGGCCAGTCCTGATCTCAGTTCTTGCAGGCGGCTTTTAGCGCTGGGTTGCCTCTCGTCAGACGTCATCATGGAAAAACACCCCAAAGATTGGATTCAAGTCCAACTTTTGGGGTGTAGTGCCTTTTTGGGGCTGTCCCTTACTTGGCCGTCAAGGCCTGCCCATGACCTTCCTGGCCTATGCAGGCCTCCAGCTCGGGATGCGCGCGTAGATTGGCGTTTTTCCAGATGATGAATACCGTCATCAAGGACGCTACCATCAGGCCAAAGAACACAATGATGTAGTTGATGGGCAAACGCAGCCACAACAGCAGGCTGTACAGCGCCAGCATGAACAGAATGTTCAGCTGTTCATTGAAGTTCTGCACGGCAATGGAATGACCGGCCGACAACATGACGTGGCCACGATGTTGGAGCAGGGCATTCATGGGAACGACGAAAAAGCCGGACAAGCCGCCGATGCCCATCAGCAGGGTGTAGACCGCCCATTTCTCGTGCACCAAAGGCATGAGCAGAACCACAAAGCCCATTGCCACGCCCACTGGCAGAACGGCCAGTGATTTCTTCAAGGGAACGCGGGCCGCAAAAACGGCGCCAAAGACCGTACCCAATGCGGCCACGCCCATCAGAACCGAGGCCTGGTCCAGACGGTAGCCCAGATGCTGAGCGCCCCATTCGATCACAATGAATTGCAGCGTGGCACCGGCACCCCAGAATAAAGTGGTTACTGCCAGCGAGATCTGGCCCAGCTTGTCACGCCACAGAATATGTACGTAGGTACGGAATTCCTTGAGCAGCAGAATGGGGTTCTTTTGTTGGGGCGGGTAGTCGATATTGGTGCGGGGAATCAGCAGGTTGCACAGCGCTGCCGACAGGTAGATAAAGGAAATCAGCAAGATAGCGACTTCGGCACGCGTCTGGGCCAAAGGTGCAATCAGTGGGTGTTCGGCCAGTGAACTGGCGATCGACGGGTTGATCAGAATACCGCCCAGCACGGTGCCGCCGATAATGGACAGAACGGTCAGCCCTTCAATCCAGCTATTGCCCTTGACCAGCTGTTCGGGCTTGAGCATTTCGGTGACGATGCCGTATTTGGCGGGAGAGTAGGCAGCAGCACCGATACCTACCAGGGTGTAGGAGATAAAGACCAGAACCAGCTGCTGGGAGTCGTTCATGCCAAAGTACTGGTGGCAGAACATCAACATACAGCCTATCAGCTTGATGGCATTGGTGGCGAACATCACCCGGCCCTTGGGATACGAGTCGGCAAAGGCCCCTACAAAAGCGGCCAATAGCACGTAGGACAGCGCAAACCACCATTTCATCATGGGGACCATCCAGATAGGTCCGTGCAGGTCAGCGATCAGGGCGATGGCGGCAATCAGCAAGGCATTGTCGGCAACTGACGACAATGCCTGCGCGGCCATGACCAGATAAAATCCTTTATTCAAAATACATCCCGAATACGTGTGCCCACAGGTGCAGTCTCGGGACTGCAGAGCACGAATCAAAGCCAGGTGTCAGGCCTGGGGAGCTTTTTCAAGGCGGCTCCTCATGGTTTTTCTGACCAAGCCTGAGCCGGTGTGAAATTTACGAAGAGAGATGGGGAGCAAGAATAACAGGGACTGCGGGGGCAGTGGTATCAGAAATTCATTGCGGCTATCTGTCTGCGCGGATTTTCTGGCCGGGCGGGCGCTGGCAAAGCGCTATTGTAAATGCCCTGTCTGACACTCTTGTCCTGCTTGCCAAGCAGGGTAAACAGGACTTGACGGCAAGGGGGAGTTTACTGCCTTATCATCCCAGCAGCCGTGCCGTGGTTTTCATTTGTTTTTTGGCGTGTTTTGCTGTGGGTGGCAGGTGCTGCGGTATCATACGACTCGCGGTGCCGGGCAGATCAAGATGCGCCTGTGCGCCTGTTCAAATTGGTCTTTTCTGAGCTGACTTCTACCCTGTGCGTCTAACCCAGATCAAACTAGCTGGTTTCAAATCCTTTGTGGACCCGACCTCCATCCCAACTCCCAGTCAGTTGGTTGGCGTTGTCGGGCCCAACGGCTGTGGAAAATCCAACATCATCGATGCGGTGCGCTGGGTGCTGGGCGAGAGCAAAGCCTCCGAGCTGCGTGGCGAGTCCATGCAGGACGTGATTTTCAATGGCTCCTCGCAACGCAAACCGGCGGGCCGCGCATCGGTTGAGCTGGTTTTCGATAATTCTGAAGGGCGGGCCTCGGGGCAGTGGAGCACCTATGCCGAGATCTCGGTACGGCGTGTCCTGAGCCGGGACGGGACCAGCAGCTACTTTCTGAACAATCAGGCGGTTCGTCGGCGTGATATTCACGACATCTTCCTGGGTACGGGCTTGGGGGCGCGGGGTTACGCCATCATCGGGCAGGGCATGATCAACCGCCTGATTGAAGCCAAGCCGGAAGAGCTGCGTGTGTTTCTGGAAGAAGCCGCGGGCGTATCGCGCTACAAGGAGCGTCGTCGCGAAACGGAAAGCCGCTTGCGCGATACTCGTGAAAACCTGCTGCGTGTGGAAGACATTCAAAGAGAACTGGATGCGCAGCTGGAGAAATTGCAGGCGCAGGCCGAAGTGGCACGTCAGTATCGTGATTTGCAGCAAGACGGTGAGCTCAAGCAAAACCTGCTGTGGCTGCTGAAAGAGTCCAATGCACAGAGCGATCAAAAAGCCCGTTTCCTGGCAATTGAACAGGCTCAGACCAAGCTGGAAGAATCCATTGCCGGTTTGCGGCATGCCGAATCCACGTTGGAGTCACAGCGACAAGCTCATTTACAGGCAGGCGATGCCTTGCATCTGGCGCAGAGCCAGTTGTATGAGGCCGGCTCTCAAGTGTCCAGCCTGGAAGCGGAAATCCGCCACGTGCTGGATTCGCGTAGCCGTATGGCGCAGCGCCGCGAGCAGCTGGAACAACAGCAGCACGACTGGATTGAGCAACAGGAGCATTGCCAGCTGGAGCTGGAAAACAGCGAACAGCAACGCGAGGAAGCAGCAGTCAAGCTGGAAGAATTACAGATTTTGCTGGAAGAGGCTCAAGGAGCCTTGCCCGGTCTGGAGCTGCGTGTACGCGAGCAAGCCCAGCGTCGCGACGAAATGCGCATGGCCTTGGCGCGTCTGGAACAGAATTTGGCCTTGGCTGCGCAATCACAGCGTGATGCCGACCGCCAGATTCAAGGTGTGGAGCAGCGTCAGGAGCGCTTGAAGCAGGAATTGCGCGAACTCAATGCCCCAGACCCGGACAATCTGGAGCGCCTGCAAGGCGATCTGAACATGCTGCAAAACCAGTTGCAGCAAGCTCAGGAGCATATGCAGCAACTGGAAGCCCAACTTCCTCGACTGGAAGAGGAGCGCAAGAAGGCGCAGGAGCAAGCCTTGCAAGGCGGGCAGGATATGGCCCGCCTGGAAGCACGTCATCTGGCCTTGAGTCGTTTGCAGGAGGATGTGGCGCGCAAGGGAACTCTGGAACCCTGGCTGGCCAAGCATGGACTGGAGAGCATGAAGCGTCTATGGCAAAGCCTGGACGTGGAAAAAGGCTGGGAAACCGCGCTGGAGGCTGTGCTGCGCGAGCGCATGACGGCCTTGGAGCTGCGCCGCCTGGATATGGCCGCAGCTTTCGCCAGTGATGCACCGCCGGCCCGTTTAAGTTTTTATCAGTTGCCCGAAGCGGGAGCGCCGGCCAAGCCTGTCCTGGATTTACCCTTGTTGACTTCGGTGTTGCGACAGCAAGAGGGTGGCTTGCGCAGCTTGCTGGATAATTGGTTGCACCAGGTTTATGTCTGTCAGGATTTGAAGCAGGCCCTGAGCTTGCGCGATCAACTGACAGATCAAATGGCAATCGTGGTGCGTGACGGCCATTTGGTGGATAAGCACAGCATTCGCTTTTATGCACCCGACTCCGAACAAGCCGGGATGCTGGCACGTCAGCAGGAAATTGCTCATCTGGAGCGCGAGCTGCGCGGCGCTCAACTGATTGTCGATGAACTGGGCCATACCAGCACCCAGGCCGAAATGGCCTTGCAGCAAGTGCGTAACGGCCTGGTTCCGGCCCGAGCCCGCGTGGGCGAGCTGACAGCTCGGATGCACGATGTGCAGCTGGAGCACTCCAAGTTGGCCCAACAGGCGCAGCAGTCGCAAGAGCGTGGTAGCCGCATCAACGAAGAGCTGGAAGAACTGGCAGTACAGCGCGAAGAGCTGCAGGCGAACCGCGAGGAGTTCGAGGCCCGCTTTGAAACGCTGGATGAAGAGCTGGCTGAACATCAGGGCGTGTTTGCCGAAGCGCAGATGGAAGGCGAGAAGGGCGCTGAACAGGCAGAACAGGCCCGTCGTACCGTACACGAGCGTGAGCGCGCCGTGCATGATGCCCAGTTTGCCGAGCGTGCTTTGGTGCAGCGCATGGCCGAACTGCAGCGCAATCTGGCCCTGGCGCAGGAGCAGGCACAACGCACAGCCGGTCAGCTGGAAGGTTTGCAAGGCGAACTGCTGGATCTGGATGCTTCCGCTGCACAAGCCGGTTTGCAAGATGCCCTGGAGTTGCGTGCCGAACGTGAAGAAGCCGTTCGTCTGGCAAAAATTCAACTCGATACGCTGGCTGCCCAATTGCGTGAGCATGAACAGGCTCGTGCCGAGAACGAAAAGAATCTGGCACCCTTGCGCGAGCAAGTCACTGAATTGCAGTTGCAGGAACAAGCGTCGCGTCTGGCGGTCGAACAGTTTGCTGAACAGCTGGACAGCAGAAAGGTGAACCGTTCCGAACTGTGGAGCTTGTTACAGGAAAAGACACCGGAATGGCAGCGTGTGGGCTGGTTGCAGTCTGAAGTGCAGCGTATCTCGCGCCAGATTGAAGGCCTGGGTCCGGTGAACCTGGCGGCCCTTGAGGAGCTGACTACGGCCCAGGAACGCAAGACCTATCTGGATGCTCAGCATAAAGATTTGAGTGATGCCATCGAGACCCTGGAAGATGCAATTCGCAAGATTGACCGCGAGACGCGCCAGTTGCTCATGGAAACATTCAACATCGTTAATCAGCACTTTGGCGAGCTTTTCCCAAGGCTATTTGGTGGTGGAGAGGCTAAACTGACGATGGTGGGCGATGAAGTGCTGGAAGCTGGGGTGCAGGTCATGGCTCAGCCACCAGGCAAGCGCAATAGCACGATTCATTTGCTCTCTGGTGGTGAAAAGGCATTGACAGCGACAGCGCTGGTTTTTGCCTTCTTCAAGCTCAATCCCGCGCCCTTTTGTTTGCTGGACGAGGTAGATGCGCCACTGGATGATGCGAATACCGAACGCTATGCCAATCTGGTGGCCAGCATGAGTGACCAAACCCAGTTTTTATTTATTTCTCACAATAAAATTGCCATGCAGATGGCCAAACAACTGATCGGGGTCACCATGCAAGAGCAAGGTGTATCCCGAATTGTGGCAGTGGACGTAGACGCTGCCATGCAAATGAGCAGTGTGTAAGCCTGTTTTTTTTAATCCGCTAGTGTTGATTCGACGGAACTGACAATGAGTGATTTGCAAATCGCACTGATTTTATTGGGCATTTTGCTCATCTTGCTCGTGGTGGTCTTTAACTGGTGGCAAGACCGCCGAGTGCGCCAGCAGATGCAAAGCCAATTCCCGGATGGGGATACCGATCCCTTGATGAGCCAGCTCACCGAGCTGGAACGCCGCGAGCCCAGCATGACGCGTGGCGGCGATTCTGCGTCTGCTGACGGTGAGCACGATGCGGCCGAGGCCGACTGCACGACCGAGGCCGTTATCGATATCAGTTTCAGCCAGCCCGTGGATGCTCAGGATCTGGCTCAGGCCTTGCAATCGGTATCGCGTACCGGTGCCAAGCCTGTGCGTTATTTTGCGGAATGCGAAGGGGGCGGTCATCGTGCTCGCCTGCGTTCGGGCGAGTCCTACGCCAGCATGCAGATTGCCGTTTTGCTGGCCAACCGTAGTGGCCCCTTGTCGGCGATCGAGTGGTCGCAGGTCTGGATGGCTGCGCAAGCGCTGGCACAGCAGTTTGATGGTTCGGTAGAAGGTCCGGAACAGGATGATGTGCTGCGTCGTGCGGCTGCCCTGGATAATACCTGCGCTGATCTGGATGCCCTGGTGGGCGTGTCGGTGCGCTTGCCTGGCCCCATGCCTGCCTCGTCCGTGATTCAAATGGTCAAGGATGCCGGTTTTCTGCCCTTTGGCCAGCAACTGGCCTGGTTGGCAGATTCGGGGCAACCCCGTTTCACCGCCATGTTCGATGGTGTCCAGCCTAAAGATATTCAGTCGGCCAGCATTGAGCGTATCGACTTGCTGCTGGATTTGCCCAACAGCCCGGCGGACGATCATGCCTTCAGCCGCATGGCAACGGTGGCCCGTGATCTGGCCAGCCGTCTGGACGGCGTGGTGCTGGATGATCAAGGTCGCCCCTTGCCCGAGAGCACCGATCAAAACATTGATGAACAACTAAGTAATCTGTACGAACGCCTGGAGCAGGCTGGCTTTACAGCAGGCCAGGAACGTACAGGCAGGATTTTTTCGTGAGCTTGAAGCGAGTACAGCAGTTACATGAAGAACTGGCCCAGCATAACTGGGCCTATTACGTTCAGGATGCGCCCAGCATTTCGGACGCGCAATACGACGCATTGATGAACGAGCTGCTGGCGCTGGAAGCCGAGCACCCGGAATGGATTACTCCGGACTCGCCCACACAGCGTGTGGGTGCAGCGCCACTGGACGGTTTTGATACGGTTCAGCACGCTGTCCCCATGCTGTCCTTGGGTAATGCCTTTGATGCTGAAGAAGTTCAGGCCTTTGACAAGCGTGTCGCCGATACCCTGGTCGAGGCAGGTGTGGTGGGACTGGACCGTCGGGTAGATTATCTGGCCGAATACAAGTTTGACGGCCTGGCGATCAGCTTGCGCTATGAGCAAGGTCTGTTGGTACAGGCATCGACTCGCGGTGATGGCACCACGGGCGAGGACGTCACCAGCAATATTCGCACCATCAAGTCCATTCCTCTGCGCTTGCGTGGCGATGCGGCACAATTGCCCGCCGTGCTGGAGGTGCGAGGCGAGGTTCTGATGAACCGGGCGGACTTTGAGCGCCTGAACGAGAACCAGACCAAGCGTGGCGAGAAAGTATTTGTGAATCCGCGCAATGCGGCCGCAGGCAGCTTGCGTCAGCTGGACCCGAAAATAACTGCCAAACGGCCTTTGCGCTTTTTTGCCTATGGTTGGGGTGAGGTCAGCCCCATGCCTGCCGCGAATCAGCCACAAAGTGCCTTGTTTGCTGAACCCGCTGGCGAGGCACTGCCTCGTGATACCCAATCGGGCATGATGGACTGGCTGGAAAGCCTGGGTATGCCGTTGAGCCGCGACCGTAAAGTCGTGAAGGGCGTGCAGGGCCTGCTGGATTTCTATGGTGAAACCCAGCAACGTCGTCCCGGTTTGCCCTTTGAAATTGACGGTGTGGTCTACAAGGTCAACTCTTTGGCTGCGCAGCGTGTTCTGGGCTATGTGGCCCGTGCGCCGCGCTTTGCCGTTGCTCATAAATTCCCCGCCCAAGAAGAAATGACGCGTGTGGAGAGTATCGAGTTTCAAGTGGGCCGTACCGGGGTTGTCACACCTGTCGCACGTTTGAAGCCGGTGTTTGTGGGCGGTGTCACAGTCACTAATGCCACGCTGCATAACGAAGACGAAGTGCGTCGCAAAGATGTGCGAGCGGGCGATACCGTCGTGGTACGCCGTGCTGGTGATGTGATCCCTGAAGTGGTTGCTGTGGTGTTGGAGCAGCGTCCCGAGAGCAGCGTGCCTTTCGAGATGGTCAAGGAGTGTCCGGCTTGTCAGTCGGCACTGGAGCGTCTGGAAGGGGAGTCTGCCTGGCGTTGTACTGGTGGTCTGATTTGTCCTGCCCAGCGCAAGCAAACCCTGATTCACGCCGCAAGCCGTAAAGCGCTGGATATTGAAGGCTTGGGTGAAAAGCTGGTGGATCAGTTGGTGGAAACCGGGCTGGTGCGTACCTTGGCCGATATCTTCAAGCTGCAAGTTGAAAAACTGGTGCTACTGGAGCGTATGGGACGCAAATCGGCCGAGAATCTGATCGAGGCGATTGATAAGGTGCGCGAACCGGCCTTGAATCGTCTGATTTACGCCTTGGGCATTCGCCATGTGGGTGAGACCACGGCGCGCGATCTGGCACAGCATTTTGGCTCCTTGCAGGCATTGGAGCAGGCTGATGAAGAAGCGCTGCTGCAAGTCAATGAGGTGGGCCCGGTTGTAGCGGCTTCCGTGCGGCACTTTTTCCAGGAGCCGCATAATCGTGAGGCCCTGGATGCGCTGCTGGCGGCTGGGGTGACTCCTCAACAGGCGCAAGCCCGCGCCAATAGCGCTAATCTGCCGCTGGCGGGCAAAACGGTGGTCATTACGGGTACGCTGCCTAGCATGAGCCGCGACGAGGCTACACGCCGTGTATTGGAAGCAGGTGGCAAGGCCAGTGGCTCGGTCTCCAAAAAGACGGCCTATGTGCTGGCAGGTGCAGAGGCGGGTTCCAAGCTCACCAAGGCGCAGGAGTTGGGCGTGACTATTCTGGACGAAGCCCAGTTCCTGGCTTTACTGGCGGGTGAATAGCGCAGGGGGAAGAAGTGAAGTTCTGCCACCTTGCAGGCTTAGCTTTTTTGCCAAGAGTCTATGAGTCAGCAGGATATTTGCTCTGGTAGCTATTTTTCGACTTTTAGGCAGTGCGCTAAGCACGCACTGCCTTTTGTTTTAATGCGCGTTGAATAGTCCTGGTGGTGGTTCAGCAGTGATCTGGGCTTTTAATTACCGCATGAACGACCTGCACTACAAACAAATATGGCGCCCTTGAGGCGCCATATTTGTCTTTCCTGCCAGCCGCCTTATCGGGATGATAAAGCGGCCTGCAGAGCCATTACTTGATATTGGCTTCTTTCAGGATTTTCTGCTGGTACTCGGCCAGCTTGCGCTGACGCAGCATTTCTTCCAGCTGAGGCTTCACTTCGGCCATGGCGGGGAAGGTCACAGGGCGAGCATCGTCCACCTGGATGATGTGCCAGCCAAACTGCGACTGCACAGGCGCAGCGCTCAGCTCGCCTTTTTTCATCTTCTCTACAGCCTGAGCGAACTCGGGCACGTAGGTGGAGCTAGGAGCCCAGCCCAGATCGCCGCCTTGCTGACCGCTGCCGGTGTCGATGGAGTCTTTCTTGGCGGCATCAGCAAAGCTGATTTTCTTGGACTTGATCTTGGCCAGCAAATCTTTGGCGGCAGCCTCGTCCTTGACCAGAATGTGGCGCACCTTGTATTCCTGCTGACCTTCTTCCATCGCCTTGATGGTGTTGTATTCCTTGGTCAGGTCGGCGTCGGTGACGGGGTTCTTTTTCAGGTAGTCAGCCATCAGGGCACGGACCAGAATGCTCTGGCGGGCCAGTTCCAGCTCTTGCTGAACCTGGTTGGTCTTGTCGATACCGGCTTTTTCAGCGGCTTGCACCACAGCCAGACGGTTGACCATTTCCTGTTTGACTTGCTCACGCAGCTCGGGCGAGTCCTTGGCGCCTTGCTCGACCAGAACGGCGACGAACTGATCCAAGTCTTTTTGCGTGAGGTTTTTGCCGTTTACGGTGGCAATCGTCTGTGCATAGACGGGAGCAGCCATAGCGCAGGTCAGGGCAAATGCGGCAATACGTTTCATGAGCATCCTTAAGCGGTGGTTTTGGCTTGAATAGCCAATGCGTGAATCGGGAAAGGCATTAGATCGTGGACGCGATCATACACAAGTCTGTGTCGTGCCAGTGTTGAAATTCCATCAAATTGTTTCGAGGCGATGATCACCCGAAAGTGGCTTGCACCACCTTGTGCACCGGCGTGGCCAGCGTGCAGATGGGACTCATTGATGATGTCCAGTTCCGACGGCTCCAGTGCCTGGAGCCGTTCGTGAATCAGGGAAGCAAGTGCGTCTGTCATGGCGAAATCAAGATTTTGGGGGAGTGGAGTTGTCGGAAGAGTCTTGCAGGTAGCGGCCCAGCCACAAGGATTGGGCAACGACAAACACCAGCATCAAACCCAGCAGGCCGAAAGCCTTGAAGTTGACCCATTGGGATTCGGTAAAGTGGCCCGAGAAGGCAACGTACAGATTGACCAGGCCCATGGCGACAAAAAAGCTTGCCCAGACCAGGTTTAATTTGTCCCAGACATGGCCGGGCAAGACCAGATGGGTGCCCATGAATTTTTGCATCAGATTGCGATGCATCAGGTAACGTCCGCCCAGCAGTACCAGAGCAAAGATCCAGTACAGCACCGTGGGTTTCCAGCGGATGAAGACATCATTGTGGAAAAACAGGGTGGCACCGCCAAAGACCACAATGACGGCCAGATTGATCCAGTGCGAGGTCTCGATCGCCTTGCTGGTGAGCTTCAGCCACAGTATCTGCAGGACCGAGGCGGCCATGGCCACGCCGGTGGCGACATAAATGTCGGAGAAGCGAAACGCCAGAAAGAACAGTACGAGCGGGAATAGATCAAATAAGAGTTTCTTCATGCTTCGGGTTCAAAAGTCATGGATAGAGAGTTAATGCAATATCGTAGCCCAGTGGGTGGGGGACCGTCTTCAAAGACGTGCCCCAAATGAGCATCGCAGACATTGCAAAGCACTTCGGTACGGCGCATGCCGTGACTGGTATCCAGCTCCTCGCGCACATTGTCCGGGTTCAGGGGCGTGAAGTAGCTGGGCCAGCCGCAACCGGCATCAAACTTCGTGTCCGAGGCAAACAGGGGCGTGCCGCAACCGACGCAGCGGTAGATGCCGGGCGTGGTGGTGTCCCAGTAGCGGCCGGTAAAGGGGCGCTCCGTCCCTTTCTGACGGGTGACATAGAATTCTTCGGGGCTGAGCTGGGCGCGCCACTCAGCGTCTGTTTTACGTACTTTTTCCACGTGTGCTGCCTTATGAAAAACAGTTCAATGCCTACAGGAGGTGCAGTCCTACATAGTAATCGACAATTAGAGTGCGTTTGGAACAGAGGGTTCCAAAGTGCAGATCTTCCTGACCTCCAGTGGGCTCTCCAGTGAAGAAAATCGCGGTACAGGGCACTTAATTAGTGAGCTATCACTTTAGTTAGTGCACTATTTAAACTTTTAATATTTAAGGTAAACACCAATATCTGAAATTCTCGTGACTTGATACGTTTCTGGTATGTGCTGGTGATTATCTGTATTACGATTTTTTGACCGTTAAATCGGTCCACAACAATGAACAAAATTTGGGAGAAAAGGATGAACTGCATTACTACTGGTCGCCTGACGACATTGGCTGCAGCCCTGGCCTTGAGCCTGCCCGTGGCCGTGTCCGCGCAGATCAAGGTGGGTGTGACGGTGGCAGCGACAGGACCGGCGGCCTCGCTGGGCATTCCTGAGCGCAATACAGTCAGCCTGCTGCCTACTGAAGTGGCCGGCCAGAAAATCGAGTACATCGTTCTGGACGATGCAACCGATACCACCGTAGCCGTACGCAATATGCGCAAGCTGATCACCGATGACAAAGTGGACGTGGTGATCGGTACTTCCGTGACCCCCGGTTCCCTGGCCATGGTGGACGTTGCCGGCGAAACCAAGACTCCCATGATCAGTGTGGCCGCCAACGCCAAGATTGTTGATCCTGTGGAAGGCGCCCGTACCTGGGTGTTCAAGACTCCTCAGAATGACCAGTTGATGGCCGGTGCTCTGGCTGATGCCATGGTCAAGCAGAACGTCAAAACCCTGGGCTTTATCGGTTACAACGACGCCTACGGTGACGGCTGGCTGAACGTGATTACCGAAGCCGCTCAAGCCAAAGGCATCAAAGTGCTGGGCGCCGAGCGCTATGGCCGTAACGACACCAGCGTGACCGGTCAGGTTCTGAAGTTGCTGGGCACCAAGCCTGATGCCGTTCTGATCGCCGGGTCCGGTACCCCTGTTGCCTTGCCCCAGCGCGAACTGAAAGGTCGCGGCTACGCTGGCATCATTTACCAGACACACGGTGCCGCCAACAGCGACGTGCTGCGTGTGTGTGGCAAAGACTGTAACGACATGATCTTGCCAGCCGGTCCATTGCTGGTTGCCGAACAACTGCCTGACAGCAGCTCGGTGAAAAAGACCGCCATGGACTACAAGGAAAAATACGAAGCCAAATACGGCGCTGGCTCCATCAATACCTTTGGTGGCCATATGTGGGATGCCGGTCTGCTCGTGACCGAAGCCATTCCGGAAGCCCTGAAGTCCGGCGCCAAGCCAGGTACCCCCGAGTTCCGCGCAGCCCTGCGTGATGCTCTGGAGCAAACCAAGGAACTGGCTGCTTCCCAAGGTGTGTTCAATATGTCTGCAACGGACCACGCCGGTCTGGACAAGCGTGCCCACGTGATTGTGAAAGTGGTCGACGGTAAATGGACGTATCAGCCTGATCTGTAATATCTGACAGGCAAAAACCGGCTCAAGAGCCGGTTTTTTCCAAGGCGGGTGCTGGCTGAGCCTGGCACCCGTTCCCGCTACAGGCCTGCGTTTGCCGTAAGCCCTTTGCCCTTTTTGTTGTACAGGATGTTGTCCGACATGGATACCACCATCGCTTTAATTTTGTTGCAGGATGGCATATTGAATGGCGCCATCTATGCTTTGCTCGGGCTCGCCCTGGTTCTGGTTTTCCTGGTTACCCGCGTTATCTTTATCCCGCAAGGTGAGTTCGTCACCTTTGGCGCCTTGACCCTGGCCTTTGTGGTCAATGGCCGCATGCCGGGAACCGTTATTTTGCTATTGATCGCCGGTGCGCTGGTGTTCTTGCTGGAGTTGCTCTCTGCCTTGCGCAGCCGCAGCCTGACCGGCATGCCCCGCAAGTTTCTGGTCAATATCGTGATCCCTGTCGCGGTTTACTTTGCCGCTCCCGCCATTGTCAGCTCGGAGCTGCCATTGTGGGTGGCCGTGCTGTTCTCGCTGGCGGTAGTGATTCCTCTGGGCCCTATGGTCTACCGCCTGGTATACCAGCCTATCGCCGAAGCCAGTGTGCTGGTGCTGCTGATTACCTCGGTCGCCGTGCACTTCGCGCTGACGGGTCTGGGCCTGGTGTTCTTCGGTCCGGAAGGCTGGCGCACGCCTCCCTTCATGGAAGGTGAAGTGTCCCTGGGTGCAGTGAGCTGGTCCGCTCAAACCTTCTTTGTGATGGGCGCCTGCGTGGTCCTGATTCTGGCCTTGTGGGGCTTTTTTGGTAAGACCCTTTACGGTCGCGCCCTGCGTGCAACGGCGGTGAACCGTCGTGGTGCCCGTCTGGTGGGTATCAGTACCAATATGTCCGGATCCCTGACCTTCACTCTGGCTGCGGCCATCGGTGCCTTGTCAGGCATGCTGATTGCGCCTGTAACGACCATCTACTACGACACGGGCTTTTTGATTGGTCTTAAAGGCTTTGTGGCTGCAATCTTTGGCGGCCTGATCAGCTATCCCGTCACCCTGCTGGGCGCTTTGTTCCTGGGTGTACTGGAAGCGTTTTCCTCTTTCTGGGCCAGTGCCTACAAAGAAGTTATTGTATTTACCATGGTGATACCGGTGTTGTTGTGGCGCTCCTTCGGTAGCAAGCACGTGGATGATGAGGAGTAAATCACATGAGACACTGGCTGACGCTACTATTTATTGCGGTTCTATTGGTTTTGCCGCAGCTGGGCGCAACGCCCGAGTTCTGGATTACCCAGCTTAACTATATTGGTTTGACCAGCTTGGTCGTGCTGGGTCTGGTGTTGTTGACTGGCGTGGGTGGTCTGACTTCTTTTGGTCAGGCTGCATTTGTGGGCCTGGGTGCATACACTACGGCGTACCTGACGGCTCGCCTGGGCTGGTCGCCCTGGTTCAATCTGCTGATTGGCATGGCCATTACCATGATGGTGGCCTACATTCTGGGCGCGATCACACTGCGTTTGTCCGGACACTTCCTGCCTCTGTGTACCTTGGCCTGGGGCCTGGCCTTGTACTACCTGTTCGGCAATCTGGAGTTTCTGGGTCAGTACGATGGTATTTCCGGTATTGCTCCTTTGGAGTTCTTCGGTATTTCCCTGTCCTCCGGTCGGGATATTTACTACCTGATCTGGGCCTTTGCCTTGCTGGCCATGTGGGGTACGCGTAACTTGCTGAACTCCCGTCCCGGACGTGCTATTCGCGCTCTGAAGCATGGCAGCGGCATGGCCGAGTCCTTTGGTGTGAACATGGCCAATTACAAGGTCATCGTGTTCGTTTACGCCGCTTTGCTGGCTTGTGTGTCCGGTTGGCTCTACGCGCACTACCAGCGCGCTGTCTCGCCCAGCCCCTTCGGTTTGAACTACGGTATTGAATATCTGTTCATGGCCGTGTTGGGCGGAGCTGGCAGTGTCTGGGGTGCCGTTCTGGGTTCAGCCCTGGTGCTGAGCCTGAAAGACCAGTTGCAGAACTGGTTGCCCAAACTGCTCAATACCGACATCAACTTCGAGCTGATCGTTTTCGGCATCTTGATGGTTCTGATCTTGCAGTACGCGCGCGACGGTTTGTGGCCCATTCTGCAAAAGGCTTGGGAACAGGTTTTCGGTGCACAGAAGCGTCATCAGGCTGCTCCTCCACAAGCCGAGGCTTTGCCGCAGCGTGAGCGTCCGCAGGCCGGTTCGCTGGTTCTGGAAGTGAACAAGATCCGCAAGGAGTTCGGTGGCCTGGTCGCTGTGAATGACATCAGCTTCACCTTGAATGCAGGTCAGATCATGGGCCTGATCGGTCCTAACGGTGCGGGCAAGAGCACGACCTTTAATCTGATTACCGGCGTGCTGTCGGCCACCAGTGGTCAGGTCAGCTTTCTGGGGCAGCGGATTGATGGCAAACCTGCACGCGAGATTTCTCGTCTGGGCGTGGGCCGTACCTTCCAGCACGTGCAGTTGCTGCCAACGATGACTGTGTTGGAGAACGTGGCACTGGGCGCTCACTTGCGTCGGAATGTCGGTGTAGTGTCCGCTGTCCTGCATACCGAGCGTCGCAGCGAAGCCGAGCTGTTGCACGAAGCGGCTGTTCAGCTGCAGCGTGTGGGTCTGGGTGACTATCTGTACGAAGAGGCGGGCAATCTGGCCCTGGGCCAACAGCGTATTCTGGAAATTGCCCGTGCTCTGGCTTCTGATCCGCTGCTTTTGCTGCTGGACGAACCGGCTGCCGGCTTGCGCTACAAGGAAAAGCAGGAACTGGCCAAAGTGCTGGATCAGCTGCGTAGCGAAGGCATGAGCATTCTGCTGGTGGAGCATGACATGGACTTTGTCATGAATTTGACGGACAAGCTGGTGGTCATGGACTTTGGCACCAAGCTGGCCGAAGGTTTGCCCAAGGAAATTCAGGAAAATCCAGCCGTGCTGGAAGCCTACCTGGGTGGTATTGATGACGACCTGGATCTGGATCAGGTCAATGAGCCCGCCTCGGCAGGAGCAGCGTTATGAATTCGGCACAATCGAAAGACATTATTTTGAAGGTAGACAATCTGGCGGCTCAGTACGGCAAAGTCAGTGCCGTGATGGGGGCCAGCCTGGACGTGCGTGCCGGCAGCATTGTGACCGTGATTGGTGCCAACGGCGCCGGTAAGTCCACTTTGCTCAATGCCATGATGGGTTCTTTGCCCAGCGTGGGCCGCAGCACAGGCTCGGTGCAGTACGAAGGGCAGGAGATCAGCCATTGGGAAGTGGAGCGTCGCGTTGCGGCCGGTATTTCCCTGGTGCCAGAGCGCCGCGAGCTGTTTGGCAGCATGACAGTAGAAGACAATCTGCTGCTGGGCGGTTTTCGCCTGTATCGTGCCCGCCATCCCGGTTGGCGCGACACCATGGACAAGGTCTACACCTTGTTTCCCCGCTTGAAAGAGCGTCGTACACAGCTGGCAGGGACTTTGTCAGGTGGGGAGCGGCAGATGCTGGCCGTAGGCCGTGCCTTGATGGCGCAACCCAAAGTGCTGATGCTGGATGAACCCAGTCTGGGCCTGGCGCCGCGTGTGGTGCGGGAGATCTTCATGATCATTGCCCGACTGCGCAGTACCGGCGTGGCCATCTTGCTGGTCGAGCAAAATGCGCGTGCCGCTTTGCAAGTGGCTGACTACGGTTATGTTCTGGAGACGGGCGATGTGGTGCTGCAAGGGCCCGCGTCTGACCTGGCTCATAATCCCCGAGTGATAGAAAGCTATCTGGGCTTGGGGCAGGGCAAACGCGAGCAGGAAGAGGCGACAGCTTAGAAGCGGTAGCCGACCCCGATGGTGGCAACCACGGGGTCCAGCTTGGCTTTGCCAATGGACTGGCCGTTCAGCTTCACGTCTGGGCGGATGCTGATGTAACGTACGTCAGCATTCAGGAACCAGTTCTTGTCCAGCTTGTAATCCACACCGACCTGGGCAGCAAAACCCCAGCTGTTTTTCAGCTTCAGGTCGGAACCCGCCAGAGCACCGCGCGACTCGGTGTCAAAGAACATGGTGTAGTTCACGCCCACGCCCACGTAGGGCTGGAAGTCGCTGTCAGGCAGGAAGTGGTATTGCAGACTCAGGGTTGGGGGCAAGTGCTTGGTCTTGCCGATACGACCCAGATTGCTGTCGATATTGTGCTGGAAGGGGAAAGCGCCCAGCAGCTCAATACCAATATTGCGGGTGGCCATGTAGGTCAGCGAGAAGCTGGGGCGAGCATTATTGCCTACGTCCAGCTTGACGGTGCCGTCAGCCACAGAGCCGTTATTGGATTTTGGGGATACCCAGGTCACGCCACCTTTGAGCAAGAAATCACCCGCTTCGTGTGTTTGGCCTTGAGGCGCGTACAAAACAGCGGCCAGTCCAACAGCAAGCAAGGACAGGTGCAGACCTGGAATCAAGTGGCGGGATTTCATAGGAGCTCCGTAGGTGTGTGTAAAGCCTACAGAGTGCATGAGGGCTGGGCCCGCGGATTTGATCCAAAGCAAGCTTCAGAGGTAGTTGGCCGCCTGACCTTGTTGTAGATCAAGTAAGCAGAATTCATGCGAGGCCAATTTGGCCGCTATGTCTGTTTTTAGCATCACCTGGTAACAGCCCGGAAATAGAAAGCCTTGGAACCCGTCCGGTTATTTCTGGGCGTTTTTCCACTTTTTGGGATGCCTGTTTATTGGGATCCTGTACCTGCCTTCCAGGCAAGGACAAGTAGGGGGAAGACGCAGGTTTGGAGCTTGGCGAATCAAGTGCTCATACATTCAGGAGTGCGTGCAGGGCTTCGTATTTATGGCTTAATTCGTTGCGGCTGAATCGCTCGATAATTTGCCCTTGTTCCAGCACATGAAACTGATCGCTGAACTCTGCCGAGAACTGCGGGCATTGTTCGGCCAGCACAATGGTGTAGCCCTCATTGCGCAGCGTGCAGATCAACTTGCTTAGTGTCTGGGCCTGCACCGGGGCCAAGCCCTCGGATACCTTGTCCAGAAGCAGCAGATTCACACCCGTGCGCAGCAAGCGCGCAATCGCCAGTATCTTTTGTTCCCCAGTAGACAGGTGGGTAGCCATATGGTGGCGACGCTGCTCCAGACTGGGCAATAGTTCATAGATTTGTACCAGCGACATTCCACCACCCAGGGTTGTTCCTATGGCAGGTGGCAGCAGGAGGTTTTCCTCGCAGCTCAAGCCGGTAAAAATGCTTTGTTCGTAGGGGCTGTAACCCACGCCCAGATCTGCCAGCTGATGCTGGTTCAGGTGAATGGCTTCGGTGCCCTGGATACGGATGGAGCCGCGGCGGCTATCCGTTAAACCCACGATGGCGCGTAGCATGGCACTGCGGCCGGCCCGGTTGCGGCTCAAGACAGTGCAGATTTCGCCGGAAGCGACCTGCAAATTCAAACCGCGCAAGAGCGGGAACTCTCGGTGCCAGGCGTACAGATTCTCAATATCCAGGGCAGCCCGTGTCATGAGAACGCTCCTTGTCGTGAGTCGTCAATATGGGCCTGTACGTTGGCTGGTCGGCGCAGGAACCCGTTACGCGTCCTTTGCCTCTTACCGTGGTGATTCCATCGCCAGCTAACTATAGGCAGAGTCCGTCATGCGTTTCAGTATGGAAGCGCCGACGAAGCAAAACTATGCGGGTTTGTCATAGGATGGTCCGGTTTAATGCACTGTTTGGTAAACAAATGTTGTTAAACTGGGTATGTGTTACTTAAGTGTTAACGGTTTTCGGTTTGAAGTCGCACAAATCCGAGATGCCGCACTGGGGGCACTTGGGCTTGCGGGCTACACAAATGTAGCGGCCATGCAAAATCAGCCAGTGGTGGGCGTCCAGCAAAAAAGGCTTGGGTATGACTTTCTCCAGCTTCTTTTCCACTTCGACCACGTTCTTGCCGGGCGCAATGCCGGTGCGGTTCGCTACACGGAAAATATGTGTGTCTACCGCAATGGTGGGCAGGCCAAACGCGGTGTTCAAGACCACGTTGGCAGTTTTACGACCTACACCGGGAAGCGCTTCCAGAGCGGCGCGATCACAGGGAACCTTGCCTTGATGCAAGTCCAGCAGCATCTGACAGGTCTTGATGACATTGGCGGCCTTGGTCTTGTACAGACCGATGGTCTTGATGGCCTCGCGCAAGCCTTCTTCACCCATGGCCAGGATGCCCTCGGGTGTGCCATGCTTGGGAAAGAATCGGGCTGTGGCCAGGTTCACGGAGCGATCAGTGGCCTGGGCCGACAAAATCACGGCAATCAGCAGCTGAAAGGTGTCAGCGTATTCCAGTTCGGTGGTGGGTTTGGGGTTGGCAGCCTGAAAACGACTGAAAATCTCGTAGCGCTTGGCAGCGTTCATGGTGTGGTTCCGCTTGCAGTCTTGCTGGCACGGCGGGCACGGGCGCGAGCCAGGGCAGAGGCAATGGACGCCTCGCGTTTATCAGCCTGATCGGCATCATTGGCCAGAACGGGTTTATTGGCCAGGGTACGGGCCGCCAGGTCCGAGCTTTCCTTGTGGCGATTCAGCAGGCGCTCCCGGCGCTGTTCGGTATCCAGACGTGCTTGAGCGGCCTGTTCGGCGCTCCAGTCGTCGGTGGGCACCATGCTGATGCAGTCCACAGGGCAGGGCGGCACACAGAGCTCACAGCCTGTGCAGCGGTCGGCCAGCACGGTATGCATCAGCTTGTTGGCGCCAATAATGGCGTCCACCGGACAGGCCTGGATGCACAAGGTGCAACCAATACAGTGTTCTTCGATAATCACCGCCCGACTGGGGCCGGTGAATTCGCCACAGGACGGATCCAGGGGCAGGGCCTCACGACCCAGCAGCTCGGCCAGGGCTTGTACGCCTTCCTGCCCGCCTGGCGGGCAGCGGTTGATGGCCTCGCCCTCAAGCGCGATGGCTTGGGCATAGGGCAGACAGGCGTCGTAACCACAGCGGGTGCACTGGGTTTGAGGGAGCAGGGCGTCAATGCGCCGTATTAAGGTGTCGGACATGAATGCAAAAACGGGGCCATCTGGCCCCGTCAGAAACGGCCTGAGCCAAATATCAGTTGTGCTGACGGATGAAGTCCCTGATTTTAGGACAGATCAGCGTGCGCCAGCGACTTCCGGAGAAAATCCCGTAATGCCCACAGTTGGGTGCGGTGAATTGTTGCTTGAGTTCAGGGGCAATTTTTGCGCACAGCGCTTGAGCCGAATGGGTCTGGCCCTGGCCGGAAATATCGTCCAGTTCGCCCTCAATGGTGAACAAGGCTACGCCATCAATATCTTGTGGACGAACCTGTTCGCCATGCACGTGCCATTGGCCCTTGGGCAGGCGGTGCTCCTGGAACACAATGCGGATCGTGTCCAGATAGAACTCGGCGGGCATATCCAGCACGGCATTGTATTCGTCGTAGAAACGGCGGTGTGCCTGTGCGTCGTCATCATCACCCTTGATCAGGTGCTGATAAAAGTCGTAGTGCGAGCTGACGTGACGATCCGGATTCATGGCCACAAAGCCGGCATGCTGCAAAAAGCCGGGGTACACGCGACGGTGAGCACCGGGGTACTTGGTGGGCACGCGATGAATCAGATTGTTTTCAAACCAGGAGTAGGACTTGGTCGTGGCCAGACGGTTCACTTCCGTAGGCGACTGACGCGTGTCGATGGGACCACCCATCATGATCATGCTGCGCGGCATCACGGCCGAGCGGCGGGTCGCCATTAGCGAGACGGCAGCCAGTACTGGCACTGTGGGTTGGCAAACCGACATGACGTGCACCTTCGAGCCCAGCGCCTGGATGAACTCCTGTACATACAGAACGTAATCGTCCAGATGGAAGGGGCCGGCCGAACGGGGCACCATGCGGGCATCAATCCAGTCGGTGACATAGACGGAGTGATCGGGCAACAGCGCACGTACGGTTTCACGCAGCAAGGTGGCGTGGTGGCCGGACAAAGGGGCTACCAGCAAAATTGTGGGGTCCTGAGCGGCTTTGGGGTGATCGCGCTCGAAGTGGATCAACTTGCAGAAGGGCTTGCTCAGGTGTTCGACCTCGCGCACGGCAACGGTCTGGCCGTCGATCCGGGTTTCGTTCAGCCCCCAGGCTGGCTTTTCGTAATCCTTGCCGATACGGTGTACCAGTTCAGAGGCCGCCGCCAGTTGGCGCGACAGGGGCGTGTAGGCCAGTGGACTGTATGGGTTGGAGAACCATTGGGAGCTGGTGCCGGTAAAGGCAGCCAGCGGGGCCAGAAAGGACCGCTGAAGTTCGTGCAGATCGTAAAGCATAGTGTGCGCCTTGGTGTTGCCTAATTTGATACAGAGGAATGTATATGCTTATTCCTGTGGGAAACAATACGACGTTTACCGTTCCTCTGTACTTGGGATTTTCCCTTGCTGCAGTGCGGCAAGTTTTTTTATCAAAAGGCGAGATTGGGCGCAAGAGTGGCTGGATAGGAACGCAGCCACCGGGTCGGACTTCTATAGAGCGAGCGAAGGGCTTAGCGCTCCAGATACTGTAGTTTGTTCTCCACACCGTTCCAGTCGTCCGCATCTTCCAGCGGTTTCTTGGAGCGGTTGATGCTGGCAAAAATAGGCGTCAGTTCTGCATTCAGTTCGATGAAGGGAACTTGATCCTGCGGCACATCTTCTTCAGCAAAAATGGCATTGGCCGGGCATTCGGGAATACAGACGGCGCAGTCAATGCACTCGTCCGGGTCAATCACCAGAAAGTTCGGGCCTTCACGAAAACAGTCGACGGGGCACACATCCACACAATCGGTGAATTTGCACTTGATACAGTTTTCGGTGACGACGTGGGTCATTTCAGTAACACTCCTGCGGTATCGCTAAGGCGGTCAGTCACGGCAAAGGGCCGTGGATGGGGTGCGCGACAACGCACAGGGCCTGAACGATAAAAATGGGATTTAAATCGAATCTTTCGATTTTAACGAATATTCAGCTTCTTGCTTATTGAGATGGCGCAATAGCTCACCTACTAGATAGCTGTACGCAAGAACTGGCGCCCGTGCTATGGTTGCGCAATCAAAATCGGTAGGTTTGTGATGATCATTACCTCTTTACTTGATACGGACCTGTACAAGTTTTCCATGATGCAGGTTGTTTTGCATCATTTCCCGGCTGCGCACGTGGAGTATCGCTATAAGTGCCGTACTCCCAATATTAATTTGAGCCAGTACCTGGACGAGATTCGGGCGGAAATTCACGCACTGTGCCAGTTGCGTTTTTCAGACGCCGAGCTGGATTATTTGCGTAGCCTGCGCTTTATCAAAAGCGACTTCGTCGATTTTCTGGGCTTGTTCCACCTGCCCGAGCGCTGCATTCAGGTGCAGGCCGGTGATGTGCCCGGCGAGATCGAAATTTCGGTTCAGGGACCCTGGCTGCACACGATCCTGTTCGAGATCCCGGTGCTGGCCATTGTGAACGAGGTTTACTTTCGCAACGAATGTCCGCAGCCGCCATGGGCAGAAGGGCGCGAGCGTCTGCAGTCCAAGATGCGGCTGGTGGTGGATGATCCGGCCCTGAGCGACTTTCGTGTGGCTGACTACGGTACGCGCCGCCGCTTTTCCAAGCAGTGGCACGAAGAAGTGGTCACTACCATGATCGAGCAGATGAAGCCGCACTTTGCGGGCACCAGCAACGTCTGGCTGGCCATGAAGCATGGGGTGACGCCGCTGGGTACGATGGGGCACGAATACTTGCAGGCTTGTCAGGCTCTGGGCCCCCGTTTGCGTGACTCGCAGATTTTTGCTCTGGAAGTGTGGGCCAAAGAGTATCGCGGTGACTTGGGTATTGCCTTGTCGGATGTCTACGGCATGGATGCCTTCCTGCGCGACTTTGACATGTACTTCTGCAAGCTGTTTGACGGTGCTCGCCATGACTCGGGTGACCCATTCATTTGGGGCGAGCGCCTGCTGGCGCACTATCAGGCCAACCGTACCGATCCACGTACCAAGACCTTGGTGTTTTCTGACGGTTTGACCATACCCAAAGCCATTGAGCTGGCCCTGCGTTTTGCAGGTCGCTGCAAGGTGTCTTTCGGGATAGGCACCAACCTGACCAATGACCTGGGCCATGAGCCCTTGCAGATTGTCATGAAGATGGTGCGTTGCAATGGCCAGCCCGTGGCGAAAGTCTCGGATGCGCCTGAAAAGACCATGTGTGATGATCCGGCGTATCTGGCTTACTTGCGGCAGGTTTTTCAGCTGCCTCCGGCTTAGAGCTTGGGCTTCCCTTCTTGAGGTCCTTGCTGCTTGAGGCAAATGCTGCTTGGGTAGGGGAGCTAAGGGCATCGTGGTCAGTGATGCTCGTGATTTCAGGCGGGTGGCATCGTTTTAAAGCGATAAAGCTATAGCACTAAAAGTTTGAATCAAAGCCTTTTGCACACGCAAAGGGCTTTTTCATAGACACAGCAGTGCTGCCAGATGCCCACCGGCTTCCCGAGCCTGGGCAATTTGCTCTTCGCTCAAGGTCTTGGGAGCCAGAATGGCTTCTGGCGTCTGGGCGTGAAAATTGAAGATACGGATGGGGGCGGCCAGCTCCAGCCGCCAGCCCGTACAAATCCGTTCCAGTTGCCGTTGTGCACCTTGCCCATCGCTACCCGCACTGATCAGGGCGGAATAAGGACGCCCGTTGAGTTGATCCAGCACCTCGTAGTAGTTCCGGTCCAGACACTCTTTCATGGCACCGCTCAGACTGCCCAGATTCTCGGGCGCGCAGAACAAATAGGCGTGGGAATCGCGCAAATCCTGTGCTTGCACCTGATCACAATGCAAGCGTTTGATACAGACCTGCTCTGTCTCGCCCAGTTCTTTGAGGACCTGCAGCGCGCCTTCCTCGGCCTGTTCGGCCAGTTGACGGGCGGCGCCGGTACGGGAGTGCCAAATCAACAGAAGCTGGCGGCATGTGTTCAGACTCATAAGCTCTTACTCGCGGTGATAGACTAGCGTCTACAGTATAGAGAGCCACTTCAGCGCTGAGTGGCCACATCGACGTAATCCACATGAATCACACCGCTTCTCCCCCTATGGCCGAGTCGGCCTTCAATCCTCAATGGTTCGCGCAAGCCAGCCACGGACTGGATGAAGCAGGGCGTACGCTATTGCAGGCGGCTGCCGACTGGGCGGGGCCTATTTTGCTGGATCTGGCCGGAAGTACCGGCGAACCCTTGGACAGCCATTGCGCTCAGGTCGCGCTTATTTTGGCTGGCTTGGGTGTGGACGCTCAAACCCGTGCCAGCGCCTTGCTGGCCGTCACTCCTGCTCCTGGGCCGGAGGTCAAGCAGGACCCGGTTCAGAAAGCCTTTGGTGCCGAAGTCATGACGTTGGTACGTGGCTCGCGAGCCTTGTACCGTCTGGGTTCGCTGACAGGCCAGGCCAAGGAGCAGACAGGCGGGGGCGATCAAAAGGAAATGAAGCGCAAGATGCTGCTGGCGATGGCCGCTGACTTGCGCATTGTGATGATGCGCCTGGCTTCGCGCCTGCAGTCCTTGCGCTGGTATCGGCAGTCCAAGACCGTCTGCCCGGTCGAGTTTGCGCGTGAAACGCTGGAGCTTTATACGCCCTTGGCGAATCGTTTGGGGATTTGGCAGATCAAGTGGGAAATGGAAGATCTGGCCTTTCGCTTTCTGAATCCCGAGGTCTACAAGAATATTGCCAGTAAGCTGGAAGACAAGCGCGTAGAGCGCGAAACCCTGATCAGTCAGGTGCGCGACCAACTGCTGGCAGCCTTGAAACGCGAGCATATCGTGGCTGAGGTTTCAGGCCGGCCCAAGCATATCTTCAGTATCTGGAACAAGATGCGCAACAAGCATCTGGATTTCGATCAGCTGTTTGATCTGCGCGCCTTGCGTGTCATTGTTGATGACGAGCGCAGCTGCTATCACACCCTGGCGGTGGTGCATTCGCTGTGGACGCCGGTGCCCGAGGAGTTTGACGATTACATCTCCCGGCCCAAGCCCAATGGCTACCGTTCCCTGCATACCGTTATTGCGGATGCACAGGGGCGCTGCTATGAAATCCAGATCCGCACACGCGACATGCACCAGTTCGCGGAATACGGGATGGCTGCCCATTGGCGCTACAAGGAAGCTGGAGCCCAGGGCGGACAGCAGGTGGCCGATGGTGAGGACGATAGAAAGATAGCCTGGATGCGTCAATTGCTGGCCTGGGACAGGGAGGCGTCCACCTCGAACGCTACCGAGCCTGCCCCGCAAGCAGACAGCAGCAAAGATTCGGCTTCCGAAAAGGTAGTGGAGCCCGTTGCCAGCAAGAAACCGGCTGTTGCCAGGCCTTTGAAGGCTCAGGAAGACGAACATATTTATGTGCTGACGCCGCAGGCTCGGGTTATCGAGCTGCCTGTGGGGGCGACGCCGGTGGACTTTGCCTACTACCTGCATACCGATCTGGGCCACCGTTGCCGGGGTGCGCGGGTTGATGGACAGATGGTGCCTTTGTCCACGCGCTTGTCGACTGGCCAGACGGTAGAGATTGTGGCGGCCAAATCCGGCGGTCCATCGCGTGACTGGCTGAACGTGCAGTTGGGCTTTCTGGCCAGCCCACGCTCGCGCTCCAAGGTGCGCGCCTGGTTCAACGCGATTGAGTTGCAGCAGCGCATCTCTCAAGGCCAGAGCATGGTCGAAAAAGAGTTGCAACGACTGGGTCGTACGGCCGTGAATCTGGAGCAGATGGCGCAACAGCTGGGCTTTGCCAAGGCAGATGACCTGTATGTTGCCGTGGCCAAGGATGAATTCAGCCTGCGTCAGGTGGATGCCTTGTTCCGTGAGGATGTGCAGGAGGAAGAGCCCGTACAGCGTGTGTTTGATGCGGCCCGGGAAAGTGTTTCCAAGACCGGGAAAAGCGGCGTGCTGGTGGTGGGTGTAGATTCGCTAATGACGCAGCTGGCCCGTTGCTGCCGTCCCGCACCCCCTGATCTGATTGCCGGTTTTGTGACTCGTGGTCGGGGCGTGTCCATACACCGTGCTGACTGCAAGTCCTACCAGGAACTGGCTGATCGACAACCTGAAAGGGCTATTAGCGTCGATTGGGGCGATACGGGGGATACTCAGTATCCCGTGGATCTGGCCATTGAGGCTCAGGAGCATCCCAGCCTCTTGCGTGATCTCTCGGAAGTGTTTGCCCGCCTGCGTTTGAACGTAACGGGTATCAACACCTTGAGTCGCCGCTCGTTGACGCGCATGATATTTACTATTGAAGTGCGTGATGGCGAGCAAATTCAAAAGGCTTTAGCGGCCTTGAACGAGTTATCGGGCGTCAGCGCCCGCCGCTACTCGTCCTGAACTGCTAAAATCGGTAAACCTAAACCTCGCGGGCGTTGTGCCCGCGATTGTTCTTGTCAATCAAGAGAGCGAGCTTTGAAAACCTATACCTTGCCCGACCCGGATGGACATTTTGGTCAGTTTGGTGGTTCGTTTGTCGCTGAAACGCTGGTCCACGCCCTGGACGAGTTGAAAGCAGCCTACGAACAGTATCGGAACGATCCTGAGTTTCTGCGCGAGTTTCACTACGAACTCAAGCATTTTGTCGGTCGTCCCAGCCCCGTGTACCATGCCCGTCGATGGTCGGAGCAACTAGGTGGAGCTCAGATCTGGTTCAAGCGCGAAGATCTCAATCACACTGGCGCACACAAGATCAACAACTGTATCGGTCAGATTCTGCTGGCTCGCCGCATGGGCAAGCCCCGTATTATTGCTGAAACCGGTGCAGGCCAGCACGGCGTGGCAACGGCTACGGTCGCCGCCCGCTATGGTCTGGAGTGTGTGGTCTACATGGGTAGCGAGGACGTGCGCCGTCAGGCTTCCAATGTGTACCGCATGAAGTTGCTGGGTGCGACGGTCGTTCCTGTGGAATCCGGTTCGCGCACCCTGAAAGACGCGCTGAACGAAGCCATGCGCGACTGGGTCACCAATATCAGCAATACCTTCTACATCATTGGTACGGTGGCTGGACCTCATCCTTACCCGATGATGGTGCGCGACTTCCAATGCGTGATCGGTGACGAGTGCGTGGAGCAAATGCCTCAGGACGCCGGTCGTCAGCCGGACTACGTTTTGGCGTCGGTGGGCGGTGGTTCCAATGCCATGGGCATTTTCTACCCCTACATCGAGCACAAGGATGTGGAGCTGATCGGAGTGGAAGCGGCTGGCCGCGGTCTGGATACGCTGGAGCACTCGGCTTCCCTGAACAAGGGCATGGTGGGTGTGCTGCACGGTAACCGTACCTATGTGCTGCAGGACGATGACGGTAACGTCATGCCTACGCACTCGGTGTCCGCTGGCCTGGATTACCCCGGTGTGGGTCCCGAGCACGCCTGGCTGAAAGATTGTGGCCGTGCGCAATACGCCACCTGCACCGATGAAGACGCCCTGAAAGCGTTTCACGATTGCTGCCGCATCGAGGGCATCATGCCCGCGCTGGAGTCCTCGCACGCGCTGGCGCATGCGGCTCGCATTGCCCCGACTTTGCCCAAGGATAAAATCATCCTGGTCAGTTTGTCCGGTCGCGGTGATAAGGACATGCACACGGTCGCCGAGTACGGCGGCTTGACTCTGTAAGCAATCGGGAACGGATATGTCGAGTAATGTGCGTCTGAAAAAGACGTTTGAAGGTTTGAACGGGCGCTGTGCCCTGGTGCCTTATATTACGGCCGGAGACCCTTCGGTGCCCGCTACCGTGGCCTTGATGCATGCCTTGCGTCAGGCCGGGGCAGATGTCATTGAATTGGGTGTACCGTTTTCTGATCCCACTGCCGATGGCCCGGTGATTCAGCAAGCGGCTGAACGTGCCATCAGCCGTGGTGTGGGCTTGCGTAAAGTGCTGGAGATTGTGCAGCAGTTTCGCTTGATCGACGAGGAAACGCCGGTTGTTCTGATGGGTTACGCCAATCCTATTGAGCGTATCGGTCAGGCTGAATTTGCTGTCATGGCAGGCAAGGCGGGTGTGGACGGTGTGCTGACGGTGGACTACCCACCTGAGGAGTCCGAGGATTTCACCCGTTTGCTGACCGAGCAGGGCGTGGATACCATTTTCCTGCTCTCGCCCACGTCCACGGACGAGCGTATTGCCAAGGTAGCCGCTTTGGCGCAGGGCTATGTGTATTATGTGTCCCTGAAAGGTGTGACCGGTTCGGCCCAGATTGATGTGGCTGATGTGGAACACCACTTGCAGCGTATTCGTCAGCACGTCAAAATTCCGGTCGGAGTGGGTTTCGGGATTCGGGACGCGCAAAGCGCCAAAGCCATTTCCCGTAGCGCGGACGCAGTTGTCATTGGCTCCAAGCTGATCCAGACCATGGAACAGGCTGTGCAGGAGAACGCTGGCAAAGAGCAAAAGGATATGGATGCGGCTGCGGTTGCAGCAGCCAGCCAATGGCTCGCACAGATACGTCAGGCACTGGATAATTAGCCTAAATACCTATTCCGCGTATAGAATCATCTGCCTGTTCTTTAGGAACAGGCGCTTTTTTTCAGAATAAAGAGCTTGGTGGGCCGGGTGCCGGCCAGGCGAAAACAGGATCTAACAATGAGCTGGATCGAGAAAATACTCCCGCCGCGAATTAACCGTAACCCCGAAAGCAGCCGTCGCGTTCCCGAAGGGCTGTGGGTGAAATGTCCGTCGTGTGAGTCTGTGCTCTACAAGGAAGATCTCCAGGCCACCTTGAATGTCTGCCCCAAATGCAGCCATCACATGCGCATTGGTGCTCGTGCCCGGATCAAGTCCTTGCTGGGCCCCGAAGGCCAGACCGAGATTGGTTCCAACACCCGTCCTATGGACCCCTTGAAGTTCCGCGATTCGCGCAAGTACACCGAGCGCGTTTCCGAGGCGGCCAAGCAGACGGGCGAAACTGAAGCCATGGTGGTCATGAGCGGCACGATTCTGTCTGTGCCTGCCGTGGTGGCCTGCTTCGAGTTTGAATATATGGCCGGTTCCATGGGTTCCGTGGTAGGCGAGCGTTTCACACGTGGCGTGCAGGCAGCTATTGCCAACCGCAGTCCTTTTATTTGCGTGGCCGCTTCGGGTGGCGCGCGTATGCAGGAGAGCTTGTTCTCTCTGATGCAGATGGCCAAGACGACGGCTATTTTGGCTGAATTGTCCGAGGCGGGTTTGCCGTTCATCAGCATTTTGACTGACCCCACCATGGGTGGTGTGTCGGCCAGTTTCGCTTTTATGGGCGATGTGGTGATTGCCGAGCCTAATGCCTTGATCGGTTTTGCCGGTCCTCGCGTGATTGAGCAGACTGTGCGCGAGAAACTGCCCGAAGGCTTCCAGCGTGCCGAGTTCTTGCTGGAGAAGGGCGCTATCGATATGGTGGTTGATCGTCGCGAGCTGCAGCGTGAGCTGGCCGAGTTGCTGGCTTTGCTGACTCGTCAGCCGGCTGAGGCTGTGTCGCGGCATTCTTGATTGCCAAGGAATTGCTAAAGAAGAACGCCACCTGGGTTTAGGTGGCGTTTTTTTTGGGCTGCCGTGTTTTTGTTTTTTTGCAAAGCGGTTTTTGGTATTGAGGCGTTGGCTTGTGAGTTGAAGCTTCAGGGCGAGATTGGCTTGGTTTTCTTGGTGTGGGGAGTACGACCCTGGGGCGGGGCCCTGGCCCGTGCTGCGCACGGGTACCCTTGGCTATTGAACAATCCAGGCGCCCAGTGAACTCGCCAGGTGCTTGGTCCCCCGGACCAAGTACAAGCGTCTGGCTCGAACAGCACTGGGCTTGCACCCTGGATTGTTCAATGGCCCGCGGCCAAGTCCCTGACTCGCCCCAGGGCCGTACTCCCCACACCAAGAAAAAAGGAATATCGCAGAGGGCTCAAGAAGAGGGAGACGGAGCCTAGATGGCTGCTCTTTATGGATACGAGAGGAAAAAAAACGCCGCCCCAAAGGGCGGCGTTTTTAGTCTTGCTGTTTACTGCGTTTCAACCTGTTGCAGCGGCTCGCTGTTCTCGGTTTCTGCAGCACGTTGCTTGCGTGGGCGACCCAGGCGCACTGGTGCGGGCTGGTAGTCGTCCTGTGTTGCCGAGCGAACGGTTTCCACTAGTTCGATGCCCGCTGCGTTCAGTACGGCTTCCAGAGGGGCGGCTGTGGGCTTCTGTGCTTGTTCGGCAGCAGGGGCTTTTGCAGCTGCAGTCGTTTGAGTCTCAACGCGAGTCTCTACGGCTGTGGTTTCCACTGGAGTGGCTTCAACGGCCGGGGCTTCAACTGCAGGTTGTGCTTCTGCGGGAGTAGCAGTTGTCTCCACGGCTTCAGCTTGAGCTTCGGTGGCTTCTGCTTTGGCTGGTTCGGCAGCAACTTCTGCTTGCGCAGGAGCAACAGCTTCTTCAGCGGCAGGAGCTTCTGGAGCTACCTCGGCCTGAGCGGCTGGAGCAGCAACTTCTTCCTGGGCAGTAGCGGTTTCTACGGCTGCAGTTTCCACTGGAGCGGCTTCAACGGCTGGGGTTTCTGCTGCGGCTTGCGTTTCTGTGGGCGCTGTGGCTGTTTCCACGGCTTCAGCTTGAGCTTCGGTCACTTCTGCTTTGGCAGGTTCGGCGGCAGCTTCTGCTTGCACAGGAGCAACGGTTTCTTCTGCGGCTGGAGCTTCTGGAGCAACTTCGGCCTGAACGGCTGGAGTGGCTATTTCTTCCTGGGCTGGAGCGGTTTCAACAGCGTTTACCGGGGTCGTAGCGACTTCTTCAGCTTGTTGTGCGGCTTGAGCAGCGGCAGGAGCTTCTTCAGAGGCCTCTACGGCGACAGGAGCGGCTTCTTGGGCTGCAGGTGCCTCTACGGCTGCTTGTGGCTGTTCAGGCTCGGCTGCTGCGGTTTGGGCGGCAGCTTGTTCCTGGGCATCCAGGGCAGCGGGGTTGAAGCTAGGTGTTTCGTGAGCAACGTAGGCGCTGGTATTGCCTTCTTCGTTGTTCTCTTCGTTCTCGGCTACGGCGTTGGCGTCGGTGTTGCGACGACCACGACGGCTACGACGACGGCGACGTTTGCGCTCTGGGTCCAGAGCGCCGTTTTCGCTGTTCTCGTCGGTTTCGGCATCCGAGTTGTCGCTGGTATCAGCGCTGTCGGCCTCGGCCAGCTGTTCAGCGCGGTTTTGCGCTTCTTGCTTGGTGGCGGCCACGGCAGCAACTGCGGCCACGCTGGCCACTGCGGCAGCAGCCTGTTCGGGCTGGGCTTCTGTGCTGGCGACGTCTTTGTTCAGCTCGACGTTTTCTGCGCTGCCTTCTTCACGGCGTTGACGGCCACGGCCACGGCGGTTGCGTGGGTTGCGGCTGTTGCTGCTGCCTTCGTCGGCAGTGGCGGGCGTCGTGTTGGCGCTTTGTGGAGTTTCCAGAGCAGATTCGTTACCTGCTGAGGCGTTGCGGCGGCGACCACGGGTATTACCGCCGGTGCTTTCCGTGCTGGCTTTTTCTTCCTGAGCCGCTTCCGGGCGGTTGGACTGGCGACGGCCACGACCACCTTGGCCACGGCCACTATTGGATTGGCCGGGACGACCTTGGCGGCGGCCAGAGGAGGATTTGCTGCCTTCGGATTTGGTGGTCTCGGCCACGGGTTCGGCAGGTGCGCCGGACAACCAGTTCAGCAGGCGCTTGAGCAGGCCGGGCTTGTTGTCGCTAGCAGCGGCGCTGGCGGCTGCGGCGGCAGCAGGCTTGCTCATGGGAGCTGGCTGGGCCGGTGTGGTGCTCTTGACCAGGGCTTCTGGACGAGGCTTGATTTCGTGGCTGCGATGCGGCACCAAGCTGTCTTGCTGCTCAGGCTGCTGGACCAGCTCGTAGCTGCTGCGCAGTTCGTCCAGACGGGGGTCGTCGTGGCGCAGGCGCTCGATGATGTGGTGTGGGGTTTCCAGATTCTTGTTCGGAATCAGGATCAGGGCAATGTTCAGGCGCGATTCGATCTTGGTGATGTCAGCGCGTTTTTCGTTCAGCAGGAAGGTAGCCACATCCACCGGCACCTGAGCGTGCAGGGCGGCCGTGCCTTCTTTCATGGCTTCTTCTTGCAGCAGACGCAGTACGTGCAGGGCGCTGGATTCGGCATCACGAATGACGCCAGTGCCGGTGCATCGTGGGCAAGTGATGTGGGAGCCTTCGTTCAGGGCAGGGCGCAGGCGCTGACGGGACAGTTCCATCAGACCAAAGCGCGAGATCTTGCCCATCTGGACGCGAGCACGGTCCAGGTGCAGGGCATCACGCAGGCGTTGTTCGACAGCACGCTGGTTCTTGCTGTCTTCCATATCGATAAAGTCGATAACAATCAGGCCACCCAAGTCACGCAAACGCAACTGGCGGGCCACTTCGTCAGCGGCTTCCTGGTTGGTGCGCAGGGCGGTTTCTTCAATGTCGGCACCACGCGTGGAGCGAGCCGAGTTCACGTCAATGGCAACCAGGGCCTCGGTGTGGTCGATAACGACAGCACCGCCCGAAGGCAATTGCACGGTACGCGAGTAGGCGGTTTCGATCTGGTGTTCGATCTGAAAGCGCGAGAACAGCGGGATGTCATCGCGGTACATCTTTACGCGATGCAGATTGTCGGGCATGACCACGCTCATGAAAGCGGCGGCCTGCTCGTGAATTTCGTCCGTGTCGATCAGGATTTCGCCAATATCGGGCGAGAAGTAATCACGGATTGCCCGGATAACCAGGCTGGATTCCAGATAAATCAGGATGGGGGCTGCATTGTCGCGGGCTGCGCCGTCAATGGCGGTCCACAACTGCATCAGGTAGTTCAGGTCCCACTGCAGCTCTTCGACGCTGCGGCCGATACCTGCGGTGCGGGCGATGATGCTCATGCCCTGCGGGATGTCCAGCTGGTCCATGGCTTCGCGCAGTTCCTGGCGGTCTTCGCCTTCAACGCGGCGCGATACGCCACCCCCACGGGGGTTGTTGGGCATCAGAACCAGATAGCGGCCTGCCAGGGAAATGAAGGTAGTCAGGGCAGCGCCCTTGTTGCCACGCTCTTCTTTTTCAACCTGGATGATCAGTTCCTGGCCTTCAACCAGGGCGTCCTGGATGCGGGCGCTGCGTACATCAACCCCTTCCTTGAAGTAGCTGCGAGCTACTTCCTTGAATGGCAGAAAGCCGTGACGCTCTTCACCGTAGCTGACGAAGCAGGCTTCCAGGCCGGGTTCGATGCGGGTGATGACCCCTTTGTAGATATTGCCTTTGCGCTGTTCGCGCCCGGCTGTTTCGATGTCGAGGTCAATCAGTTTTTGACCGTCGACAATGGCGACGCGTAGTTCTTCTTGATGCGTCGCATTGAACAACATGCGTTTCATGAGTGTGGATCTCCGTTGTCATGGAGCACCGAAATATCGGCGCACGACCGCGGGTCACAGGTGTGTAGCGCTATAGCTGCATCAGTTTGGTGCAGGCAGGCAAAATCGGCCTACCGGCTTATAGTCTGGGAGGCACGAGTCGCGCCAAAGCGCGAAGTTCAATCAGCAGGGGGGTCAGAGTCACGGTGTGTGTTTGACGAATATAAAATTGCTGGGGGAACGGCAGCCGCATAAATCATGCGGCTGGTGCAAAAGAGCGGGACAATCTGTGCAGGAATTCAGCGCCGCACGCGGGAGGAAAACATCTCTTGGAAAGCGGGCCTTCTTGCCACACGACTTTCGCTATTTCGGACTCACCCCGGCGACCTTATGACCCGGAAGCTGGAACTCAAGGATACAATTATCAGTCCTTGGTCATCCAACGGAGACGCACCCTTTGCATCTCTACGCTGGACCCAGTCTCAGCTTCCATAGGCTGAAGCGATTATATGCCCCTTTTTGTTATGTGCAAACCTCATGAATCACAAAGATCAGCCCCTCAAGTGCGAATATTACGCATTGATGAAACGCGGGCAGGTCAGCGTATAGATAATTTTTTGTTACGTGAATGTAAAGGGGTGCCAAAAAGCCACATTTACAAAGCGATCCGTGGCGGTCAGGTGCGCGTGAATAAAGGCCGTATCAGCAGTGACTATCGTTTGCAGGACGGCGATATGGTGCGGATTCCGCCGCTGCGCCTGCCCGAGCCCGAGCAGCCGCGTCATGTTCCCGCTGCCGTTTTCCCGGTGGTGTTCGAGGACGAGCACCTGATGGTCATCGACAAGCCAGCCGGTGTTGCCGTGCATGGTGGCAGTGGTGTGTCTTTTGGTGTCATTGAGCAGTTGCGTGCTGCCCGTCCTCAGGAGCCCTTTCTGGAGCTGGCCCACCGTCTGGACCGGGATACCTCCGGCTTGCTGATTATCGCCAAGCGTCGTGCTGCTCTGGTTGGTTTGCACGATATGTTCCGCGAAATCCGTGCTCGCAAGTTTTATTGGGCGCTGGTGCAGGGCGATTGGGTGAACGATCGCCAGCATATCCGTTTCCCCTTGCTGCGCTGGCTGACCGAAAGTGGGGAGCGGCGCGTCAAGGTTGACCCCACGGGCAAGCCTGCGCATACCATCATCACCATGCAGCGCCGTTTTGGTCGCTTTACTTTGGTACAGGCGGAGCTGAAAACCGGCCGCACTCACCAGATCCGGGTTCATTTGGCCCATTCGGGCTTTCCGATTGTGGGCGACGACAAGTATGGCGACGACGCCATTCGCGATCAATTCGCCCGCCAGGGCTTCAAGCGCATGTTCCTGCATTCGGGACGCCTGGAGTTCAATCATCCTGTCACCGGACAGCCTCTGGTTCTGGAGGCCGCCTTGCCGGCTGCCTGTCAGGCCGTTCTTGAGCGTTTGGAGAAGTAGTTATGACGCGTTACGCCGCCGTTCTGTTTGATTGGGACGGCACAGTTATGGATTCGACGTACTCAATTGCCAGTTCTATTCAGTTGGCCAGTGCGGATCTGCAATTGCCTGTGCCCTCGATTCAGCAAGCCAGCTGGGTTATTGGTTTGTCGCTGGAAAGCGCCTTGTATCGCGCTGTGCCGGATTTGACTGCCGAGCAGATGCCGCTGTTTCTGGAGCGCTATCGACATCACTTTATGCAGCGCGACCCGCATATCAAGCTGTTTGACGGAATATTGCCTTTCATGGGTGAACTTCGGGGCCGCCAGATTGCCTTAGGAGTGGCAACGGGTAAAAGTCGTCAAGGTTTGGATAGAGTGCTGCAGCAGGTCAATCTCAGCACTTTTTTTGATGCTACCCGTTGTGCAGATGAAACCCGCAGCAAGCCGGACCCGGAAATGCTGCATCAATTGCTGGCCGAATTGATGTTGGAGCCCGAGCAGGTCTTGATGGTGGGCGATACCGTGCACGATATTCATATGGCGGCCAATGCAGGCATGGATAGCGTGGCTGTCACTTACGGCGCGCACGATCCTCAAACCCTGGCCAAGGCTGAGCCCACGGTCATGGTTGATAATGTGGCGCAAATGCGCGATTGGGTATTGGCACGGATTTAATAGGCGGCAAGCCGGTTTGACGACCATCTTGCCAGACAGGTTCAGGAGATGGAGATGTTCAAATCACGTTCGCAGCCCATACGTCCCTCTGAAATTACCGACGAGTCGGTCTGGCGGGCGCGCCGCCGCCTGCTTTTGCAGGCTCCCGGCGCCTTGGCCCTGGCGGCCAGCTTGCCGGGTCGGGCTCAGGCGGTCCCGGTAGGGCAGGACTTGTCGTTCACGCCTTCCCAGCGCTGGAAACTGGACGATATGCCCACCAGCGAGTCCGATGTCACCTCCTACAATAATTTCTACGAATTTGGCACGGGTAAGGAAGATCCTGCCCGCCATTCGGGGAAATTCAAGACTGAACCCTGGACTTTGCAGATTGACGGTTTGGTGAACAAGCCGCTTACCTTGGATATGGACCGGATATTGAAGCTGGCCCCTTTGGAAGAGCGTATTTATCGTCTGCGTTGTGTTGAAGCCTGGTCCATGGTGGTGCCCTGGGTGGGCTATTCCTTGTCGGCCTTGCTAAAGCAGGCGTCGCCCCAGGGTTCGGCCCGCTTTGTTCGGTTTGAAACAGCGACGGACCCGGAAACCATGCCGGGTCTACGCTCTCGTATCTTGGCCTGGCCCTATGTGGAGGCGCTGCGGTTGGATGAGGCCATGCATCCTTTGACTCTGCTGGCTACCGGTCTGTACGGAAAAAGTCTACCTGTTCAGAATGGAGCGCCGGTGCGGCTGATCGTGCCGTGGAAGTATGGGTTCAAATCGGCCAAGTCTTTGGTGCGCATCACCTTGACGGACACCATGCCCGAGTCCAGCTGGATGAAGGTGGCTCCGCATGAGTATGGCTTTTATGCCAATGTGAACCCGGAAGTGCCGCATCCCCGCTGGAGCCAGGCCACTGAACGTGTCATCGGTTCGGGATTCTTCGCCACCAAAAAACCGACTTTGCCTTTTAACGGCTATGCCGAAGATGTAGCGGGGTTGTATGCCGATATGGATTTAAGGCGCTATTACTGATGAGTACCTGGAAGGCTGCGCAATTGGATAGGCTCAAGCCCTTGGTGTTCTTGCTGGGCTTGTTTCCCTTGGGACGCTGGGTGTGGTTGGGTTTCAATAATGGCCTAAGTGCCAATCCAGCCGAGTTTTTGACCCGATCCAGTGGGGTTTGGGCCTTGGTGCTCTTGCTGTTGACCCTGGCTTTAAGTCCTGTAAGGCGTTTGCTGGCTCAGCCCGCCTTGGTGCGTTGGCGCCGCATGTTGGGTTTGTTCAGTTTTTTTTATGCAGCTTTGCATACCCTGGCCTGGGCCTGGTGGGATCGCTCGGGCGACTGGCTGTCCATGTGGCAGGACGTGGTGCAGCGGCCCTTGATTGCGATCGGGGTAGTGGCTGTGCTGATTTTATTGGCGTTGACCCTGACTTCCACGCATGGTTGGCAGAAACGTTTGGGTCGTGGCTGGAGCCGCTTGCATCAAACCGTGTATTTGGCGGCGGTGCTTTCCATCCTGCACTTTTACCTGATTCGTACTGGTAAAAATGATGTGGTGGAAGTTTATGTCTATGGTTTGGTTCTGGTGGGCTTGCTGGTTTTGCGCCGCTGGCCAGTATTGAATAAGACAGTGCACTAAGCAAAACAGGTAATGAGCATAAGCCCATTACCTGTTTTTTTATCAATCCAGACTTTGCAGAATGGCGGCTGTTTCGGCATCCAGAGTGCCGTCGTAGCGGGCTGGGCGGTAGTGCATCTGGAAGGCGGCGATCACGTTTTGTGTGGCCTTGTCGAACACGCCGCTGTCAGGCGTTTCGTAGCCTGCTTTGCGCAGCAGGGCCTGGGTTTGAGCGGCAGAGGGCAGGGGACGCGTGGCGTACTGCGCCTGCAGTGCTCGGGCCTGTGATTCCTTGTACCAGCGGCCTATGCCTGCTTGGGCCAGTTCCTTCCAGGGGAAATGAGGGCCGGGGTCCAGCTTGCGTTGTGGGGCAACATCGCTGTGGCCAATAATATTGCGGGCAGACACGCCATGACGCTGAGCCAGGTCTTTCAACAGTGCTTTGATTGCTTCAATCTGCCCGGACGTATACGGAGCCCAGCGACCATCTGCCAAGCGGCCCATATTAACGATTTCGATGCCGATAGAGCCGGTGTTCAGGTCTGTGAAACCGTACCAGGAGCCCAGACCTGCATGCCAGGCGCGGCGTTCCTCTGGAACCAGACGGTAGACAGTGGGACGGCGCTCGTCACTGACCAAGTAATGGGCGCTGACATCACGCTGCGTCAGCACCTTCAAGGAGGTGGCGTGGTCGCCAGCGGTGTAGTGCATGACCAGATAACGCACTCGGCTGTTCTGGCCCTGAGCGCTATAGCTGTCATCAAGTTTGAAGGGACCGCTACTGCCACAGGCCGCCAATAAGGCCGTCAGGCTAAGTACGCCAATCTGAACGCTGCGCTTCAAGACGGGTGTAAGAAAAGACAGGGATTTCATCTTAACGACCAGCCAGAAACAGGAAAATGCAGGGGGTTTTGTCCAGGGCAGGCGGCTGGCGCTCGCGCCATTGTTCAACTGTGGCAGTCTGGATCAATTCACGCGTACCTGTCAGGTCACGAGCCAGGCACAAGCGTGTTGTGGGCTTGAGGGACTGCAGCAAGGTGCTGTACATGGCCTGGTTGCGATAAGGTGTTTCGATCAGGATCTGGGTTTGTTTCAGGGCTTGGGACTGGCTTTCCCATTGCTTGAGCTGCTTGGCGCGAGCGGCCCCATCTACAGGCGCATAGCCGTGGAATACAAACTGCTGACCGTCCAGGCCGCTGGCCATCAGGCTCAGCAAAATGGAAGAGGGGCCAACGTGAGGGCGCACGGGGATCTTCATTTCGTGGGCCATGGCAACCACCAGCGCACCGGGGTCGGCGACGGCGGGGCAGCCAGCTTCCGATACCAGACCAATGGCTTGACCTTGCAGGGCTGTTTTCAACCACTCACGCATTTCACCGGGTTTATTGCCGCGCTTGTCCAGCGTGTGAATGGTGATTTCTTGCAGAGGTACCACGGGCTCAACCAGTTTCAGGAAGGCGCGGGCGGTTTTGGCGTTCTCGGCAATAAAGACGGTCAGTTCGCGCGTCAAAGCCTTGACGTCGGCGGGTAGCCAGCCGCTGATCGGGCTCTCGCTTAAGCCTACGGGGATCAGGTGCAAAGGGGCGGCTTGGGGCATGGCGTATCAGTCCTAAACGGAAGGGGGCAAAAGGGTGGGGCGCAAGGGGTTCAAGCCAAAGTGACGCAGCATGGTGCACAGCTCGATCAGCGGCAGGCCAATGATAGCGGTTGGGTCGTCCGAGCGCATGGACTCCATCAGGGCAATACCCAGGCTTTCGGCCTTGGCGCTGCCAGCGGTGTCATACGGTTTTTCCTGCAGCAAATAGTGCTCGATTTCTTCATCACTCAATGCGCGAAAACGACAATTGGTAACAATATCGCTGCACAGAAATTCCTGGCCATCTGTCACGCATAAAGCGCTATGGAAATCGATGTCTTGACCGCTCAGGCGACGCAGTTGTTTCTGCGCACCGGCATGGTCGCCAGGCTTGCCAATAGCATCCTGGCCCGATGTGGCGACCTGATCGGAGCCGATCACGAGGGCGCCTGGGTTCAGCTGGCTGATACGGGCCGCTTTTTCACGCGCCAGACGCAGGCTGAGCTGGGCGGGAGCCTCTGCGGGAAGTGGGGTTTCATCAATGTCAGGAGACTGACAGGTGAAAGGCAAGCCCAAACGCGCTAACATAGCGCGGCGATAGACTGAGCTTGATGCAAGGATGAGACGCATAGTGTGTTTTAGCTGTGCTTTGGTTTGACTGCCTTGTGCTTAGCACGGTATTATCTAATGTTTTCTTCGTTATTGAAATGGTTGTGGGCTAGCTTGGCGGTTTGCCGACTGCGCTTTACATGCTTCAATACCGAGGGGCAGGAAAAAAAGCAGTACAAGAAAAAGTGGTAGAGCCCCCAAGCGATACCAAGGCAGTGAAACAAGCAAGCAGCAAACAAGCGAAAGCGACAAATAAAGCAGAACAAACAAGCGGTTCCAGATCCTGGTAAAACCGTGGTTTGATGCCCTAAGCATACTTATGACGACACAGTATATCGACACCTTGAATCTAGCCCGTGCCCCTCAGGAAATGTCGGGCCAGGTGCTGGTGGAAGATTTGTCTCGTCTGGTATCCGATTTGCCCGATCAAGGCGATTTGCGCATTGACTGGAGTGTGTCGGGTCGGGAAGATTCTGCCCGGCGTCGTTTTGTGCATGTGCAGGCCAAAGGTAGTGTCATTTTGGAATGCCAGCGCTGTGTGAAGCCTTTTGAGTGGCCCATCGATATTTCCAACGAAGTACAGATTGTGGCAACCGAGGACGAACTTGAGCTGGATGATGACGATACGGAAGGTCCTGATCGCATCTTGTGTGAAGGCCAGTTGGATGTCCTGGGACTGGTCGAGGACGAGCTGATTCTTAGCGTGCCTTATGTGCCGCGCCATGAGGTTTGTCCCGACGCGCAGTCGCTGTCCATGGAAGCCAAATCTGACGACCTGGATGAGTCCGCCTTTGAGCGGCCGTCCCCGTTTGCCGTATTGGGCTCGCTCAAGAAGTCTTGATTGTTTGTTACTAATTCGTTAATTTTTTCGGGCTGCACCCATTTATTCGGGGTTGTCCATCTACAGGAGTCATCATGGCTGTTCAGCAGAATAAAAAGAGCCCGTCCCGGCGTAACATGCGTCGTTCGCACGACGCGCTTACTGGTCCTTCGACGGCTATCGAGCCTACGACTGGCGAACTGCACCTGCGTCACCACATCAGCCCTAACGGCATCTACCGTGGCCGTAAAGTGCTGAAAACAAAGAACGACGAGTAATAGTCTCTTTGTCGTTGCAAGCAACATAGGTTGCATGCTTGATGTCTAACAAAAAAATACGTATTGCCATCGATTGCATGGGCGGCGATATCGGTTTATCCGTCACTGTCCCTGCAGCGCTGCTTTTTGCCAAGCGCTATCCGGATGTGCACTGCTTATTGGTTGGCGAGCCTCAGGCCATCGAGCAAACATTGCGTGCGCAAGGTAATGTCGATACCTCCTGGTACGACATTCTTCCCGCATCCGAAGTTGTCACCATGGCCGATTCGGTCGAGGTGGCCCTGCGCCGCAAAAAAGACTCCTCCATGCGAGTGGCTGCCCAGTCCGTCAAGGACGGGATAGCTGATGCCTGCATTTCTGCGGGCAATACCGGCGCATGGATGGCAATTTCGCGCTACGTACTCAAAACTCTGGATGGGATTGATCGCCCAGCCATTGCCACGTCCATCCCTAACCAAAAGGGCGGGGCCACGATCATGCTGGACCTGGGTGCCAATGTGGATTGTTCCGCAGAACACCTGTTGCAGTTCGCCATCATGGGTTCTGCGCTGGCCAGTATCGTGGATCGTCATGAGCGTCCCACCGTGGGCTTGCTCAATATTGGTGAAGAGGTCATCAAGGGCAACGAGGTCGTCAAGAAGGCGGCTGAATTGCTGCGCTCCAGCGGACTGAATTTTTACGGCAACGTAGAAGGCGACGATATCTGCAAAGGTACCGTCAACGTGGTCGTGTGCGACGGTTTCGTGGGCAATGTGGTCCTTAAATCCATTGAAGGGCTGGCCAAGATGGTCGGCAGTATGCTGCGCGACGAATTTACCCGTGACCCCTTGAGCAAAGTGTCCGCTTTGCTGGCTCGTCCTGTCTTGAATCGTTTCCGCGACAGGGTGGATAATCGCCGTCATAACGGTGCGGCCCTTTTGGGTTTACGCGGTATTGTTATCAAGAGTCATGGTTCTGCCGATGCCTACGCTTTCGGTTATGCTTTGCAACGGGCCCGCGGTGCGGTGCTCAATGGTCTGCTCAGCGGTACCAGCCAGGCAGTCGAACGCATCATGCAAAGTGTGAACTTGCATGAAGAGCAAAGCGGCGAACCAGATACACGCCATACTTCAGAGCCCTCGTCCTCATAAGAACGGGCTTGATCGGGAACATAAAATGACGATATTTGCCAAGATTATCGGTACAGGCGGCTACCTGCCTCCTCGGATTGTGTCTAACGATGATCTAGCGGTGGAGCTGGCTCAAAAGGGTATCGAAACCTCCGATCAGTGGATTGTCGAGCGTACCGGTATTCACCAGCGTCATCTTGCCGATCCCGGTGTCCGTACCAGCCACTTGGCAACCCAGGCCGCGCGTCAGGCGCTGGAAGATGCGGGCATTGCTGCCCAGGATCTGGACCTGATTGTGGTGGCTACTTCCACTCCCGATTACGTTTTCCCCAGCACCGCGTGTCTGGTGCAGGCCGAATTGGGCAACAAGGGCGCTGCCGCGTACGACGTACAAGCGGTGTGCAGCGGCTTTGTCTATGCACTGACGACTGCCGACGCCATGATCAAGGCCGGCCGTGCGCGCAATGCGCTGGTCATCGGTGCCGAAGTGTTCTCCAGCATCCTGGACTGGAACGACCGCTCTACCTGCGTCCTGTTTGGCGACGGTGCGGGCGCTGTGGTTCTGCAAGCCAGCGATGAACCCGGTGTTCTGGCTGCCCAGCTCAATGCAGATGGCAGTCAAATGGGTATTTTGTGCGCGGCAGGCAATGTCTCGCACGGTCAGGTAGTGGGCGATCCCTTCCTGCGTATGGATGGTCAGGCTGTGTTCAAGCTGGCTGTCACTTCTCTGGCCGCTTCGGCCAATCAAGTCTGCGAACAGGCTGGCGTCTCTCTGGCCGATATCGATTGGCTGGTGCCGCACCAGGCCAACGTTCGTATCATCAATTTTCTAGGTCGTAAGCTGGGTATCCCCTCCGAGAAGGTGGTTATCACGGTTGATCAACATGCCAACACCTCGGCAGCCAGTGTGCCATTGGCCCTGAATGCCGCTCGCCGGGATGGTCGTATCCGTGCCGGTGATCTGGCGCTGTTGCAAGGCGTGGGTGGCGGCTTTACCTGGGGTTCGGTGCTGGTCCGCTGCTAAGTAGCGCGATCCGGATTACCGCCTCATCTCTTTGGGTTTTTCTACCATGAAAATTGCGTTTGTCTTTCCAGGACAAGGCTCGCAGTCCGTAGGCATGCTCGATGCCTGGGCCGAGTCTGCTGTCGTACAGCAAGCCATTGCACAAGCCAGCCAGTCGCTGGGCCAGGACCTGGCTCAGTTGATGGCACAAGGGCCTGCCGAGGCTCTGAACCTGACTACCAATACTCAACCTGTCATGCTGGCTAGCGCCGTGGCCATGTATCAGGCCTGGATTCAGGCCGGTGGCCCCGCTCCTGCCGTGATGGCCGGTCATAGCCTGGGTGAATACTCGGCCCTGACTGCTGCCGGTGCTCTGAGCCTGGAACAAGCAGTTCCGCTGGTTCGCATCCGTGCCGATGCCATGCAAGCTGCCGTACCTGTGGGTGTCGGTACCATGGCTGCCGTGCTGGGTCTGGATGACGATCAAGTGCGCGATGTGTGTGCTCGTGCCTCTGAGGGACAGCAGATTGTTCAGGCTGTTAACTACAATGCGCCTGCTCAGGTTGTGATAGCCGGGAATGTGGAAGCGGTAGATCGTGCATGTGCGCTGGCTAAAGAAGCCGGTGCCAAGCGTGCCTTGGTGCTGCCTGTATCGGCTCCTTTCCACTCCAGTCTGTTGGAACCGGCAGCTGCTGTGCTGGCCCAGGCTCTGGCCTCGGTTCAAGTGCAAACTCCTGCTATTTCCGTGATCAATAACGTGGACGTAGCCGCGCCTACCGACCCCGAACAGATTAAAGATGCGCTGGTCCGTCAGGCCTGGCATCCCGTGCGCTGGGTTGAGACTATCCAGGCCATGAAGGCTCAAGGAGTCACCCACGTGGTCGAGTGTGGCCCGGGCAAAGTGCTGACGGGGCTGGTCAAGCGTATTGACCGTGATCTGGTCGCCTTGTCGATCAGCGACCCTGCGTCCTTGCAGGCCACTTTGGAAGCCCTGGAGGGAGCATAAATGCAAGAGTTGGATCTAAGCGGCAAGACTGCCCTGGTAACCGGCGCATCGCGTGGTATCGGTCAGGCGATTGCTAAAGAGTTGATGGCACGTGGTGCCAAGGTGGTTGGTACCGCTACTTCCGAGTCCGGCGCACAGGCGATTTCCGCTGTGCTGGATCAGAATGGCAGCTACGGCCATGTTTTGAACGTGGACGACCCGGCTGCTTGCGAAGCGCTGATTTCGGCTTTGAGCAAAGAAGACGGTGGCCCGCACATTCTGGTTAATAATGCCGGTATTACGCGTGACAATCTGGCCATGCGCTTGAAAGATGAAGACTGGGATGCCGTTATCCAGACCAATCTAAGTGCCGTGTTCCGCCTGTCGCGTGCCGTTATCCGCCCCATGATGAAAGCCCGCTGGGGCCGTATCATCAGCATCACTTCGGTGGTGGGCGAGAGCGGCAACCCCGGTCAAGCCAACTACGCAGCTGCCAAAGCCGGTGTCGCCGGCATGAGCCGTGCCTTGGCGCGCGAGCTCGGTAGCCGTAACATTACAGTTAATTGTGTCGCTCCGGGCTTTATTGATACGGACATGACACGCTCTCTGACCCCTGAGCAGTCGGCGGCAATTTTGTCGCAAATCCCCCTGGGACGACTGGGCGCTGCTGAAGATATCGCTAACGCGGTAGCCTTCCTGGCCGGGTCGCAAGCGCAATATATTACGGGCAGCACCATCCATGTGAATGGTGGTATGCACATGTAAGGCTTGGCATCGCGCCCGGCTGAGGTAAAATTGCGGGATTATTTGGGGCCTATTGCTTGAGCCGGCGTTGTAAGAATAACGTTGGGCCTCATACAAGAACGCCGTTTTTTGTCATAGCTTATCCCTCTTAGCAGTATGGATTGGCTATAATTTGCGGGAATTTTTCCCAACTTGGAGAATCTGCATGGAAAGCATCGAACAGCGCGTCAAGAAGATCGTCGCTGAACAACTTGGCGTTAACGAAGCCGAGATCAAAAACGAATCTTCTTTTCTCGACGACCTCGGTGCCGACTCGCTCGACATGGTCGAGCTCGTGATGGCGCTCGAAGACGAATTCGAAACCGAAATACCAGACGAAGAAGCTGAGAAAATCACGACGGTCCAGCAAGCTGTGGACTACATCAATTCTCACAGCAAGCAGTAAGTTCAATTAAGAGGGTGGGCGGCATTGTGCACGCCCTCGCTCCAGAGCGGTTTCCAGAGAGTAGCCTGTGCCCGGCGGCTTTAGCTTGCAAGACGCAGTTATTCCCTTTAAACCGCTTTTTTTGTGTTTAGGAGTCATCCGTGAAACGACGTGTCGTGATTACCGGGCTGGGTATTGTTTCCCCGGTCGGCAACGATATTCCTACCGCGTGGGATAACATCGTCAATGGGCGTTCGGGCATCGGGCGTATTACCCGTTTCGATCCTTCGGCCCTAACAGCCCAGATAGCGGGTGAGGTCAAGGATTTTGATTTAACACCATACATTTCGTCCAAAGAAGCCAAGCAGATGGATACCTTTATCCATTACGGCGTGGTGGCAGGTATGCAAGCCTGGAAGGACTGCGGCCTGGACATCAACAGCATCAATGCTGAGCGTGTCGGCGTTATCGTAGGTTCGGGGATTGGTGGTTTGCCCCGCATTGAAGAAACCCAAAAAGATTATCTGGAACGGGGCCCACGTCGGATTTCCCCGTTCTTTGTGCCTGGCTCCCTGGTCAATCTGGTGTCTGGCCAATTGTCCATCGGCCTGGGCCTGAAAGGTCCTAGCTACGCTGTTGTGTCGGCATGTACAACCGGCCTGCACTCCATTGGTGACGCTGCTCGCTTGATCGAGTATGGCGACGCCGATGTGATGATTGCCGGCGGTGCCGAGTCCACCGTGTCCCCGCTGGGTATTGGCGGTTTTGCTGCCATGCGTGCTCTGTCCACCCGTAACGACGATCCTGAAACGGCATCGCGTCCCTGGGATATGGACCGCGACGGCTTTGTGCTGGGTGAGGGCGCTGGTGTGCTGGTGCTGGAAGAGTACGAACACGCCAAAAAACGTGGCGCACGCATTTACGGCGAGTTCTCCGGCTACGGCATGAGCTCTGACGCTCACCATATCACTTCGCCCGACCGTGACGGTCCGCGTCGTGGCGTGATGAATGCCTTGCGTAACGGTGGCATCAACGCTGACGAAGTTCAGTACGTCAACGCACACGGTACTTCCACGCCATTGGGCGATGTGAACGAGTCCGAAGCATTGAAACTGGCTTTTGGCGATCACGCTTACAAGCTGGTGGTCAACTCCACCAAGTCCATGACGGGTCACCTGCTGGGTGCGGCCGGTGGTATTGAAGCGGTGTTCACCACCTTGGCGGTGTATAACCAGATCTCGCCCCCAACCATCAACATCTTCAACCAGGACCCTGCCTGCGACCTGGATTACTGCGCCAACCAGGCGCGTGACATGAAGATTGATGTCGCTCTGTCCAACTCCTTCGGGTTTGGCGGCACTAACGGTTCGATGGTGGTTCGTCGTCTTCGCTAAGCTGGACTGCCCCACTCGTAACGCCCAGTCCTGGTCGATCGGAGCTCCGGCTCCGGTGCGCCGACTGGGCGCTTTTGTCTGTGCCTTGCTTGCAGCAGCCCTGGCCTGGACAATGTCTAGCTGGCAATGGCCCTGGGCCCTGGCAATATTGGCAGGTGCTTTGTGGGCTTATTTTTTGTATGCTCGCAGTCGTGGGGCATGGGATGAGCGCGCTACACTAGCGTATCGTGCAGGGCTATACTCCTTGAAGTGCGAGGGGGCTGCAAAGGAGTCCGTGCAAATAGAGCAGATCTGGCGTTGTGCCTGGTTCATGACCTTGCGTTTGCGCCGTGATTGCTCCAAGGCTTGCCGTACCGTGACCGTATGGCGCCGCGCCCAGTCGCAGCAGGACTGGTGGGCCTTGTCTTTATGTGCCAACCGACTGTCTCATCAGGTCCGTGCTCAGAATAAGGATTCTTAATGAGTGAACGCGATACCGATGCCGAACTAGTTGCACGTGTTCAGCGTGGGGATAAGCGAGCCTTTGACCTGCTGGTACTGAAGTACCAGCGCAAGATCATGCGTCTGCTCAGCCGCATGGTACGTGACCCGTCTGAAGTCGAGGACGTGGCTCAGGAAACCTTCATCAAAGCGTACCGAGCTCTTCCCCAGTTCCGGGGCGAGAGTGCTTTTTACACCTGGCTGTACCGCATTGCGATCAACACGGCCCGTAACTGGCAGGCCTCGGCCGCCCGACGTCCCAACACTTTGCAGAACGTCGAAACTGAAGAAGGTGAAACTTTTGACCGAATCGACAACCTAAGCGATATAAGCACGCCAGAATCGATGATGGTCAGTCGCCAGATTGCTGAAACGGTAAATACAGCGATCCAGGCACTGCCCGAAGAGTTGCGGACGGCTATCGTGCTACGTGAAATAGAAGGTATGAGCTACGAAGATATTGCTCAGACCATGGACTGCCCTATAGGAACTGTACGCTCACGCATCTTTCGAGCCCGTGACGCCATTGCTGCGCAATTGCGTCCCATACTCGATGGTGAAGATAGTGAACGACGGTGGTAAGGATTGATGATGCAAGCCCTGAAATCCCATTCCGATGATGATCAACTCAATGCCTGGGAGGCCGCCGTGTCTTCCTGGGTGGATGGCGAGGCTGAAATACGCCCCGAGGAACTGGACTCCCCCTACGGGCGTCAAGTCTGGGATACCTACCATTTGATTGGTGACGTCATGCGTACCGATGCGCTGGCGATCCGTACGTCGGATCGCTTTTACGCGCGTCTGTCCAAAGCAATTGACGAAGAGCCTACCGTGCTCGCCCCGAATGCCATGAAACGACCCTTGGTGCAGCGCTATGGTGTCAGCGGCCTGGCCGTGGTGGCTGCCGTGGCTGCCGCCTTGTGGGTAGGCCTGCCGTATATGGGGGTGAACTCCGTGCCAGGCACGCTGGTGGCCAGCGCCCAGGATGATCAGCTCTGGAATGATTACGCGGATTTGCACCGCGACTTTGTTGGTACCGGTCCGGTACGCCATGTTTCCTTTGAAAGTGGAGCCCTGGGTCAATGAGGTCTGTACGTATGCCGTCGCAGATGGGCTTGGCGCGTCTCTATAAGGGCTTGTTTGCCCTTTCTCTGGCGGTGCTGTGCACACCTGTACTGGCTCAGGATGCCAGCGGGCTGGAGCCCCTGGATCTGCCCTGGTTGCAGAAAGTCCATAAAGCGGCGCGTGACCTGGATTATTCCGGGGTCATTATTTACACCCAGGATCAGGCCAGCCAGTCCATGAAACTGGTCCACATTATTGATGGTACCGGCGAGCGCGAGCGTCTGGAGATTCTGGACGGCGAGCCGCGCGAGTTTCTGCGTCAGAACGAAGTCACCCAATGCCTGATTCCCGAAAAGAAAATGGTGGTGATCGAGCGTCGTGAAAACGAACGCTTTCCCAGTTTTCTGGTTGGTGATGTCAGCCAATTACCCAATTTTTACGATATGCGCCGCTTGCCATCGCGCGAGCGCGTGGCCGGTCGCCCTTGCGACCTGATCGAGCTGGTTCCCAAGGATGATCAGCGTTACGGCTACCGCGTGTGTGCCGATACCGATCATCATTTGCTATTGAAAATGCAGACTCTGGACCCACAACAAGAGGTAGTGGATCAGATCGCTTTTGCCTCTGTTGCCTTTGGCGAGCAGGTGGATTTGCAGGAACTGCGTACCAGTTGGAACCCCAGCAAGTGGGAAGTGGTCGAACCCGAAGTACGAAAAATAGATTTGAACGAGCTGGGTTGGCATCTGGCCATGCCTGCCGGTTTTACCTTGCGGTCCGAAATGCTCCGGCCCATGCGTGCGGGGCGTCAGGTCACCCATTTGATGTTGTCTGATGGTCTGGCTGCCATTTCCGTGTTTCTGGAGAAGGTAGGGACCCCTGAAGCAGAAGAAAACAGCCTGGGTGCCTTTCACCGTGGCTCCATGAATATGTACCGCAGTCGCATTAATGATTATGTTTTGACCAGCACGGGTGCCGTACCTGTACAGACCTTGCGCGCCTTGCTGGAAGGTACCCAGTTCACCCCTCTATCCCGGACACATTGACTATCGTCCACCAGGAGTCTTTGAATGGAAAAATCGAGTCAAAAAATGCGTATTCCTGTTCTCTCGGCCTTGACGGCGGCCGTGATGCTGGCGGCGGGTGCGCCTATGGCCTACGCGCAGGCTCAGCCTGTCACGACAACCGAGCAAGTCCAGAGCACGACGCTGGGGCTGCCTGACTTTACTGGCGTTGTTGCCAAGACCGAGGATGGAGTAGTCAATATCCGTACCACCGAGGCCGTCCGGGTGCGCTCCCCCGCCATGGGTCCGGGCTCGGATCCTTATGATATGTTCCGCTGGTTCTTTGGGCCCGATTTCATGCCGCCCGGCATGGCGCCGCAGCGCCCTCGTGGCGGTGGCAATGAAGGCCAGCAGCCTCAAGAGCGCACAGTGCCACGTGGTGTGGGTTCGGGTTTCATCATCTCTGCTGACGGCTACATCCTGACCAATAACCATGTGGTGGCCGACTCCAATGGCATTTTCGTCACGCTGAGCAACGGCAAGGAATATCCAGCCAAGATCATCGGGACGGACGAGCGCACCGACGTGGCCCTGATCAAGATCGAAGCCAAAGACCTGAAGCCCATGGTGATCGGTGATTCCAAGCAGCTCAAGAAAGGACAGTGGGTTCTGGCTATTGGCTCGCCCTTCGGTCTGGAATCCACCGTGACTTCCGGGATTGTCAGCGCCATCAACCGTGAAACCGGCGATTACCTGCCTTTCATTCAGACCGACGTGGCTGTGAACCCTGGTAACTCCGGTGGTCCGCTGATCAACCTGAATGGTGAAGTAGTGGGTGTGAACTCCCAGATCATTTCGCGTAGCGGTGGCTTCATGGGTATTTCCCTGGCCATTCCTATCGACGAAGCCATGAATGTGGTCGAGCAGCTCAAGTCTGACGGCAAGGTGACTCGCGGTCGTATCGGTGTGCAGATCACTCCGGTAGCCGATGATGTCGCTACCGCACTGGGTCTGAAAGACAGCAAGGGAGCCTTGGTCAGCAGCGTGGAAGAGGGCGGTCCTGCCGCCAAGGCCGGTATTCAGTCTGGCGACGTGATCCTGAAGTTCAACGGTCGCACCATTGATCAAATGACAGACTTGCCCCGTATTGTGGGAAGCACCAAACCAGGTCAAAGCTCCACACTGGAAATCTGGCGCAAGGGCAAGTTGCAGACCATCAAGATTGATGTCGAAGAAATGCCTTCCAGCAGCCCAACTGCTGCCGCCAAGGACGAGAAAGACAGTTCTGCTGCCAGCACGGCCGATGCCTTTGGCTTGAAAGTGACGGCAGTTCCTGCTGCTGATCTGAAGCGTTTGGGCGTTGAAAGTGCGGTTCAGGTAACAGAGGCCACGGCCCCTGCCAGCGAAGCCGGTCTGCAGCCTGGTGACCTGATTTTGCGTGTCAACGATAAAGACGTAGGGACGCCGGATCAATACGCTAAAATGGTGGCTTCCTTGGATAAATCCAAAGCAGCAGCCTTGCTGGTCCTGCGTGCAGGGCAGTCGCAATGGGTTTTGATTACGCCATCGAAATAAAAATTCTGTAAAACGGCTAAAATGGTAGTCATTGATGAACTCCGGCCAGGGGCCGGAGTTTTTCCGCCGCTATTCGCGGGGGCAGTTTGCCCCGAATGGATACTGGCTCCACGTGCGCCCGTCTGACAGGACGGGTCTTGCGTTTTCGGCGCGTGGACTGAAAAGGGGCGTCATTGGCGCCCCTTTCTTGTGCCGTCTCTCTGGCATTGCGCCTCAACATTTTCTTTGTTTATTAACGGGTTTATGGATCACATCCGCAATTTCTCTATTATTGCCCATATCGATCATGGCAAATCGACCTTGGCTGACCGCCTGATCCAACGCTGTGGTGGCCTGGCCGACCGCGAGATGTCGACCCAGGTTCTGGATTCGATGGACATCGAGAAAGAGCGTGGCATCACGATTAAGGCCCAGACCGCCGCTTTGCACTACAAGGCTCAGGATGGCAAGGTATACAACCTGAACCTGATCGACACTCCCGGCCACGTTGACTTCTCCTATGAAGTCAGCCGTTCCTTGTCGGCCTGTGAAGGTGCCTTGCTGGTCGTGGACGCTTCCCAAGGTGTGGAAGCGCAGACTGTAGCCAACTGCTATACCGCTTTGGATCAGGGCGTGGAAGTGATCCCAGTGCTCAACAAAATGGACTTGCCTTCGGCTGACCCGGATGCAGCTCGCCAGGAAGTGGAAGACGTGATTGGCATTGATGCCAGTGACGCAATTGCCGCCAGTGCGAAAACCGGCCTGGGTATCGACGAGATTCTGGAAACCATCGTGGCGCGTGTTCCGCCGCCAGTGGGTGACCCGACTGCTCCCTTGCAAGCCCTGATCATTGACTCCTGGTTTGACAATTACGTGGGCGTGGTCATGCTGGTGCGCATCGTCAACGGTGTGCTCAAGCCCAAGGAAAAAATTCTGCTGATGGCTACTCGTGCGACGCACCTTGTCGAGCATATCGGTGTCTTTACCCCCAAGTCTGAAAACCGTCCTCATCTGTCTGCAGGCGAGGTGGGTTTCATCATTGCCGGTATTAAAGAGCTGGAACACGCCAAGGTTGGTGACACCATCACTCTGGCCGGCAAACCGGCTGAAAAAGCCTTGCCTGGCTTCAAGGAAGTGAAGCCTCAGGTGTTTGCCGGTTTGTACCCGGTGGAAAGCAGTGAGTACGACCAGCTGCGCGACTCTCTGGAAAAGCTCAAGCTGAACGACTCGTCCCTGATGTTCGAGCCCGAAGTGTCCCAGGCGCTGGGTTTTGGTTTCCGTTGCGGCTTCCTGGGTCTGCTTCATATGGAAATCGTCCAGGAGCGTCTGGAGCGCGAATTCGACATGGATATCATCACCACCGCACCGTCGGTGGTGTACGAGGTCGAGCGTCGTGACGGCGAAGTCTTGATGATTGAAAGCCCTTCCCGCATGCCGGAAGTGGCCCATATCGAAGACGTACGCGAGCCTATTGTTGTGGTTTCGCTGCTAATGCCGCAGGAATACGTAGGCCCGGTCATGACCCTGTGTACAGCCAAGCGCGGTTTGCAGTTAAATATGACCTATCATGGCCGTCAGGTGAACCTGGTCTATGAGATGCCTCTGGCCGAGATCGTGCTGGACTTCTTTGACCGACTCAAATCGGTATCGCGCGGCTACGCTTCCATGGACTACGAGTTCAAGGAATACCGTTCGGCCGATGTGGTCAAGGTTGATATCCTGATCAACGGCGACCGGGTTGATGCCCTGTCCATGATTGTGCACCGTAGCAACGCCCGTTACCGTGGACGCGAAGTGGTCGCCAAGATGCGCTCTCTGATTCCGCGGCAGATGTTTGATATTGCGATTCAGGCTGCCATTGGCGCCGAAGTTATTTCTCGCGAAAACGTCAAGGCATTGCGCAAGAACGTGCTGGCCAAGTGTTATGGCGGCGATATTTCTCGTAAGAAAAAGCTGCTTGAGAAGCAAAAAGCCGGTAAGAAGCGGATGAAGCAAGTTGGGAACGTGGAAATTCCGCAGGAAGCCTTTTTGGCAATTTTGCAGGTCGAGGATAAGTAATGCTCTGGTCGGCAGCTCAAGCCGACCACAGCCAGGACTGCTTTAATTTCTTTAAAGGAAACCGATGAGCTGGGATTTCGCTCTGATTTTGTTTGTACTGCTGATATTGACCGGCGCAATCTGGTTTTTGGATCGTTTCTCCCTGCGCTCGCGCCGTCTGGCGCGTGCGCAGGCCGCGATGCAGGCGGTACCGGAAACGGCAGCTCAAGACCCTGAGCACTTGCAGCAACTGCGCCAGGACGCTTATGACCAGGCCAACCGCATGCCGTGGTGGATTGAGTATGGCGTCAGTTTTTTCCCAGTCATTCTGTTCGTGTTTGTATTGCGCTCTTTTATCATTGAGCCGTTTCGCATCCCGTCAGGCTCCATGTTGCCCACGCTGAAAAATGGCGATCTGATTCTGGTGAACAAATACGAGTACGGCATTCGCCTGCCCGTTAGCGGCACCAAGGTTGTGCCTTTGGGCCATCCCGAGCGTGGTGATGTGATTGTGTTCCGTTACCCCGTTGATACCACGGTGGACTACATCAAACGTGTGGTCGGTGTGCCGGGTGACCGTGTGGAGTACCGCGACAAGGTGCTGTCCGTCAATGGTCAAGTCATTACCCAAGTGCGCAGTGGCGATTACTACGAACCGGATCGCTCCGCCTACATTGGGCGCTATCTGGAAGAGCTGGGCAAAGTGCAGCACAACATCTTGCTGAACAAGACTCAGCCTCAGGGTTTGATGCCTATCGTGGCGTTCCCCAACCGCGACTCCTGTGAGTATTTCTCCAACGGTATCTCTTGTGTGGTGCCCGAAGGTAATTACTTCGTCATGGGAGACAATCGCGACAATAGTCTGGACAGTCGTTATTGGGGCTTTGTGCCCGATGAGAATATTGTGGGACGCGCCTTCTTTATCTGGATGAATTTCCGCGAACTTAGCCGTATAGGTCGCTTCCATTAATGAAACGTCTTGCTTTGCTTGAAGCCGCTATCGGCTACTCCTTCAAAGACACAGGCCTGCTTGAGCAGGCCTTGACCCATCGTAGCCACAGCGCTCGCCATAACGAGCGGCTGGAGTTCCTGGGGGATTCGGTCTTGAACTTCACGGTTGCGGCCTTGTTGTTCGACCGTTTCCAACGCATTGATGAAGGCGATCTGTCCCGCCTGCGAGCGAATCTGGTCAAACAGGCCGCTCTGGCGGAAATTGCTACTCGTCTGGGTTTGTCGGATTATTTGCGTCTGGGGGAAGGGGAGCTGAAAAGCGGTGGTTTCCGTCGTCCCTCCATTCTGGCAGACGCGCTGGAAGCCATTTTTGGCGCTGTCTTTCTGGACGCGGGCTTTACGCAAGCCCAAACCGTCATCACCCAGCTCTATGAGCCCATGCTGGTAGATGTGGACCCCAAAACCTTGGGGAAAGATCCCAAGACCTTGCTGCAGGAGCTGCTGCAAGGTCGCAAGCTGGATTTGCCGGTGTATACCGTGGTGGCCACCCATGGCGCAGCCCACGATCAGCTCTTCGATATCGAATGCACGATCGCCAAGCTCAACATCCATGTTCGTGCCAGTGGCAGCAGCCGTCGTGCGGCTGAACAAGCCGCCGCTACGCAGGCCATTGCTATTTTAGAAGCTGAATTTCCAGCCAAGACGACGCGCGCCAGTCGCCATCGTCGCCCCTCACAATTGACACTGCCTGTGGCAGTGTCGCAGGAAACAGAATGACAGAGACCCCTTTTCGCTGCGGCTTCGTGGCTATTGTTGGACGACCGAATGTCGGCAAGTCCACGCTGGCCAATGCCCTGATCGGCAGCAAGATTTCGATCGTGTCGCGCAAGGCGCAGACCACGCGTCACCGCATCAACAGTGTGCTGACGCGTGATCACGATCAAATGGTGTTTGTGGACACCCCCGGTTTTCAGACCAAGCACGGTGGGGCCATGAACCGCATGATGAACCGCGTCGTGACCCAGGCCCTGGCCGATGTGGACGTGGTGGTGCATGTGGTCGAAGCCGGCAAGTGGTCCGCTTCGGACGCCGAATTGCTGCCCATGCTGCCTAAAGGTGGCAAGACCATTCTGGTCATCAACAAGGTGGATGCCTTGAAAAGCAAGAATGACTTGCTGCCCTATATCGCCCGCCTGTCGCAGGAATTCGACTATGGTGCCGTGATTCCGGTCAGTGCTGCCAAGCGTCTGCAACTGGACCCTTTGCTGAACGAGATCGCCTCCCGCCTGCCTGAAGGCGAGGCCATGTTTGACGCTGACACCATTACCGACCGCTCGGTGCGCTTCATTACCTCGGAGCTGCTGCGCGAGAAGATCTTCCGCCTGGTGGGTGACGAGCTGCCGTACGGGTGTACCGTGGTTATCGAACAATGGGACGAGAACGAGCAGGGCGCGCGTATTTCGGCCTGCGTGGTCGTAGAACGCGAAAGCCACCGTCCGATTCTGTTGGGAGCGGGTGGCATGCACATGAAGCGCATTGCAACCGAGGCTCGCCAAGATATTGCCAAGCTGATCGACAAGCCTGTGTTCCTGGATGTGTATATCAAGGTGCGCAAGGGCTGGTCCGATCGTGAAGCGGTCCTGCGCGACCTGGGGTATGAGTAATCCCCGTCATCGCTTTCAGGACGAAGCGGGCTACATACTGCACACCGGTGCCTGGCGTGAAACGTCCCTGATCTGTCATGCCTTTACGCGTAACCACGGGCTGGTGCCCCTGGTCGCGAAAGGCGCTAAAAGGCCGCATTCCATTTTGCGGCCTGCTTTGTCTGTGTTTCAGCCTTTGTTATTGGCCTGGTCGGGCAAGAATGAAGTCAAAACGCTGACACGGGCGGACTGCGCCGGGATTCGCCCCTTGAAAGGTCGTGCCCTGATGTCGGCCTGGTACATGAACGAATTGCTGATTCGTTTGTTGCCGCGTGAAGACCCACATCCTGTTCTGTTCGATGCCTACGAAGAGGCTCTGGTGCACTTGGCCCAGATTCCTCGTCCACCCGTGGCGGGGGCCTTGCGGCGCTTTGAGTGGGTGCTGCTGACCGAAACCGGCTATGGCTTTGATGAAGCCACGCCGGACTTTGACGATCCTGTCGGCGAGCCGGAGTTGCGCATACGCTTGCGCGAACGCCTGAACAGCTTGCTGGGTCGCCCCTTGCATACCCGCTCCGTTCTCATGCAGCTGCAACGCTATTGATATGGCCGTCTCCCTTCCTTCCGTGCTGGTTCTGGATACCTGCGTACTGATCTCCAACGTACTGCGCCGCTTGCTCCTGGCCCTGGCTGACGAGCAGTTGTTCAAGCCTGTCTGGAGTCCGGTGATCGGGGACGAATGGCGGCGTAATGCGGGCAGGTTGTGGAAAGTCATGCCCACCTCTATCGAGGAGCAGTGGGAAGCGCTGCAACAGCGTTACCCCGAAGCCGATTTAGGCGATAGCAGCGAGTTCAAGAAGGACTTGCGCTACTCCGATGCCAAGGACTGGCATGTGATCGCCACTGCCCGTTTGGCACAGCAGCGTTATCCCGGTCAGCCGGTGGGAATCCTGACCCGTAATCTGAAAGACTTTAATCGTTCCGAGCTGCGACGTCTGGGAATCAGCCTGTGGGAGCCGGATCAGTTTTTGGGTTTGCTCATGGCCGCTCATCCGGATGTGATGCAGCGCTTGCTGGATGGTTTGCCCGCTTTGATGCTGACGCCCGAAGCGCAGGCACTGGATACGCATACTTTGTTAAAGCGTGATCGTTTGTTCAGTGTGGGGCAGGCTTATTTGCGGCGTCAGAAAATGGATGAGGCGCACTCATGAAGCAAGGTGTATTGCTGTCGGTCCTGGCCTCCGCTTTATTTGCCTGCCTGTACTACTACGCTACCGTCTTGCACCCGCTCAGTGGCGAGCAGATTTTTGCCTGGCGCATTGTGCTGGGCTTGCCTGCCTTGGCTTTGGTGATCACGCGCGCACGACGCTGGCGGGAGGTACGTTGGGTTCTGCGACACTGGCCCGGTAATTGGCGCTATTTTGCCTTGCTCTTGCTGGCTGCAGCCCTGGTCGGGGTACAGCTCTGGATTTTTGTCTGGGCGCCTTTGCACCAGATGGCGCTGGACGTGTCCCTGGGCTACTTCCTCTTGCCGCTGATGATGGTGCTGGTAGGGCGGGTGATCTACAAAGACAGATTGAGCACTATTCAGTGGATTGCTGTGGCATTGGCCGGCGTGGGTGTGCTGCACGAGCTGTTCCGCGTAGGGAGCGTCTCCTGGGCGACAGCGGTGGTGGTTGGGGGTTATCCACCTTATTTCATGCTGCGCCGTTATCTGCGTCTGGGCTCGCTGGCTTCACTCTGGTTTGATCTGAGCTTCTTGTTCCTGCCAGCTTGCTGGCTGCTCTTTGTTCAAGACACGCAGATGTGGGGCCTGTTCGCGGATCAGCCTCGCTTGATCTGGCAGGTCCCGGTTCTGGGCCTGATCAGTTCCGTTGCACTGGTCAGCTATCTGTCTGCCAGTCGTCAGTTGCCTTTGGCCTTGTTTGGCATTCTGGGTTATGTGGAGCCGGTGCTCTTGTTCTGGGTGGCGTATTTGCTGCTGGACGAGCCCATGAGCGCGAATCAGTGGTGGACCTATATTCCGATCTGGATTGCCATTTCCTTGATGGCGATGGAAGGTTTCATCAAAATGTGGCGACCCGGACCCCCTGTGCCGCCTCCCAAGGCGTAAATTCTGCTAGTTAGTACCAGCCAGTGCCGAAGGGCAGTTAGCGTCTGCCCAGACGTTCTGGGGGCTTCCTGAATGAAGCAGAACTCCGATAGAAAACGACTCCTGAGAGTCCCTCTTCAAAGTTGGATAGCTATCCATGCTTTTTGGAAGGACATGACAGGAGTCGTTTTTTTTACTACGGGGCTCTTCTAGAGGAGATAGTCCGGGCCGTACCAGACTGGGTCCTGCGCGATATAAGCAGGCTGCTTAGCGCAGTTTTTCCGGGCAGTCAGGTTGATTGCGCAACAAATTTGCCTGGGTCACCGAACAACCCGCTGGTACGTCTTCCGTAATCCAGACATTACCGCCAATCGTAGAACCTGCACCCAGAGTGACGCGCCCCAGGATGGTGGCACCCGCGTAAATAACCACGTCGTCTTCCACGATGGGGTGACGTGGCTGACCTTTCAGCAGCAAGCCTTTTTCGTCCTTGCTAAAGCGCTTGGCACCCAGGGTGACGGCCTGATAAATACGAACCCGCTTGCCGATGATGGCGGTCTCGCCAATCACAACGCCGGTGCCGTGGTCGATGAAACAGGAATGGTCAATTTGCGCGCCGGGATGAATATCAATACCGGTCTGGCTATGGGCCAGTTCTGCAATAATGCGCGCCGTCAGGGGCAGTCCCAGATTGGTCAGAGCGTGGGCGATGCGGTGATGGATCATGGCCAGCAGGCCGGGATAGCACAGCAGTACCTCGTCCACATTGCGGGCAGCCGGGTCGCCTTGATAGGCAGCGACCACGTCCAGATCCAGGGTGCGGCGCAGGTCTGGCAGCTTGTTGGCAAAAGCCTGTATGGCCTTGTGTGCCTGCTCTTCAATGGTCTCGCGGTCGTACTTGTCACCACGCAGCAAAGCGGCGCGCTGCAGTTCGATACGAGCTTGTTGCAGCAGGGTGTTCAGCGCCTGGCCCAGGTGGTGGCCGACAAAGTGGTCTTCGTACTCGCGACGCAGCTCCGGGCTGCCCAGGCGCATGGGAAACAGGATGCCTTTGAGCTGCTCGGTCACTTGAATCAAAGCTTGTACCGACGGAAATTCCTGGCCTTCAAGCTCGTTCAAGCGTTGATGCGCCTGTCGCCATTCTTCGCGGGCCCCGCGCAGATTGTCGACGATATGTTGAGTTTCAAAGACTGCCACCAGTGTTCTCCAAAGGGGAAATTTTCTACAAGGTTTACTATACCCGCGCGTCTGAGCAAGGACACGAAAAACAGGGCGCTGCGTCAGGGTGATTCCCTTTGCCATGGCTCAGGCCCGGTCGTGCCGCTTCAAGGCCCCATGAGCTTGGGGCAAGATCAAGCAGATGAGGGGCATGGTCAGATTTTCAAGCCAGCGTGCTTGAGCGTGCGGATAATAAAAAAAGCCCCCTTCGAAAAGGGGGCTTGGGGAGTGCGGGGTCCGCGATCTTATTCGCGGTTACCGCCCAGCACGCCTAAAAGCACCAGCAGGTTGCTGAAAATGTTGTAGACGTCCAGATAGATCGCCAGGGTGGCCGACACGTAGTTGGTTTCACCACCGTTGATGACGCGCTGCAGATCAACCAGCAAGAAGGCCGAGAAGATACCGATAGCCATCACGGAGATGGTCAGCATCAGCGCAGGCAGTTGCAGGAAGATGTTGGCCAAGGCCGCAACCAGCAAGATAACGGCACCGACAAACAGGAATTTCTGCATGCCGGAGAAATCACGCTTGGTGGTGCTGGCAATAGTTGCCATGGCGCCAAAGACTGCGGCGGTACCGCCAAAGGCCAGCATGATCAGTTGTGCGCCATTACCCATGCCCAGGACAAAGCCCAGCAGACGGGACAGCATCACACCCATGAAGAAGGTAAAGGCCATCAGCAGGGCGACACCCAGCGAGCTGTTCTTGTTCTTTTCGATCAGGAACATCAGGCCAAAGGCACCGACCAGGAAAACAATGGCGCTCAGGCCTGGGCTGGCGCCCATAACCCGGTTAATCCCGGAGGACAGGCCCAGCAAGGCTCCCAGCACGGTGGGAATCATGGACAGGGCCAGCAGCCAGTAGGTGTTGCGCAGGACGCGATTGCGAGCAATCAGCGACTGGGCGCCCAGGGTGCCGTTATGCTCAGGCAAGCTTGATTGACGAAATTCGCTCATGATGAGTCCTTAGAATACAGAGAGATCAGTGGTCAAGAATAACTGACAACTACCTGAATAATCAAGAATCTTCTTTATTATTCAAGCACCCAGTTTATGGGCATGCACTTGGCAGCCTTGCGCCTGGTAGACACGCCAGCGTTCGCGAGCCTGGGTACGGTCAGCTTCCCGTTCGGAGACAATTTCCAATATACGCGGGAATTGTTCAAAACCGGGCGGGCATTGGGCATCCAGATTCAACAGCCAGCTTTGCTCACCTGCGGGCACGGGGGCGGCACTGGTCAACAAAACAGGGGTGGTGGCTGCCAAGGGGTCTTCCACACCGACGTGCGGGACAAAAGCCGTGGATTCAAAACCCCAGAGCAGGCGATCGAAACGGGCCAGTTGGCGGGCATCGGAAAGATACACCACCACCTGACGGCCCGCCTCGTAGTGCTTGCGCACGACCTCGCAGGCCATACGCAAGCGATCTGGCGCGCCGAAAGCGAAATCGACGCGGCTCATGCTTAGCGACACTGATTAAGCAGGTACTGAACCAGCAAAGGCACGGGACGGCCTGTGGCGCCCTTGTCCTTGCCGCTGCGCCAGGCAGTGCCGGCGATGTCCAGGTGAGCCCAGCGGTACGCTTTGGTGAAGCGGGACAGGAAGCAGGCGGCGGTTACCGAACCGGCTGGTGGGCCACCAATATTGGCCATATCAGCAAAGTTCGAGCGCAGTTGCTCCTGGTAGGCGTCGTCCATGGGCATGCGCCATGCCGTGTCACCCGTTTGCTTGCCAGCTTGCATCAGTTCATCAGCCAGGTCGTCGTCGGTCGAGAACAGGCCGGTGTTGACGTGGCCCAGAGCGACCACGCAAGCGCCGGTCAGGGTGGCCATATCAATCACGGCAGCGGGTTTGAAGCGCTCGACGTAGGTCAGGGCATCGCACAGGACCAGACGGCCTTCGGCGTCCGTGTTCAGGATCTCGATGGTCTGGCCAGACATGCTGGTCACGACGTCGCCCGGTTTATTGGCGCGGCCGCTGGGCATGTTCTCGCAAGAAGCCACTACAGCGATCACTTCACGGTCGATGTTCAGTTCGGCAATGGCGCGCATGGTGCCTAGAACGCTGGCAGCACCGCCCATGTCGTACTTCATTTCGTCCATATTGCCGGCTGGCTTGATGGAGATACCGCCCGAGTCGAAGGTCAGGCCCTTACCCACCAGAACGATAGGACCGTCCTCGTGTTTGGTCTTGGTGTTGGGGGTATGGCGCAGCACGATGAACGCAGGCGGTTCATCCGAGCCCTTGGCCACCGACAGGAACGAACCCATCTTCAAGGCTTCGATCTGCTTGCGCTCCAGCACTTCGGCCTTCAGCGTCTTGAATTCCTTGGCCAACTGCTTGGCGGTTTTGCCCAGGTAGGTAGGAGTGCAGATATTGCCGGGCAGGTCGGCCAGCAAGCGAGTCAGGTTGACGCCGTTACCAATGGCCTGACCTTGCTCCAGACCGGCCTTGGCTTCGCTGGCTTGGGTGCGGGCCGTCCACAGCAGGAACTGGCTCAGCTGGGGAGCAGGTTCGGGCTTGCTGAACGTGGCGGTGTAGCGGTAGCTGGCGCGGCATACGGCCACGGCAGCGTCCTGAGCGCGGCTGCGCAAGGTGGTGCCTTTGCAATCAATGCTGGCCAGGGCCGAAACGGCTTCTTTCAGGTCTGCTTTCAGGCAGTAAGAAGCAAGGCAGGCCTGGGCTTGCGTATGAGTTGCTGCTTTGTATTCCTCTTGAGCGCCTAAGCCGACTAAAATAACGCGTTCGGCCTTAACACCGGGCAGATTGCGCAGCACCAGGTGGGTATTGGGCTTGCCTTTAAACTCGGCTTTGACAGCAGCGCTCACAGCTCCGTTGCTGGCGCGGTCGATAAGTTCCGCTGCGGGGCTTAGAATGCCCTCGGCAAAGACGCCTACGCCTAGTGCGGCCGTCTTAATTTGGTGCAAAGAAGCGGATGTCTGTGTGCTAAATTCCATTCAACTATCCTCAGTGTGTCGCAAATCGTACCTGCGATTATCTCGCAAATTCTCATATGTCTCTATTTAAACGCTCTGCGGTATCCGAAATCTTAAGTCACAGTGGCGTTGTACTGTCCACTTTGCTGATTGTGTGGCTTAGTGTACTTCTGGTGCGTTTGTTAGGCGAAGCGGCCAATGGCACGATTGGCCCTGACGTGGTGCTGGGTCTGGCCGCCTTTTCCAGTATTACCGCCTTGCCGATTATTCTGGCCGTTTCCCTGTTCATTGCCGTGCTCACTACGGTGACGCGCAGCTTTCGGGAATCCGAAATGGTGGTCTGGTTTGCCAGCGGCCTGTCCTTGAAAAACTGGGTAACGCCCGTTTTGCAGTGTGCAGTGCCGGTTGCCATTCTGATTGCCGTTCTGACCTTGCAGGCTTCGCCATGGGCTTATCGTCAGATTGCCGAGTACCGCCAGCGTTTTGAGCAGCGCTCGGACCTGAGTAAGGTGACCGCCGGGCAGTTTATCGAGTCCGATGATGGTGCCCGTGTGTTTTACGCCGACTCCCCAGAAAAAGAAGGGGATGAGCTGGGTAATGTGATCGCCCGCGTGATCGACCCGCAGTGGCTCAGCATTGTGACTGCGCAAAGTGCCCGCATGGAAGAGCAGCCCAATGGCGATCGCTTTCTGGTCTTGAGCGAAGGCCATCGCTACGACTTGAAGCCCGGTCAGGCTGAATTCCGTATGGTGGACTTTGAAAGTTATGGCATGCGTCTGGAGAGCCGTGATGCAGGCAATACCGCTGAAACGATCCGCGCCCGTGCCGAGCAGCAGATCAAGGCTCGTCAAACCACCTTGTTACTCAGTGATGACGATGCCGAAGCGCGCTCACAGATCATGTGGCGCTTGGCTTTGCCCCTGGCGGCACTGAATCTGGCCTTGCTGGCGATTCCTCTGGGAGCGGTGAATCCCAGGATGGGACGCTCAGGCAATATTCTGGTGGCTGGTCTGGTAGGTCTGCTCTATATGAACCTGATCAACCTCTCGCGCGGCTGGATTCGTAATGGCCAATTGGGTTTTGAAATCGGTTTGTGGCTGGTTCATGCCATCTTCTTGCTGATCATGCTCTTCATGATGTGGCGTAAATTGCGCATCAAGGCACCTAAACCGCCAGCAGTAAGCTGATCGGCAAAAGGGGCGTCCAGCCCCCTTTTTGTGCCTGTCGAATGGCTTTTTGATCGGTTTGGCGGCTCAAGCCCCATCCAGCAAATCCTGCCGCTCTTCCACTGACTGCTTCAGAAAGTGCCACAGCCGAGTCAGGCTGGGGTTCTGGCGTTGCTCTTCATGACAGAACATCCAGAAGCGTCGACGCAATTCCACCTGGTCGGGTAGAACACAACGCAGGCGCGGATCGGTTTTTGCCAGGAAGCAGGGCAGAACGGCAATTCCTTGCCCCTGCAAGGTGGCCTGGTACTGCGCAATCACGCTGGTGCTGCGAAAGCGTACGGCGGCGGATCTGACGATTTCTTCCAGATAGCGCAGGCTGTCGCTGAACACCAGATCATCCACATAGGCAATAAAGCGATGCTGGGACAAATCCTGCACGCTTTCTATGGGCGGATGGCTGTTCAAATAATCCTGATGGGCATAGAGCCGCAAGCTGTAGTCTGCCAGGCGCGTACACCAGTAAGGGCCGCGTTGGGGGCGCTCCAGTGCAATGGCCAAGTCGGCATCCCGGCGTGACAGACTGATAGGGCGGGGTACAGGCAAAAGCTCCAGGGTCAGCTCTGGGTATTGGGCCTGGAAAATGCTGAGCAAGGGCGTCAGCACATAGCTGCCAAAGGCTTCGGTGCAGCCCAGGCGCAGCTTGCCGGTCAAGGGTCTGGCCTTGCCCGTAATCGCATCGCGAGCCGCCAGCAAGCGGCTCTCTACCGGCTCCATGCGTTGCTGCAGATTCTGCCCTTCGCTGGTCAGGCTATAGCCGCTGACCGTGGATTTGTGGAACAGCCGCAAGCCCAGCTCCTGCTCCAGCGCCTGGATACGGCGTGCCACGGTGCTGTGTTGAACGCCCAGCCGTTGAGCGGCAACGCTGATACGCTGGCAGCGGGCCACTTCCAGAAAGTAACGCAGATTATCCCAGTCCATCGTGATGGGCCCGCCCTGAAAAAGACTTGTGCATAAATGCCCAGCTCCTGTGCATTTTTCAACATGGTAAACGGGTCTTGAGGCTTCTACACTCGATGAGAACCCTCATACAAGTGGGATAACAAATAAGGCTTAGCCGCCTGAGCAATTCATTGGAGACATGCTATGACGGAAGTGGTTCGTGTACCTTTGCTGATCGATGGACAACATGTTCAATCCAAGAGCACCCGTTGGGACGATGTGCTCAATCCAGCCACCCAGGAAGTCGTGGCCCAAGTGCCTTACGCCACGATGGAAGAGCTGGAAACCATTATTGCCAGCTCGGCCAAGGCTTATGAGAGCTGGCGCCATTCCAGCCAGGGCGCGCGCATGCGCGTCATGCTGAATCTGCAGCGTCTGGTGCGTGAAAACAGTGCCAAGCTGGCTGAAGCCATCTCGCGTGAACACGGCAAGACTATGCCTGACGCTGAAGGTGAAGTAGGCCGCGGCCTGGAAGTGATCGAATACGCGTGTTCCATTGCTTCGATGCAATTGGGCGAATACGCAGAAAACGCTGCGGGCGGTATTGATGTCTACACCCTGATCCAGCCCTTGGGCGTGTGTGCCGGTGTGACCGCGTTCAACTTCCCGGTGATGCTGCCCTGCTTCATGTTCCCGCTGGCTGTGGCTTGCGGTAATACCTTCGTGCTCAAGCCTTCCGAGCAGGATCCTAGCGCCAGTCTGATGCTGGCTGAACTGGCTCTGGAAGCTGGCCTGCCTCCAGGAGTGCTGAACGTGGTCCACGGCGGTGCAGATATTGCCAATGCCCTGGTGACCCATCCTGAAGTCAAGGCTGTGTCCTTTATTGGTTCGACGGCCGTTGGCACCGAAATTCACCGTCGTGCCACTGAAGCAGGCAAGCGCTCGCAAGCCATGATGGGCGCCAAGAACCACTGCATTGTGATGCCTGATGCGGATCGTGATGTGGCGATCAACCAATTGCTGGGCGCTGCTTTTGGCGCGGCCGGCCAGCGCTGCATGGCGATCTCGGTAGCCGTGATGGTCGGCGAAACTGGCGAGTGGGTTGATGAACTGGTCAAACGTGCTGCCACCATGAAGGTCAACGTAGGTACGGACCGTCAGGCCGATCTGGGCCCCTTGGTCTCGCCGCGTGCTCGCCAGCGTGTGGAATCCTTGATTGAAGCCGGTGTACAGGAAGGTGCCAGCCTCTTGCTGGATGGTCGTGGCGTGAAAGTGCCTGGCTATGAAAGCGGTAACTTTGTCGGCCCAACCATCTTCAATGATGTGAAAGCCGATATGCGCATTTACGAAGAAGAAATCTTCGGACCCGTGCTGTGCATTGTGCGTGTCAATACGCTGGAAGAGGCGGTGCAGTTCATCAACCGCAACCCCAACGGTAATGGCGTGTCCATCTTCACCCAGGACGGCGGCCATGCGCGCTACTTCCAGAACCGTATTGACGTAGGCCAGATCGGTATCAATATTCCTATCCCTGTGCCGGTGGCCTGGTTCAGTTTTACTGGCTCGCGTGCGTCCAAGCTGGGTGATCTGGGTCCGAACGGCAAACAAGCCGTTCAGTTCTGGACACAGACCAAAACCGTGACGGCCCGCTGGCAAGCTCATGCCAATACGATGAATACAACAATCAGCATGACGTAATTGTTGAATCTATATATATAACTTAATGAAATAAGCGAGCTGTTCCTTATTACATATAATAGCCCTGTACCTGGGGCTATTAACATATGAATATTCAACAATTCCGCTTTGTCCGAGAGACCATCCGACGTAACTTCAATCTGACTGAAGCCGCTCGCTCGCTCTATACCTCCCAGCCGGGGGTGTCCAAAGCGATCATCGAGTTTGAAGATGAACTGGGCATCAAGATTTTTGAACGTCATGGAAAACGCATTAAGGGCTTGACCCGACCGGGCGAAGCTGTCGCCGAGGTGATCGACCGCATCATGCGCGAGATCGACAACCTCAAGCGTGTCAGCGACGACTTCGCCCGCCGTGATGAAGGCACCTTGGTGATCGCTTGTACCCACGCCCAGGCACGATATTTGCTGCCCAAGGTGATCCCTGAATTCCGCCGTCGCTTTCCCAAGGTCCATATGTCCTTGGCTGAAGGCAGCCCGCCTGTGCTGGCCCAGATGGTGATACACGAGCAGGCTGACGTGGCCATCGCTACCGAAACCCTGGCATTGACGCCGGGCCTGGTCGCTTTGCCGGTCTACACCTGGGAGCATACGGTGGTGGTGACGCCGGATCATCCACTGGCTGATCTGCCTGCCAACAAGCAGCTGTCCATTGAAACCCTGGCGCAGTACCCCATCGTGACTTATGACCATGCTTTCTCGGGTCGAGGTTCGATCGACGAGGCCTTTGCCAAGCATGGCATCACTCCGGATATTGTGCTGGAAGCTATTGATGCTGACGTGATCAAAACCTACGTTGATGTCGGTCTGGGTATCGGTATCATCGCAGGCATCGCGTTCGATCCGCGTCGTGACAAAGGTCTGGTGGGCCTGCCAGCGGGGCATTTGTTTGGCGCACACCACACCAAGGTGGCGGTGAAAGCCGGGGCTTTCCTGCGTGACTATATTTTTGAACTGCTGGAGATGCTGGCACCGGAATTGACCCGGGATGTGGTGCTGAGCGCTCTGGATGAGAAACAAGCTGGTGGCCCGTTGTAGAGCTAGCCGCTGTTTAGTTGGAAATACGGGCCATCGTGATTACACGGTGGCCCTTATTGTTTGTGCAGTCGGCGTGGTTTTGCAGGGCAGGTGAGAGCTTATGGTCAAAGGCTATAAGTAAAAATTGAAACAAGCTATCGACTCAATTGACTATGATAATAAGAATGATTATCATTATCCAACTTTCTTAGCCAATGGAGCTTCCTGTGTCTCAATACGTCAGTGCAGTCGTGGTTGGAGCAGACCGTCTGGGGAACATTCCCGACTTGCTCAAGATCCACAATATCTCGATCAAACATCATATTAGCGGGCGTGATCCAGCCCACCAGAAAAAAACCCTGCAGTTGCCTTCCGGCACCGATTTGCTGATTTTGCTGACCGACTTCCTGGGTCACAACGTCATGAAAACCTTCCGGGCTGCTGCCTTGAAGTCCGGTATTCGAGTAGTTGCCTGCCGACGCTCGGTTTGTAGCATGAAGCAAGCCTTAACCCAATGCGGCTATTGTGAATCTTGTCCGCTCGGTAAGTCCAAGAGCCACTAGATTGGCGGCATGACTTACTGGGGCAAAGAAGGAATCTTTACAGATCAAAAAAAGCCACTGTTATGAAACAGTGGCTTTTTTGTGTGCTGCCGGTTTGGCAGCAGGGCGGTCTTATTTGACGCTACGCAAACGAGCTTCCGACTGCTGCGTATCGGCAGCCGCCAGACGGCGTGCGCCGTTATAGCGTTTTTTCCAGTAACCCACTTCCATGTTCTCGACGCGGACAACAGCGCCAGTGCGAGGGGCGTGGACAAATTTGTCATCACCCAGGTAAATGCCTACGTGAGAGAAACGAGCGCCACGAGTATTGAAGAAGACCAGGTCACCTTTGCGCAGCTCGCTACGGTTAACCGAAGTGCCTTCTTTGGCAATGTCCTTGGATTGGCGGGGTAGCTTCAGACCCAGGGACTTTTCAGCCACGTAGGACACCAGACCGCTGCAATCAAAGCCAGTGCTGGGAGCATCGCCACCAAAACTGTACTTCACGCCCAGGAAGTCCAGGGCGGCGTTGGCAAGGCCGTGGGTAGAGGAAGAAGCTTGGCTACTGCGGCTTTCGGCGCGCCCTTGGCGACGATCGCTGCTGTAAGCAATATTGATGTCGTTACGAGCGCGGTTGGCTAGATATGTACCCAGCGGGTCGGACTCGGTCTGGAATTCGTAGTCGGCGTAATAGCCGTGATCCAGTTCTGCACGATCTTTGTTCTGGCTGGACTGTTGAGTTCCAGTGGTGGCACACCCTGTCAGAGCGAGCGCGCCGGCTAACAAAAGATACTTGGCGCTGCGATAGGTAATGTGCAAAAGTGCGGGTGGATTCAGGTAATGTGGCGGCATGACCAGGGCTTTTTTAAGGACTTGGTGGGCAGCAGCACAACCTTGATGCCTATTTTTGCTGAAATTAGCAGCAATTGATGGGTATCAGGGCTGTAAGTATGGCTAAAAGCACCATACTTTGCCGGACGTTGCTGTGCGTTGAATGTTTGGCAGTGTACCGGATGATAATTGCACCGTAAAGCATTGTAGGAGTGTATTTTGCGATTGAATCATACTGTTGCAAAGTGCGGCTGACAGCGGTTTTCAGGCCCTGTGCATGGGTCCAGTGCTCTTCTTGCTGACTTGTTGAAAGTTAGCCGAAATAGAGCGAAGTTTTATTGTTTATAGGGATTGAATGATGCGATTTATGGGACAGGCCCTAGGGAAAGCCCTGAACGAAGGAGTACGGCTGCGCGAGTTGTGGGCTTGGGCTATGTATGATTTCGCAAACTCTGGCTACACCACCGTCATTTTGACCAGTGTTTACAGTGCCTATTTTGTTGGTGTCGTCGCCGAAGGCCGCAGCTGGGCTACCTTGGCGTGGACCTTGGCCTTGTCCGCTTCGTATTTGAGCATCATGTTGACCATGCCGGGGCTCGGTGCAAAAGCCGATGCACGTCAAGGCAAAAGGCGACTTTTGTTCAGCAGCACCCTAGGCTGTGTGTCGGCAACCGTGATGCTGTATTGGGCCGGTCCCAATGACATCGTCTGGGCCCTGGTTTTTATCGCTTTATCCAATTATTGCTACTGCATAGGCGAGTCCATCATCGGCGCTTTCTTGCCGGAAATTGCCCGGCCTGACGCCTTGGGGCGTGTCTCCGGGTGGGGCTGGGGTTTTGGTTATTTTGGTGGCATGTTGGCCTTGGGACTTTCCCTGGCTTTTCTGACCTGGGCGACCTCGCAAGGGTGGACGGCTCAGGAGTATGTGCCGGGAATTGCCCTGATTACGGCTGCCTTGTTTGCCTTGTCAGCCTTGCCTTCTTTTCTGTTTCTGCGCGAACGCAGTGCACCCAGCGGGGCAGAGCAGCAGGGCATGTTGTCGCGCCTGATTGCATCGGCGCGTGATGTGCATCAGCATTTTCCCGATTTCCGCACCTTGTTGTTATGTGGTGCTGCCTATCAAGCCGGGATTGCCGTCATTATTACTTTGTCGGCGGTGTATGCCACCGAGGCCATGGGTTTCACCATGGCGCAAACCATGACACTGATCTTTACCGTCAATATTGCGGCCGCTGTGGGGGCTTTGTTGTTTGGACATGTGCAGGATCGCATCGGCCATAGACGTGCTCTGGCACTGACGCTGTGTGCCTGGCTGGTCATGGTGGGCATTGCTGTCAGCACGCGTTCCCTGGCGGGGTTCTGGGCGGCGGCAGCCGTCGCCGGGCTATGCATAGGGAGTAGCCAAAGTGCGGGGCGAGCCATGGTTGGACTGCTGGCTCCCAAGAGTCGTCTGGCTGAATTTTTCGCCTTGTGGACCTTTGCCATTCAACTGGCCGCAGTATGTGGTCCGCTGTCTTACGGTCTGGTGACTTGGCTAAGCGGCGGGAACCACCGCTTGGCTCTGGCCTGCACGGGATTATTCTTTCTGGCGGGCCTGCTGATCCTGTCGCGTTTGAATTTTCAGCGCGGCATTTTGGCCAAGAATCAAGCCGATCTCAGTTGTCAGGATTGAGTAAGTAAGGCGCGTTACGTTTATATAAAATTAAGCTGGGCTGCCCATGCGCGGCCCAAAAAAAACACCAAATCTGGAAAATAAAGGAGCCAACACCATGAGCGGTCCAACGTCTATTGAATCCGTCCTGTCGGAAAGCCGAGTCTTTCCCGTGTTCCCCAAACTGGAACGCGAAGCAAGCATTGCTGGCATGGCGGCCTACCAGGAGCTTTGCCAGAAAGCCGAGCAGGACAACCCCGGTTTCTGGGCGGAGTTGGCCCGTGATCGTCTGGTCTGGACCAAGCCTTTTACCCAGGTTCTGGACGACAGCAAGCCCCCGTTTTACAAGTGGTTCCATGATGGCGAGCTGAACGTCTCGGCCAACTGTCTGGACAAGCACCTTGGCACCCCCACTGAAAACAAAACTGCACTGATCTTTGAAGCCGACGGCGGTGAAGTCACCAAAGTGACCTTCCGCGAACTGTATGAACAGGTTTGCCAGTTTGCCAATGGTTTGAAAGCCCTGGGTTACAAGACGGGCGAACGTGCCCTGATCTACATGCCCATGTCGGTGCAGGCCATTGTGGCCATGCAAGCATGTGCCCGTTTGGGTATTACTCACTCCGTCGTGTTTGGTGGTTTCTCGGCCAAGAGCCTGCACGAACGGGCCGTGGACGTGGGTGCCTCCCTGGTCATTACCGCTGACGAACAGCGTCGTGGTGGCCGTGCCATCCCCCTGAAAAATGCAGTTGACGAAGCCCTGAGCGGCGGTGACTGCGAAGCCGTGCGTCACGTCATTGTGTACAAACGCACGGGCGGCCCCGCTGCCTGGCATGAAGGTCGCGATCTGTGGTGGGAAGATGCTGTCAAAGGTCAAGGCAGCGAGTGCCCAGCCGTGTCCGTGAATGCAGAGCACCCTCTGTTTGTTCTGTACACCTCCGGCTCTACGGGCAAGCCTAAAGGCGTGCAGCACTCCTCGGCAGGTTATCTGCTGGGTGCCATGCTGAGCGTGCAGTGGACCTTCGATGCCAAGGACAGCGATGTGTTCTGGTGTACCGCCGATATCGGTTGGGTAACAGGCCACACCTTCATCACTTACGGCCCTCTGGCTGCTGGCGTGACGCAGGTTGTGTTTGAAGGCGTGCCTACCTACCCGGATGCTGGCCGTTTCTGGAACATGATTGAACGCCACGGCGTGACGGTGTTCTACACCGCACCTACCGCTATTCGCTCCTTGACCAAGGCAGCCGAAGCGGACGAGGCCATTCATCCCAAGCAATACAATCTGGATACCCTGCGCATCATCGGTTCGGTGGGTGAACCCATCAACCCCGAAGCCTGGATGTGGTATTTCAAGAATGTGGGCCGCGAGCGTTGCCCTATTGTGGATACCTGGTGGCAAACGGAGACCGGCGGTCACGTCATTACTCCCTTGCCTGGCGCCACTCCCCTGAAACCCGGTTCCTGCGGCCTGCCGTTCCCCGGCATGGACGTTGCCATTGTGGACGAGGTGGGTGAAGAAGCGGAACGCGGCAATGGCGGCTTCCTGGTCATTCGCAAGCCTTGGCCCAATATGATCCGTACCATCTGGGGCGATCCAGACCGTTTCGTGAAAAGCTACTTCCCCCCCGAGCTGAAAGGCTATTACCTGGCCGGTGACGGCGCACAGCGTGATACTGACGGTTACTTCTGGGTCATGGGCCGTATCGACGACGTGCTGAACGTTTCGGGTCACCGCTTGGGCACGATGGAAGTGGAGTCTGCCCTGGTGGCACACCCGCTGGTCGCTGAAGCCGCTGTTGTGGGCAAGCCTGACCCCACGACGGGTGAAGCCATTGTGGCCTTTGTGGTGCTGAATGGTGATCTGCCCTCCGGCGAAGAGGCCGACAAGGTTGCCGCTGAGCTGCGCAATTGGGTAGGCAAGGAAATCGGTCCTATCGCCAAGCCTCGTGAGATTCGCTTTGGTGAAAACCTGCCCAAGACACGTTCGGGCAAGATCATGCGTCGTTTGCTGCGCTTTGTTGCCAATAACGAGCCGATCACCCAAGACGTATCCACGCTGGAGAATCCGGCCATTCTGGATCAGTTGTCCGAAGCACACTAATTTTTTTGGTAGTTCCTGTTTGACCCTGGTTTCTTTGCAGAGCCAGGGTTTTTTTATTTCTCCTGATTATTTTGTTACTGAAAACCTGCGCAGTGTGGAATTAGCCTAGCATTGAGTCCGTGGCCAAAACATCGGTCCATGAATTCAAAGAAAAGGGGAAAGGTTTGAGCGGGGAACAGCAGGCAGACAGGGGCGCTTTGGCGCTGATGGGCTTGGTGGTACTGACCTGGGGCATGAGTTGGGTCGTGATGAAGGCGATGACTGTCTACATCGGGCCAGTGGATCTGATTGCAGCACGCTATGCGGTGGCATTTGTTTTTTTATGGCTGGTGCTGCGTCTTAAAGGCGGGCATTTACGGCCTACGCCATGGAAGCTGAGCCTGGGTGTTGCCATTTTCCAGACTACCGGCTTTCAACTGCTTAGCCAGTTTTCCTTGCAAGCCGGTGGGGCAGGCAAGATGGTGGCCCTGGCCTACACCATGCCAATCTGGATTCTGCTGTTGTCCTGGCCCATGTTGGGGCAACGACCTCAGAAACGTCACGTAATGGGTATGGTGCCCGCGATTTTGGGCTTGATGCTTCTGATTGCGCCCTGGGAAGGAATGGGCGGCATACTTGGTTCGGTTCTGGCGACATTGAGTGGCGTGAGCTGGGCCTTGGGGGCGGTTTTCTCCAAACAGCTATTTGAGCGTCATCGAGTGGAGCTGCTCAATGCCACAGTCTGGCAGTGTCTTCTGGGGATTGTGATTGTTCTGCCCTTGAGCTTCCTGATTTCCCAGCGTCCTATCGTGATGGAATGGCAGATGTTCAGTGGCGTTCTGTACCTGGGCGTGATTGCAACTGGGGTAGGTTGGCTGCTGTGGATGGCGGTAGTCAGTCGTGTCAGCGCGACCTTGGCGGGGATGTCCAGTCTGGGCGTGCCTGCACTGACTGTTTTGCTGGCCTGGCTGTTGTTGGACGAATGGCCAACTCAACTGGAGTTAATGGGGACAGGCCTGATTCTATTGGGGCTGTTCGTAGTGAACTGGCCCAGCCGATCTCGCAAGTCATAGAGCAAAAAAAAGCCACCCCTCAGGGTGGCTTTTTCGACATTAACACTTCTGGCCTTGGCGGTGACACCAAGGCCAGATTTGTTTTTACATGCCGTTGTACACCGGACCTTCGCCGCCTTGCGGGGGAACCCAGACGATATTCTGGGTGGGGTCCTTGATGTCACAGGTTTTGCAGTGCACGCAGTTCTGTGCATTGATCTGCAGCTTGTCGTCGCCGGTTTCAGTCTTGATGAACTCGTATACGCCAGCCGGACAGAAACGGGCTTCGGGGCCACCGTAGCGAGCCAGGTTCACCGCCACAGGAACGGACGGATCTTTCAGCGTCAGGTGGACAGGTTCGTCTTCTTCGTGGTTGGTGTTTGAAATAAACACGGAGCTGAGACGATCGAAGGTGATCTTGCCATCTGGCTTGGGGTAGTCGATACGCGCGCATTCGGCTGCAGGCTGCAAACAGGCGTGGTCAGGCTTGTCGTTGCGCAGTGTCCAAGGCATTTTTCCTTTGAACAGGCCTTGCTCCACAAAGGTCATGACGGACGCAATCGAGCGGCCTTTCTTGAACCATTGCTTGAAGTTGCGGGCCTTGTTCAGCTCCTCATGCAGCCAGGACTGTTTGAACTTTTCGGCAAATTGCGACAGCTCGTCTTGCTTGCGCCCGGCTTGCAAGGCTTCAAAAGCGGCCTCAGCGGCCAGGGAGCCGGATTTGATCGCAGCGTGGCTACCCTTGATGCGCGAAGCATTCAGGAAACCGGCATCACAACCGACCAAAGCACCACCGGGGAAGCTGAGCTTGGGTAATGCCAGCAAACCACCGGCGGTCAGGGAGCGAGCCCCGTAAGCAATGCGCTTGCCGCCTTCAAACGTGGCGCGCAGGGCAGGGTGGGTTTTGTAGCGCTGAAATTCTTCAAAGGGAGACAGCCAGGGGTTGGCGTAATCCAGACCGACTACCATCCCGACCATGACCAGATTGTTATCCAGGTGGTACAGGAAAGAGCCGCCGTAGGTGTCCGAATCCAGTGGCCAGCCAGCGGTGTGGATCACCAGGCCGGGCTGCGATTGGGAGGGGTCTACTTCCCACAATTCTTTAATGCCAATGCCGTAGCTTTGGGCATTGCGGGACTCGTCCAGCTTGAAACGCTCGGTCAGCTCACGGCCCAGGTGGCCACGCGAACCTTCGGCAAAAATGGTGTAGGACGCCAGCAGTTCCATGCCGGGTTGATAGTGGGCGGTGTGCGTGCCGTCGCGGGCCACACCCATATCGCCCGTCAGGACGCCACGGACCGCGCCGTTGTCGTCATACAGAATGTGGGCAGCGGCAAAGCCGGGGAAAATATCCACGCCCAGGGCCTCGGCCTGCTCACCCATCCATTGCACGACATTGCCCAGGCGAACAATGTAATTGCCATGGTTTTTAAAACAGTCAGGCAGCAACCACATCGGGGTGCTGCGTGCGCCTTTTTCGGTCAGGAAAAGGAATTTGTCTTCAGTCACTTCTACCGAAATAGGAGCACCTTGCGCTTTCCAGTCTGGCAGCAGCTCGTCCAGGGCGCGCGTGTCCATGACAGCGCCTGACAGGATATGGGCACCCACTTCAGCGCCTTTTTCCAGGACACAGACGCTGATTTCTTGTTCTTTTTCTTGGGCGAGCTGTTTAAGACGTATCGCGGTGGCCAGGCCTGCAGGGCCAGCGCCGACGATAATAACGTCATATTCCATCGATTCACGTTCAGACATTGCTGCTGATCTCCTATTACGGCTTAGCGCTTTGTTCTTGATTGTTGGCGGGTGAAATTCGTGTACTGTGCGTACGGTCGATTGTATTGTAGTCTGAGCAATCCCGTTTTGAGTTCAGAGGCCAGAGGCAGTGCCCCTTGGCTTCCGGCTTCATCAGTAAATATCAGTAAGGAGAGCATGTAATGACACAAGTAGTAGATTCTGGTGCAGGAGCCACTTTTGATATTGCCGTGCGCTGGGGCGATCTGGATGCCATGAATCATGTTAACAATACGGTCTACTTTCGCTACATCGAGGAAGCCCGGGTCCAGTTAATGATGAAGCTGGGCATGGTGCCACCTTCTCCACGTACCGGGGTGCTGGCGCACGCCAGCCTGGATTTCCTGCGTTCGGTCCTGTATCCGGCCACTGTGCGGATTGTGCACAAATTGCTGAAAGTCGGTGGCAGCAGCATTGAGTTGGAAGTCTTTGTATGTGACGCAAATCAAGCTGATGTCATTTATGCACGTGGCCGCTGTGTGCTCGTGTCCATTAACCCCCAAGGCGGCTCACAACCTTGGACCGAAGATGAGCGTAAACAGATACACTCGGTTTTTCAGGGTTAAGCTTTACGTATACGGAAAGCATAGTCAAGTCGTAGAATGCCTGATAGCACTGTATGGTGCATAGCGGCATTATTGGACAAAGTTTGCTGTTTAGGCCAATTAAAGAGTTATTGGAGAGTCAATTGAATAAAGTCTATCCAAGCGCCAAGGAGGCGTTGCAGGGGGTCGTTGCCGACGGACAGACAGTCGCTGTAGGTGGATTCGGCCTGTGCGGAATTCCCGAAGCGCTGATTGCTGCGCTGCGCGATAGCGGAGTCAAAAACCTGACCTGCATTAGCAATAATGCCGGGGTGGATGGCTTTGGTCTGGGTCAGTTGCTGGAAACACGCCAGATCCGCAAGATGATTTCCTCCTATGTGGGCGAAAACAAGGAGTTCGAGCGCCAGTATCTGGCGGGCGAGCTGGAACTGGAGTTCACTCCTCAGGGCACACTGGCTGAAAAGCTGCGTGCCGGTGGCGCAGGCATCCCTGCGTTCTTTACCGCAACGGGTGTGGGCACTATCGTGGCTGACGGTAAGGAAATCCGCGAGTTCAACGGTCAGCAATACGTGATGGAAGAGGCCCTGGTGCCCGATGTATCGCTGGTTAAAGCTTACAAGGCCGACCGCAGCGGCAACCTGGTGTTTCGCAAGACCGCGCGCAACTTCAACCCGAACGTGGCCATGGCTGGAAAAATCACCATTGTCGAGGTCGAGGAAATTGTCGAGACCGGCAGCCTGGACCCGGATGATGTGCATTTGCCCGGTATTTATGTGCACCGTATCGTGCTCAATGCCCAGCCCGAAAAGCGCATTGAACAGCGTACCGTTCGTTCTTCCTGATTAGCGAGGCAAGATAATAATGGCTTGGAATAGAGATCAAATGGCGGCACGCGCCGCTCTGGAGCTTCAGGACGGCTTTTACGTCAACCTGGGTATCGGTTTGCCTACGCTGGTTGCCAACCACGTGCCCGAAGGTATTGAGGTCTGGCTGCAGTCGGAAAACGGTTTGCTGGGTATCGGCCCCTTTCCGACTGAGGACAAGATTGACGCTGACCTGATCAACGCAGGCAAGCAAACCATCACCACCTTGCCCGGTTCGTCCATCTTTTCCTCGGCAGACTCGTTTGCCATGATTCGCGGCGGCAAGATCAATATCGCGATTCTGGGTGCCATGCAGGTGTCGGAAAAGGGTGATCTGGCCAACTGGATGATCCCCGGCAAGATGATCAAGGGTATGGGTGGTGCCATGGACCTGGTCGCTGGCGTTGGCCGTGTCGTGGTTCTGATGGAACACGTGGCCACCAAGAAAGACGGCACAGAAGACCTGAAAATTCTGCCTTCTTGCACCTTGCCCCTGACGGGCGTGGGGGTAGTTGACCTCATCATTACCGATCTGGGGGTGATGGAAGTGACGGAAAATGGTTTAAAGTTGCTTGAGTTGGCACCAGAAGTCAGCCTTGAGTACATTCAGTCCAAGACAGGCGTCCCGCTGGACGTCAGTGCTTTGGCCTGATCGGTCTCTCTGGCTAAAAAAGCTTCGGCGCGAGTCGGAGCTTTTTTTATGCTTGATCGGTGCGTGAACGCTGTTTATGTAAAGGAAGTTGGCATGGCCCATCCCCCCGTTGCCGCACGCTTGCAGGCGCTGCGCGAACAAATGCAATTTCAGTCCGTGCAGGCAAGTATCTGGCCTACATCTGACCCCCATCTGTCTGAATACCTGCCCGATCGCTGGAAAAGCCGTCAGTGGCTAAGCGGATTTGTCGGGTCGGCCGGGCTCCTGGTGGTGACGGCAGATTGGGCCGGTTTGTGGACCGATAGCCGTTATTGGGAACAGGCTGCCAAGGAGCTGGAAGGTAGCGGCATTCAATTGCAACGTGCGGGCGAGGCCGGGGTGCCGGAGCCAGCCAACTGGCTGGCGGAACATTTGCCTGCCCAGTCGCGAGTCGCACTGGATAGCCAGTCGGTGTCGGCACAAAGTCTGCTGGCCTGGCAAAAAGCGACGCCAGAGCTGGAATGGGTTCTGGAGGCTGACTTGCTCAGCCCTATCTGGACGGAGCGACCTGCTGCACCTGTTGGTCAGGTGGTGGAGCATTTACCCCCGTTTGCCTGCCGCACTCGTCAGGAAAACTTGAGCAGCACGCGGGCGGCCATGCAGGAGCAGGGGGCACATTGGCATTTGCTGAGTGCGCTCGATGATATTGCCTGGACCTTGAATTTGCGCGGCAGCGATGTGTCCTATAACCCGGTGTTCCTGTCGTACCTGCTGATAGGCCCGGATCAGGCGTTTCTGTTTGTGGATAGCAACAAGCTGTCAGCAGGCATACAGGAGGCGCTGGCTGCGGATGGCGTGCAAGTTCAAGGCTATACCGAACTGTCCTCCTTCATGCGCGCCTTGCCGGCATCCATGCCCATCTTGCTGGATATGGCTCGGACCACGGCCTGGGCTGCCCAGCTGGCAGCGCATCTGAATGTGGTCGAACACATCAATCCCGCTCAATTGCTCAAGTCCTGCAAGACCGATGCCGAGCTGGATCATGTGCGTGAAACCATGGAAAAAGACGGCGCTGCCTTGTGCGAGTTCTTTGCCTGGTTTGAACAGCAAAGCGATGTCAATGAGCTGGATGTGGACGAACATATCTGCGCGGCGCGTGCTCGTCAGGAAGGTTTTGTCAGCCCCAGCTTTGGCACGATTGCCGCCTATAACGCCAATGGTGCCATGCCGCACTATCAGGCTACCCAGCAGTCCCATGCCCACATCGACGGCAATGGTTTATTGCTGATCGACTCGGGTGGGCAGTATCAGGGCGGGACGACCGACATTACCCGTGTAGTGCCGGTAGGTCAGGTGTCTGCCGAGCAGATTCGTGACTTCACGCTGGTGCTCAAAGGCATGGTGTCCTTGTCCATGCTGGTGTTCCCGGAAGGCATTGCCGGTCAGCAAATTGATGTACTGGCCCGTCAGCCTTTGTGGGAGCAGGGCCTGGACTTTGGTCATGGCACTGGCCATGGCGTGGGTTACTTCATGAATGTGCATGAAGGCCCGCAGTCCATTTCCTGGCGCGGTCGTATCGGGCCTCATTCCGCCATGCGTGCCGGCATGATTACCTCCAACGAGCCTGGCTTGTACCGTCCCGGCCAATGGGGCATTCGCATCGAGAATCTGGTGGCGGCGGTTCCGGCCCTGCGCAGCGAGTACGGGCAGTTCCTGCGTTTTGAAACCCTGACCCTGTGCCCCATTGATACGCGTTGTATAGATGCCGCACTACTGACGGCTGCCGAGCGTAACTGGCTCAATGAATATCATCAGCAAGTGCGTGAACGTCTCTTGCCTCGTGTTCAGGGGGATGCACGCAAGTGGCTTGAGCAAAGGACGCAGGCGATCTGATCGCCACCCTCTGCTCTTGTCAATAGCTGCAAGGGCTAGTGGTATTTCCGCTGTGAAATGCCACTAGTCGGGTCGCCAAGCATGGGCGCTTGCCGTTATAATCCAAATTTCCCGCTATCGCCTGATTTGACCTCAGGCGCCTTTTATAATGACCACCAAATATGTATTCGTAACGGGAGGCGTTGTGTCCTCCCTGGGCAAAGGTATTGCGGCTGCATCCCTGGCTGCCATCCTGGAGTCCCGCGGTTTGCGCGTGACTATGCTCAAGCTGGATCCCTACATCAACGTAGATCCGGGCACCATGAGCCCCTTCCAGCACGGTGAAGTGTTTGTTACTGAGGATGGTGCGGAAACCGACCTGGACCTGGGCCACTACGAGCGCTTTATTTCCGCTCGCATGCGCAAGGTCAACAACTTCACCACGGGCCAGATTTACGAATCCGTGCTGCGCAAAGAGCGTCGCGGGGACTATCTGGGCAAGACCGTGCAGGTTATCCCGCACATCACCAACGAAATCCAGGATTTCATCATTCGTGGCGCCAAGGCTGCCTACAATGGTGAGGCCGATGTTGCCATCGTCGAGATCGGCGGCACAGTGGGTGATATCGAATCCCAACCTTTCCTGGAAGCTGCCCGCCAGATGAATCTGCGTCTGGGCCGCAACAACACCGCTTTTGTTCACCTGACGCTGGTGCCTTTCATTGCATCGGCAGGCGAGCTGAAAACCAAACCTACCCAGCACTCGGTGCAAAAGCTGCGTGAAATCGGTATTCACCCACACGCTTTGCTGTGCCGTGCGGATCGCGTCATTCCTGACGACGAACTGGCCAAGATTTCGCTGTTCTCCAACGTGCCCATGGACGCCGTGATTTCGGTGTGGGACGCGGATTCCATCTACAAGATTCCAGCCATGCTGCACAAGCAAGGTCTGGACAGCCTGGTGTGCGATGCACTGGCGCTGTCGCCTCCACCGGCTGATCTGTCCATGTGGGATCGTCTGGTACAGGCCCTGGAAAATCCGGAGCACGAAGTGCGTATCGGTATGGTCGGCAAGTACGTAGACCTGACCGAATCCTACAAGTCGCTCAGCGAAGCACTGGTTCACGCCGGTATTCACACCCGTACCCGTATCAATATCGAGTACCTGGATTCCGAAGTCATCGAGAACGAAGGCACCGATTGTCTGAAAGGTCTGGACGCCATTCTGGTGCCAGGCGGCTTTGGCAAACGCGGTACCGAAGGCAAGATTCGCGCCATTCAATACGCTCGTGAAAACGGCGTGCCATTCCTGGGTATCTGCCTGGGCATGCAATTGGCGGTGGTTGAATTTGCTCGCAATGTGGGCAATCTGGTGGGCGCGAACTCGACCGAATTCGATCCATCGGCCGTGCACCCGGTTGTGGCCTTGATTACCGAATGGGCAGACCGCGAAGGCAAGATTGAGCACCGTGATGGTTCCTCCGATTTGGGCGGCACCATGCGCAAGGGCGCACAGCGTTGCCCAGTGAAGCCAGGTTCGCGTGCTGAAGCCATTTACGGTCCGGAAGTAAATGAACGTCACCGCCACCGTTTCGAAGTGAATACCTTGTATGTGCCACGTCTGGAAGAAGTGGGCATGGTGATTTCCGCTCGTACTCCTACCGAGAACCTGCCAGAAATCATGGAATTGCCTGATCATCCCTGGTTCATGGGCGTGCAATTCCATCCGGAATTCACTTCCACTCCGCGTGATGGCCATCCGCTGTTTACCAGCTATATCAAAGCTGCTCTGGACCACCAGAAAAAATCAGCCTGATAATTTGGTATGACTGAAAAGGCCCGCGCTACGCGGGCTTTTTCATTCGGGGCGACAGAGTGTGTTGCCCGCTTTCCTGGGAGTTGTCATGATCGAACAGCTGGATCATTTGGTGCTCACCTGTACCGACCCGCAAGCCACAACCCATTTCTATACACAAGTGTTGGGCATGAAGCAGGAAGTCTTTGGGCAAGGACGCATTGCCTTCAGCTTTGGCTCGCAAAAGATCAATTTGCATGTGCGTGGGCAGGAGTTCGAGCCCAAGGCGCATTTGCCGGTGCCGGGGGCGCTGGACCTGTGCTTTATTGCCAGCATTCCGCTGGAGCAGGTGATCGCGCATCTGCAGTCACAAGCTTGGCCCATTATTGAAGGGCCGGTGCAGCGTACAGGAGCTACCGGCCCGATTCGCTCAGTCTATGTGCGCGACCCGGACTTGAACCTGATCGAAATCTCCGAACGATTGGGCTGACAGGCTTGCTGCACTGCGGTGCAGCAGCGCCGTCAGGAATGTGGGAGAATGCAGAAATACTGAAACGAGGTCTATTATGGATTTATGCGGTTACGACGTTGGCCTGGATCGGCCCTTTTTTCTGATCGCTGGCCCTTGTGTGATTGAATCGCGTCAAATGGCGTTTGATACAGCGGGCCAGCTTGCTGAGATTACTTCGGCTCTGGGTATCCCCTTTATCTACAAAAGCTCGTTTGACAAGGCCAACCGGAGTTCGGACAAGTCTTATCGTGGCCCCGGCATGGCCGAAGGTCTGCAGATTCTGGCGGATGTGCGCTCGCACTACAAAGTGCCGGTCCTGACCGATGTGCACGACAAGGACCAGGTCGATGATGTGGCGGCCGTCGTGGATGTGCTGCAAACCCCGGCTTTCCTGTGCCGTCAGACCGACTTTATTCAGGCCTGCGCTGCTACCCTGAAACCCGTGAATATCAAGAAGGGCCAGTTCCTGGCTCCTCAGGATATGGTGCAGGTGGTGGCAAAAGCACGTGCGGCAGCGATGGAAATGGGCGGAGATGGCTCCACCATCATGGTCTGTGAGCGTGGTGCTTCCTTTGGCTACAACAACCTGGTGTCCGATATGCGGTCCCTGGCGATCATGCGCGCCACGGATTGCCCGGTCGTGTTTGATGCCACGCACTCGGTACAGTTGCCGGGCGGGCAGGGCACGACATCGGGTGGTCAGCGTGAGTTTGTGCCCGTCCTGGCGCGTGCTGCTGTCGCAGCGGGTGTGTCGGGCGTGTTCATGGAAACTCACCCTAACCCGGACAAGGCCTTGTCTGACGGCCCGAATGCTGTCCCTCTGTCGCAGATGGCAGACTTGCTGCGGACATTGCAGCAGATCGATTCGATTGTTAAAAACAGCGGTGCCTTGCAGCACGGCTATTAAAAGTAGTTTGGAGACACTATGTCCGCATTTTTGATTGCTAATGTCGAAGTAACCAACCCCGAGCAGTACAAGCAGTACCAGGAGTTTTCCAGCATTGCCATGAAAACCCACAACGTGAAAGTGTTGGTACGTGGCGGTGAAACGGTCACTCTGGAAGGCAATGCGCCTTTGCGTACCGTGGTTATGGAGTTCGACACACTGGAACAGGCCCAGGCGTTCCACGATTCCGAGGAATACCGCCGTGCTCGTCAAGCACGTGAGGGTGCTGCCAACATGACGATGTACGTGGTGCAGGGTCTGTAAGAAGCGGACTACGCCATGTAGTCAGGCAGGAAAAAGGGAGTGTGAAAACACTCCCTTTTTTGATGCTTGCAGGGACACAGCCCGACCTTCTTGAGCACGATGGCAGGAAGGAGTTGTGTGGCTGTTTAGAAACGCGGATCACGCAGGGCTGGTAGGGTCAGCTCGCGTATAAAGCTGGCGGGAGACAGTTGCAGCAGGCTACGCACAATCGTGAGCACGTCATGCACTGGAATCGTCTCGCCCTGGTCACGCTCTGCGGCGGCGTGCAGTGGCACATCCAGGCCGTCTTCCGTATTCAGGTAGCCCAGTTGCAGGCAAGTGACGGCCAGGCCTTGATCTCTATAGCCTTCACGCAGACTGTCTGCCAAACCATTCAAGGCAAATTTTGTTGCTCCGAAGGCAACTTCTGGGCGACCGCTTTGACGCAGACCCGAGGTGGAACCAGTCAGAATCAGGCGGGGCTGTTTGCTGCGCAGTAAATGAGGCAGCAGATGACGTATGGCCAATAAGGCTCCAGTCAGATTCACATCGATCAGACGACGGATGGCCTGATCGTTTTGCGACAGAAAATCGTAATCCTCACTGAAGGCAGTGTCTTCCCAAATCCCAAGGTTATAAATCAGCACGTCCAGTGATTGCGGGCAGGCGGCTGCTAATTGGCTGGCGGCGTCAGGCTGGGACAAGTCGGCACTGATCCAGTGTTGATTGATGCCGGGATCGGGACTGAGCGGGCTGGCCGATGGCGCGGGTGTCCGGCGAGCCACGCCATAAAGCGTGTTGCCGTCTTGGGCCAGGCCGTCCATCAAGGCGCGTCCCAGCCCCATGCTGGCACCGACAATCATGATATTCATACTGTTTTCCTGTGGGGGGGGATGTGCTTGGAAAGCGGTGCTTTCCGGATGGTCGCTATTGTGTACCGGGATGCCGGGATATGGGTTGATTCAGACAGCGCTTGTCAGGTTTTTATCACTCTCGTAAAATTGTTGACTAGGCAATAGTTGCATGGTCAATGGAAATGGTAAACGTATCGGAAACAGCACAAAAGACGCCGGGGCGGGTCTTGTCAGTCACAGAGTCCATACTGGCGATGATGGGGCTGTGCTTTGTGGTGATGTTGGTGGCAATTGATCAGACCGTGGTCGGGACAGCCTTGCCCACCATTGTCTCCGAGCTGCATGGTTTTGAACTGTATGCCTGGGTGGCAACGGCGTATTTGCTGACTTCAGTGATTACCGTGCCTATCTTTGGCCGTCTGGGAGATTTTTATGGGCGCCGCCGCTTTGTGCTGGTGTCCATCGTTTTGTTTACCCTGGCTTCCGTGCTCTGCGGCATGGCACAAAGCATGTTGCAGCTGGTACTGGCACGTGCCTTGCAAGGGATTGCGGGGGGCATGCTGGTGGGGACCGCATTTGCCTGTGTGCCTGATCTGTTTCCTGACCCCCGTGTGCGTTTACGCTGGCAAGTCATGCTGAGCGCTTCCTTTGGGATTGCGAACGGGATAGGGCCCTTTCTGGGCGGAATTCTGACCGAGCACTATGGCTGGCGCTCCGTGTTTTATGTGAATCTGCCCGTGGGTTTGTTAAGCCTGTATTTTGTCTATCGCTATTTGCCGCAGATCCGTCATTTTCGTCAAACCCAGGTCCGCATGGATTACTTGGGTGCTTTCTTGTTGATGGTCGGTTTGGCCTGTATCCAGTTGCTGGTAGAGTTGCTGCCGCAATATGGGGGCAGCTATTTGATGGTTTTGCTTGGCCTGTGCAGTGTGGCTGCTTTTGTTCTGCTGGTGACCTGGGAGCGACGGGTGGCAGAACCTTTGCTGCCCCTGGTCTTGTTCAGTAGCCCAGCCCAATTCTCTTTGCTGGTTTTGTCTGCGGGCTTGGGCTTTATTCTGTTTGGTCTCTTGTTCTATGCGCCCTTGTTGTTGCAAGGGGGGTATGGCCTGCGACCACAAACCGCCGGTTTGTTGATCACGCCCTTGGTCGTGTTCATTACGGTGGGCAGTATCATTAATGGCCGTACGATTACGCGCCTGCGTCGTCCTACCTTGATGCTGTATCTGGGTCTGGTGCTGTTGACCATCGCCTGCCTGGGTATGGTGTTCATCAAGAAAACCGATCCGCACTGGCATTTTGTGATCTATGCCACTATTGCCGGCACTGGGGTCGGTTGCATCATGCCCAATCTGACGGTATTTGCGCAGGAAATTGTGGAACGCTCCATGCTGGGCATCGCCACGGCCATGCTACAGTCCATGCGCATGGTGGGTGGCATGTTGGGTACTGCTGTGGTTGGAACCCTGATCAATTACCAGTATGGGGAGGCCATCCGCACGCAATTGGCGGCTTTGCCCACAAGCCTGGTCAACTCCCTGCAAGATCCGCAAGTTCTGATGAGCGCGAGTCAGCAGACGCAGTTTCTGGAGCAGGCCGGGCAGGAAGGGCTGGTGTATCTGGGCTTGGCCCGCGACGCCCTGGCACATGCCGTCAATATGGGGATGGCCGTGACCTTGCTGCTGATAGTCTGGTGTTTTTATTGGGTACGCAAAGTGCCACCGATACGATTTAATCGTCAAGAACAGTCTTGAACATGATGAATGAATTTCCGCAACTTCAAGCGGCTCAGCAGCTGGGGCGCACGTATCGCAGCCTGATGGCGGCATTTGATCAGCAGTTGGGGATGCCCTTGCCACGCTGGCGTATCCTGATTTCCTTGTACCAGGAAGAGGGCAGTCTGTCTCAAAAGCAGTTGGTGCGTCTGCTGCGCATTGATCCGGCTGCGGTGACACGGCAGCTTAAAAGCATCGAGTCCCTGGGGCTGATCGAGCGTTTCACGGATGAGCAGGACAACCGGCTGACCAATGTGCGTCTAAGCCCCGCTGGCCGCGAGCTGGTGGAAGCCACCTTGCCCCGGCGTCGTCGTCTGGTGGAAGCCATGCTGCAAGACTTCTCTGATCAGGATCTGAATCAGTTGATCACCTTGCTGGGCAACTGGGAAAGCGCCTTGTTGAAAGCGGCCGACAAAGATTTACTTTGAGACGTATCGGTACTTTTTGTATTTACAGAGACGCCGCCTAGTCTCGGAATTTCTGGTGATAATAAACACGTGCCGGTTTCGATCCGGATGAAGGCAGGGTCTTGAATCCAGGCTTTTTTCCAGCTTTCGGGACCAGACATGGCACGGCTGTGTCATGGGCAGGTACAATCCTGTTTTAGCAGGAGGGCAGGGGGCGCTGATTGCACTATAGCTGTCGCGCTTGCTGATCTTTTCAACTTCCAGGCTAGGCGCCTTTTCAAGCTGATTTTCACATCGGCTTACGGCGATATGCCCGGCAGCAGGATTGTTTAACTTATCTAGCTTAATGCTACTTCAGGCAGGACTGTCAAAATCATGAGTGCAATCGTAGATATTATTGGCCGCGAGATTCTGGACTCCCGTGGTAATCCAACGGTGGAGTGTGATGTATTGCTCGAATCGGGCGCTATGGGGCGTGCCTCCGTTCCATCTGGTGCATCCACTGGCGCTCGCGAAGCGTTGGAGCTGCGTGATGGTGACAAGAGCCGTTACCTGGGCAAAGGTGTTTTGCGCGCTGTCGAGAACCTGAACACAGAAATCTCCGAAGCCTTGATGGGCTTGGATGCTCAAGAACAAACCTTTATCGATCGTACCCTGATCGAGCTGGACGGCACCGAAGACAAGAGCCGCTTGGGCGCTAACGCCATGCTGGCTGCCAGTATGGCTGTGGCCCGTGCCGCTGCTGATGATTCGGGTCTGTCCCTGTACCGCTACTTCGGTGGCAGTGGTGCCATGGCCATGCCCGTGCCAATGATGAACGTCATCAACGGTGGTGCACACGCCAACAACACCCTGGATCTGCAAGAATTCATGATCATGCCCGTGGGTGCCAAGAGCTTCCGCGAATCGCTGCGCATGGGTGCAGAAGTATTCCACACCCTGAAAGGCCTGATCCACGATCAAGGCATGTCCACCGCTGTGGGCGATGAGGGTGGTTTTGCTCCTAACGTGGCCAACCACGAAGCCGCTATCGAACTGATCCTGCGCGCTATCGAACAAGCTGGCTACGAACCCGGCACCCAGATCGCTCTGGCCCTGGACTGCGCCGCTTCCGAGTTCTACCGCGACGGCAAATACCACCTGGCCGGCGAAGGCGGCGTGTCCCTGAGCTCGCAAGACTTTGCCAATCTGTTGGCCAACTGGTGCGACAAGTACCCCATCATCTCCATTGAAGATGGTATGGCCGAAGACGATTGGGATGGCTGGCGCATTCTGAGCCAGCAACTGGGCGACAAGATCCAGTTGGTTGGTGACGATTTGTTTGTAACCAACACCAAGATCCTGAAGAAGGGCATCGAGCTGGGTATCGGCAACTCCATTCTGATCAAGATCAACCAGATCGGCACCCTGACCGAAACCTTTGCTGCCATCGAAATGGCCAAGCGCGCTGGTTACACCGCCGTGATTTCGCACCGTTCGGGTGAAACCGAAGACTCCACGATTGCGGACATCGCTGTGGCAACGAACGCCATGCAGATCAAAACAGGCTCCCTGTCCCGTTCCGATCGCATGTCCAAGTACAACCAGTTGTTGCGTATTGAAGAAGAATTGGCAGAAGTTGCTACCTTCCCAGGTCGCGAAGCGTTCTATAATCTGCGCTAATTCTGTCTGATGAACCGGGTCGGAAGACCCGGTTCTTATATCGCCATGCGCCTTATCGTCCTGCTTCTGCTGTGCCTGACCCTGGTAACCCATTACGCTTTATGGTGGGGCAAAGGCGGTTGGCTGGATGTACGGCAAATGCAGACCAGGCTGGTTGCGCAAAAAGAAACCAATGAAGCCCTGACGGCGCGTAATAACGCCTTGCTGGCCGAGGTTCAGGATTTACGCTCGGGTACACACGCAGTTGAAGAGCGCGCCCGTAGCGAGTTTGGCATGATGCGTGAAGGCGAGATCTTCGTGCAGATTGTGCCTCCCGGTGGTTCGGCTGCTACGACAAGCAGCCCACGTTAAGAAGTAGCGCGCAAGGCGCTGCTGGAACTGCCGATCGGCCAGTTCATTTCTGATTACTCTTCTACCTTATGTTTGGATCGTTGATCCGGGCTTTGTTGCGCCCTTGGTATGTGGGCCTGGATCGGGCTTGGTTATAAGTCGCAGGCATTTCAGGGTCGGAGTGGTGGCAGAGTAGCTATCGAGTTCCTTTGGCTTTGTTGGTTTTGTGACGGCCTTATCCGTGCTTTCCTTCTCCTTGTTCCCTTCACTGCCCCGACTACGGCCACAAGAGGCTGTAACTCTGTCTACCACTTGTGGCAGGAATGCGTTTATAGCGTCCTATGCTGCCGACTCCTGAAGCCGCCCCGAATAGCGCGGCAGTTAGTAGCAGGCAGGGTTTGGGGGCGGGGATTCAGCTCCTCCTGAGTCTGGGGTGGGTACGGCTGGTTCTGGAGAGGAGGCGCTAGCACCAGGCCCTTGAATAGAGTCACTCCATGAGGGAAGACGAGCACTCCCGTCCGTTGATGGTATTTCCGCTGGCTCTATATCTGCTGACCAGCCTGTTTGGGAAACTGGCAAGGCAAGCTCGTTTTCAGTCTGCTGGGCATAGACGACCCGACCGTCAGCCAAGTCATCCCACTGCACGGCATCGGACTGCATAGGGTGTCTGATTTCCAGGCGTAGCCAGACCGCTGCCGAACCTGAAGGGCCAGGCATGCTGGCAGCAAGCTTGGGTAGCAGGCGAAGCAAGGAAAGAGGGCCCGGCTTATGGGCATAGAGCAGGTACAAGTGCAATGTGTTGGCCTGGTAGATGCTGGGGCCGCCGTGGCTGGCTTGATCCGCTTGTTGTGCCTGCCAGCCCTGGGTAATGCTTGTACGCCCCTCATGAAGCCGGGAAGGCCTGCCATGCAGCATAAAAGCCTGTGGTGAGGGCGACAGAATCTGGATCTGCCATTGATCGTGCAGTGGCACTTTGGCAGCAGCCAGGGTTTGGCTGAATGCCAGGGCAATGGTTTCAGGCCGGGCATGCTGCACACTGGCCTGGCGAGCCGCCTGCAACAGGCCATGCTGCAGGCGTACGCGCAAGGAGTACAGCGTCAGCACGTCCAGCACCAGCCAGCTCAGCAGGATGATTGCAAGCAGGGCTCCCATGATGTGAGCGCCAGCCAAACCAGATTGAGGATGGGGTGAGGAAAAAGAATCAGCCATGATGTTGCCATCATGGCTGAGTGTCTTTTAGCTTGGTAGAAGGACTTGTGCGGGTGTAGTCCTTCGTAGCGGTTTCTGCTTAGTGCAGGGTATCGTCACCAGGCTGGGTATCGCCCTTGTCGACAAACAGGGACGCGCAGTCAATTGCATCGTACTGATAGGGCTTGCCGCAGAAGTTGCAGGACACATTGATGGTGTCTTGTTCTGCCAGCATTTGCTCGATTTCTGCCCGGCCCAGCATGCGCAGCATATTGCTGACGCGTTGACGGGAACAGGGGCAATGCCAGCGCACGGACTGAGGTTCAAAGACTTGCAGGTCTTCTTCCCAGAACAGGCGATGAATCAAGGTGTCGCTATCGAGTTGCAGCAATTCTTGTGTCTGGACGGTGGAGCCCAGCGCCAGGGCGCGTTCCCAGGTGTCCAGATTTTGCGCCAGGCTGTGGCCGCCTTGGGGCGGGATACGTTGCAGCAACAGCCCTGCACAACGGTTTTCGTCGGCGGCCAGCCACAGGTGGGTATCCAACTGCTCGGAGGTGCGCATATAGGTTTGCAGAACCTCGGCAACGGTCTCGCCTTCCAGAGGCACCACGCCTTGGTAGGGGCGGAAATCCTTGCTGCTTTGACGCGGGGCCAGTACTACGGTGAAGCGGCCTTGGCCTTGGGGGTTGAGCAGGGTTTGCAAGGTGCCGGTTTGGGGCACGGGATGGTTCTCACGCAGCGACACCGTTGCGCGTATGTCCATGTCGGACGTGCATTCCACCACCAGCAAGGCGATCGGGCCGTCGCCCTGGATTTGCAAAATCAGGGAGCCGTCAAACTTGAGGTTGCCCGCCAGCAGTACCGAAGCGGCTACCAGCTCGCCCAGCAAGTCGCGGATGCAGGCAGGATAGTGCTGGTGTTCCAGACCCATTTGCCAGGCTTGCTCAAGATGAACAATCTGGGCTCGTGTGCTTTGGTCGGCGAACAAGTATTTTTTTAAAATGTCAGTCATGACTTTGCTGTACTACTAAAAAATGAAGAGGCAGCCTGCCTGCTCAGGTGGCTGCCGAAGTAACACGGGTAGGGCGCGCATCGATCAGGCGAGTCTTGCTAAGACGGTCGTGCAGGAACTGCTGGTCTTTGTCGAACCAGGTCCAGATGAAGTTCAGAAAAGGCGTAAACACGATAAGCAGGTCCGTGGACGCATAGCCTGTGTAGCCAGACAGAAGCTGAACCAGCAAAGCTCCCAGCAAGGGCAGGGGCCATAGCAGAATATAACGCAGCAGCAGGGTACGCAGGGCAGGAATCTGACCTTGCTCGTCTACCAGTCGCATATGCCAGGTTTTCATGGGCAGGGTCTGTCCCACTTTGCGCCAGCACAGCACGAAATAAATCCCCAGCGCAATAAATAGAACGACCTGACGCACATGACGCAGATCCAGGCCGCTACGGCTTTGGGTCAAGGTATCAAACAGATAGCCGGTGGTGAAAATAACGCCAAACAGCAGGATGGATTCATACATCATGCAGGCAAAGCGTCGCCAGCGGCCAGGAGTAGTGAAAGTGGGTGTCATGGTGCGTCTTGAGGCAGGGAAGACTGCCATTATCGCGTATATCGCTGCCTAACGGAATGCTGCCAGTTCAAGGCTGGAACAGAAGGCATGGAGTCGGGCGGGCCCCAGAAGGGTAGAAAAGTAATCAAGATATGGGGGGCTTGTCCCAATAAACAAGGGCCAAGCCATTTTCATGGACTTGGCCCTTGTCGCCTTGTGCAAGACGGCTTGACGCTTATTCGGCGCTGGCTGAGTCTTCGCTGGCGTCCGAGGCTGTCTCGTTATTGCGATAACTGGCCGGAACCATGTCAAAGCAGAACAGACGGCAATCCAGAGCACCGTTGTACAGCGGGTAACGACGCTTGGGCTTGAGGCGCATATGACGTGGCAGCTCCAGGTCGCTGCTGATCATGTTCACGCTCCAGTTGGCGAAGTTTTGCTTGAGGTTGCTGGCCCAGTTGGGCCAGAAATCCTCGTCCTGATGTTCCAGGCGCTCGCCGTAAGGAGGATTGGTGACAATCCAGCCGGCTTCCGTTTCGGGACGAATCTTCAGGGCATCGCCTTGCTCGAAGCGAATCGTCTCCAGCGTCAGGTGCGAGCGTTCCAGGTTGGAACGGGCTGCATCCAGAACGGTGGGGTTGATGTCGTAGCCAATCAATGGAGTATCCAGACGAGGAGCGATCATGGAGCGCGCTTCGTCCTTGATGTCACGCCACAAGCGCTGGTCGTGGCAGCGCAGACGCTCGAAGTGGAAGGGGCGCCAGATGCCGGGAGGCGCTCCCAAAGCCATCCAGGCGGCTTCGATCAGAATCGTGCCACTACCGCAGAAGGGGTCGATCAAAGGCTTGCTGGGGTCCCAGCCAGACAGGGCCAGCAGGCCCGCTGCCAGGTTTTCACGCAAAGGCGCATCGCCCTTGTCGTGACGCCAGCCGCGCTTGAACAGAGACTCGCCACTGGTATCCAGGTAGAAGGTGGCACTGGTCTCGTCCAGGAACAAATGCACCTTGGCATCCGGGCGTACGGTATCGATGGAAGGACGTGCGCCTTCCAGATCACGCAGGCGGTCACAAATCCCGTCTTTGGCGCGCAGATTGCAGTACTGCAAGCTTTGCATGGGGCTGCGTATGGCCGAGGTGTCGACACGCAGTGTCTGCTCGGGGCCAAACCAGCGTTCCCAGGGAGTCACCCGAGCCAGGGCCAGAATGTCCTCTTCGTTGGTGACAGGAGCGTGCGAGACTTCCAGCAAAATGCGTGTCGCCAGTCGCGAGGACAGGTTGGCACGCATGACACCGATCCAGTCCGCATCAAAATGGCAGCCCGCACGGCCGGTTTGGACGTTCTCGTAACCTAGTGCTTGCAGTTCCAGCGACAGCGCTTCTTCCAGCCCTTGTGGGCAGGGAGCAAACAGACGGTAGCGTTCCCCTTGCAGAGCCTTGACCTGGACGCGCTCGTTTTGCTCGATATTGCTATCGGGCAGGCGCTGACCGGGCTTGGGGGCCTGGGGGCTGTCTACACGCTGAATAGGCGAGACATATTGAGGAAAGGCATCGGAGTCACCGGCCGGGCTAAACAGCTTGCTGGGCATTTTGCCGGCAGGGGTACGCTCCGAAGATTCCTTGTCGCCCTTGAAGGCGGGACGCTCGCGGCGTTCACCCGAGAAATTGCGGCGCTCGCCTGTTTGAGGGCGGCTGTCGCGGTCACGATTGAATGCAGGGCGTTCACGACGCTCATCGGAGAACTCACGACGTTCGCCCGATTGCGGACGGCTGTCACGGTCACGGTTGAATGCAGGACGTTCGCGGCGCTCACCGGAGAACTCACGACGTTCGCCCGATTGGGGACGGCTGTCACGGTCACGGTTGAATGCGGGACGCTCACGGCGTTCACCGGAGAATT